>NZ_BAFU01000055.1 GCF_000308495.1 Nocardia brevicatena NBRC 12119 | reverse complement strand
ACCCCCCGCTACGACGGCGACCTCCATGCCGGTCGCTCCGAAACCGCCCTGCAACTGGCGCTGTCGCCCGAGCGGGTGCGCGCCGACCGGGCCGAGGCAGGTGAGCGTCGTCCGCCGGCGCAGATTCTGCCGATGCTGCGGGAGGGCGGGGTCCGGGCGGTGAGCGCCAATGGAGTCCTCGGCGACCCGGCCGGCGCCGACGCCACCGAAGGCGCGGCCCTGCTCGACCGATTGATCTCCGATCTGGACGACGCGGCCCGAAACTGGTGGCCACTGTCCCCGCGGCCCGAGACCTCGAAGACCCCGAGCGGAGGGCCTTGACCAACACCACCACGTGGCCCCACCCCGCAGGTCAGGGCCCATCTCGGGTCTGGACCGACCGGAACGGCGTCGCGTCGGCGGCGTCGCGGAGGCAGAGAAGACCCGAGACCTCGGAGGCCTCGACCCGCGCTGCCTCTGGCGGCGCCATCACACAAGGAGCGAACATGAACCCGTGGTTCGAAACCGTCGCCGAGGCACATCGGCGGGCCAGGAAACGGCTGCCGAAATCGGTGTACGGCGCCCTCGTCGCCGGCTCCGAGCGCGGCCAGACCATCGACGACAACCAGGCGGCGTTCACCGAACTCGGTTTCGCCCCGCACGTCGCCGGGCCGATCGGGGAACGGGACCAGTCCACCACCGTGATGGGACAGCAGATCTCGATGCCGGTGCTCATCTCGCCGACCGGGGTCCAGGCCGTGCACCCCGACGGTGAGGTGGCGGTGGCCCGGGCCGCCGCAGCCCGCGGCACCGTTATGGGGCTCTCCTCGTTCGCGAGCAAGCCCATCGAGGAGGTGGTGGCGGCCAATCCGGCCACCTTCTTCCAGCTCTACTGGTGCGGCGGCAAGGACGATATCTCCGCCCGGATGGCGCGGGCGAAGAGCGCGGGCGCCAAGGGGCTGATCCTCACTCTGGACTGGTCGTTCTCACACGGCCGTGACTGGGGCAGCCCGGTCATCCCGGAGCGGCTGAACCTGCGCACCATGGCGAGTTTCGCTCCGCAGGTCGTGGTCAAACCGCGCTGGTTGACCCGCTATCTGCGGGCGGGGACGCTGCCCGATCTGACCGCGCCGAACATGGCGCTCGGCGACACCCCCGCGCCGGTGTTCTTCGGCGCCTACGGCGAATGGATGGGCACCCCGCCCCCGGACTGGGACGATGTGCGCTGGGTGTGTGAGCAATGGGATGGGCCGGTCATGCTCAAGGGCGTCATGCGCGTCGACGACGCCCTGCGCGCCGTCGACGCCGGGGTGACGGCCCTCTCGGTGTCCAACCACGGCGGCAACAACCTGGACGGAACCCCTGCCTCGATTCGCGCCCTGCCGGTGATCGCCGACGCGGTGGGCGAGCAGGTGGAGGTCCTGCTCGACGGTGGTATCCGGCGCGGCAGCGATGTGGTCAAGGCGGTGGCGCTCGGCGCCCGCGCGGTCATGGTCGGCCGCGCCTACCTGTGGGGTCTGGCGGCCAACGGCCAGGCCGGGGTGGAGAACGTTCTGGACATTCTGCGCGGCGGTATCGATTCGGCGCTGCTCGGGCTGCGTAAGACCCGGGTCACCGACCTGGACCGCGGTGACATCGTGATACCGGACGGTTTCGAGCGGGCGCTGGGTGTACCGGCGGAGCCGGGTACCGCGATCCTCTCCGAGATCGGGCCGGTCGCGGAGTCCACGGCCGGCACCGAGAAGGCGGCGGTCACCGAGCCCGCGGCGAGCTGACACCCGCCCGACTCGCGGTCGGTCGGGCGGCGTCGCGGTACCGACCGGAGACATGATCGCCGGCGGGGGTTCCGGCGCGCGGCGGCGGTGATCCGCCGAGGGGTGCCCTCTCCATCACCCGGGTGGTTTCGGCGGGCGCGGATCGGCGTCGTCTCTCTCGACGAATTCGTGCCCGGCCGGGGTGGTCCGTTTCGTCGGAGCCCGGTCGTCCGTATCTCGATATCGTCGCGTCGACCGGTGCCGTCGCGGTGGTGTTCGGATATGCCGGGCATCGTCGGATACCGAGTCGCACGGTCGCCGATCACCGGCGGTGGACGTGCGAGGGCCGCTGCGGATTCGCGGATTTCGCCCCGTTCCGTGACGAACGGGTGGCCTGACCGTGGGTTAATGTCGGTCGGTCGCTAGGCTCACTGTGCTCAACCCGCTGCCCACCGCGAAGGAGTGCGATCGGTGACCGCGCCGGAATTCCGCTATTCAGACTTGCTCCCGATCGGCGCCGACGACACCCCATACCGGTTGCTCACCACCGAGGGCGTCACCACCTTCGAATACGGCGGCCGGACGTTCATGCAGGTCGATCCCGAAGTGCTGCGGATGCTCACCGCCGAGGCGATGCACGACATCAGCCACTTCCTGCGGCCCGCGCACCTGGCCCAGTTGCGCCGCATCATCGACGATCCGGAGTCCAGTGGCAACGACCGCTTCGTCGCGCTGGATCTGTTGAAGAACGTCAATATCTCCGCCGGTGGAATCCTGCCCATGTGCCAGGACACCGGTACCGCGATCGTCATGGGCAAGAAGTCCGAGGGCGTGCTCACCGGTGTCGACGACGCCGAGTGGATCAGTCGCGGCGTTTTCGACGCCTACACCGAATTGAACCTGCGCTATTCGCAGCTCGCCCCGCTGACCATGTGGGAGGAGAAGAACACCGGCTCCAATCTGCCCGCCCAGGTCGAACTGTATTCCACCGCGGGCGATCCCGCGCATCCGTCGTACAAGTTCCTGTTCATGGCCAAGGGCGGCGGTTCGGCGAACAAGTCGTTCCTGTATCAGGAGACCAAGGCCATTCTGAACCCGACGCGGATGCTGGAATTCCTGGACGAGAAGATCCGCTCGCTGGGTACCGCGGCCTGCCCGCCGTATCACCTCGCCGTGGTGATCGGCGGTACCAGCGCCGAATTCGCTGTGAAGACCGCGAAATACGCCTCCGCGCACTATCTGGACAATCTGCCTACCGAGGGGTCGATGGCCGGGCACGCCTTCCGCGATATCGCGCTCGAGGAGGAAGTGTTCAAGCTGACCCAGTCGTTCGGGATCGGCGCCCAATTCGGTGGCAAGTACTTCTGCCACGACGTCCGGGTGATCCGCCTGCCCCGACACGGTGCGAGCTGCCCGGTGGCGCTGGCGGTTTCCTGTTCGGCCGACCGCCAGGCCCTGGCCAAGATCACTCCCGAGGGCGTGTTCCTGGAACAGCTGGAACGCGAACCCGCGCAGTATCTTCCGGAGCAGACCGATGAGATCCTCGGCGGCGATGTGGTGCGTATCGACCTGAACCGGCCGATGTCCGAGATTCGCGCCGAACTGTCGAAATACCCGGTCAAAACCCGGCTTTCGCTGTCCGGGCCGCTGGTGGTGGCCCGCGATATCGCGCACGCGAAGATCAAGGAGCGTCTCGACGCCGGCGAGGAGATGCCGCAGTACCTGCGGGATATGGCCGTGTACTACGCGGGCCCGGCCAAGACCCCCGACGGCTATGCCTCCGGTTCGTTCGGGCCCACCACCGCGGGTCGGATGGACTCCTATGTCGACCAGTTCCAGGCCGCGGGCGGTTCGTATGTGATGCTGGCCAAGGGCAACCGGTCGGCGCAGGTCACCCGGGCCTGTAAGGAGCACGGCGGGTTCTATCTCGGTTCGATCGGCGGCCCCGCCGCCCGGCTCGCCCTGGACTGCATCAAATCGGTGGAGGTGCTCGAATACCCCGAGCTGGGGATGGAGGCCGTCTGGAAGATCGAGGTGGAGGACTTCCCTGCCTTCATCGTGGTGGACGACAAGGGCAACGATTTCTTCGCCGAAACCCAGAAGCCGATCGCCCTGCGCGTGCGGACCAGGTCCAAAGAGCGGGTCTGAGCTCTTCGGCTGTGTCCTGTTACGGCCACCTCGGCGTGCTTCTCGTCGCCTCATCCGGCCTGCGGAGGCAGGACCTCGACGTACCCGCCTGTGCCGTGCACGCGGATCCGCCGGGTGGCGTGCTCCACACCGACAACGGCCGGTAAGCCGTATTCCCGTGCGGTCACCACGCCGTGGGTCATCAGTCCGCCCACCTCTGTCACCAGACCCTCGATCACTACGAACAGGGGAGGCCGGCTCGGATCGGTGGAGGCGGTGACCAGGATATCGCCCGCCGCGAGTTCGGCTTGCCCGATATCCGATACGACGCGGGCTCGCCCTTCGACGGTCCCGGCGGACACCGGCATTCCGGCCGGCGCTGCGGCCGGTAGGCCCGTGCGCCGATACGCTCCGGTGAGCGCTTCACCGTCCGAGGTGAGCACCCGGGGCGGTGTGAGCGCTCGATACAAGCGGATGGCCGATATCCGGCGCATCCACCAGGACTTCGCGGACGCCGCCCAGGCCGAGGCGATCCCGTCCAGCCTGTTGGCGGTGTACAACACTCGCGAACCGATCAACGGCGTGCTCGCCGATATCATCGACCTCACGCGGTTCTTCCACGGCCGCATCGACTCCACCTCATCGGCCCTGCCCAAGGCATCGCAAGCGGTGTTTCCGCTCAACCAGGTCCGCCAGTTCGTGAAGGAACTGCTATTCGCCGACTACGCCCTGTCGGAATCCTCGGTCGGCAAGCAGAGTGGCCGGCTCATCGGTGAGAAATCGGCTCGAGACGAATTCGTCGCAGATGCCGTCGCCCTCGTCGAAATGCTGTCCGACCATACGGATCCCTGGCGTGAGACCAGGGTCGGGCCGGTCGGATTCTTGGACGCCCGGTCATCCGGTTAGCGGAGCGACAACCGGGGATAGGGAAGTGACACATCGCCGGGACAAGCGTTGGTGCGAGCAGCCGAGCACTTCTGCGTCGAGTGATCGAGTCACGATTCGACGAGTCCAGCTGACGACGAAACGCCCGGCCTCTCCAACCAGCCGGGCGTTTCGCGGGGTCGTCAGGCGAAGACCTGGTCGAGTGTGGTGGCTGTGATGAGGCGATGAAGCCAGGTGTCGATACTGTCGGGGGCGGCAGCGCGGATCATGCGGATCGTTGTGTCGGGTACTGGACCGAACTTGACGGTCAGCAGCTCGATCAAGGTTGCGATGCGGCCTTCCGCCCGCTCTTGGGCGCGGCCTTCGGCGCGGAGCCTGTCGGCTGTGGTCATGATTGCCTCCTTGGCTCGGGGACCGAGTTGCTCGATCAACGGGTCGAGGTCGTCTTCGGTGGTGTCGCCAACTATGAGTATGTAGGTCATGACGGCCTGGAGCTCGCTGACCGGGTGCGGTCCCGTGGACAGGGCTCGCAGGTCGTCGACCAGTTCCAGCATATCGGAGCCGAGGCCGGTATTGCGGGGGGCGATCTTGTGCAGGGCCAACATGACGCGGGTCGCGGGAGTGAGGTCGCGGGCGCGCAGCGCGGTCAGGTCGGTGGCGGCAATATCGTCGAGGAGGAATCTGAGCCGCGGCAGATGCGGCTGTAGGATATCCCGGGTGCCAGGGTCGAGGTCGATGAGGTCCGATATCTCGGTGGGGGCGTTCCAGGCCTGGCCGGTGCTGTTGCTGTGGATGACCAAGGGGATGACGGCGGGCAGGGTGCGGGCCTTCGGATGATGGTCGCGGTGCTGGTTCCAGATGTTGACCAGGTATTCGAGGATGCGCAGTGGCATGAACCGGTCACTGCTGCTCTGGTGTTCGATGAGGAGATAGATGTACGCGGTGTGGCCGTCGAGGTGGGTGCGGTAGAGCAAGTCGCTGTAGCGGGAGCGTAGTTCGGTGGAGACGAAGCTACCCGGCTGTAGCTGTAACCGGTTCCAGTCGATCCGTCGGGTGAGGGCCTCCGGGAGTGCGGCGCGTAGTTCCGAGGCGGCGTCGGCGGGGCGAGCCAGGACGTGCCGGAAGTACGCGTCGTGCGGATTCGACGGTTGGGCGGGCATGACCGCGAAACTACCCGCAGCCTCCGACTTCCCTACTGGCGCATCATGGTTCGCAGGTTCAGGGTCCGACCCTGTCGTTCTGCTGTTGAGTGGGGGAGTGGAGCGCATATGGGGGCATCGGCCGGAAGCGAAACTCGGTCGCCGTCACCGCATCCTCTCGAGGGGCGCGGCGACCGAGGGACTCGCCTCCGGGCAGGGGCCTGTACTCAGGGACTACGGTCGGTCGAATTCTCCGGACTTGGCACCGGCCAGGAAGGCATCCCACTCACCGGGTGTGAAGACCAGGGCCGGGCCGGTCGGATTCTTGGAGTCGCGAACGCCGACGAACCCGCTGCCCAGGTGCGCCGCCTCGACGCATTCCTTGTTACTGGCGCTGCGGCTGCTCTTGAACCACCGTGCTTCCGATAGGTCAACGCTGTTCATCGTGCTCCTTCGCGATTTTCAGAACCAGGTCCCTGGTCTCGTGCTCGTCCAGCGCCGATTGCTCGATGCGGGAAGCGACATCCCGATATCGGGCGATCTCTTCCGGACGCTCCAGGTATTGGTCGCTGGTATAGCCTTGAACGTACACAACCGGCGGCTCCGACATCCACGCGTTGCGCTGCTCCGGGAATTCCAGCAGCACGAACAGCCCGACTTCCAAGCCGACGTGGGTGGTGCCGAACGGTACGGCTCGAAGGGATACATTCGGCAGCCAGCTCACCTCGGCCAGGTAACGCAACTGCTCGGCCATGACGGCTCCGCCTCCGATCCGTTGGCGGAGCACCGCCTCGCTCAGGAGAATCTCTACTTGCAGGTCGGGATCATCGCGTAGGCGTGATTGCCTTCGGGCCGCGATCTCGATACGTTGCTCGACCTCTATGGTCGACATCCCCGGATTCCCTGCCCAGGCCATCGCCCGCCGGTAGGGCTGGGTCTGTACCAGGCCGGGCAGCAATGTCGGCGCATAACTCACGAACCGGTTGGCCGCGATCTCCAGCCCCAGGTACAGGTCGAAGTCCTTCGGTACCGCCTCGCGGTAGGCGTGCCACCACGACTTGTATGACAGTCCGCTCAGAAGGTCCAGCAGGACATCTGTAACCTCCTTGGGTGCCTTGTAGATCCGGCACAGCTCCCGCACCTGTAAGGCCGAGATGCGTGTGGACTGTCCGGTCTCCAAGCGCCATAGGGTCTGATGCCCTACGCCGATGGCCTGCCTGGCCGCTTGGACACTGACTCCCGAAGTCTCGCGCAGGTTTCGTAGCTGCCTCCCCAGCATCCGTCGCGCGAAAGTGCTGTCGGTCTCCCTGCCTGTCATCCCACTCCCCTTCGCACGGGCCTCCACATCCCGCACTGGAACGCAGTCTGCCTCGAATTGGAATGCGCGGAGGGCAAACTGGAATATTGCAAATTTTTTCAGGAATTGACGTACCAGAAGCTTCCGAACTCCGCTGTTGCCCTTGTCTACTGAGGACGCACCCGGCGCAGGCCACCTCCAGAAACCCTGGGGGACACCAGATCAACGCCAGGAGCGCCGCGAACTGGTGGTCCACCATTCACAGTTTGGTCGCTGATGCCCTGTTGGACCCTGCGCCGGGTGCTCGCCAACACTATGCCAGGAGCAGGTGATTACTCATGCGTGCCAATGGATTGCCGAACCAGTACAGATCGAGCGCGTCGGGTCCGGCGCGGCTACCCACCCGCGTGCCGGGGACGACCGGGATACCGGACGGACCGGCGGCGGTGTTGCCGTCCATCGAACGGCTGGAGTACATCGCGCATGCCGTTCGGTGCTGGTGTGTGGGAACGGACGGCCCCGATGGTTATCGGTGACCGCCCCGCCGCTATCGCCCTGGTCCGGCGCGATGTCCCCGTACCCGCCGTGGACCTGCACGAACTGGCGGCACGGCACGGATTCCGGCTGGTGTTCACCGTCGTCACGGACGCGGGTCCGCGGGTGACCGCGTTGGCGCCGGCGCGCCACATCGGGGAATGGGAGGCCCGGGCGGTCGTCGTGCCCGGATTCGAGCATACCGAGGCGGTCCGGCACCTGGTCGCCGGTATCGCGGCACTCATCACACCGATGTGCCTCTATCCGCGCGGTCACCGCTGGGCCGGGGCCGGCCACCGGTGGGATCGGCCGGTGGATGGCTGATGTGGTGCTGGTGCAACTGGTGCTGGGTCTGCTCGGATTGACGGTCGCGCTGTGGTGGCCCGAAGGTAGGCCCTGAACACCGCCGGGGTCGTACATCCGGTCGGCGCCGCGGGGTCCGCCGTACGTCACGGCACGGCGGACCCCATGGGGCGTGGGTTCAGGGGCCGGCCTCACGGGTCGATTCGAGGAACGGGGGCCGGGTCGAATCCGCCGCGGGGCGATTGTGGTCTCCAGCGGTCGCCAGGGTCGTCTCGGTGGAGGTGCTCGAATACCCCGAGCTGGGGATGGAGGCGGTCTGGAAGATCGAGGTGGAGGATTTCCCCGCCTTCATCGTGGTGGACGACAAGGGTAACGATTTCTTCGCCGAAACCCAGAAGCCGATCGCTCTGCGGGTGTGTACCCGGTCCGAGGAACGCGTCTGAGGCAGCCGGGAAGTCGGTCGGTCCCGTATGGCCCGCTTCCCTGATGGCTTCCGAAAGTTTTGCGGTAGCGCGGGTTACGAGTTCCATCGATGGCGCACCACTATGAAAATATTACTTTTCACAATACGGGGTTGTGTCCTTCACGTGGCCGTCGAGGTGTGTGCCGCCGGATAGGATGATCTTCATGACGACTCGCGTGCGCGCCCTGCCGATCCGGTCGCCGGCGGCTACCGTCGCGGCCGCCGCGCTCGCCGCGATTCTGGCCGCCGCTATGCCTGCGGGCGCGCCTGTGGCGCACGCGGAACCCCAGTCGGACGCGGTCCCGGTGATCGATCCGGTTCCCCGAGCGCGTACGGTGATCGGCTCTGGAGTGCCGGTTCCCGGGTACGCCGTCGCCGCCGCCGGCACCGAAGGGCTGCACCCCCTTCTCGCCGTCGCCTACACCATGGCCGAGGAGGAGGCCCACGCACGCGGCGTGCCGCTGTGGATCAACTCCGGCTATCGCAGCAGGGAAGAACAGCAGCGGATGTGGGAGGAGGGGCTGCGCACCTACGGCAACCCCGAGGAGGCCCGCCGGTGGGTGCTGCCGCCGGCGGAATCCACCCATGTCACCGGGCGCGCCATCGATGTGGCTCCGTTCCCCGGCACACTGTGGCTGGAGTTCAACGGCAACCGCTGGGGACTGTGCCGGACATTCGACAACGAATGGTGGCATTTCGAACTGGTCACCGTTCCCGGTACACCGTGCCCGCCCCGGATCCCCGACGCGAGTATGCGCTGAGGCAGCCTCTCATTCGCTCGCCAGGCCCCGCAACTCGTCGAGATACGCATGGGTGCGTGGATCTCCCGGATAGCGTGCGACCATCTCCTGCGCCACCTCGCCCGCGATCCACAGCAACGAGGGAAGTGAGCGGCGTCGGCCGGTGAAGGCGCGGGTGCCCTCCTCGACCGCCAGTTCCAGATCCCGGCGGCGCACCGCGACCGAGGCCAGGGTGAGTCGGGCTTCCGCCACCCGCATCGGATTGCGGGCCGTGCCGTCGGGGCCGAGGGCTTCGGCGAGGACCGCCCGGGCGTAGCTTTCGGCCCGGGTGTCGTCGCCGGCGACCCGACAGCAGTCCATGGCGTAGAAATCGAATTTCTGCGGGTCGATGACGAAATGGTTGTTGATATCGGCGGGATGGCCCAGGCGCTCCAGGATTTCCCGGCCCTCGGCCAGCGCGGCATCCACTTCGCCGCGATCGCCCAGTCGCGCCCAGGCCTTGGCACGCTGGGCCGCCAACTGCACCCCGACACCCGACCGGGTGCAGGCCGCGGGCACCGCTTCCGCCGCCTGGAGCGCGCCCCGGTGGTTGCCCTGGGTGAGCGCGAACCAGGCGGCCAACTCCGCGCTCCAGCCGATGATTTCGGGATCCTCGGCCTCCTGGCCCAACGACATCGCGGCCCGCCGTGTCGCTTCGGCGTTGTTGCGCCGCCCCATGTCGTAGTCGAGGCAGCCGATCAGCAGTGCCACCCATCCGGCCAGGGTCAAGACCTCTCGGTGCTGGGCCAGGGTGATTCTGCCGTCCAGGAGCGCGGAGATCCGCCGCAGCCAGCCGGCGGCCTCGCGATGCAGTTCGTGCGGGTCCGCGGTGGAGTATTCGCAGCACAGGCGCTGGGCGGTGAAACGGATGGCATCCAATGTGGCGGGTGAGACATCCGAGATGCGGAGTCGGCCCATGAATTCGAGCGTGTCCATCCCGGTGGCCGTCAAGAGCTCGTCGTCGCGATTGGGTCTGGCCTTGGGAAAGAACGCCGCCGTCACGGTATCGAAAGCGGCGGCGATGAGGGGGGCGTAGAAGTCGTCCGGACGTGACTCGCCGGATTCCCAACGGCGCCAGTTGCGCAACAGGGTGCTGTCGGTGGGCAGATTGTGTGACGACTTGGCCCGCATGGCGCGCACGGCATCGGCTTGTGACCACCCCCGAGCGTCGCGTTCGGAACGCATGCGGACAGCCCAGAGGGGCCGATCATCAGAAGTAGGCACGCCGGTAGTATCGCACCAGCTAACTCCCAGTGGGTCGAAGAGGGCATGCGGATGTCCCCCGTTTGACATCTACTGTCCGGGAGAATGATCGGTCATAATCGAACCGGATCGGCCCGTCGGCCGGTACAGGCAACACCCCCGCGAACGCGGGGCCTTGATCCCGGAGCAGTAATGGTCCCCCGCGGTCTCGCGGGGAAGATTCAGGAGGTTCGGGTGGAAGCGTTGATCTACGGGTATTTACGCGATGATCTGGCCGAGGACGAGAGCGAAGATATGGAGGCCGCGCTACGCGACCTGGCCGATGCCGAAGGGTTGTGTTTCGCCGCGACATTCCACGAATCGTCCGGGGGTGACGGGACGGCGTTCGCCGAGCTCACCCGCGAACTCCGGCGTGCGGACGCACATCATGTCGTGGTGCCGTCGCTCGACCACCTTGCCGGTCATACCATTCCGCGAGAGCTGTTGATCGCGAAACTGGCCACCGATGCCGCGGCTCGGGTGTGGACCGTGAACAGCTGAGCAGCGCGCCGCGGGTGAGCACGCGCGGCAAGGACGGGTGCCGGTGCCGAAGGGGAAGCCGGCTCAGCGCCCGAAACTGCCGGGCCCACGCCTACGGAGATATTTTTCGAACTCGGCGGCGATGGCGTCGCCATCGATCTCGGCCATTGTCTCGTCGAGATCGGTGGCGGCGTCGCCGCGCTCCTCCAGCGAGCGCACATACTCACTGATCTCCTCGTCGGCGACGGTCATCTCGTTGACCGTCGCCTCCCACTCCTCGGCCTGTCGCGGCAGGTCCCGCAGTGGGACCTCGATATCGAGGACGTCCTCGACCCGGTGCAGCAGGGCGATGGTCGCCTTCGGATTCGGGGGCTGGGAGACATAGTGTGGGACCGCGGCCCAGAAGGACACCGCCGGTACACCCGCCTTGACGCACTGATCCTGCAGAACCCCGGTGATCCCGGTGGGGCCCTCGTACCGGGTCTGCTCCAGGTTGAACCGCTGCGCCGCCTCCTTGCTGTAGGCGGAACCGGTCACCGGCACCGGCCGGGTATGCGGCGTGTCGGCCAGCAGGGCGCCGAGTATGACAACGGTCTGCACCCCCAACCGGTCGACGAACTCCAGCAGATCCGCGCAGAACCGCCGCCACCGCATATTCGGTTCGATCCCGCGCAACAGCACCACATCGCGGTCGCTGCCCGGCGGCGAGCACACCGACAGCACCGTCGCCGGCCACACGATCTCCCGGGTGACGCCGTCCACCTGGCGTACCATCGGGCGGTTGACCTGGTAGTCGTAATAGTCCTCGGAATCGAGTTCGGCCAGCGGGCGGGCGTCCCAGATCAGCTCGAGATGCTCCACCGCCCCGCTGGCGGCATCGCCCGCGTCGTTCCACCCCTCGAAGGCAGCAACCAGTATCGGGTCCCGCAGCGAGGGAAGGTCGGGCCCGTTTACCGGCAGTTCACTGGCATCCATCCCTGCCAGCCTACGGTGTCTCGGGCGAGGGGGCGTCGTGTTTATCTTCCCGGCCCCGGTATGGTGGGCAGAACCCGCGCCTACCGTGAGTTCCGTCACCCGGCCGAGGCCGAGGCCCGGGCGGAAGCGGTGTAGGGGGCCGGAAAGACGGTGCCAAGCACTACCCTGGAATCCATGTCTGCGTCCCTCCCCGTCGAGTACGACACCACCCTGCTCGACACGCTCTCCCGGCGTGTCGTCATCGGCGACGGCGCGATGGGCACCATGCTGCAGGCCGCGGACCTGTCGCTCGACGACTTCCGCGGCCTGGAGGGGTGCAACGAGATCCTCAACGACACCCGGCCCGACGTGCTGCGCGAGATACACCGCGCCTATTTCGCGGCGGGCGCCGACGCCGTGGAGACGAACACCTTCGGCTGCAATCTGCCCAACCTGGGCGATTACGATATCGCCGACCGCATTCGGGAACTGTCCGAGAAGGGCACCCGCCTGGCCCGCGAGGTGGCCGACGAAATGGGCCCCGGTCCCGGCGGCACCCCGAAATACGTGCTCGGTTCGATGGGCCCGGGTACGAAACTGCCCACGCTGGGACACGCCCCCTACGCGGTCCTGCGCGACGCCTACACCGAGGCGGCGCTGGGCATGCTCGACGGCGGCGCCGACGGCGTCCTCATCGAGACCTGCCAGGACCTGTTGCAGGTGAAGGCCGCGGTCAACGGCACCAAAGAGGCCATGCGCCGCCTCGGCCGGCGGGTCCCGATCATCACCCACGTCACCGTCGAGACCACCGGCACCATGCTGGTCGGCAGCGAGATCGGCGCGGCGCTGACCGCGCTCGAACCGCTCGGGATCGATGTCATCGGGCTCAACTGCGCCACCGGCCCGGACGAGATGAGCGAACACCTGCGCTATCTATCCCGACACGCCCGCATCCCGGTCTCGGTGATGCCGAACGCCGGACTGCCGGTACTCGGCCCGGGCGGCGCCGAGTACCCGCTGACCCCGGAGGAACTGGCGACCGCGCTGCGCGGGTTCGTCTCCGAATTCGGACTGGCGCTGGTCGGCGGCTGCTGCGGTACCACCCCCGAACACATCCGGCAGGTCACCGCGGCCGTGCGCGAGGTCGAGCCCACTCTGCCGCCGCTCGGGCGGCGTCGCGACCCGGTACACGAGCCGAGCGTGTCCAGCACCTATACGGCGGTCCCGTTCGAGCAGGACGCCAGCGTGCTGATGATCGGGGAGCGCACCAATGCCAACGGGTCGAAGGCGTTCCGCGAGGCCATGCTGGCCGAGGACTGGCAGAAATGCCTCGATATCGCCAAGGACCAGATCCGCGACGGCGCCCATATGCTCGACCTGTGCGTCGACTACGTCGGCCGGGACGGCACCGCGGATATGGCCGCGCTGGCCGGTCGGCTGGGCACCGCCTCCACCCTGCCCATCATGCTCGACTCCACCGAGAGCGCGGTGCTGCGGGCCGGTCTGGAACATCTGGGCGGCCGCTGCGCGGTCAACTCGGTGAACTTCGAGGACGGCGACGGTCCCGATTCGCGGTATCAGCAGACCATGCGCCTGGTCGCCGAGCACGGCGCCGCGGTGGTCGCACTGACCATCGACGAGGAAGGCCAGGCCCGCACCGCCGAGAAGAAGGTGGCCATCGCCGAGCGCCTCATCACCGATATCACCGGCAACTGGGGGCTGTCCGAGAGCGACATCATCATCGATACGCTCACCTTCACCCTCGGCACCGGCCAAGAGGAGTCGCGCCGCGACGGTCTCGAAACGATCGAGGCCATCCGGGAGCTGAAACGCCGCCATCCGCGGGTGCAGACCACACTCGGCCTGTCCAATATCTCCTTCGGCCTCAATCCGGCTGCGCGACAGGTGCTGAACTCGGTGTTCATGCACGAATGCGTGCAGGCCGGGCTGGACAGCGCCATCGTGCACGCCTCGAAAATCCTGCCGACGAGCCGGATCCCGGACGAACAGCGCGAGACCGCCCTCGATCTGGTCTACGACCGCCGCCGCGACGGCTACGACCCCTTGCAGAAGCTGATGCAGCTGTTCGAGGGGGTGTCCGCCGCCGATTCCAAGGCCTCGCGGGCCGACGCGCTGGCCGCGCTGCCGCTGTTCGAACGCCTCGAACAGCGCATCGTCGACGGCGAGCGTAACGGTATGGAGGCCGACCTGGACGAGGCCATGCGACAGGTGCCGCCGCTGCAGATCATCAACGAGACGCTGCTGTCGGGGATGAAGACCGTCGGCGAGCTGTTCGGTTCCGGACAGATGCAGCTGCCGTTCGTGCTGCAGTCGGCCGAGGTGATGAAGGCCGCGGTGGCACATCTGGAACCGCATATGGAGTCCACCGACGACAGCGGTAAGGGCCGGATCGTGTTGGCCACCGTCAAGGGCGATGTGCACGATATCGGCAAGAACCTGGTCGACATCATCCTGTCCAACAACGGCTACGAGGTGGTCAACCTCGGTATCAAACAGCCCATCACGAGCATTCTCGACGCGGCGGTGGACAAGAAGGCCGATGTGATCGGCATGTCCGGGCTGCTGGTGAAATCCACCGTGGTGATGAAGGAGAACCTCGAGGAGCTCAACGGCAAGGGTGTGGCCGACCAGTTCCCGGTGCTGCTGGGGGGTGCGGCGCTCACCCGCTCCTATGTGGAGAACGATCTCACCGAGGTCTACGAGGGCGAGGTGCACTACGCGCGGGATGCCTTCGAGGGCTTGCGGCTCATGGACGAGATCATGGCCCGCAAACGCGGGGAGGGCCCGGCTCCCGACAGTCCGGAGGCGATCGCCGAACGGGAGAAGGCCGCCGAGCGCAAGGCCCGCCACGAACGGTCCAAACGGATCGCCGCCGAACGCCGGGCCGCCGAAACCCCGATCGAGGTGCCCGAACGCTCGGATGTGGCCGCAGATCTGCCGGTTCCGGTACCGCCGTTCTGGGGCACCCGACTGGTGAAGGGCCTGTCGGTGCACGAGTACGCGGGCCTGCTGGACGAGCGGGCGCTGTTCCTCGGGCAGTGGGGGTTGCGTGGACAGCGCGGCGGTGACGGTCCCGACTACGAGGAACTGGTGGAAACCGAGGGCCGACCGCGACTGCGCGCCTGGCTCGACCGGCTCAGCACCGCAGGCGTGCTGCAGCATGCGGCGGTGGTGTACGGATACTTTCCGGTCGTCTCCGAGGGTGACGACGTGGTCGTGCTCACCGAACCGGAACCCGATGCGCCCCAGCGGTATCGGTTCACCTTCCCGCGTCAGCAGCGCGACCGATTCCTGTGCATCGCGGATTTCGTGCGCTCACGCGCATACGCGAGGGAGACCGGGCAGGTGGACGTGTTGCCGTTCCAGTTGGTGACCATGGGCCGGCCGATCGCCGATTTCGCCAATGAGCTGTTCGCCACGGACAATTACCGCGACTACCTCGAGGTACACGGTATCGGCGTCCAGCTCACCGAGGCATTGGCCGAATACTGGCATCGGCGTATTCGCGAGGAGTTGGTCCTGGAGGGGCACTCCGTCGCCGAGTCCGATCCGGCCGACGTCACGGACTATTTCAAACTCGGCTATCGGGGCGCGCGCTATTCGTTCGGATACGGTTCCTGCCCGGATCTGGAGGACCGTGCCAAACTGGTCGATCTGCTCGAGGCCGAGCGGATCGGGGTGACGCTGTCGGAGGAACTGCAGTTGCACCCCGAGCAGTCCACCGACGCGTTCGTGTTGCTACATCCGGAGGCCAAGTACTTCAACGTATAGCGGCAGCACACCGCACATCGGTAGCGGTATTCGCATCCGCCGCGCCGTCCCGGCGGTCGTGTCCGCGTGGGCGCGGTGTAACCGGCTCCGGCACCGGCGTTCGGCCGCGGCCGGCCTCGATCTCCCGACTGCCGGCGGGTGCGCTGTACCTGGGAGCGTAGGATTTTCACAATTCCGCCCATCGACGCGCGGAGTTGCATGATGGCTCGGCGGCGAGCAGGAGGGGAACACCCAGATGACGACGGATCGGTTGGTAGCCGGACGGTATCGGCTCACGGATCCGATCGGTACCGGCGCCATGGGCGTGGTGTGGCGAGCTCTCGACACCCGCCTGCAGCGGACCGTCGCGGTGAAACAGGTGCTGCTCGGCCCCCATCTGTCGCCCGCCGCGGCCAAGGAGGCGCGGATGCGGGCCTTGCGGGAGGGGCGGATCGCCGCCCGGCTGCACCATCCGAACGCGATCACCGTCTTCGACGTCGCCGATGAGGACAACCAGCCGTGGCTGGTCATGGAGTACATGGACGCGCCCAGCCTGGCCGTCCGGCTCGCGGGTGAGCGGACACTGCCGCCGCCGGAGGTGGCCAGGATCGGCGCCCAGGCGGCCGGCGCGTTGGCCGCCGCGCACGACGCGGGAATCGTGCACCGCGATGTGAAACCGGCGAATCTGCTGGTGGCCGACAACGGCACCGTGAAGATCACCGATTTCGGCATCTCCCGGGCCGCCGGTGATGTCACCGTCACGGCGACCGGACTGCTCGCCGGGACCCCGGCCTATCTGTCTCCCGAGGTTGCGCGCGGCGAGAATCCGGAACCGGCCTCCGATGTATTCGCGCTCGGCTCCACCCTGTACGCGGCGGTGACCGGCCGTCCGCCGTTCGGGGAGGGCGACAACCCCCTCGCGGTACTGCATGCCGTGGCCGGGGGGAAGGTCGCCGAGCCCGAGGGGGCGGGGGAGTTGGGGCCGGTGCTCATGCGGCTGCTGGAACCCGATCCCACCGACCGGCCCACCATGCGCGAGGCGCAGCGGCTGCTCACCGATGTCGCGGCCGGTCGCGGCTCGGGCCCGGCGCATCCGGCCACCAAGGTCATGCCGATGCCGGGGGGCGAGGACTCCACCGGGGGACGGGGTACCTCCCGAAAGGCCACGGACGGGGAATCCGCCCGGCCGACGAAGCGGTTGCCCGAGACGCCCGCGGTACCGGTGGCCCCCGCGGTTGCCGGAGCCGACTCGGGTTCGCAGAGCGGTGCCCCCGGATCGGCACCGCGGAGCGCCGGACCGGGGGGCGGTCCCGGCCGGAGCGATGTCCCCGCAGGATCACCGGGCGGAGTCGCCGGTTTCGCGGACGACGGTATGGTGCGACCCACCGAGCGATTCGCCGGTCCGCCGGTGCCGGAGCCTCGCCCTGGGGCCGCGTTCGGCGCTTCCCCCGTGGCGGTCGGTCCGGTGCCCCCACCGGCCGGAGGCGGCCCCGCCTCGCCCGCTTCCGGGGCGAGGGCGTCCGGCGGCGGTCGTGGTCGGATCGCGGTGCTGGTCGTTGCGGGGGTGCTCGCGGTGGCCGTGCTCGCGGGGGTAATCCTGACCTCCCGCGGCGGCGATCCCTCGGATTCGGCAGCGGGAGCCGCCGGTGCCACGGCCGTGGCACCCGGCGCGGTATCGGATGAATCCGGCTCCGCGGACGAGGAGCCCTCCAGCGCGACGGGGGAGCCCGGCTCGGTCTCCGGTACCCATTCCTCGGCGACGGCGGAGACCGGTCCGCTCACCGACGCCCGGGTGGAGCAGTTCGTCCGGGAGTACTACGGCCTGCTACCGGGTGATACCGGCACGGCCTGGGCCCGGCTGTCACCGCAGTATCAAGGCGTGGCCGGCGGTTACGGTGACTATACGAACTTCTGGTCGACGATCAGCGCGGTGCGGATCACCTCGGTCACCCCGGCCGGGCCCGGTACGGTGGTGGCCGGCCTGACCTATACGTTGAAGAACGGCTCGACCACCTCGGAGAGCCGCTTGTTCCATGTCACTTCGGAGGGCGGTCGCCTGCTCGTCGCGGATTCACAACTCAGGTGAATCCCGCTCTCCGGCGCGGGAACACATGGTCGGTGCCTCGTCCGGCGCGCGGAACCGTATGACCATGGCATCGTGCGGGACCGTATACCGTCGAAACACGGCGAGAGGTCGCCGTCCGCGCGTCCGGGCCACAGGTGGGAAATCCACGCGATGTCCGTGGCGCCGGTTGTATGGGTGGGTCGGCCGGTGCGAGCCGGCGGCCGGCCGGCACGGGTAGCTCGATAACCTGTCCGTGCGGCCGCCCGGCCGCACCTGACCGAAGGCCGGTCGGGCCCGATCTCCGAACGAGGGACCGCGTCAGATGAAGCGACCGGCGGGTGTGCTGTGGGATATGGACGGCACGCTGCTCGATTCGGAGAAGCTGTGGGATATCGCCGTGCGCGAGTTGGCGGTCGAACTGGGCGGGGAGATGACCACCGAGCTGCGGCATGCCCTGATCGGCGCCTCCGGGCCCAATGCCCTGCGCGCCATATTCACCGGACTCGGTCTCGAACCCCACCCGGAGGCCCTGCTCGGCGCGGATCGGTTCCTGGAGCGGCGGGTGACCGAGTTGATGACCGGTCCCATCCCGTGGCGTCCGGGTGCGGCGGCGGCCCTGGACACGGTTCGTGCCGCCCGTCTGTCCACCGCCCTGGTCACCAATACCAAGCGGTCGCTGACCGAACTGGCCCTGGAGACCTTGGGGCGCGAACGGTTCGATATCTCGGTCTGCGGTGACGAGGTGGAGCACGGCAAACCTGATCCAGCGGTTTACCTGCGCGCGGCGGAACTTCTCGGTCTCGATCCGAAAGACTGTGTGGCCATCGAGGATTCCGTCACCGGTGTCCAGGCCGCCGCGGCCGCCGGCTGTGCCGTGCTGGTCGTCCCGTGCGAGATTCCGGTGCCCGCCGACCCGTTTCGGGTGCACCGGGACAGCCTTGTCGGGTTGACCCTGTCGGATCTGGAGCACGTGCTGCGGGTTCGGCGCACCGCACCGCTCGCGCCGCATCGGATCGTGGTGCGCTGACGCGGTTGTCCCGCCCTCGTCTCACCCGGCGTGAGCTCACAATCCGTGCGGGGAATAGCGTTGAGCCTCAACAGGACCGTACGGTCCGTTATGTTTGTCACCGACCAACTCCGGCAATAGCCGGGCGTGTCGGCAGCGGCTCCGATAACAATGATCGCTATGGCAGTGACGGGGACCGTGCACGATATCGTCGATACCATCCGCTATTCGCTGGTTCCCGACAGCGCCGGATGGCGTGCGGCGGTCGAGGCGGCCCGCATCGATCTGGCCGAGGACGGATGCACCGTCCTGCGCGGGTTCATCCGCCCGGAACTGCATGAACGGTTGCGCGAGCAGGGCGAGCGGATGGCCGCCGAGGCGTACTACCGGGTGGAGCAGGTGAACGCCTACAACATCCCGCTGGACGCCGACCTACCCGACGACCATCCGGGACGGATCGTGCTCGAACGCGGGAACGCCTTCGTCCCGCGCGACCGTATTCCCACCGATGCGCTCATCCACCGGCTCTACACCAGTGAGCTGTTCCAGCGATTCGTCGCCGAGTGTTTCGGACTGGCCGAACTGCACGAATTCGCCGACCCGCTGGCCGGTCTGGTGCTCAATGTGGTGGCCCCGGGAATGTCGCATCCCTGGCACTTCGATACCAACGAATTCACCGTCAGCATGCTCACCCGGGCTCCCGAGGTCGGGGGTGTGTTCGAGTACTGCCCGAATATCCGCTCCCCGCACGCGGAGAACCTCGCCGATGTGCGCGCCGTGCTGACCGGCGCGGGAGAGCGGCTCGTCCGGCGTTTGGAACTGCGCCCCGGTGATCTGCAGCTGTTCCAGGGCCGATTCTCGTTGCACCGGGTGGCCCCGGTGCGGGGGCGGACCCAACGGCACACCGCGATCTTCGCCTACAGCGATCGCCCCGGTGTCATCGGCACCGTGGAACGCACCCGACAACTGTTCGGCCGGGTGCTCGACGACCACCTCGCGGCGGCGGACGTCGTGCGGGGAGATCGGCTGCTCGATTGAGCGGGTTGAGTCCGACGAGAGGAATATCGTGTCCGTGCCGCTGCACACCACCGGGAAAGCCTCCTTCGACGATATCTACGACAGAGAAGATCCGCGCGCGTACTACTCCCGTATGTCCGAACTGGACTATCGCATTCCGGAGCTGGCGAAACCGCATCTGCGGCGGCAGATCCGGGAATACCGGGCCGCAACCGGGACGAATCCGACGGTGCTCGATATCGGTTGCTCCTACGGGGTGAACGCGGCCCTGCTCCGCCTGGATGTGGGAATCGCGGAGCTGGCCGCCGACTACGCCGACCCCTCGGCCGACCGGTCCGAGCTCATCGCGCGTGACCGTGCCCGTCTCGCCGCCCGCGACGTCCTGCCCGAGGTGCGTTTCATCGGTATGGACGTCTCGCGGCCCGCCCTGGATTACGCGCGGTCCGCGGGACTGCTGCACGAAACGGTGCATGCCGACCTGGAGTCGGCCGATCCCACCGATGCCCAGCGGGAGATACTCGCTGGGGTGGACCTGGTGGTCTCCACCGGCTGTATCGGCTATGTCACCGAAAAGACCCTCATCCGGATCGCCACCGCGAACCCGGACCGGCGGCCGTGGATGGCGCACTTCGTCTTGCGCATGTACGGTTTCGAACCGATCGGGGCGGCGCTGGCCGAGCTGGGCTATCACACCGAGCGGATATCGGGCGATTTCGCGCAACGCCGGTTCGCCTCCGACACCGAACGCGCACAGGTGCTGAATACGCTGTCCGCCAATGGAACCGACCCCGCCGGCCTCGAGGACGAGGGATGGCTCTACGCCAACCTCTACCTGTCGCGGCCGCGACCGTAACCGACTCCGAGCCGAGGACCCGATTTGAGCGAACGCACATTTGCCGCCGAAGACCAGCTGCCCAGGGTGCCCCTGCCCACCCTGGAGGACAGCTGCGCGCGTTTCCTCGAGTGGTGCACCCCGCTGCTGACCGCCGAGGAACTCGCCGCCACCGAGACCGCGGTCACGGATCTGCTGCGCCCGGACGGCCCCGGCCGGACGCTGCACGCGGCGCTGCGGGAATACGACGCCACCCCCGGTGTGGACAGTTGGCTGGACCTGTTCTGGCCGTCGCGGTATCTGGGCCGCCGCGACCGGATCGCGTTGAACGCCAACTTCTTCTTCCTGTTCCGTGACGACACCGTCCTCGCCGCCTCCACCGAGGCGGACCAGGCGGAGCGCGCGGCCGGGATCGTCGCCGCCGCCGTCGGCTACAAACTGGCCCTGGACCGCGAGGAGATCCCGCCGGTCACCCAGCGCGGGCAGCGCCTGTCGATGTGGCAGAACAAATACCTGTTCTCCGAGACCAGAATCCCCGGAACCGAACAGGACACGGTGCGGGCGCCCTACAGCGCCGAACACCCCGGTCCCTCGACCGCCCGGCACATCCTGGTGTTCCACCGCGGAAACACCTTCCGGATGGACGTCCTCGGGCCGGATGGCACTCCCTACGCCTTCACCGACCTGTCCGAGGGATTGCGCGCGGTGTTGAAGGCGGGGGCCCGCCCGGCGCCCACCGAGACCGCTGTCGGGCAGCTGACCACCCTGGCCCGGGCCGACTGGGCCCGGGCGCGCACCGCGCTGCTCGCCGATCCGGACAACGCCGCCGCCCTCGACACCGTCGAAACCGCGCTGTTCTGTATCTGCCTGGAGGATTTCGCGCCGCGCGACGAACTGCACGCCTGCGACACCCTGCTGCACGGCGACAGCGCCAACCGCTGGTTCGACAAATCGGTGTCGTTCATCGTGTTCGCCGACGGCCAGGCCGGGATCAATGTGGAGCACTGCGGGCTGGACGGGACCACCATCCTGTCCTTCGTCGACACCCTGCTGCAGACCTCGGTCGACGAGCACGCGGTCCGCTCCGGTGCCCGCGCCCAGGGACAGCCGCCGATCGAATCCGTCGAGTTCCGGCTCGACGAGGCCGCGCGCCGCGAGGTGGCCGCCGCGGGCCGCGCCTTCGCCGACTACGCCGCCGACAACGCCACCACCACGGTGTCGTTCGACGAGTTCGGCGCCACCCGCGCCAAAGAGCTGGGCATCTCCCCGGACGCGTTCGCCCAGCTCGCCTATCAGCTGGCCCATCGCCGCAGCAAGGGACTCACCGGCGCCACCTATGAGTCCATCGCCACCCGCCAGTACCGCAACGGCCGCACCGAGGCCATGCGCGTGATCACCCCGGAGATGGTGACCTTCGTGGATACCATGCAGGACCCGCGGGCCGATACCGCTGCCCGGCTCGCCGCGGCCCGTGCCGCCGCGGACGCGCATGTGGCGCGCGCCAAACAGTGCCAGTCCGGTGCCGCTCCGGAACAGCATCTGTGGGAACTGGAGTGGATTCAACGGCGGCGCGGCGCCGAACTCGGTGTCCCCGACCCCATCCCGCTCTACCACAGCCCGGGCTGGACCGTCATGCGCGACGACTACCTGAGCACCAGCTCCGCGCCGTCGGTGAACATCCGCTACTTCGGTTTCGGCTCCACCAGTTCGCGCTGTATCGGTGTCGCCTATGTATTGCTGCCGGACCGGTGGAATCTCTACCTGGCCACCCCGGCCTCGGTGGCGGACGAGATGTACGCCTTCGCCGACCACCTGCGCACCGCCGTCGCAGAGCTGGAAACACTGCTGGCCTCGTCCTGAATCACCCCGGCCGAGCGGCGACCTTCACCGAGCGGTCGCCACTCGGCCGGAAACGGTTTGCGGAGGTCTGAAACAATGACCTCCCGTGAAGACTTTCGAGGCCCTGTTCGCCGAGCTCCAGGATCGTGCCGTCAACCGACCCGAGGGGTCGGGGACGGTGGCCGCGCTGGATGCCGGTGTCCATGCCCAGGGCAAGAAGGTGCTCGAGGAGGCCGGCGAGGTGTGGCTGGCCGCCGAACACGAAGGCGACGAGGCGCTCGCCGAGGAGATCTCGCAGCTGCTGTACTGGGTGCAGGTGCTGATGGTGGGCCGGGGGCTGCGGCTCGAGGATGTCTACCGACATCTGTGAGCTTCGGATCGCTCCGATATCCGTGCCGTCCCCTGCCATTCCACCTCTTGCGCATCGAAAGGACGAACACCATGCTGCGCGTCGCCGTCCCCAACAAAGGCGCCCTTTCCGAATCCGCCGTCTCGATCCTGACCGAGGCCGGGTACCGCAAACGCACCGATTCACGGGACCTGACCGTGCTCGACCCCGCCAACCAGGTCGAGTTCTTCTTCCTGCGGCCCAAGGACATCGCCATCTACGTCGGTTCCGGGGAACTGGACCTGGGGATCACCGGCCGCGATCTCGCCCTGGATTCCGGCGCGCCGGTGCGGGAGCGGCTGGCCCTGGGCTTCGGCGGTTCCACCTTCCGCTACGCCGCTCCGGCCGGGCGGGAATGGTCCGTGGCCGATCTGCGGGGCAAGCGCATCGCCACCTCGTATCCGAACCTGGTGCGCGGCGATCTGGCCCGCCGCGGTATCGAGGCGACCGTGATCCGGCTGGACGGCGCGGTGGAGATCTCAATCCAGCTCGGTGTCGCCGACGCCATCGCCGATGTCGTCGGTTCGGGCCGTACCCTGCGGCAGCACAATCTGGTGGCCTTCGGCGAATCGCTGTGCGATTCGGAAGCCGTGGTGGTGGAACAGGAGAGCGCCGACCGGCAGGACCGCGCGCGTAATCAGCTGATCGCGCGGCTGCAGGGTGTGGTGTTCGCCCAGCAGTACTTGATGCTGGACTACGACTGCCCCAAAGCGCTGCTCGACCGCGCGGTGGAGATCACGCCGGGCCTGGAATCGCCCACGGTGTCCCCGCTGGCCGACGACGGCTGGGTGGCGGTGCGAGCACTGGTACCGCGTAAACAAGGCAATTCGGTGATGGACGAGCTGGCCGAACTGGGCGCCAAGGCAATTCTGGCCACCGATATCCGCTCCTGCCGTGCGTTCTGAGCGGGCCCGGACCCTCGTGAAGGTTCCCGCTCAGTCCGAGACCGATTCGGCGAAGGTTTCGGCGGCCGATTCGCCGCCGGTGGGCCATCCGGGATACGGCGGCGGGGTGCCGTCGAAGGCCGGGCACAGGCGCTTGTAGTCACAGTGGTCGCACAGCCAACCCGGGTTGGGCGGAAACTCGCCCGTCTCGCCCGCGGCGCGCACCGCCTGCCACAGCGCCGACAGGGTCCGTTCGAAACGCAGCAGCTCCGCCTCGTCGGGCGAATAGGTGAGGATCTGCGCGTCGGCCAGGTAGATCAGCCGTAGCTGGGTGGGGACGACACCGCGGGTACGCAGCAGCATCAGGGCGTAGAACTTCAGCTGGAACAGCGCCTTGGTCTCCTGCAGGGGGCCGGGTACGCGTCCGGTCTTGTAGTCCACCACCCGCAGCTCGCCGGTGGGCGCCACATCGATGCGGTCGACGAAACCGCGCAGCAGCGCGCCGTCGGACAGTTCCACCTCCAGGCGGGTCTCGCAGGACTCCGGGTCGAAGCGGGTCGGGTCCTCGAGCCGATAGTAGGTGCGGACCAGGCCGCGCACCTCGTCCAGGAAGGTGTCCAGTTCGGTGTCGTCGAGCAGCGCGGCCACCTCGGGACGCTCCGCGACCACCCGAGCCCAGGCCGGTCGCGCCAGCTCCGTCGCGCGCTCCGGTCCGCGCTCGGCGGCGGGCAGACCGTACAGGTCCTCCAGCACCGCGTGCACCACGGTGCCGCGTACCAGATGCCGGGCCGGAGGTTCGGGGATCCGGTCGATCGCGCGCAACCGGTATTTCAGCGGGCACTGTTTGTAATCGGCGGCCCGGGAGGGCGACAGCGCCAGGCGCGATCGTCCGCCCGCCGCCTCGGGATCGGGGCCGATCGGGGGTGGTGTGCTCACGGGCGCGGACATACCTGGCAGGCTATCCGGCGGCACCGACACGGGTGTCGATACGAGCGCCAACCCACTGCGGAACGGAGATTCATGACGGCCAGACGGACCGGGCCATTCACCATCGGGGACCGGGTGCAGCTGACCGATGCCAAGGGCAGGCTGTACACGGTGCTGCTGGAACCGGGCAAGGAGTTCCATACCCATCGCGGCGCCATCCGCCACGACGATCTGATCGGTGCCGCGGAGGGCAGCCTGGTGCACTCCACCAACGGCACCCCGTACCTGGCCCTGCGCCCGTTGTTGATCGACTACGTGCTGTCCATGCCGCGTGGCGCCGCGGTGATATACCCGAAGGACGCGGCCCAGATCGTGCACGAGGGAGATATGTTCCCCGGCGCCCGAGTGCTCGAGGCCGGTGCCGGATCCGGGGCGCTGACCTGTTCGCTGCTGCGCGCGGTGGGACCGCAGGGCACCGTGGTGTCGTACGAGATCCGCTCCGATCACGCCGAGCACGCGGTGCGCAATGTGGAGCGGTTCTTCGGCGAGGTCCCGGCGAACTGGTCGCTGACCGTGGGGGATGTGGCCGACTATCAGGGGGAGCAGGTGGACCGGGTGGTCCTGGACATGCTCGCGCCGTGGGATGCGCTGCCCACGGTGGCACGGGCCCTGGTCCCGGGCGGGGTGTTGATCGTCTACGTCGCGACGGTCACCCAGCTGTCGAAGGTGGTGGAGGCGCTGCGGGAGCAGCAGTGCTGGACCGAGCCGCGGTCGTGGGAGTCGATAGTGCGGGGCTGGCATGTGGTCGGCCTGGCGGTGCGGCCCGAGCATCGGATGCAGGGGCATACCGCGTTCCTGGTCAGCGCCCGGCGGCTGGCCGAGGATGTCGTGCCGCCGAAACCGCAGCGCCGGCCCTCGAAGGGCTGAGATACCCGCCCGACCCGGCGCCGGGTCGGGCGTGGTCCTCGAGCGGTGGCTCAGGCCGGTACGCAGGGGGCCTTGGCGAATCCGAGCAGCAGGCAGGCGCTCTGCTCGGACAGCTTCCAGGTATCGGCTTCGTGGTCGTGTTGCCAGGTCATCGGCATGGCCGGGGCGGTCCCGTGGGGTGAGGTGATGGTGACCTGCGCGGTGGCCTGCTCGCCCTCCACGTCGATATCGGTGACCTCGAAGGCGAGCTTGCCGTAGCCGCCGAGCTCGCTGTTCATCCGGTCGATATTGGCAGTGAGCTTCTCGCCGTCGACAACGACCTTCGCCTTGTCCGCGGTCGGCACCTGCGGATCGGTGAAGGTGTCCAGACCGGCGCGCAGGGAATCCGCCGACGGGGCGGGCGAGTGGTCCTGGTCGTCGCCATGGTCGTGGCCGTGCTCCTCGCCGTGGTCGTGCCCGGCCGCGCTTGTGGCGGTCGCGGAGGCGGTGGTCGCGGTATCGGAGCCGTCGTCGTCGGAACCGCAGGCGGTGAGTTCCACCGCCAGGGCGATCGCCGCCGCGGCGACGGCGATACGGGACAGGCGCAGTGTCCGGGCGCGAACGTGCATGACTGGCAACCTTTCGGCTAGGCGGCGAGACGACCCGCCAGAGTAAGTTAGGGGAGGCTAACATGACGATCCGGCGACTCGGTCGTGGACCGGGCGGATCGCGACACATCATCTCCGACGCCCCCGACCGGCGGGAAGGCGGTCGCGGCGCTGTCGGAGGCTCCGGCTACTGTGTGTCGTGGTCGTCGTCCCGGTCCGCGGCGTGGTCGCTGTCACCGATGCCGCCGTACTCGTCGTCGGCGGCGGATACGTCCGCCGATGTGGGGGACGTGTTCTCGTCGCCACTGCCCTCGTCCTCGAAACCGCAGGTGGTCGAGCCCACCGTCGAAGTGAGCGCCACCGCGGCGGTCGTCGCGTGCCGGAATATGGGCCGGGCAGGTGTGCGCGAGGGCATGGCCGGCAACCTATCGGGTAGGCGGCTCGATAGCCCGTCGCAAGCGGGTTAGGGCCGGCTAACATGGATGGTCCGGCGGCTGGTCGCGGCATATATGTGATCACGACGAAACCATGTCGGACAGCGCAAACGGGTAACGCCCGGTAGCGTTGATAGACCGGGACTGGGAGGAGCAGCACATGAGCCCCATCGAGAATTCGGATTCGGCGGCCTGGAGAGAACTCGAGGCAGTGCGCGCCGAGGCAGCTGCACTCCGGAGGCAACTCGCCGATTCGCCGGATCGCTCACGGGAATTGGAAGCCCGCATCGATTCGCTGACCATTCGCAATACCAAGCTGATGGATACCTTGAAAGAGGCGCGACAGCAACTCGTGGCGCTTCGTGAGGAGGTCGATCGGCTCGGTCAGCCACCCAGTGGGTACGGCGTGCTGATCGGGGTGTACGAGGATCAGACCGTCGACGTGTTCACCTCCGGCCGCAAGATGCGGTTGACGTGCTCGCCGAATATCGACCCCGCGATCCTCGAGTACGGCCAGACGGTGCGGCTGAACGAGGCACTGACGGTGGTCGAGGCCGGTACCTACGACAGCGTCGGCGAGATCGGCACACTCCGCGAGGTCCTCGACGGTGGCCGCCGCGCCCTCGTCGTCGGACATGCCGACGAGGAGCGGGTGGTCTGGCTGGCCGGGCCGCTGGCGAAGGTCGCCGAGGTCGACGATATGGACGATCCGGACTCCCCGGTCCGCAAGCTGCGTCCCGGTGATTCCCTACTGGTCGACACCAAGGCCGGTTTCGCCTTCGAGCGCATCCCCAAGGCCGAGGTCGAGGACCTGGTGCTGGAAGAGGTGCCCGATGTCGACTACAACGACATCGGCGGTCTGGGCCGGCAGATCGAGCAGATCCGCGATGCCGTGGAGCTGCCGTTCCTGCACAAGGACCTGTTCCGCGAATACGCGCTGCGTCCGCCCAAGGGTGTGCTGCTGTACGGTCCGCCCGGCTGCGGTAAGACGCTCATCGCCAAGGCGGTGGCCAACTCGCTGGCCAAGAAGATCGCCGAGGCGCGCGGTGAGGACGCCAAGGAGGCCAAGTCCTACTTTCTCAACATCAAGGGCCCCGAGCTGCTGAACAAGTTCGTAGGCGAGACCGAGCGCCATATCCGGATCATCTTCCAGCGGGCCCGCGAGAAGGCGTCCGAGGGCACTCCCGTGATCGTGTTCTTCGACGAGATGGACTCGATCTTCCGCACCCGTGGTTCGGGTGTCTCCTCGGATGTGGAGACCACGGTGGTGCCGCAGCTGCTGAGCGAGATCGACGGTGTCGAGGGCCTGGAGAACGTCATCGTGATCGGCGCCTCCAACCGCGAGGACATGATCGACCCCGCGATCCTGCGGCCCGGCCGCCTGGACGTGAAGATCAAGATCGAGCGGCCGGACGCCGAATCGGCGCAGGATATCTTCTCCAAGTACCTCACCGAGGACCTGCCGCTGCACGCCGAGGATCTGACCGAGTTCAACGGCGACAAGGGCGCCTGCATCCGCGCGATGATCGAGCGGGTGGTGGAGCGGATGTACGCCGAAAGCGAGGACAACCGCTTCCTGGAGGTCACCTACGCCAACGGTGACAAGGAGGTCCTGTACTTCAAGGACTTCAACTCCGGCGCCATGATCCAGAACATCGTGGACCGGGCCAAGAAGTACGCCATCAAGTCGGTGCTCGACACCGGTAGCCCAGGCCTGCGCATCCAGCATCTCTACGATTCGATCGTGGACGAGTTCTCCGAGAACGAGGACCTGCCCAACACCACGAATCCGGACGACTGGGCGCGTATCTCCGGCAAGAAGGGCGAGCGGATCGTCTACATCCGCACGCTGGTCACCGGGAAGAACGCCAGCGCCAGCCGGGCGATCGACACCGAGTCCAACACCGGACAGTACCTGTAGATCGGCGATACGAAGGGGCCGCGTTTCCCGTCGGGAAGCGCGGCCTCCTCGTGTATCCGCCGTACCCGGGTGAACGGCGCGGTCGGCCCGCCCTACCGGGCACCCAGCGCCCGCATCATGCCGAGGGCGTCGGATACGACCCAGTATTCGGCGAACCGCCCGTTCGCGACGCGGAAGATATCCTGGCCGACGAAGGAGATCCGGGTACCCGGCCCCGCGGTCGCCCCGGGAATACCTCCCACATAGGACCCGTGGAACGTCCAGTGGGCGGCGATCATCCCGTCACCGATCACCGGACCCACGTCGAGGGTGTTCTCGATACCGCCGAACATCTCGCGGGAGGCGCGGATCTGCTCGACCATCCCCTGTGGCCCGTGAACCTCCCGGTTCGGCCAGTGGCCGACGATATCGGGGGCGAAGATGGTCTGCGCGATATCGTAGTGGCCGTACCAGAGTTCGAACAGCCATCGGCGATACAGCGTTTCGATATCCATACCCGCCACCGTATCGCCGGCGCTCGCCCGGCCGGGGCGAACGATACGCTGCCGGTATGACTACCGGACCGACCGAGATCTGGCACAACCCACGGTGCTCCAAGAGCCGTGCCGCCCTGGACCGCCTCGACACCGCCGGCACGGCGTATACGGTGCGCCGCTACCTGGACGACCCACCCACCGCCGACGAACTGCGCGCCCTCTTGGACCGGCTCGGCGCGCAACCCTGGGATATCACCCGCACCGGTGAACAACTCGCCCAGGACCTCGGTATCCCGGACTGGCCGCGCACCGAGGCCGAGCGGGACCGCTGGATCGAGGTCCTGGCGGCGAACCCGCGCCTGATCCAGCGTCCCATCGTGCTCACTCCGGACGGCAGGGCCGTGGTGGCCCGGGACGAGGAAGCGTTGAAAACGCTCGACTGAGACCGTGGCGGCCGGCCGGGTGCCTCGCCGGGACGATCCGGCGTTCGGGCACGCCGATGCAGAGCCCGCGGCCCGACTCCGACCGCATGCGCGCATGCGGTCGGAGTCGGGCCGCGGCGCTACTGTCAGATCATGAAAGTTGAATTGCGGCACGGCCCGTCGTCGACGGTGGCGCGATGCGTTCTGGTGGGTGACGAGCCGGTGCGGGTGGAATCCGGGGCCATGGTGGCGCATTCGGCCGGGGTGAGTCTGCAGGCGAGGGCCGAGGGCGGGATTCTGGCCGGGCTGAGACGGTCGGTTCTGGCCGGGGAATCGTTCTTCGTCTCCACCTTCACCGCGCCGCCGCAGGGCGGTTGGGTGGACGTGGCGCCATCGCTACCGGGGGATATGCTGGCGCTGCCGATCACCCCGGACCGCCCGTCCTTCATCAGCCGCGGTGCCTGGATCGCCAGTTCACAGGGTGTGCAGGTGGAGAGCAAATGGGGTGGTTTCGCGAACCTGTTCGGCGGTGAGGGCGGCTTCGGACTGCGCGCGCACGGCCACGGGGAAGTCGTGGTGGGGGTTTTCGGCGCGATCGATGTCATCGACCTGGCCCCTGGTGAACCGGTCACCATTGATACCGGTCATGTGGTGGCCTACGATCTGGCGATGCGGTTCACCGTCCGCCGCGCCGTCTCCGGGCGTTCGCTCCAATCGCTGAAATCCGGCGAGGGACTGGTCTTCGACTTCGTCGGACCCGGGCGGGTCCTGCTACAGACCCGCAATCCCGGGGCCTTCGCCGCCTGGACATCGTCGGTGTCGTCGGGGTGACGGGGCGGGGTCAGATCAGGATCCCGGTGAGCAGCTGTCGGGTGTCCGGTACGAACGGCCACGACGGGTCGGCGAGATGTGCGCGGAGCGTGGCCTCCGGCCACCACCATCCGTCCGCGATCTCCTCCGGCTGATGCCGGATCGGCCCGTCGTAGCGCAGTTCGTAGGCGAACAGGTGGCAGCGCAGCGCACGATCCGCCCATCGGCCGTCCCAGGACATTCGGGCCAGCGGCCGCAGTTCGGTCGGGGCGGAGACGATGATGCCGAGTTCCTCGGCGAGTTCCCGCACCGCGGTATCGGCCGGGTCCTCGTGGGGATCTACGACACCTCCGGCCAGGCAGTCGTGTAGTCCGGCGAATACGGCCTTGGTCTCGGTGCGGCGGTGAACGTAGATGCGGCGCCCGTCCCCGGAACGCACCAGTACCCCGGCACTGGCATGCCAGAGCCCTTCCCGATAGACGACCGACCGATCGGCGGACCCGACCGGTCGACCCCGGGAGTCGTAGATGGCGATCATCTCCCGTTCGGGCCGAACTGACACGAGAGCGAGAGTAGCGTGGGCGCCGTTCGTCGACGAGAGAGGATTCCCACCCGATGGTGCTGCCCCGCGCACTGGCGAAATTCAACCGGAAGGTCACCAATCCCGTGGCCGGGCTCGTGGTGGGCCGCGTACCCGGTTGGGGGATCATCGTGCACGTCGGGCGGAAATCCGGACGCACCTACCGCACCCCCGTCACGCTGTTCGTGCGCGACGGCGTCTACCGGGTGGCACTCACCTACGGTCGTGACGTGGACTGGGTGAAGAACATCCTCGCCGCCGGCGAGTTCGCGGTGGAAACCCGCGGAACGACGATCACGCTGACCGATCCGGTGGTGCATCACGACCCGTCCGCCTCCTGGGCGCCGCCGGGCGTGCGCCGGATGCTCAGGAGCCTTTCGGCGGAGTACTACGTGCAGGCCCAACCTGTCGACTGATCCGTCCGGCCGGTACCGTGTCGGATCGATGCGGTACGGGTGAGGTCAGCGCAGTACCAGCCGGATGACCGCGCCGCCCAGTTGCCAGGTCTGATACAGGTCGGCCTTGTTCGGGTTGCCGTCGGCATCGAAACCGATGCCGTTGTACCGCGCGTTCCGGCGATTGTCCCGGGCCACGATCTCGAACCATCGCATGACCTCGCCGGCATCGGTGAAAACCTCGGCGTCGGCACTGCGTCGCGGGCCGCCCATCGACACCTGTACAGGGGTGTCCGGACGGATATTCTTCACCCACGGCCGTAGTGCGGTGCCGATGAGCAGCGCTCCGTCGTGGCGGGTGTAGGCGACCGGGATATCGAATACCCGCCCGGTTCTGCGCCCGACGACGTGCAGGATCATCAGCCGCCGCCCTACCACCGGGCCGAGCAGCGGCGCCTTCAGGAGGGCGCGAACGACGGAATTGGTCACGCGCTGAAACCGGCCGACCGGCTGTGGACCGGTCGTGGACGGGGTGCCATACGGGTTCGATACGGAATCCTGGTTCATGGTGCTCCTTCGAGGGAAAACCCGATGGTCCGAGATTATCGGATTCGCAACCTAGGCCGTGCTGTCGCCGTGTCCAGGGGACGAACCGTTCGGCTCAGCCGATACCACGGTGCGATCGTGGGTCGGGCCGAACCAGCGGGTCAGGGCATCGGACAGGCCCGCTGGTTCGGATCCGTCCGTCGCCCAGGTGATATAGCCGTCCGGCCGGATCAGTAGGGCGGTGGCCATGGGGTCCGCGGCGGTGGCGGTGACGATATCGACTCGGTCGGCCCAACCCTGCGCGGCGTCGGCGATTCCGGCGCCCAGATCGAGCAGGACCGGCCGGGCCGTATGCAGCAGATCGGCGACTCGCCGGTGACCGTCGGGGGTGCCGATGGTGAAATCCGGTACCAATCGCCCGGACAGCGGGTGTTCGTCGCCGACGTCGTAGCGTACGTCCGATCCGGCGAGCAGTCGCGTAATGTGCCCGGTCACTTCCGGAATTCGCAGCAACTCTGCGAACAGGTCACGCAGCGCGGTCACCTCCGGCCCGGCGGCGAGCAGCGCGGTCTGCGACAGGCTGCTCATCACCACCCGTTCGGCAACCGGTCGCCGCTCGCTCTCATAACTGTCCAGCAGATCGCCGGGGGCCGTGCCCCGCAGGTGGGCGGCCAGCTTCCAGCCGAGATTGACCGCGTCCTGCAGACCGAGATTGAGTCCGGGGCCACCGATCGCCGAATGAACGTGCGCGGCATCGCCGAGCAGCAGCACATTGCCCACCCGGTAGCGTTCGGCGAGCCGGGTGTTCTGGTCGACCGTGCGGCGCAGGGCATGTGGTCCCGGACCACTCGGGGGCCGCATCGGCAGTTCCGCGCCGAGGAGACGGTGGATGGCGTCGCGCAATTCACCGAAGGTCATCGGGGCGTCCTCCGGCACCGGTGCGGCGTCGTATTCGGTGACGCCCACAATCGGCTTGCCGGGAATGAGCTCGGCGAACATGAACAGGCCCCCGCGCTCGATCCGGTTGTGTCCGAAGGCGAAACGTCCCGCCCCCGGGATATTGATTCCCCCGTCGGGTGTGCGCAGTTCGACGGGAACCTCGGCATGACCCATCCGGGTGATCCGGTTGGCCTCGGTGATACCGGGGAAACCAATTCCGAGCCGTTTGCGTACCGGACTCCTACCACCATCGGCGCCGACCAGGAAACGCGCGGACAGTTCATGGGTGTCGCCGCCGGCGGCGACCGTTGCCACGACCGTCTCCCCGTTGGGGGCGAAGTCCACCACGCGGTGCCCCCAGCGCAGATCGACACCGAGTTCCCGGGCCCGCGCGGCGAGCAACCGGACGAGCAACGGTTGGGGTATCGGCAGCCCGTAGAGCGGATTGGGCCGCAGGTCGGCGAGTTCCAGCGGCATACCGGCGAAGAGGTACCGGAGTGCCGGTTTCGGTGTCTCGGATTCGCGCGCGATATCCCGGCGGGCGAGTTCCGCGACGAAGGGCCGGTAGAGCCCGCGCATATCGAGCAGGCGCACCACCTGTCCCACGACCCCGTTGGCCTTGGGTTCGTCGCTCGGCGCCGGGAGGGCATCGACGGCGATCGGGTGTATTCCGCCGAGCGCGAGTTCGCAGGCGAGCATGAGACCGTTCGGCCCGGCACCGGAGATGATGACATCGTGTGGCCGGGTCGGGACGCTGTTTTCGGGCATGGTGGCGTGGCCCCTATCGGATCGGGCGTCGGATGGGATGTCGGGTGGAGCGTCGGAGGTCGTGCCGGATTCCCGGGTGGGACACAGGTCGTCCACCGGGGTGCGTATCGAGTTGCGGGAGGGGGTGCTCAGTCGGTTGGGGCGGGGAGCCCCCGCGACAGCCGGTACAGCGCCTCGCGCAGGATTGTCGTGGCAGGTATGGGGGGATCGGTTCGGGTATAGGTGTCGAGCGTGACGGTGTAGGCGGCGTGGACGGTGGCCGCGACCAGTCTCGGGTACAGATCGGTGGGTTCGGTGCCGGTGCGCCGAGCGATCGCGCGGACCAGGTCGTCGCCGATTGCCCTGGTGGTGGCGGCCTGCGCCTCCGGTGTGGTCAGGAGTTTGCGGGTCTCGGCGAGCATCGCCGCTGTCGGGGTATGACCGCCACCGTCCTCGTGGAGCGGTTGCACCATGGCCTCGGTGATCGCCGTCCACAGCGGTTCGTCCCCCGGGCGATGGAGCAGTAGCTCGGCGCTCCGGCGGAGCCGTTCGATCTGCCGATAGCCGACGGCCTCGTATTTGTTGGAGAAGTAGTTGGTGAAAGTGCGGACCGAGACTCCCGCCCGTTCGGCGATGTCCTCGCGTACCACATTCTCGATACCGCGTTCGAACATGAGTTCCAGGGCTGCGTCACTGAGTGCGCGCCGAGTATCGCGCTTCTTGCGTTCCCGGAGTCCGAGCTCGGGTTCATCGGCCATGTACCGAGCATCCCATAAAATTGCCCATAAGGCAATATTGCATAGTGGGCAAGTTTATTCCCGGGTGGCTCAGTGCTGATCGCGGGGATCGAGCACGATCTGTGTGCCCGGCGCGCCGGCCACCTGCAAGGTGCGCAGACGCAGAAGTGCCGGATGCTCCTCGAGCAGGCGCGCGGTATTGGCCAGAGAGCGCAGGGCCGCGGCCTCGGCGCGGGCGCGTTCGAGTTCGGCGCGGCCGCGCTCGCGGGCCAGGATGGTTTCCAGGGCCGCCTTCCGCAGTTCGCCGGGGAGCATGAGGTCCCGTGTATGCGCCTCGGTGACCGTCATACCCACACGCCGTACGGCATCGGCGAGGATCTCCGCGTCGGGGACGAGCAGCGACCGGTCGGTGAGCAGTTCGTCGAGGGTGTGTCCGGTGACCGCGTCCCGGGCGGCGTTCTGAATCGCCGCGTACAGGACCGAATCGGCGTTCTGCGCCCCGGTGGTGTACGCGACCGGATCGGTGACCTGCCAGGTCACCGCGAAACTCACGCGCAGCGACAAACCGTCGGAGGTGAGCAGTTCCTGGCCGGCGACGACCAGTAGCCGGGGACGCATATCGACCGGGAGCAGGGTGCAGCGCTTCCGGTTGTACCGGTGCCGACCGGGTTCGAGAACCCGCCGGACCGTACCGTCGCGCAACAGCAGCGTCCGCTGCCACTCCATGACCGTGGTGTACATGTCTTCGCTCCCTCCCCGATCTGTCTCGTCGCACCGCTCCCGAATGTCCCCGGCCGGCCACGAAACAGCGGCGGGGGCATTCCCCGGACACGACCGGAGAGCCCGCATGGCCGCGGTCCCGGCGACGACCGGGCGGGGACACCACCAGAGGGAGTCGAACCCCACAGATTCCTCGGATCTGCGCCACCATAGGCGGCGATCGAGCCGATATCGGGAACGCGCTCCGGAGATTCCGGTGCGCCCTGTGCTCGACCGCACGACGCACGATACGGAACATCGGGTGTCGCGGCGAGCGATTTTCCGTGTTCGAAACCGCTACGGGACGCCTACTTCCGCACGCACACAGGGGAATTCGCCGATGTGCGAACTCGAGAGTTCGCGGTTCCGGCCGTCGCCGTGACACCGGAACACCGCCGTCAGGACGGTATGGGCCAGGGCACCGAACACAGCCGACCGGTGCAGTCGCCCACACGGTCGAGGGCGTCGGTGGCGGCATCGAGCTCGAGTAGCGCCTCGGCGAACACATCGGCCGCGCCCGCGAGACAGTAGTCCGGCGTGGTGGGAGCGCCGATACCGTCGGTGCCCGACAGCGCGCCGGATTCGCCGAGTTCGCGGTAGCCGGCCGTGAGGCCGGCGACCCGGCGGCGTAACTCGCGGAGTTCGCCGAGCAGGTGCAGCCGTCCGACTTCGAGCCGGGCCGGATCGGTCGTCATCGTGGCCTCCGCCGCGAGGCGGTGGCGCCACAGCGGTGTGGTACCACCTTATGCGCCCGATCCGGCGAGGCGCCGATAGCTCGTATGCCACAGCCATTCGACGGGGCCGCGCTCGAAATAACGCAGCCACAGGTGGGCGAAGGCCGTGATGATGACGATGACGACCAGGTAGATCGCGATGGTGAACGGAACCCGGGACCCGGGGGCGTAGCGGGCCGCCAGGCCGAAACCCCAGCCGTAGCACAGGATCGAGCCGACGAGATTCTGCAGGATATAGCAGCTGAGAGCGGTCCGACCCACCTCGGTCATCCGGCGGCCGAGGAAACCGACGCGCGGCCGGCGCAGGTAGAACTCGGCGACCAGGGCCAGGATGGCCAACGAGACGAACGGAGCCGTGCCGTAGCGGAGCAGCAGGATCACATTCACGCTCACACCACCGCCGAGGATGCCGCCGAGCAGATCCACCGGCATGGCGGCGCCGAAACCGACGATCATGAGCCGGCGCCGCAGTCCGGCGCCTTCGGGAGCGAACACCCCGGTCCGGTACAGCCGGGCGCCGACCAGGAACAGCGCGATCGTCATCGGCAGGATCACGACCGGCTCGAGGCGGAAACCTCCCGCGTTCTGGAGCCGGAACAACACCAGGTCCCAGAACGAGCCGTCGGCGTAGGGGTTCGGGTTCAGCGGTTCGGAACCGGTCGGTTCGCCCCGCGGGCCCACGGCCACGGCGAGGGCGAGTAGCGTCAGAATCGCCAGGTGGATACCCGCGGCACCGATTATCCATTGTCGCCGGCCTCGTGGACCGCGCGCCAACACATAGGCGACGATCAGCGCGGTCACCGCATAGCCCATCAACACGTCGAACTCGGCGATGAACAGGAAGTTGAGCAGCCCGTCGAGGAACAGCAGCCCGGCCCGCCACGGGTAGGCACCCGGCCAACTCCGTCCGCCCCGCTGCGCCGACGCCTGCTGGATGGCCAGCCCGACGCCGAACATAATGGTGAGCAATCCCAGGAATTTGCCCTGCGCCACCTGCTGCAGCGCCTTCTCCGCCCACATCCACGCATCGGCGGGGGCGGTGCTCAGCCGCTCGATGTAGCCGATCATGCCCTCGGGGTCGGTCAGGATCCAGATATTGGTGCCGAGCGTGCCCAGTATCGCCATACCGCGCAGCACGTCCAGGGCCACCAGTCGGGATGGGCGGGGCGGTGTCGATTCACCGACGGCCACATCGGTCCGGGAGCGGGTCATTGTGAGACCATCGCACCACGCGGCGCGCCGCCGCGTCACCCGAAAGGATCACGCGGGGGAGGATTTTCTGCGACGAGATGTCGTCCGGAAGTAGTACCGGTGGGATGGCTTCCGCTTGTCGCCCACCCGTACCCCGGCCCTCTCCGGCTGTGCGCGGGGCGGGAGGCGGAGGGCTTTCCGGTCGTGTTCTCGGGCGTACCTCCCTCTTCGCTCCGGTCGCGCGCGGCCTGTTGACGGACGGCCGTCCGACGATGTCGTTTAGGCTCGATGCCATGCAGCGCATCATCGGTATCGAGGTCGAGTACGGCATCTCCACTCCGACCGAGCCCTCGGCCAACCCGATCCTCACCTCCACCCAGGCGGTACTTGCCTACGCTGCCGCCGAGGGAGTGCCTCGGGCCAAGCGCACGCGCTGGGACTACGAGGTGGAATCCCCGCTGCGGGACGCCCGCGGTTTCGATCTGAGCCGGATGAACGGTCCGGCGCCGGTGATCGACGCCGACGAGGTCGGCGCCGCGAATATGATCCTCACCAACGGCGCCCGGCTGTATGTCGACCACGCTCATCCGGAATACTCCGCCCCCGAGGTGACCGATCCGCTGGACGCCGTCCTGTGGGACAAGGCGGGGGAGCGGGTGATGGAGGCCGCCGCCCGGCACGCCTCCAGTGTTCCGGGTGCGCCCCGGATGCAGCTGTACAAGAACAATATCGACGGCAAGGGCGCCTCCTACGGTACCCACGAGAACTACCTGATGAACCGGGAAACCCCGTTCAACGCGGTGATCGTGGGGCTGACACCGTTTTTCGTGTCCCGCCAGGTGATCTGTGGTTCCGGCCGGGTCGGGATCGGGCAGTCCGGTGAGCACGCCGGCTTCCAGCTGTCGCAGCGCGCCGACTACATCGAGGTCGAGGTCGGCCTGGAGACCACGCTCAAACGCGGCATCATCAACACCCGGGACGAACCGCACGCCGACGCCGACAAGTACCGCCGGTTGCACGTTATCATCGGTGACGCCAATCTGGCCGAGATGTCGACCTACCTCAAGGTCGGCACCACGGCCCTGGTGCTGGACCTGATCGAATCCGGCGCGGACCTGTCGGATCTGCAGCTGGCCCGTCCGGTGACGGCGGTGCACACCATCAGTCACGATCCGACCCTGCGCGCCACGGTGGCGCTGGCCGATGGCCGGGAACTGACCGGCCTGGCGCTGCAGCGGATCTACCTGGAGCGGGTGGCCGCGTTCCACGAGGGCACCGACGATCCCCGCGTCACCGACATCCTGGAGAACTGGTCCATGGTTTTGGACCTGCTGGAACGCGATCCGATGGAATGCGCGTACCTATTGGACTGGCCCGCCAAACTGCGGCTGTTGGAGGGTATGCGCAGCCGTGAGGGCCTGGGCTGGGCCGCGCCCAAACTGCATCTGATGGACCTGCAGTACTCCGATGTCCGCCTGGACAAGGGCCTGTACAATCGCCTGGTGGCCCGTGGTTCGATGAAACGCCTGGTCAACGAGCAGCAGGTAGTGGAGGCCATGACGACCCCGCCCACCGATACCCGCGCCTATTTCCGCGGTGAATGCCTGCGCCGCTTCGGCGCCGATATCGCGGCCGCGAGCTGGGATTCGGTGATCTTCGATCTGGGCGGTGATTCGTTGGTGCGGATTCCCACCCTCGAGCCTCGTCGTGGCACCAAAGCGCATGTCGGGGAGCTGCTCGACGGTGTCGGAACCGCCGCCGACCTGGTGGAACAGCTCACCAGCTGAGCGCGCGGCACCGGTCGGTGACGCCCGCCACGGGCGGGTGCGAACCACCGCGTTTCGGTATCGGCCCGGTGCCGGGGCGGTGGAATCCGACTATGTGTCGCTCGGGCTGGGTAGTGTTGAGAGACGAGCACAGATGCTGCTCACGATTCGGCCGAGATCCGAACGAGGGATCGGTCGTGGTGAACACAGAGGAGGTCGGCTGCGATGGCACAAGAGCAGACCAAACGCGCCGGGGGCGGCGACGATGACGAGGGCCTGGACGGTGTGGATGCCGCGGGTCAGGAACGGCGCGAGAAGCTGGCGGAGGACACCGACGACCTGCTCGACGAGATCGATGATGTGCTCGAGGAGAACGCCGAGGACTTCGTCCGGGCCTACGTGCAGAAAGGTGGCCAGTGACCGCAGGTGACCCCATGCGTCTCCACCCGGGGTACGCCCTGTCATCCTTTACCGAACATCTGCGAATGCACGCGCCGGAGCTGTTGCCGAGCAACAGATTCGGCGATGCGGTAACCGGCAACGCCGCCGTCGGGAATACCGGCGGCGGCGCGTCGGATATCGCCCCGCACGGGACCACGGTCGTCGCCGTGTCCTACCGGGGTGGCGTGTTGATCGCCGGTGACCGCCGATCCACCCAGGGCAACCTGCTGGCCGGTCGGGACGTGGAGAAGGTGCACATCACCGACACCTATTCGGCGACCGGTATCGCCGGCACCGTCGGGATGGCCATCGAACTGGTGCGGCTGTTCGCGGTGGAGTTGGAGTACTACGAGAAGATCGAGGGGGTGTCGCTCACCTTCGACGGTAAGGCCAACAAACTGTCGAAGATGGTGCGTGACAACCTGCCGGCCGCCATGCAGGGGCTCGCGGTGGTGCCGCTGCTGATCGGTTACGACGAACAGGCCACCGACCCGGACCGCGCCGGGCGCATCGTCTCCTTCGACGTGGTGGGCGGTCGCAGCGAAGAGCGGTTCGGTTTCACCGCGGTCGGCTCCGGATCGATGTTCGCCAGGACATCGCTGAAGAAGCTCTACTCCAAGGGGATCGATCAGGACCGGGCGCTGCGTATCGCGGTCGAGGCCCTGGTCGACGCGTCCGACGACGATACCGCCACCGGCGGACCCGACCTGCTGCGCGGAATCTATCCGACGGCGATCGTCATCGACTCCGACGGTGCGGTGGAGGTGCCCGAGGAACGCCTCGAGGGCATCGCCCGCGGTATCGCCGCCGACCGTGAGGCGGCCGAACAGGAAGGGAGCATCCGCGCATGACACTGCCGTACTATGCGTCGGCCGAGCAGATCATGCGCGACAAGACCGAGCTCGCGCGCAAGGGCATCGCTCGGGGTCGCAGTGTCGTGGTGCTGGTGTACGACAAGGGTGTGCTGTTCGTCGCGGAGAACCCGTCGGCGACCCTGCACAAGGTGAGCGAACTGTACGACCGGATCGGCTTCGCCGCCGTCGGCAAGTACAACGAGTTCGAGAATCTGCGCCGCGGCGGCATCCTGCAGGCCGATCTGCGCGGATATCAGTTCGACCGACGTGACGTCACCGGGCGGGCGCTGGCCAACGCCTACGCCCAGACGCTGGGCACGATCTTCACCGATCAGCTCAAGCCCTACGAGGTGGAGATCTGTGTCGCGGAGGTCAGCTATCCGGAGCAGGAGCCGGAGGCAGTGCTGTACCGCATCACCTTCGACGGTTCGATCGTCGACGAACGCGATTATGTGGTGATGGGCGGTACCACCGAGCCGATCCTCACGGCGCTGAAGGATTCCTACCGGTCGGGTATGGATCTCGCGGCCGCCGTGGGCGTCGCGGTGCGGGCACTGCAGGCCGGGGTACCGGACGGTGCCGACAAGGAGAAGCGGACGCTGGGCGTCGGTTCGCTCGAGGTCGCCACCCTCGAGCAGGCCCGGCCCCGTCGGGCCTTCCGGCGGGTCGGTCGCGCGGCGTTGGAACAGCTGTTGGCTCCGGCCGAGGCTTCCGCCGACGCCGGGAAACCGGACGGTGAGGGGAAACCCGTGGACACCGGCGATAAGGAGAAGTAGTCCCCAACCAACCCGGTCGCCGGCGGTATGACACCCGCCGGCGACCGGGCGCGGTGCTGCCGGGTCACCCGAGCGGCATCCGGGATGACGACCGCGCTACCTCCTCCGGTGTCGGCCGCGGTGTCCGTCGGGAGCCGCACTTTGCGCCCGTGTGGTGACACTGCGCCACCCCACGGTCACTCGACCGGGCTGCCTGTTGGGCCTCCGTGCTGCGCCCGCGCGGTTACGCCGCGTTATCTCCGCCGGCACCGGCCCGCGGCCTCGACCGTGCGCCGACCACGTGTTTTCCGCGTCCCGATGCCCTGCGATCGGACCGATTTCACACCAATCGTTGCCAAGACGTATGCAGTCGGGTTTTCCGCAGCCCCACGCAACCCCACGTCATGGCTGTAATGTCGATAGTGTGCAGCGACGAATAATGGGGATCGAGACCGAATTCGGTGTGACGTGCACGTTCCACGGACACCGCCGGCTCAGCCCCGACGAGGTGGCCCGGTATCTGTTCCGCCGGGTGGTGTCGTGGGGGCGCAGTTCCAACGTGTTCCTCCGCAACGGTGCCCGGCTGTACCTCGACGTCGGATCGCATCCGGAATACGCCACCGCCGAATGTGACAGCCTGGTCCAGTTGGTCACCCACGACCGGGCCGGGGAGCGGGTGCTCGAGGATCTGCTCATCGATGCCGAACAGCGTCTGGCCGAGGAGGGGATCGGCGGGGACATCTACCTGTTCAAGAACAACACCGACTCGGCGGGCAACTCCTACGGCTGCCACGAGAACTTCCTGGTCGTCCGGGCCGGCGAGTTCTCCCGCATCTCCGATGTGTTGTTGCCGTTCCTGGTCACCAGGCAGCTGATCTGCGGCGCGGGCAAGGTGCTGCAGACACCCAAGGCGGCCACCTACTGCCTGTCGCAGCGGGCCGAGCACATTTGGGAGGGCGTGTCCTCGGCCACCACCCGCTCGCGTCCGATCATCAACACCCGCGACGAACCGCACGCCGATGCCGAGAAGTACCGCAGGCTGCATGTCATCGTCGGCGATTCGAACATGTCCGAAACCACCACCATGCTCAAGGTGGGCACCGCGTCGCTGGTGTTGGAGATGATCGAGGCCGGGGTCTCGTTCCGCGATTTCGCGCTCGACAACCCGATCCGCGCCATCCGTGAGGTCAGCCACGACCTCACCGGGCGCCGCCCCGTGCGGTTGGCCGGCGGCCGCCAGGCCAGCGCGCTCGACATCCAGCGCGAGTACTACGCCCGCGCCGTGGAGCATCTGCGCAACCGGGAACGCGATCCACAGATCGACCAGGTGGTGGATCTATGGGGACGTACCCTGGACGCGGTGGAGGCCCAGGATTTCGCCAAGGTCGATACCGAGATCGACTGGGTGATCAAGCGCAAACTGTTCCAGCGCTACCAGGAGCGTTACGGGATGGACCTGTCCGATCCCAAGATCGCCCAGCTGGATCTGGCCTACCACGACATCAAACGCGGCCGCGGCGTCTTCGACCTGCTGCAGCGCAAGGGGCTGGCCAAGCGGGTCACCGAAGACGAGGCGGTCGACGCCGCGGTGGACACCCCGCCGCAGACCACCCGGGCCAAACTGCGCGGGGATTTCATCAACGCGGCCCAGGCGGCGGGACGCGATTTCACCGTCGACTGGGTACACCTGAAACTGAACGACCAGGCCCAGCGCACGGTGCTGTGCAAAGATCCGTTCCGTTCCGTCGACGAACGCGTCGACCGGCTGATCGCCTCCATGTAGTTTGGCGGCTGTGTCTTTTGGCGGCGCCTGCGGCGCCGCGGGGTTGAGCCCCTGAGGCGTCGGCTTTCGGCCCGCGAGACTCGCGGCTGCGCCGCATGCGCTTCGCGGGCCGAAAGCCGACGCGGGCTCAACCCTTGGGGGCCTCGCCGGACTCGGCGCTGTGGCGTACGTCAGGATGCGGTTCACCGGTTCCCGAGAGCGGTCCCGACCGAGACGGCGGACCGGCCTCCCGGACCGAGACCGCACGCTGACCTGTTTGCGAAGTCGGTCACGCATTACTTCCCACGGTCTGCCGCACCTCCCATGATCTGCCGCTCTCTTCCTGCGCCGAGTTCGTCCTGCGCCGAGTTCGGCGAGGCCCATAAAGGTTGCGGGCCGTCCCGTGTTTCAGTGCCCGAAGCGCATGCGCCGCAGGCGCGAGTCTCGGGCACTGAAACACGGGACCTCGGGGCCCGCAACCCGCGCCGCCGGAGGCGGCGCAATCCAACACTGCATTACGCTGTTCGAGTGGCGATATCCAAGGTCGAGCGGCTGATGAATCTGGTCATCGCACTGCTGTCGACCCGGCAGTTCCTGACCGCGGAGCGGATCAGACACAGTGTCGCGGGCTACGAGGACTGCGCCGGCGACGAGGCGTTCAGCCGTATGTTCGAACGCGATAAGAACGAACTGCGTGATCTGGGCATCCCGCTGGAGTTGGGCCCGGCGGGCCAGTTCTCCACGGTGGAGGGCTACCGAATCAACCGGGACGCCTACGAGCTGCCCGAGATCGATCTGACCAGTGAGGAGTCCGCGGCGGTCGCGGTCGCGGTGCAGATGTGGGAATCACCGGAGCTGGCCGCGGCAGCCGGCGGCGCCCTGCTGAAACTCCGCGCCGCGGGGATCCATGTGGAAACCGACAGTGCGATCGCCACGATCCCGGCCGTCCCCGCGCGCACCCGCGGCTCCGAACCGGTACTGGGCAAACTGCTGGCCGCCATCGACGCAGGTCAGGCGGTGCGATTCGAACATCGGGGCGCGATCAACGAGCCGTACCTGATGCGCGATGTGGAGCCGTGGGGTGTGGTCACCCACCGCGGCCGATGGTATCTGGTGGGTCACGACCGGGTGAAGAACGCGACCCGGACCTTCCGCCTGTCCCGGATCGGCGACGAGATCACCCCCTACGGGCCGCGCAACGCCGTGCGCAAACCCGACGAGGTGGATCTGCGGGAAATCGTGGCCACGGTCACCGGAAGCGCTCCGGTGACCGGTTCGGCGACCGTCTGGGTGGCCGAGGGTCGGGGCGGGGAGTTGCGCCGGCTCGGGCGGCCGGTCGGTGACCGGACGATCGCGGGCCGCGCGGGCACGGTGGTCGAACTGCCGATCCGTTCCCGCGACTGGCTGGCCCGCGTGATCACCGGCCTCGGCCCCGACGCCCTGGTTTTGACGCCGGCGCCGCTGCGCGAGGATGTGATCGCGCGGCTGCGGTCGGTGCTGGACCGGACGGAGGTCACCGCATGAGCGGTCATCGCCCGGAGGCGGTAGCGCAGCGTGACCACGCAGGGCGCCCGCTCATGCCGAAAGAGGACACAGCATGAGTACCAGTCGGTTGTCGGTGCGGTTGTCGCGGCTGCTTAATATGGTGCCGTATTTCATCGCGAACCCGGGGATCGGTCCCGCCGAGGCGGCCGCCGACCTCGGCGTCACCACCAAACAGCTGATGAGCGATCTGAACCAGCTGTGGATGTGTGGACTGCCCGGTTACGGGCCCGGTGATCTGATCGATCTGTCGTTCTCCGAGGAGAGCATCGAGGTCACCTTCTCGGCCGGTATCGAGCGCCCGCTGCGGCTCACCTCCACCGAGGCCACGGCGCTGCTGGTGGCGCTGCGGTCGATCGTGGACCTGCCCGGCATGGTGGATCCGACGGCGGCGCATTCGGCCATCGCCAAGATCGAGTCGGCTATTTCCGGGGACACCTCGAAGACCACCGCGTCGAAATCCTCCTCGGCGTTCCCGGCGCAAGAGCCCGCGCCGGCGCATACGGCGGTGTCGGGCCGGCCGGCGGACGGCTCGGCGGAGACGGGAGACGGGCGGCAGTCGACCGAGGAGCCCGCGGTGCGGGCCGTGCGGGCGGCGCTCGCGAAGCAGCACGCGGTGCGATTGGTGTACTACTCGGCCAGCCGCGACGTGGTCTCCGAACGGGTGGTCGACCCCATTCGGATTGTGCTGGTCGACAACAACAGCTACCTGCAGGGCTGGTGCCGGCAGGCCGAGGGGGTGCGACTGTTCCGATTCGACCGGATCGAGACCGCCACCGAACTCGACGAACCGGCCCGCCCGCCGAGCCACGCCACCGATACCGACGCCGTCCTCGACCTGTTCCAGGACGATCCGGCCCTCCCGCAGGCCCGGCTGCGTATCACCGTCGACTACAGCTGGGTGCTGGACCAGTACCCCATGCACCGGGTGGCGGTGCATCCGGACGGCAGCCTGGAGGCGACCATGCGGTTCGCTACCCTGGACTGGATGACCCGGCTGGTGCTCGGTTTCGGCTCCGGTGTCACCGTGCTCGGGCCGGTGGAGCTGGTGGCGGCGGTGCGTGAGCGTTCCGACACCGCCCTGGCCGCCTATGCCGCGGCCGACCTGGAGGCCGCCGGCCCCGCGTGAGCGCCGGCCCGGTGGTTTTGTTCCCCGCCCGAGGGCTTCCGGTCGCGGGACGTTGTGCGGCCGTTGCTTCCGGTTCGCCGGTCCGTGACCACGCCGGACCTCGCCCATGGCGCCGGTTCGTGCACGTCATGCGGGCAGGTAGCATCGAAATCACCACAGTCTTTGGAGGTAATACACATGGGCAGTCTGAGCATCTGGCACTGGCTGATCATCGCGGCGGTCTTCGTGGTGTTCTTCGGCGCGAAGCGGATGCCCGACGCGGCCCGCAGCCTCGGTCGGTCGTTGCGCATCTTCAAGAGTGAGGTCACTCAGATGCAGAGCGAGGGCGGCTCCTCGTCGAATGCCGCGGCGCAGCCGACGCAGCAGCTGCCGCCCGGGCAGCAGGCGGTCACCGCGTCGACCACCGAAACCGCGAAAGAGCGGAAGACGCTTTAGAGCCGAACAGTCCCCGGGCGGGTCCGCCGCGAACCGGGAACGATATTGTGACCCGGCATCTCCGGCCGGGCTCTCGTCGCTATCCGCCCGGGCAGTTCCCGGTTGTCGGATTCGACGGGTAGCCGCCGTCCGGGTGGAGCAAGGCACGTGAGCACAGGGGCAGCCACATCATGCGTATTCCGTTCGATCCCCGGCGTAGTCGGCGCAGGACCAACCCCGACGGCACCATGTCGTTGGTGGAGCATCTCCAGGAGTTGCGTACTCGGCTGCTGATCTCCCTCGCCGCGGTGCTGCTGACCACCATCCTCGGATTCCTGTGGTATTCGCATTCCTTTTTCGGGCTGCCGAGCCTGGGTGAGTTGCTGCGCGGCCCGTATTGCGATCTGCCGCCGGAAACCCGGGCGTCGTTGACACTGGACGGAGAGTGCCGGCTGTTGGCGACGGCGCCGTTCGAGCAGTTCATGTTGCGGTTGAAGGTCGCCCTGGTCGCGGGCGTGGTGTTGGCGTGCCCGGTGTGGCTGTACGAGCTGTGGGCGTTCATCACCCCGGGGCTGTATCCGAAGGAACGTCGGTACGCGATCGGTTTCGTCGGCTCCGGCTCGGTACTGTTCGCCGCCGGTGCGGTGCTGGCCTATGTGGTGGTCGTGCACGCGTTGAGCTTTCTGCTCAGTATCGGTGACAATGTGCAGATCACCGCCCTGAGCGGCTCGCAGTACTTCGGGTTCATCATCCAGTTGCTGATCATTTTCGGGGTCAGTTTCGAGACGCCCCTGTTGATCGTCGGATTGAATCTGATCGGGATGCTCCCGTACGAGAAGCTGAAGTCGTGGCGGCGGGGGATCATCTTCGGATTGTTCGTATTCGCCGCGATCGTGACCCCGCAGGACCCCTTCTCCATGTTGGCGTTGGCGTTGGCGTTGACGGTGCTGTTCGAGATGGCGGTGCAGTTCGCGCGGATCAACGACAAGCGGCGGGCGCGGCAGGCGCAGGCCGAGGGCTGGGGGGCGCCGGCCGATGAAGAGGCGTCGACGATCGCCGCTCCCGAGCCGGTGGAGGCGGCCGCTCCCCTCGACACGCCCGGGACGGTCCCGGTGGCGGACAAAACGACACGACCGGTGTCGGATTACTCCGATACCCTCTGACAAGTGACACGGAATACGGCGCTGACAGCGGAACTGTCTCGGTTCGCCGCGGAGCTCCGCTTCGATCTCGACCCGTTCCAGCACCAGGCCTGCACCGCCTTGGAAGAGGGACACAGTGTGCTGGTCTGCGCGCCCACCGGCGCGGGTAAGACCGTGGTCGGCGAGTTCGCGGTCCATCTGGCACTCGCCTCGGGTGGCAAATGCTTCTACACCACCCCGATCAAAGCCCTGTCCAACCAGAAGTTCGCCGACCTCACCGAACGCTACGGCCGGGGACGGGTGGGGCTGCTCACCGGCGATCAGGCGATCAACCCGGATGCCCAGGTGGTGGTGATGACCACCGAGGTGCTGCGGAACATGATCTACGCCTCGTCCGAGACCCTGGCGACGCTGTCCTATGTGGTGATGGACGAGGTGCACTATCTGGCCGACCGGTTCCGCGGCGCGGTGTGGGAAGAGGTCATCCTGCATCTGTCGCCGGAGGTGCGGTTGGTCAGCCTGTCGGCCACGGTGTCGAATGCCGAGGAGTTCGGCGCCTGGATGGAGACCGTGCGCGGCGATACCGCGGTGGTGGTGGACGAGACGCGGCCGGTGCCGCTGTGGCAGCACGTCATGGTCGGTCGCCGGATGTTCGACCTGTTCGACACCTCTTCCTCGGAACAGCGCGTGGTTGTCGACGAGGATCTGGTGCGTTATATCCGGCACCGGGAAGCCGCCGACCGGATGGACGGCTGGGGCGGTCCGCGCGGGCGCGGGGGGCCGCGTCGGTTCTTCCGTCCGCTGCCGCGCCCGGAGATGCTGACCCGGCTGGACGGGGAAGGGCTGCTGCCCGCCATCGTGTTCATCTTCAGCCGCGCCGGCTGTGACGGCGCGCTCGCCCAATGCCTACGTTCGTCGTTGGATCTGGGCGACGAGGGCACCCGTGAGCGGATCGACGAGATCATCGAGAAGCACACCGGCGATTTGCCGCGTGGGGATCTGGAAGTGCTCGGTTACTGGGAATGGCGGGAGGCACTGTACCGCGGTTTGGCCGCTCACCATGCCGGTATGCTGCCCGCCTTTCGACACACGGTGGAGGAGCTGTTCGTCAACGGCCTGGTCCGAGCGGTGTTCGCCACCGAAACCCTGGCGCTGGGCATCAACATGCCGGCTCGCACGGTGGTGCTCGAGCGGCTGGTCAAGTTCAACGGCGAAACCCACGCCGAACTCACCCCGGGTGAATACACACAGCTCACCGGGCGTGCCGGCCGCCGCGGTATCGACGTGGAGGGCCATGCGGTGGTGCTGTGGCAGCCCGAGGTCGATACCAGCGCGGTCGCCGGGCTCGCCTCCACTCGCACCTATCCGCTGCGCAGCTCGTTCCGTCCCGGTTACAACATGTCGATCAACCTGATCGACCGGATGGGCGCAGAGGAGTCGCGGGAACTGTTGGAGCGGTCATTCGCCCAGTTCCAGGCCGACCGCTCGGTGGTGGGCCTGGTGCGCGGTATCGAACGCAACGAGGCCCAATTGCGTAAACTCGCCGCCCAGCTCGGTGGTGAGGACGGTGAGTTCCTCGCCTACTTCTCACTGCGGGAACGGATCAAGCAGCGGGAGAAACAGCTGTCCCAGCAGTCGCGCGCCGACCGCCGCGATACCGCCGTCGCCGCGCTCACCGCGCTGCGCCGCGGCGATGTGGTGGCCATTCCCACCGGGCGTCGCGCGGGTCTGGCGGTGATCCTGGAACCGGATGCCACGCCGGGTGATCCGCGGCCACTGGTGCTCACCGAGGACAAATGGGCGGGCCGGGTCTCGGCCGCCGATTTCCCGGTGCCGGCGCAGCCGTTGGGCCGGATGCGGCTGCCCCGTCGGGTGGACCACCGTACCGCCCGCGCCCGTCGCGATCTGGCCTCGGCGCTGCGCAGTACCGGTATCACCGCGCCGGGCCGACCGCGGCGCGACCGCCGGTCGAGGGCCGCCGACGATCCCGAACTGGCCGCCCTGCGCCGCAGTCTGCGCTCACATTCCGCGCATTCCCGCCCCGACCGTGAGCAGTTGGCCCGGATCGGTGAGCGCTATCACCGGATCCGGCGGGAGACCGAGAGTATGCAGCAGAAGGTCGCCGCCACCACGAACTCGTTGGCCCGCACCTTCGATCGGATCGTCGGACTGTTGGAGCAACGTGGGTTCGTCCACGACGGGGAAGTTACCGCGGACGGCCGCCGCCTGGCCCGTATCTACGCCGAAAGCGATCTGCTGGTGGCCGAATGTCTGCGCCAGGGACTGTGGCGCGGTCTGGGGCCGGCGGAACTGGCGGCGGTGGTGTCGATCCTGGTGTACGAGTCGCGGTCCGAGAGCGGCTTCCTCGGTGCCGCCGGTCCCACGGCGCCGATTCGGCGGGCCGTCGCCGCCACCATCGCCGAGTGGTCGCGGCTGCGGTCGGACGAGGCCGAGCATCGCCTGCAGCCGACCCGTGAACCGGATCTGGGATTCGTCACCGGCATCTACAAATGGGCACGTGGCGAGGCACTGGCCGAATCGCTGCTCGCCAGTGGGGAGCAGCACTCGCCGCAGTCGGCCGGTGACTTCGTGCGCTGGTGCCGACAGGTGATCGACCTGTTGGACCAGATCCACGACACCGCCGACGATCCGGAGATCGCCTCGACCGCCGCCAAAGCGGTGCGCGCGATCCGGCGGGGTGTCGTCGCGGTGGACGCAGCGTGATTACCCTGATTGTGATTTGATTTCATGCGCACGCGGGGGGCTACCGTGTGTATGACGATTGCGAGTGGAGGCAAGCAGATGAGCGGCCCGTACGGACCGAACGACGCCCCCAACCCAGGGGAGGGACGCAATGATCCCACCCAGGTGTGGGGTGGACAGCAGGCACCCGGCGGAGCCGGACACAACCCTGGCGCGACCGGCCCCGCTCACCCCGGCGGAGCCGACCCGGCCCAGCAGTGGGGCGGTCAGCAGCCTTTTGCGCAGCAGCCCGATCCGCAGCAGGCGCAACCCACACAGAAATGGGGCGATCAGGGTGGTCATCAGCAGTGGGGGCAGCCGCAGGCCCAGTGGGGCGGTCAGCAGCCGTCGCAGCCCCAGCCGCAGTGGGGTGATCAGCAGCCCTCGCAGCCGCAGTGGCAACCCCAGCAACAGCAACAGTGGGGTCAACAGCCGCACCAGGAGGGGGGACAGCCGCAGCATCAGCAGTCGCAGGAGTGGGGACAGCCGCAGGCACAGTGGGGGCAGCAGCCGCAGCAGCAGTGGGGTGCGCAGCCCGGCCCGTCGCAGGATGGGGGTAAGAAGACCGGACTGATCGTCGGTCTCGCGGTCCTGGCGCTGGCGGTGGTCGGCGGTGTCGTCGCACTGATCCTGATGCTCACCGCCAAGGACGAACTCGATCAGAATGCCCTGCAGAGCGGCGTGCAGAAGGTGCTGTCGGAGTCGTACGGGATCGAGGACATCAGCGATGTGACCTGCCCGTCCGGCCAACAGGTGCAGGTCGATGCCACGTTCACCTGCGAGCTGAAGGTGGGCGGGGAGGCCAAAACGGTGAATATCAAGATCACCAAGGACGACGGGACCTACGAGGTCGGCCGTCCCAGCTGATCCGAGACCCCGCGCTGCCCGGCCGCACCTTGCCCGGTCCGGCCGGCCAGCGGGGTGTGCGCGGCCGGGTTTCCGGGCCGCGCTCGGCTCAGACCGGTCCGGCGATCGCTTCGATAAGACGCTTGACGGGGCTCTCGGCGTTGTAGGCCGTGGCCAACTCCCGCAGTTTGCCCGGATCGGCGGGGGTGGAGTGCAGGATATCGGGGCGGGACAGCACCACGGTGGCGTCGCGGACGACGCGGACCACCGGTGCGGCGGCCTTCACATAGTCCTGTGCGTCATGGAGCTTGGCGCGTACACCCCGGGCGAGGTCGGCCTCGGGATCGCCGAGGGCTGCCATGAGCGCTTCCAATGAACCGAAATGCGAAATGAGGCAGGCCGCCGTCTTCTCCCCGATCCCGGGCGCGCCGGGCAGTCCGTCGGAGGAATCGCCACGCAGGGTGGCCATATCGGCATAGGCGGGGCCGGCGTTCTCCCGCGGCACACCGTATTTCGCGGCGACCTCGGCCGGGCCGAACAGCTCCGCCTTGGCCAGGCCCCGACCCGCGTACAACACCCGTACCGGTGGCTGCGGGGTGTCGCGGACCAACTGCAGTAGGTCGCGGTCGCCGCTGACGACGATCACCGGGTCGCTGATCTCCTGGGTGGCGAGGGTGCCGAGCACGTCGTCGGCCTCCAGTCCCTCGGCGCCGCCGGTGGCGATCCCGGCCGCGGCCAGCACCTGCATGATCATGTCGACCTGCGGGGTGAGCGTATCGGGGACCTCTTCGGCGCCAGGGGCGTCGGCGGCGGTGGCCAGGCGGTGGGTTTTGTAGGTGGGCACCAGGTCCACCCGGAAGCGCGGACGCCAGTCCAGATCGAGGCAGACCACCAGACGCCCGGGCCGATACCGGGTGATGAGCGCGGCGACCATATCGGTGAAGCCCCGCAGCGCGTTCACCGGTCGTCCGTCGGGCGCTGTGATCTTTTCCGGAACGGCGTGGAAGGCGCGGAACCACAGGCTCGCCCCGTCGAGCAACATCAACGGGGCAGGCGACGATTCGGTGGAGGTCACTCGCCGAGGCTACCCGGCATCGCCGACACAACGAATATCTCGCCCCGCGGTCGAGCGTCAGTGCGGGAGGCGGTAGCGCAGCGTGACCACGGAGGCGCAGTTCGGCGGCTCAACAAGCACAGCGCCGCGAGGTAACGTCGAGGCCATGAGTGCGCATACGGAGTCACGGTTCGCGGCGGATATCTATGGTGAGCGGCTGGAGCGGGCGGTGCAACTGATGCGCAACGCCCATCTCGACGCCCTGCTGATCACGCCGGGGCCCGATCTGCGTTATCTGATCGGTTCCCGCGCCCACTCGTTCGAGCGACTCACCTGCCTGGTGGTCACCGCCGACAACGCCACCCCGTCGGTGGTGATCCCGAAGCTGGAACTGCCGGGACTGGGAGAGTCGGCGGTGAGCGATCTCGGGCTGCGGGTACTGGACTGGGCCGACGGTACCGACCCCTATCGGCTGGTCCGCTCGGCGCTGCATGTCGGTTCCCGGGTGGCGGTGGCCGAGACCATGCCCGCCCTGCATCTGCTGCCACTGGCGGAATCGTTCAGCGGTCTGCCCGTCTCGGCGACCCCGGTCCTGCGGGAACTGCGCATGATCAAGGACGAGGCGGAGGTCGAGGCGCTGCGCCATGCAGGCGCCGCCATCGACCGGGTACACGCCCGGATGGGGGAGTGGCTGCGGATCGGCCGCACCGAGGCCGAGGTGGGGCGGGATATCGCCGACGCCATCGTGGCCGAGGGCCATACCGAGGTGATGTTCGTCATCGTCGGCAGCGGGCCCAACGGAGCGAGCCCGCACCATAAGCTGTCCGACCGGCGGATCGAGCAGGGCGATGTGGTGGTCGTCGATATCGGCGGTCCCGTGGAATCGGGCTACTACTCCGATTCCACCCGGACCTATGTCCTCGGCGAACCCCGCGAGGATATCGCCGCCCGCTACGCCGAACTGGAGCGGGCCCAGGCCGCGGCCGTGGCCGCGGTTCGGCCCGGGGTCCGTGCCGAGGCAGTGGACGCCGCGGCCCGCGACATCCTCACCGACGCCGGATTCGGCGCCGCCTTCGTGCACCGCACCGGCCACGGCATCGGCCTGTCGGTACACGAGGAGCCTTACATCACCGCGGGCAACGGCCTGGAACTGCGTCCAGGAATGGCGTTCAGTGTCGAGCCCGGCATCTATTTCACCGGTGAATGGGGTGCCCGGATCGAGGACATCGTGGTCGTTACCGAGGACGGTCGCGAGTCGGTGAACCACCGCCCGCACGAGCTCACGGTGTTGTGAGCACGCTGCTCGACAGCGCCCGCCGCACCCGGATGGCGATCACCACCCGGGTCGGGTTCTCCCTCGGCTCTCGATACCGTTCGGCGTAGCGGCGTTCGGCCTCGGTGACGTTGTCCGGGTCGTCGAGGACGGTGGCCGGGCCCTCGAGGGTGAGCCAGCGGACCCCGTCCACTTGGCTCACCGCGGCGTATCCGGAACGGCGCACATTGCGCGCCTTCACCGAACTGCCGTCGGTGATCACTCGGGCCAGCCCCGTCCCGGAGTCCCAGGTGAACCCGACCGCAACCACATGCGGCGTGCCGTCGGCGCGGAGGGTGGTGAGGGTGGCCAGGTGCCGCTCGGTCACGAAGTCGAGCGCGGCCGGGGACAATTCGACAGTGCTGATCGCCATCAGCCGACCGTAGCGGGTGTATCCACGAGTGTGGCCGTCGGCTCCGGATGGCCGAAACCGCGTGGTTTCGTGGTGTTCGGTGGGCCGGTGGATCGTCGTGCGCCGGACGGAGGCGTGGTCGTGGGACCGGGTCCCCGGCCGGCGGGAGAGCGCGTGTTCTCGTGCGACGGTCCCCCGGATACCGGATCGGTGGTCGCCTCCGAGGCGGTGGGCAGATGCCAGACTGGGCGCATGAAACGTCGTGTGCGCGGGATCGACCCCGGGACGGTACTGGTACTCGGTGGACGCAGTGAGATCGGTATGGAGGTGGCACGGAGGCTGGCGTCGGGCCGGGTGGTGGTGTTGGCGGCGCGGCGCAGTGCCGATCTCACGAGCGAGACCGCGACGCTCACCGCGGCCGGTGCGGCGGCGGTGCACACGGTCGAGTTCGACGCCGACGACACCGCGAGCCACCCGGCGCTGTTGCCGAAGATCGTGGCCGAGCACGGCCCGCTGGGGGTCGCGGTTCTCGCGTTCGGCATTCTCGGTGACCAGGCGCGTGCCGAACGCGATCCGGAGCACGCCTTGGCGGTGGTGCACACCGACTACACTGCCCAGATCAGTGTGCTGACCGTTCTGGCGAACGAACTGCGCGCCCAGGGCAGCGGACAGATCGTGGTGTTCGGTTCGGTCGCCGGTATCCGGGTACGCCGCGCCAACTACGTCTACGGTTCGGCCAAGGCCGGGCTGGACGGGTTCGCGAGCGGTCTCGGCGATGCTCTGCACGGCAGTGGTGTGAGCCTTCTGCTCGTCCGTCCGGGATTCGTCATCGGTCGGATGACGGAGGGGATGACACCGGCCCCGTTCTCCAGTACCCCCACCCAGGTCGCCGACGCGGTGGTGGCCGCGCTGGGGCGCCGCGCGGGCCGCGTATGGATTCCCCGGGTGCTGCGGCCGGTCTTCTTCGGCATGCGCTTGCTCCCGCAATCGATCTGGCGGCGGATGCCGCGATGATCGTCCCGTATATCGCGCCGAGCGACGGTAATACCGTGTGTACGGCCGAGCAGGTCGTATGGCCGGGGTCGGGTGCGGTGAGGACAGGACCCCCTCCGAGTATCAGGTGTGTGTGGGCGGGCAAACGCTCCCACCTGCGGGTCGGGTGAGCGGAATGGGGTACGAACGCGAGTTCGCCCGGACAGGTTCGCGTATTCCGGTGGTCGGTATCGGTGCCGACGGCTGGGACGGGTTGAGCGGTATCGTGCGTGCGGCGCTCTGTGGCTGCGAGGTACTGCTGGGATCGGCGCGCCAGTTGGCGCTGTTACCGGACGAGGTGACCGCGCGACGGGTGCCCTGGCCGTCTCCGCTGGTTCCCGCGTTACCGGGCTTGTTGGCCGAATTTCGCGAGACCCGCCTAGGGGTGCTCGCCAGCGGGGATCCGATGTTCTACGGAATCGGCACCACCTTGGCCCGGCTGCTCGGTCCGGAGGCGTTGTGGGTGCTGCCGCAGCCGTCGTCGGCGTCGCTGGCGTGCGCACGGCTGGGCTGGCCGTTACCGGAGGTGAGCATTGTCAGCGCGGTCGGCCGGCCGGTGGTGCGTGTGTTGCCCGAGTTGTCCGAGGGGCGGCGGGTTCTCGTATTGAGTGCCGATGCCGACACCCCCTGGCGAGTGGCGGAGCTGTTGCGGGACAACGGTTTCGGCTCATCGACCGTCACCGTTTTGGAGCAGCTGGGCGGCCCGGCGGAACGTATTGTGTCCGGTATCGCGCAGACCTGGGACGCGCTGCCCGGCGATCCGCTCAATATCGTCGCGATCGAAACCGCCGTCGACCCGGGATATCCGCGCCTGACCCGTATCCCCGGCCTTCCCGACACCGTGTACGGCGGCGACGGCCAGCTCACCAAGGCCGAGGTGCGCGCCCTGACATTATCGGCGCTCGCTCCCGCTCCCGGGGAACTGCTGTGGGATATCGGCGGCGGGTCCGGCACCATCGCCATCGAATGGTGCCGGACGCATCCGACATGCCGCGCCGTCACCTTCGAACTGCTCGAGCGGCGGCGCGAGCAGATCGCCGCCAACGCGGCCGCGCTGGGCGTACCCGAGTTGGAGATCCGTGGCGAGGTCCCCGCCGCGCTGGAAGCCGTCGACTCCACTCCGCCGGATGCGGTCTTCCTCGGTGGCGGTCTCACCCGACCCGGACTGTTCGACAGCTGCTGGGCCCGCCTGCGCCCGGGCGGCCGCATGGTCGCCACCGCGGTGACCGCCGAGTCGGAGGCGCTGTTGCCGGCCTGGGCGGGGATACATGGCGGCGAACTGCGCAGGTTCCAGATCTACCGGGGCGAGCCGCTGGGACGGTTCACCACTTGGCGGCCGCAGCTTCCGGTGACCCAGTGGTCGGTGACGAAGGACCGTGCGTGAGATTCGCGTAATCGCGACAAGGCGGTTATCCCTGCCGGTTTCGGCGAGTAAGGTCGGTTCGAGTTCCGATCACGATCGGGTCCCGAGTCCTAGTGGGGAGATAGATGAGATACAAGAAGTTCGCCGCGACAGCCCTGCTGGCCATCGTCGCCACCGGTGTCAGCGCCGGTACCGTCCACGCCGCTCCGGCCCCCGCACCGGGCCAGGAACAGGGCGCCTCCGTCCCCGAGGTGACCGGCAGCGATCAGGGTGTCGACTACACCCTGGCCCTCGCTGAGGCCGGCAGGTCGGTGGTCACCACCGTCACCGGGGGCGCGTTCGGCCTGGCCTCCGACAAGAAGTCGGTGGTGCTGACCAATGCCGCGGGCGTGGAGGTCACCAGCATCCCGCTGACCGTCGAGGCCGCCGGAAAACCGGTGGAGATCGCCGCCGAGATCGATGCCGACAGCAGTCGGCTCACCCTGACTCCGCAGGTCGGTCCCATCGCGGGCACGCCGGCGCAGGCCGAGTTCATCGGCGCGCAGCAGTGGTTCATGAACGAACTGCAGCGGGCGTCCCTGGGTGCCCTGGTGGGTGGCCTCATCGGTGCCGCGATCGGCCTGGTGTTCTTCGGTGTCGGCGTGATTCCGGGTGCCGTGCTGGGTGCGGTTATCGGTCTGGCGGTGGCGGGCGGTCCGTCGCTGTTGAACGCCGGTATCGCCTACTTCAGCGGCCAGCCCTGAGAATCCTGCTGTTGGGCGGGACCCGGGAAGCCCGGGAACTGGCTCGAACGCTCTCCGGCGAGCGGGGATTCGATATCGTGTCCTCGCTCGCCGGTCGCGTGCGCGACCCGATCCTTCCCGAGGGCGCCGTCCGGATCGGCGGCTTCGGCGGCGTGGACGGTCTTCGAGACTGGTTGCGCGACAACGGCGTCCGAGCCGTGGTGGATGCCACGCATCCGTTCGCGGCGACCATCACCGAGCACGCCGTCACGGCCTCCGCCGCGCTGGATATCCCACTGATCCGATTCGGCCGACCGGGCTGGACCGCCGGTCCCGGAGACCGGTGGTGGCGGGTCCCCGATCTATCCGCGGCCGCCGCCACATCCGCTCGGCTGGGTGAGCGGATTCTGCTCACCGTCGGCAGACAGGGTGTGGGGGCGTTCGCCGGTGTGAGCCGGCCGTGGTTTCTGATCCGCGCGATCGAACCGCCCGACGATCCGCTGCCGCCGCGGCACGAGATCCTGCTCGCCCGCGGACCTTTCACCGTCGAGGAGGAAACCGACCTCCTGGCTCGGCACCGCATCGATGTGCTGGTGACCAAGGACAGCGGCGGCGGTCTGACCTCCGCCAAACTCGTCGCCGCCCGGGAGGTCGGGGTTCCGGTCGTGATGGTGAACCGGCCACCGTTGCCGTCGGGCATTACCGTCACCGAAACGGTCGCCGAGACCTATCGGCTGTTGTGCGGGCGGGCACCGGAGGAGGGTCGGGAGTCGAGTATTCCGGGCAGCCGGTCGAACCAGTCCAATACGGCGCGTTCGTAGGTGATACCGAATTCCAGAGTGGCGCGCCGATGCGGCGGCAGGGCTTCGCCGTCCTCGTCGAGGTAGCGTTCCAGCCGCTGTTGGTGCACGCTGCGTCCGGCTTCGATGAAGGGGTCGAGTTGGGCGCGGTCGAGGTGGTCACCGAAGCTCAGGGTCAGCAGGAGGGGGAAGCGGATGGTCTCGGCGCCCGGATCACGGGCTATCCATGCCGCGAATTCCTCCCGCCCGGCATCGGTGATGTGGTAAGGGGTGCGTTCGCGGGCTCCGGTTTCTCCCTTGACCACCAGTCCGTCCGCGGCCATGGCGGCGAGTTCCCGGTACACCTGACTCTGGGTGATCGTCCAGAAATCGCCGATCCGGTGCTGGGCGAGAGTCGTCAGGTCCCAGCCCGACATCGGTCCCTCGTGTAGGAATCCCAACAGTGATGCCGCCGTGGAGTTCAGTCGTCGCCTATCGTCCGCCACACCGCTCCCTCCGTATCTTCCACAGTGGAATATTACCGGATGGCGTGAACTCAGGCACGGTAGCGGCGGGAAGTGAACACCCGCAGCCCCTCCGCGGTATCGACGATCGAGGTGGTGGACGCGCCGATGATGAGCAGCGTCCGCATATCCACCTCGGTCGGGTCCAGTTCATCCAGCGTAACCACCCGCACCGATTCGCCCGGCCCGCCGACATCACGGCCGAGCACCACCGGCGTATCCGGTTTGCGGTGTTCCAGCAGCAATTCCCGCATCGCCCCCACCTGCCAGGTGCGTTGACCGGACGCCGGATTGTAGACCGCGATGGCCATATCGGCGGCAGCAACCGCCGACAGCCGTTGGGCGACGATATCCCACGGCTTCAACCGATCCGACAGCGAGATCACGGCGTAGTCGTGGCCCAGCGGCGCCCCGACCCGACTCGCCACCGCATTCGCCGCGGTCATCCCCGGCAGCACCCGCACCGGCACCCCCGCCCACTGCGGATCGGCCGATTCCTCCAAGACCGCGGCCGCCATGGCGAACACCCCTGGATCACCGGAGGACACCACCGCCACCCGGGCCCCGCGGCGGGCCAGATCCAGGGCCATGGCAGCGCGTTCGGATTCCACCCGATTGTCGCTGGCGTGCCGGCGCTGACCGGGGCGCAGCGGCACCCGGTTCACATACGTGGTGTATCCGACGATATCGGTCGCCCGGGCGAGCTCGCGTTCGACCTCCGGAGTGGTCCAGGCCCGATCGCCGGGGCCGAGCCCCACCACCACAACCTCGCCGAGCCGGGTGACGTCGTTATCGGGTGAGTGGCCCGAGGCTTCCGGTGTCGACCCGAACGGTAGCGGGGTGGTGGGTTCGGGGCCCGGAACGATCATAATCGCGAAGTACGGGACATCGTCGGCGTCCACGTCCGCGGCGGTGCCCACCCGCTGACGTCCGGTGCTGGCCCGTTCCACGTAGTAGGCGCCGTCGAGCCGCCCGGAATCGGCCAGCGCCCGCCGCACATTCGGGTAGGTGCGGCCCAGTTTCATGATCGCGGCCGCATCGGTGTCGCGCAGCCGTCGGGTGAGTTCCTCGGTCGGCATGGTGCCCGGCAACACGGTCAACACCTGCTCGCCCTCCACCAGCGGTGTCCCCAATGCCGCCGACGCCGCGCTCACCGAGGTGATCCCCGGGATGATCTCGGCCTCGAACCGGTCGGCCAGCCGCCGGTGCATATGCATATACGAGCTGTAGAACAGCGGATCACCGGCCGCGAGCAGCGCAACCGACCGTCCCGCCGCCAGATGGGCGGCCAGGCGTTGCGCGGCCTGCTCGTAGAACTCGTCGATAGCGCCCTGATATCCGCCGGGATGATCGGTGGTCTCCGTGGTCACCGGATAGACGAGATGTTCCTCGAGCTGGCCGGGCCGCATATAGGGTGCCGCGATCGACCGCGAGATACTGCGCCCGTGCCGCGCACTGTGGAACGCGATCACCTCGGCCTCGCCGATCACCCGCGCCGCCTTCACGGTCACCAGTTCCGGATCGCCCGGCCCGAGCCCGATCCCCCACAGTTTCCCCGCGCCACCCGTCATTCTTCTTCACTCGCGATCGCGTTCAACGCCGAGGCGGTGACGGCGCTGCCGCCGCGCCGACCCCGCACGGTCAGGTAGTCGACTCCGGGCGTGGCGGCCAGGGCCTCCTTCGATTCGGCGGCCCCCACGAATCCGACCGGGATACCCAGCACGGCCGCCGGTATCGGCGCGCCGGCCGCGATCATGTCCAGCAGATGGAACAGCGCCGTCGGCGCGTTCCCGATCGCGACCACCGCCCCGTCGAGCCGCTCCCGCCACAGTTCCAGCGCCGCCGCCGAGCGAGTGGTCCCCAACTTCGCCGCCAGCTCCGGCACCCGCGGATCCCCCAGCAGACAGACCACCTCGTTGTCGGCGGGCAGCCGGGTGCGCGTAACCCCCGACACCACCATGTTCGCGTCGCACAGAATCGGGGCCCCCGACCGCAGCGCCGCCCGCGCCGAGGCGACCACACCCGGGGTGAACAGCACGTCCCCGGCCAGGTCGACCTGACCGGCCCCGTGGATCATCCGCACCACGACGCGCTCGATATCCGCCGGAAAGCGGTCCAGATCGGCCTCCGCTCGGATGATCGAGAACGAGCGGCGGTAGATCTCGGCCGCGTCGGTGAGGTACGGGGCATGCGTGTCGGGCATGCGGACACCATATTCCGGGTTCGACCGCAGGTCCCGGCGTGGGTACCGGCGACCGCCACCGCGGGGGTACGAGGTGGGCTGTGTGCTGGTTCACAGACTGGAGAAACTCCGGTGAGATCTGCTGTTTCCGCAGATCATGGCTTGTTTCGGGGTGTGGAACTGGCGTAACCGTCCGGTAATCGCCGGAAACATCGTCCGTAACGCGGGCTGCCGAGCATTTGCCGTATGACAGCCAGAACGCATTCGGATCACTCCGTACGGACGGCCTGCCCGGAACCGGGAGCGGCCGACGCTCGGTGCCGGCCCGTAGTATCCGCGATATTGTCCGAGCCCGATCCGCGGCGTCTACGGTGATCGCCCACTGCCGTCGGAGACACAATTCGCGGCCGTTTTCAACGCCGGCCGCGATATCGTGCGCGACGCGCCGGCGCTGTTGCGGGACGAGGGCCTGGTGGACCGCATCCCCGGCGCGGGCACCTTCGTAGTGGTACAGGGCCTGAACCGGTCGCGCGGTCCGACCGAACTTTTGAGACGGGCGGCGACCGGGTGCTGTTGGCCGCCCGCGACCCCGATCGACACCGTCCTCACCGATACCGCGCTCTCCGGCGCGACGGCCTGATCCGGTCGCCGTCACAGCCGGCCGGTGGCGGTCTGCAGGACCAGCGAGGAGATGGCGAGGACCACTGCGAGGATTCCGCCGAACAGCAGCGGCCGCGGCCCGGCCGCGCGCAGCCGTCCCCAGGTGAGCGACGTGCCGATCGCGGCGAGCACCGCGGCGATGAGCCAGGTACTGAGCTCCCTGAGCGGCGCGGTCACCGGTGTGGGCACGACACCGAGGCCGGCGATGACCGATGCGGCCAGGAACAGCACCACGAAGAGGGGAACGGTACGCCACAGCGGAGTGGAGGCCGCCGCGGCCACGGCGGTCCGGCGGTCGGTCAGGTGCAGGCCCACGCACAGCGGGACGATCATCAGGCTGCGAACGAGTTTGACGACAATGGCGAAATTCGCCGCGACCGGGCCGAAGGCGACACCGGCGGCCAACACCGAGGATGTGTCGTTGATGGCGGTGCCCGCCCACAGACCGAACCCCTCCTGGGAGAGGCCCAGCAGCCGACCCAGTGGGGGATAGGCGAGGACGGCGACGATATTGAAGACGAAGATGGTGCCCAGCGCGTAGGCGACCCGTTCTCGGTCCGGTTTCAGGACCGCGGTGGCCGCGGCGATCGCGGACGCCCCGCAGATCGTGGTGCCCGCCGCGATGAGAATCGTCGATTCGCGATGCAGGGCGAGCAGTCGACCCACGATCACCGCGGCCGCCGCCCCGACGAGCAGCGTGCCCAACAGGACCACCGCCGTGTGCCGGCCCACGGCCAGCACCGCGTCCATGGGCAGACCGAGGCCGAGCAATACGATCGCGCCGCCCAGCAGATACTGCCGCGCCACGGCCAGTCCGGGCCCGAAACATCCCGTTTCCGCGACGGAATCGCGGGCGAGCACTCCGATGACCGCGCCGGCGGCCAAGGCGAGCACCGGCGCTGCGGCGATCGGTACGACGAAGGCGAGCAGGGTGGCCCCGGTGGCGCAGACAGCGGCGAGCACGAGGCCGGGAAGAACACGATGAACCCGATCCACTCCCTGAGCGTGGCAACCGGGCATATCTCCCGGTAGCGAGCAAATTCGGAGGACCACATAAGGAGAATTTATGGGGTCGCGGTGGACCCGCCGAACGGACGCCGATAATCAATACTCATGACGCTTTCGCCCGGAACCCCCGATCTCGCGGTACTGGACCTTCTGGTCTCGGTGGCCGAAACGGGCAGTCTCGGGGCGGCGGCCCGGATTCACGGCATCAGCCAACCCGCGGCGAGTATGCGGATCAGCGCCCTCGAACGACGCCTGCGCCTGCGCCTGCTGGAGCGAGGTCCCACGGGCTCGACGCTCACCGACGCGGGCCGCGCCGTCGTCACTCAGGCGCGCACGGTGCTCGACGCCGCCCGGTCCTTCAACGAAACGGTCACGGCCCTGCACACCACCGGGACTCCCCGCCTGCGTATCGCGGCCTCGAAAACCATTGCCGACCACCGTATTCCCCATTGGCTGGCGGCGCTGCGAAAGGTTCACCCCGAAGTGGCGGTGGTGCTGGAGGTCGACAACACCAAACATGTGGAGGCCATGGTCCGTGCCGGCGAAGCCGATATCGGCTTCGTGGAGGGACCGCACCCGCCGCCGGACCTCGGCGGACATGTTCTCGGCGCGGACGAGCTCCTGGTAGTGGTCGGCCCGACACACCCCTGGGCGAAACGCTCCGACCCGGTCACCCTGCGCGACCTCGCCTCGACCCCGCTCCTGTGGCGCGAGCCGGGCTCCGGTACCCGCGATACCGTCTGGGAGATCCTCGGCGCGCAGGCCCGCCCCGCCTCGCCGGCCGCCGAACTCGGTTCCACGGTCGCCATCGTCGCTGCCGCTCGCAGCGGTATGGCTCCCGCCGTGCTGAGCACCCTGATCGCCGCTCCCGAACTGACCGTCGGCGGTCTCGTACGGGTTCCGCTGGCCGAATCGGTGGTTCTGACCAGAAGATTCCGCGCCATCTGGCGGCACGGGACCCCGCCCACGGGCCCGGCGGAAATCCTCATGCGGTGCGCCGAACGGATCGAATCGGCGGGCGCGGCTCCCTGACGACCACCGGTACGGTCGGTGTCGACCCGCTCCGCGCGCCCTCGGGCGTATGACCGAACGTGCGGCGATAGACCTCGATGAAGGCGCTGGTCGAGGACCATCCGCAACGGTGGGCGACCGAGGTGACCGCGGTGCCGCTTTGCCGGTGTGGTTGGTCGGCGGTGTCGCCGGCACGCTGGTGGGTGGGCGGCCGACCGGATTGGCGCGGTGCAGGTGGTCCGGATCGGCAGCGCGGCGGGGATTCCCGCGCTGATCGCGCTCCGTGTGGTACCGAACCCGCTGCCGGCCCTGCGGTGCGCGGTGTTCGCCGGTATGGCCGTCAACGTTCCGTTGGCGGTACCGGTGCGACTGGGGCAGGACTATCTGCCGTCCCGTCCCGGCACCGCCGGCGGGGTCACCCTGGGGCCGGCGGACTGCTCTTGCCCGGTGTTCGGCGGGCCGGCCGGCCGACTCGGTCCGCAGACCGTCCTCACCGTGCTCTGCGCGGTCCCGCTCGTCGCCACGCTGCTCGGCCTACCGTTACCTGTCCCGGAACCCGGCAGGGAGGGCCACGTCGTATTCGCGCACCCTGCGTCGTCGATTCGACGAGCACCCTGCCGTGACTCCACGTACCGGTGCGGATACTGGCGAGACGCGTTATGGAGAGCCATATTTCGTAAAATTAGTAATCCAGGTCACAACGTCGGTAGGGGGATCTCCGTGGCGGCACCGCCCCAGTGGCTCGAAAAGGTCCAGTGCGCTTTCGTTCTCGCGGTGCGCCGGCCGGGCAAATATCTGTTCGGGGTGAGTGCCCTGACCGCCGGGATCATCAGCTCTCTGGAGGTCGCCGAGCCGGCGCGTGACGCGCTGGATGCGATTCCTGTGATCACCCAGAGCGATTGGCTCGGCTATATCGTGATCACCGGAATCATCGCGGGCACCATCAAGGTCGGCTCGCTGGGACTGCGGATGGTCGTCGGCCGTGAGCCATTCGAGATACTGGCCGCGCTGATCGACGGCTCCGGTATCGCACCGGACCTGACCCGCAATTTCGAACGGCGTATCGCAGGAGGCCCGCAGTTGTCCGAATTGGAACCGATGGACTACCGGTCACGCCGGATCACCGCGCGGGAGTTGGACCTGTTGTGTCAGCTCAATCGCGAGGTCTTCGGTCTCACCGCGTTTTCCACACCGCTGGATGTCATCAAACGCCGCAACAGAAGTTCGTTCGAAGCGAATCCACTCGTGTACCGGATCGTCGAGGCGAAGGTCGGTGGCGAGTACATCCCCGTGGGCATGTCGTCGATTCTGCCGCTGAACCAGGTGGGCGAAGCGGAGTACTGCCGGACCGGCGGTCTGTCGGACTCCGAGGTGCGCGGCGTGCACATCGCCCGGGCGGACGAATGGTCGGACGCCGTGGTGCTGTTCTCGATGGGTTTGATCCGTAGCGCCCGGGGGCGGTTGAGCGGCAATTCAGCGGTTCTACCGCAGGTCTTCCTGGATCATCTCATCGATATCGTGACCACCATGCGCGCCGCGCATCCGGAGAAACGCACGCTGCGTCTCTACGCGCAGACCGAGCATGTGAAAGGTGGTATCGGCCGTATGCTGCGCCGTCTCGGCTTCGCCGACACCGGCATCGTCACCGGCGACGGGTACCCGCTGTGGGAACTCACCTACAACCTGCAGTCCACCTCCGCGCTCGGTGACTCACTGGCTTCCGACATCCGGCGTAACGCCTCCGCCCGCACGGACGACCCCGCCGCGCCCACCACACCGGTGGAGTCATGGTCCCACGACCCGGACCCGGGTCACCGCTCGCCGCCGTAGCGCTGTGCTATCCGGTCCGGCGCGCGGGCCGCGAACGAAGGCGAACGGAAGCGTCCGTCACGGCAGGATCGAGTCGATATAGCCGCCATCGACACGCACCGCGCCGCCGGTGGTTGCCGAGGCGAGATTCGAGCTCAGATAGGCCACCATGTTCCCGATCTCCGCAGGTTCGATCAGTCGTTGCAGCAGCGAATGCGGTCGGTGCTCCACCATGAAGCGGCGCTGGGCCACGTCCCAGGGCAGATCGTCGCCCACCAGGTCGTGGACGAAATCCTCGACACCCGGGGTATGGGTCGGCCCCGCCATCACGGAGTTGACGGTGACCCCGGTGCCCGCGGCGGCTTTCGCGTAGCCGCGGGTCACCGCGAGCAGGGCGGTCTTCGTCATCCCGTAGTGCACCATCTCGAGCGGGGTCACGACCGCCGAATCACTGGCGATATTCATGACCCGCCCGAACCCTCGCTCCATCATGCCCGGCAGGTACATCCGGATGAGTCGCACCGCGGACAGCACGTTGACCTCGAAATACCGCCGCCATTCATCGTCCTCGACCTGGAACACCGGTTTCGCTTCGAAAATCCCCAGATTGTTCACGAGGATATCGAGGTCCGCGGCCTGTTCCCGCAACCGCTCGGCACCTTCCGCGGCGGCCAGGTCGGCGGCGACGGCACGCACAGAGGCGCCCGGCACCTCGCGGAGAATCGAGTCGCGGGCCTGTTCCGTGCGCTGCTCCCCCCGGCCGTTCACGATCACCGACGCGCCCGCCCGCGCCAGCGCGGTGGCTATGGCCAGTCCGATTCCCTGGCTGGACCCGGTAACCAGCGCCTGCCTTCCGGAGAGATCGATATCCATGCCCTCATGGTGCCGCACCGCGGGGCGCCGACCGGTCCTGCCACGCTGACGCCGTTGCACGGCCTCGCCCGCCGGCGCTGCACCGCCGGCCGCCGATATCGGCGATCTACGATTGCGACAACATGCTTTCTTCCGATCCCGGCGCCACGGTTGTTCCCACCGGACCCGCATCGCCCCCGGACGCCTCGATCACGGTGGGCATCCTCGGTGAGATCGCCATACGTCGCGCCACCGCGCTCCACCCCGTCCCCGGTGCCCGCGCCCGCGTCCTACTCACCGCCCTGGCCGTCCGGCCCGGCCGCAGCCGCGGCCCGCACGGGCTCATCGACGATATCTGGGGCGACCGGCCACCGCGATCCCCGATGAACGCCCTGCACACCCAGGTCTCGCGTCTGCGCGCCGCCCTCCCCGACGGAGCCCTCGAGATCGGGCCCGCGGGTTACCGCCTGACCTTGGGCGCCGAGCAGGTCGACCTCGCACACGCCCAACGGCGAGTACAACAGGCCCGCCGGGTCCATGCCGCCGGCGATACCGACCGCTGCCTCGGCCTATTGGCCGAAGCGCGGGCCCTGTGGCGCGGTGAGCCCGGCGCCGATCTGCCTCCGGGCCCGGTCGCCGACGAACTGATCACCGCTGCCGCCGACTGCCGCCGTGCCCTCGACGAACTGGAGAGCGCCGCGCGCGAAACCATCGGCGATCTCGCCGGGGCGGTGGCCGCGGCCCGACGGCTCGCTACCGCCGACCCGTTGAACGAGCCCGCACACGCCACCCTCATGCGGCTCTTGGCGCAGACCGGGCGCGGCAGCGAGGCCTTGGAGGTATTCGCGACCCTGCGAATCCGACTGGCCGACGAACTCGGCACCGATCCGGGACCGGCGCTGATCGAGTTGAACACCGCGCTCCTGCGCGGTGAGCCGATCGCTGCCCTCGCCACTGTGGCGGACGTCCTGCCGCCGCTGACGGCCGACACCCTCGATTCGCCCGCCACCGAACTGTTCACCGCCCGCGCCCGGGCGGTCCGGCCCTCGGTACACCTGAATCCGGACACGGTGGCGCGGCTGTGTCGGACTCTCGACGGTCTGCCGCTGGCCATCGAACTGGCCGCCGCTCGGGTGCGCACCATGAGCGTGGCGGATATCGAATCCCGGTTGGGCCGCCGGTTCGCGCTGCTGCGCGGCGGCGACCGCAGTTCCCCGGAACGCCATCGGACCCTGCACGCGGTGATCGAATGGAGTTGGAACCTCCTCGACGAGCCGCAGCGGATCGCCCTGCGCCGGCTGTGCCGGTTCCCGGACGGGTTCACCCTGTCCGCGGCGGTGATGGTCGCGGGTGGTGCCGAAGTCGTCGATGCCGCCGCCGCCATCGACGGCCTGGTGAGCCAGTCGCTGCTGACGGTCTCCGACGAGGGCGACGGTATCGGTGTCCGCTACCGCATGCTGGAAACGGTCCGGGAGTTCGGTGAGGAACGGCTCGTCGCCGTGGGCGAAGAGGGGCTCGTCGCGCACCGAATGTGTCGGTGGGCGCGCGAATTGGCCCGTGACGCGGTTCGCCGCTATCTCACCGCCGCCCAGGTGTCGGTGGTGCCGGCGACGCTGAGCGAACTCGACAACCTTCTGGCGGTCATGCGTCAGGCCTTCGACCGTCGCGACGCCGACACCGTCTACACCGTGTTCCCGGTGATCGGCGCCCTGTGGGTGATGCGTGGCTCACCCGGCGAGGCGGGGGGGCTGGTCCGAACGGCTCATCGCCCTCCCGCCTCCGCCCGCGCGGGAACGGATCGACGGCGATCTGCAAATCCTCACCGCCGCGCTGCTCACCGCTCACACCATGCTCATAACCGACTCGGTGCGCGATTTCGCCGTGGTACGTAGGCGGTGCCGTCGCCTCCTGCGCTCGAACGTGCCGCTCACACCGCTCGCGCGCTATGTCGGCGAGCTGATATGTGTGCGCCCGGGTGGCTATCGTATCGCCCGCGAACTCGACCGCGGTGCCCGTTCGCCCGATCGGCTCACCGCCATGATGGCCCTGGCGTTGCGTGCCGGTATTCGCGAGAACGCGGGTGATCCCCGAGGTTCCCTCCGGGATTCCGAGCGGGCGTACCGTATGCGGATTGTCGAGCATGTCTGGGGCACCGCCATGGTACGCCAGCATCTGGGTCAGTTGGCCGCGCAGTCCGGACACTACTCGGACGCCGTCGACCACTACCGTGCCGCGGTCGACGCCCTCCACCGACTGCGCGCATACGACGAGAGTCTGGAGATCCGCAGCTATCTCGCGATGTCGATGGTCGGCTCCGGCGAATACGAACAGGCCCGGCGGCAGTTGGAATTCGCGAACCGTTTCGTCGACGGCGGCCCCGATGATCCCGTATCGCATCCCAATCACCGCCGTGCCGTCCTGGCCTGTGGCTGGAGCGAACTCGCCTTGGCGTGTGGCGATATCGACACCGGACTGCGCCGCGGCCGCGCAGCCCTCGCATCGGCAGCCTGGCCGTCGAGGAACCCGGACTTCGGCCCCGTGGACACCATCTTGGCCTGCCAAGTGCTCGACGCGCACATCCTCTACGGCGGTCTCGACGCGGTACCCGAACTACCCCGTCAGCTGATGAGGATCGCGCTGGAACGGCTGTCGCAGTTCCAGGATCTACCGCTGCTCGGGATGGTCGCCATCACGGTCGGCTCCTACCTGCTCGCTTCGGGCGGGCCTACGGAAACCGGCTGCGAACTGTTCGCTCTCGCCGAACGGGTGGCCGCGCGCCAGGACAGCCCGTCGATGAACCTGGCCCGACATCTCGTACAGCACCGGCCCGTCATAGACGCCGAGGCGACTGCGGCGGCGCAGCACCGGGTGGTAGGCCTGGGACGGCGACGTGCCGCGGAACGCATTCTGAAACTGGTCGGTTCCGTCCACGAGCGGATACGCCGATGAGCCGGTCCGCCGCGGTGTCCCGCTCGACGGACCGGCTCCTGTCGACACAACTCAGGCCCGGCGCATATAGGCCCTGAGTGCGAGTGGCGCGAAGACGGCCACCACTGCCGCCGACCCGAGCAGACACCACAGCAGATCACTGCCGTAGGTATTGGAGCTCATCAGCTCCCGGCACGAATTCACCAGGTAATACAGCGGATTCGCGTGGTTGAGTCCTTGCAGCCAACCCGGCATCGTGCTGACCGGGGCAAACGCGCCGGACAGGAACGTCAGCGGGAACATGATCATCATCGATAGGCCCTGCACCGCCGCCGCGCTCTTGCCGGTGACGCCGATCAGGGCCCAGATCCAGCTGATCGCCAGCGCACACAGCATCACCAGCAGGCACGCGGTCACCACTCCGGCGACACCCCCACCCGGGCGGTAGCCCAGGAACAGGCCCACCACAATGGTCAGCACGGTCGCGATCCCATAGCGCACGGTATCGGCGAGCAACGCGCCCGCCAATGCCGCGACCCGCGCGATGGGCAGCGATTTGAATCGGTCGAAAACGCCCTTGTCCATATCCTCGCGCAGCTGGGTGCCGGTGACCGCGGAGGTCAACACCACGGTCTGCACCAGAATGCCGGGAATCAGGATCGGCAGGTAGTCGTGCACACTGCCATTGATCGCGCCGCCGAAGATGTACGCGAACAGCACCGTGAACAGGATCGGCTGGATGGTCACATCGAACAGTTGCTCGGGCTGGTGTTTGGTTTTCAGCACGCCGCGGTAGGCCATGGTGAGCGAGTTCGCCACGGCCTGGCGCAGGCCGATGCGTTCGGTCGCGGCGATTACGGGCCGCCGGGAGCCATCGGCCGCGGTGGCCTGCCGCTCGGCGGTGGGGGAGACTGTGGTCATAGCTCGTCCTCGTCCTCGTCCTCGTCCTCGGTTCGGTCGCTCACGCGACCCGCGGTTCGGTGGTGCGGTCGCCGGCCTCGGCGCCGTGCCCGGTGAGCGCGAAGAACACCTCGTCCAGGCTCGGTTTGCTGACGGTGATCTCTTCCACTCGAATCCCCTTGTCGCGCAAGAGAAGCAGTAGATCGGCGGTTACCCCGGGATCGTTCAGTGGCGCCGTGGCACGTCCTGCCTCGGGGCCGATGTTCACCTCGATCGGCGCACCCGCTGCCCGGGACAGGTAGTCCTCGATCAGGGCACGCACCTGCGGCAGCCGGACCGGGTCGCTCGGCGTCACCTGCAGTGCCGACAACCCCACCGACGCCTTCAACTCGTCGGGAGTCCCCTCGGCGATCACCCGGCCGTGGTCGATCACCGCGATCCGGTCGGCCAACTGGTCGGCCTCATCCAGGTACTGCGTCGTCAACAACACCGTCGCACCGTCGCGGACGAGCCGCCGGATGGTGTCCCACATCTGCGCGCGGGTGCGCGGATCCAGTCCGGTGGTCGGTTCGTCCAGGAACAGCAGCGGCGGTTCGGCGATCAGCCCCGCGGCCAAGTCGAGTCGCCGGCGCATACCGCCGGAGAAGTTCTCCAATGCCTTGTGCGCGGCATCGGTGAGCCCGAACTCCTCCAACAGTTCGGCGGTTCTGCGCCGCGCGGCGGCCCGGGAGAGGCCGAGCAGCCGGGAAAAGATCATCAGGTTCTCGGTGGCGGTCAGCTTCTCGTCCACCGAGGCGTATTGCCCGGTGACGCCGATCAACGACCGCACCGCGGTCGGCTCGGCCACCGCATCGTGTCCGAAGACGCGGGCGCTGCCACCGTCCGGCCGCAGCAGGGTGGCCAGCATGCGGATAGTGGTGGTCTTACCGGCCCCGTTGGGCCCCAGTACCCCGAACACGATGCCCTGCGGCACCACCAGGCTCACCCCGTCGACGGCCCGCTGCTGTCCGAACTGTTTGACCAGGCCGTCCGCCTCGATGGCGAGGGCCGTGGCGGATGAATGAGATGTCATGCGGCCACTGTGCGCACGGCCGCTTGCATACGCCTTGCGTGGTGATGGCGTGGCCGAGCAAGAGCCGCCGTGGGGGGTGTGGGACCACCGCCCGGCGGTTCACGGATTCAGCGACGCCAGGGTTTGCGGGTGGATTCCAGCCGGACCCGGTCCCGCTGACCGGCGGGGACCAGGCGCGCGATATCGGTGCGCGAGGTGATCATCAGCTTGCGCAGGATGGCTGCGAGCTGCGCGTCCACGGTGCGGTGCGAACTTCCCCGGCGCGCCGCGATGGCCGGATTGGTCCACCCGGCCGCCGCCAGCACCGCCACCTCGCGCTCGGCGTCGGAGAGGAGTTGCCAAGCCGCGGGCCGCGGCCCGCGGACCTCCTCGCCGGCCGGTGGTTCGCTCATCGACAGGGTGCCCAGGGCGAGCCGGATAACCTCACCCCGCGTCGAGTCGAGGGCTTCTCCTGCCCGGAACGCGATCTCGAACGTCTGCTCGCCGACCACCCCGCGGGCGGTCTCGACGGCCCTTTCGGTCTGCGCCGCGAACGGCCGCAGATGCTCGAGATCGACACCCACCCGCCGGCGCAGCGTCGTGGCGCCGCCGGCGAGTTGGGCGATCTCCAGCGCCAACTCCCGAGCCCGGGCCGGGGAGACGCCTTTGGAGATCTTGCGTGCCAATATCCAGGCCCGGATGTGCACGCCCCAGGTGGTTCCCCAGTGTTCTTTCATCTCGGCCTGCCGGGACAGCGCGGAATACGCCAGTTCGGCGGCCTCGTCCGGGTCGCCGTGTATCGCCAGCGCGATCGCGCGGGCCAGTTTCGCCCAGGCCAGTACCCACTCGGCTCCCGATTCCGCGGCGTGGGCGAGATGTGCCCCGCTGACCTCGAGGGCCGCCTCGGAGTCGCCATGGAATTCGACCGACATGATCTCGAACAATTCGCTCATGGCCGCGCCGCCGCGCTCGCCGGCCGCGGTGAATTTCTCGCGGGCGCGGGCCAGCACCGTCGCGGCCCGGGGATCGCAGTGCGTCAGTAGCAGTACGCTGCCCCACAGATAGTCCACGCCCGCGGGGAGTCCGAGGTCGGTTGGCAGGGCCTGTCGCAGGTCGGGACGGGCGGACGGGTCCGGAATACAGGCGGCCACGCAGCCGTCCAGCATTCGGGCGGCATCGTCGGGCAGGCCCTGGCACAGGCTTACCCAGCCGATCAACACCATCGCCGAGATCTGAGGTTCGGCGAGTTCACGACCGGGCTGCCGGGTCGCTTTCAGGGCTCGTTCGGCGAGCGTGCGGGATTCACGCAGAGTGCCGATGAAGAACGGCAGGCGCAGGGCGATCAGCCCACTGGCGATCTCCAGCCCGGTCATCGCCTCCTCGGGCGTGGCCAGGCTGCGGTCGACGGCGCACAGTAGGTTGTCCCAGGCGCTGTGTGCCCAACCCAGCAGGTTCTGTTCCTGGGTGCCGAACCACTCGTTGCGGGCCTGGACCACCTTGTCCCGGTAGTAGCGGCGGTGCCGGCAGACCAGCTGCTCCCATTCGTCGGGGGCCCGCCGGCACAACTGCTGCTGGGCGAAGACCTGGAAGTTCTCCAGCAGGGAGTATCGGGCGATATCGGTACCCAGGTGGATCGAGACCAGAGACCGGTCCACCTGACGCTCCAGGAGTTGTTCGATCTGCTCCGAAGCGAGGCCGCCCGGGGCGGAGTCGGCGCATACTGCCTCGATCGCCTCCAGGTCGGCACCCACACCGAGTGCCGTCGCGTTGGCCGCGTCCTCCGGTTGAGGTCGTATCCGGCGGCGAATACCGACAGCCGTTCGAAGCGCAACCGCTCCTGCGGGTCGCACAGATCGTAGGACCAGCCGATGACGTCACCGATGCCCCGATGCCGTTCGTCGGCGCCGACCCGGGTCCCGGGCGGCCAGCGCAGCCGTCGGTCGGCGCGCTCCCCGCTCACATCGCGCAGGATCGTCGACAGCGGCTGATGCCGCAGCCGCGCGGCGGCCAGCCGGATGGACAGCGGGTGGTTGTGCAGATGCCGGCAGATCCGCTCGGCCGTTGCCGGCTGTTCCGCGGTGAGGGGCACCCCGACCGCCTCGGCGCGGCGTCGGAACAGCTCCAGCGCCTGCGTCCGGGACAGTGGCGGGATCGCCACCAGCCGCTCATCGACCCACCCGATGGGCTCTCGGCTGGTGGCCACGATGCTCAACCCCGGTACGGCGTCGATCAGCTCCCCGACGAGCGGGGCAACCCCGTCCAGCACATGTTCGCAATTGTCCAACACCAGCACCGTCGGCAAGGCGCGGCCGACGGCGTCCGAACGGGCGAGCGTATCGACCAGTGCCTGCCAGGCCGGCCGTCCGGAGAAATCCAGCTCGACCACCGAGCGCACGATTTCGTCCTCGACCTCGAGCGCGTTCGCGCCCTTCGCCAGCCGGGCCAGCCGCACCCAGTACACCGGAAGCCGGGCCACCTTGCGCGCGCGGTGAACCGCTTCCATCGCGAGGTGGGTTTTGCCGATACCGCCCGAACCGACCAGGGTGATGAGCCGAGTCGGTCCGAGGATCAGCTCTCCGACCCGTTCCAGCTCCGGTTTCCGGCCGATGAATTCACCGGTGGCCGGGAGAGCTGTCACACCACGCGCCTTGCGCATGGAGAAAGCCTATCGACAGTGACCAACCCCCGGAGCTCGAAAAGGGGGGAAATATGCCGTGTGACCGGTGGCGGAGTGCTTCTCACCTATGCGCCGACAGTCGAACCACCTAGGTGGGTTTTCCGCGTCTCTACCGATGCGGTCGGCGGCCGGACGTTCAAGGCTGGAGACTTCTACCGTCGCGGTCGCGATCAGGAGCCGCCGCCGCGATGGCCGGACGACGATTTCGGGAATTTACGAGATGGCTGTACAGGAGAATCAGAGCGTTGCCGGCGGACGTGACCACCATCCGGACATGTGCCACATCCGAGTGTGTTTCGCCAATCCACCGGTCGAGCTCGACTACCAGGACGATCATCATGTGGCGCATCGGTTCGCGGCGGCCGCGGCCGCCACCGGTGCGGTGGTGACCATCGATGGGGATACCCGGGAGCATCTACCCCCGCTACCGTGCCGGAGCCTGTGGACCTGACCTCGGGAGGAATGGGGAGTTGACGAAGATACGGGTACTGGGAGCAGGCGAGTGCGGCACCCTGCTGGCCCGCCGGCTATTGGACGGTGGGATACCGGTCACCATGGTGACCGACCGCGGTGTCGAAGCCGTGCTATCCGATACTGTCACCAGCACGCAGGTCAAATTCCCCGCGACCCTGGATCTGGAAACCGAGGCCGGACTGAATATGTGGCGTTCGACGGCGCCGCAGATCCTGGGTATCCGGTTCACCATGGCCGTCGACCGTGCCCCGGTGGCCGGGTGGGTCGGACGATTCACCCGGCCCGCACAGAGCGTCGACCAGCGGACCGTGTTCGGCCGGTGGCTCACCGACTATGTGGCCGCAGGCGGAGATCTGCAGGTCACGGATCTGTCGCCGGACGATATCGACCGCACGGCCGGCGATTACGACCTGACGATCGTCACCAGGGGAGGCCGCGAGGTGGCCGATTGGTTCCCGGCCGACCCCCACTGGAACGTCTCCGCCACCCCGGAACGTCATATGCTGGTGTTGTACCTCGACGGTGTCGAACCGGATCCGGATGACCTGGGCATATTCGTGGCCCTACCCGGGCTCGGTGAGGTGATCTCCTATCCTGCCCTGACGGGCCCGCCCGGTCGGGAACGGCGCTGCGACACCCTGCTCATCGCGGCCCGGCCCGGTACCGAGCTGGACGTCTTCACCCCGTACAGCACCACGGTCGACCGCCTGATCCAGGGATTGACCCTGCTGGAACGTCATTTTTCCCCCGCGCTCGCCCACCGTTTCCGAAATGCCGAGCTGACCGATGCCGGCGGGACCCTGGTCGGCGGCGTGGCCCCTCGGATGCGGCGGCCGGTCGGCACGTCGCCGTCCGGTGCGCTGGTACTCGGCGGCGGCGATATGGTGTGTCGGATGGACCCGTCGGGGGCCCAGGGCGCCAACAGTGCCGTGCACTGCGGGTTCCATTACAGTGCTGCCATTCTGCGCAATCCCGACGGCCCGTTCGATCGGGCCTGGATGGAGGAGACCGCGTCGGGGTGGCTGACCGAGACCGCGTATCCAGCGGCCCGGTGGACCATGACGATGCTCGAGCCACCTCGGGAGATGCAGGGCCTGATGCTCGCCGCCCAGCAGGACGGTCGGTTGGCCGATATGTTCGCCGATACCTTCGCCCGGCCCGCCTCGCTATCGTCGCTGATGGTCGCGGTGGCTTCCTGACGGCCGGAACCATGGCCGTACCCGGTGGGGTATTCGGGGGGTTCGTTCAGGATTTGTCGGCGCGGGTTCGGGTGAGGAATTCGATCATTGCATGGGCGACCGCCTCCGGCCGGTCGAGCATGGACAGCACGTAGGCGTCATCGATTTCGACGAGTCGGCCGTTCGGCAGCAGTTCGACCAGGCGCCGGCCGTGCTCGCGGGGCATCACCTTGCCCGCCGATGACCACAGGATCAGCGCCGGGCCGGAGAAATTCCGCAGCGCCTCGGTATGGGCGATGAGTTCGGGTCGGTTGAACGAGGATGTCGCGTATTTGCGCAGATCGCGACGGATCTCTTCAGTACGCAAACCGGGCTCTGTCCAGCCGCGTACCAGATTGTCCGGCAGGGGTTTACGCGCCATCCGACCGAACAGCAGTGGCGAGTTGCGCAACCACCGAATCCGCAGTTGCCGCAGGGCCGGCGTGATACCACCTGGGGTGTGCGCCGCCACGGTCGCCATCTTGCCGGGCAGGCCGGGTGGGAAGTTGTCGAAGGCCTCGCAGGGCAGGGCGATGATCCGGCCGACCCGTTCGTCCCACCCGTAGGCGGTGAGGAACAGGCCACCGCCCCAGTCGCTGTGCACGAGGGTGACATCGCGCAGGTCCAGTGCGGCCAGGAAGTCGGCGATGAGCCGGTTCATACCACGCAGATCGAGTTCGGCGTCGGGCTTCAGGGGGATCGGGTGGGCGCCGAGGGGCAGATCGGGCAGGACATAGCGGAAAACGTCGGGGAGGAGGTCGATAACCCGATCCCACACCGTGTGGTTCATGAGCAGGCCGTGCAGCAGCACGACAGTGGGCCTGTCCGTCGACGTGGCGCCACGTTCGACGTAGTGGATCCGTCCGGCGGGTAGATCGACAGTCGGCATACCGCTCCTTTCGGGCCGCTCTAGAGTGATCGCTCTAGAGCGTGTGCTCTAGTCTGGGGGAGTGGTAGAGAAGATGTCAACCGGCACCCGCGAGCGGATCGCAACAGCCATGGCCGAGCTGATGCGTCGTCAGGGCTACAGTGCGACCTCGGTCAAACAGGTGGCGGAACTGGCGCAGGCCCCCATGGGTTCGCTCTATCACCACTTCCCCGGCGGGAAACCGCAGATCGCCGCCGAAGCCCTCCGCGCTTCCGGCGCCGCGTACATCCAGCTCCTGCCGCTGATGATGGATTCGCACGACGACCTGCGCGAAGGCGTGCGGGCGGCCTTCGCCTCGGCGGCCGAGACGATCGAGCAAACCGACTGGATGAATATGTGCCCGGTCGCCACGGTCGCGGGAGAAATCGCCGACAGCGAACCGGGCCTGCGCGCGGTGGTGGCGGAAGTGATGACGTCCTGGATCGAACAAGGCACCGACTATTTCGTGCGCCGCGGCCTGCCCTCGGGCACCGCGCGCGACCTGTTCCTGGCGGTGGTCGGGGCGCTCGAGGGGGCCTTCGTCCTGAGCCGCACACTCCGCAGCGCCGAGCCGCTGCATGCCGCCGGTCGCGCCATGGCCGACCGTGCGGACTCGGCATTGTGCGGTGAGGGATGAGGCGCACTCCATTCGCTGTTCTCGGACAGGCGGTCCTCGCCGATTGCGGCGTTCGCCAGTGCGGCGAATGCGTCAAGCCCCCCGGTGTAGGTGTCTGGCACCTCGCATGTATCACCGGCCCCGCGGCTGTGGTGTCGAAGGCGGAGGTGAAGGACGAGCAGCAGAGATGGTTTCCCGGGTGGCGAGTTTACGGCCCACGTCTCGGTCTCGGCAGCCGGCAACAGATCCAGACGTGTGCGATCCGGCCGGTGCACGCGCTGTACCGACTCGACAGAGAAGCGGTCGAACTCGGCGGCCCGGATCGGTTGCTCGATGGTGGGCAGGGTGCACGCATCCGGCACCCGATCCCCGGAAGCGGGCGAAGCCATCATGACGCCACGGTAAGCCTGTACCACAGGATGCGAGACACAATGTTCCGTCGTCACTGTCGTGATCGGCCTGTCTCCACGTTCCCTGCCGTTGCCATTGGGTTCGGGGATATCGGTTCCAGCACCGTGCAAGACGATCCGGGCGGCCCCGAAACAAATTGACGTGCTGGGGGCGGTGGAGCGGCGGCTGACCGTTTCGGGATGGTGCAGGCCACCGGCGACCGCTACGGCCTTGCCGATCTCGGTCACGACACCCGACGATGTGGACTGTCGCTCTTCGCGACGACCGGGTTCACCAGCGATCTGGAGCGGCCGGCGGCTCGGACGAATGTGGAGCCGGTCGGGTTCGAACGGATGTACGGGATGACCTCCTGAGGCCGGTCGGACGAACAGTGCGCCAAGGCCGTGCGAGTGGGCGAATGCTGTCGAGGGTGGGTGGGGCGGATCGTGGAACCGGTTGGGCTGGTGGTGCGTCCAGTAAGGTGAGCGGAGTTCTATGAAGGGCGGGTGTCACCATGGACATCGGACAGGGGACTGCCACCGCGCTATGGCAGCAGGCGGTTGCGGGGAGTTTCCGCATGGAGCCTGAGGCGGCCGAGGCGTGTGCGGGGGTGTTCCAGCGGTTCGCGGAGACCATAGAAAGCCAAGTTCAATCCTCCGGCGAGACTCTCAGGGCCGGTGGATTCGGCGGATTCGACTCGGCGAAGCAGCTGCAGAAGGGTTTCCGGGATAAAGGGGAGAAGTTGACGGAAGCTCTGATCGGATTGCAATCAGCAGCGCTGCGGATGGCGGCTGCTTACCTGCGCGCCGGGCAGAAATTCGAAGAAGCCGACAGTATGAACAGCCGGGCTGTGGCATTGGCGGCGGAAGGGCTGCCGAAATGAAGCGGCGAACCGGTCCGATGGTGGCGATGGCCGTGACCGCTCTGCTGACTGCTGGTTGTGTGGGGGAGATCGACCCCGACACGGCTTCGGTATCGGCTACCGGTTCGCCGTCTACTTCATCCGCTGCATCGACGCAGAGCCGGTCGACATTGACTGCGCCCAATTTGCAGCCGCCTCCACAGGAAGGTGAGCGCGTCAACAAAGACCGCCCCGCCGTCGTATTCGACCCGTGCACCTGGATCAGTGACCGGGTCGTCCAGGAAGCCGGCTACGATCCTGCGTCGAGAAGTCGGGGAGAGGACTTTCTGGCCGAATACACCTTTTTGGTATGTCGCTTCAAGTCGCCCCATCGTTCCTTGTCGGTCATGTCCGGGAACGTGACTCTGGAGGAGGAGCGGGAGAAGAACGGTTCCTGGCTTCGGCCGACATCGGTGAACGGTCGAGAGGCCTCGTTCGGTCGAGACCCTGGGGTACGCGGTAGCTGCACGGTAAACATGCGCACTACTTCCGGTGTGGTGTTCGTCAATGTTTTGCTGAATATCGAAGGCCGCGTTCAGGGAGCCGACCCCTGTGAGGGTATCGAGCAGACCGCCGCACTGATCGAGACGGAGATAGGGGAGGGGAATTGATCATGGGCGACTCATCGTCCTATCCATTGGGCGCCTTCGGTCCGGCTCTCGGGATATCCCCCGACGCCGTTGCCGCCCAAGTGCTTTCGCGGCAGATCCAATCGGGTGCGCAAAAGCTGCAGGGCGATATCTCGCACGATTCGCAGGACCCGCCGTACATCCAGGCGATGGAACATTTCGAGGGACTTTCTCACGAGGAAATATTTTTCAATGTCGACGAGATAGATCTGCGTGCGATGGCGGCACTCGGGGAAAAATGGGTCAATATCTCGAACGGGTTGTCCGGCGCTGTGGCCGGAGCGAGCGTCATGGCCTTGCGAGCACTGTCAGATGGCTTCAGTGGTGAGTTCGCGGCAGCCGGAGAGACTGCGACGAGACAGTTCTTCGACCAAGCACAGGACCTGTACGAAACCATCGCCGTGGTCGGGCACCGGATCAGGGCGGCTGCTGCCGGCGCCGAGGTGGTGAAGAAGTCTGTGCCACCGCCGCCCGGGCGGACGCCGTCTGCTTCGTCGCCAACAGCAGCGGTGTCGACAAAAACGCCACTCGGCTTGGAGGACATGCTGGGAGCGGTGGCCCCCTCGGATGCGGCGGCCGCCGAACGGCAGAAGGAAGAGCTCCGGCAGGTCGCGATCGGCGTAATGAACACGGTGTACAAGCCGACCTACGAGCCTGCGGGCACCGGGGTGCCCACTTTCGTGCCGGTTCGGGCGCCGGGTGACGGACCGACGGGTACAGCCCCGAGTCCGAACGGCCCGAGCCCCACCGGTCCGACCTCGACGGTCCCGGGCGCCTCGCCCGCCGGCGCTCCGGACAACGGCACCCGGCCGGGACAGCCGGATCAACCGACCGACCGGCAAACCGGTACGGAAGATCCCCGGACCACCGCCGCCAACACCGAGCAGACCACATCCACCGGTCAGAACCCGACGACGCAGCAGACGACCACATCGAATCTCGGAATCCCACCCGGCGATACCACTCGCAGCACGACAGGTGTGCCGACTGTGACCGGGACGCCCTCCCGCCCGGGCGCCCCGGGGCGTTCCGCACTACCTGGCGTTCCGGGTGTCGCGCAATCTCCGGGACCGGGGCGCAGCGTGTCCGGGACCTCGGGTCCGCCGGGCGCGGGCAATCCGGCGGCTGCCGCCGCGACGCGGGCGGGCCGCCCGATGACGGGTATGCCGGGAATGATGTCTCCGGGTGGTGCCCGTCGGGGCGATGACGAGTCGGAACGCAAGGCCCCGGACTACTTGATCGCGGACCGGCAGGAGGAACTGCTTGGCCCGGAACAGCGCATGGTCCCGCCAACCATCGGCGCCGACGCCCCGGCCGCCCGTCCGGCCTCGCACGACGAGGGCGGTGGCTATCGGTGAAATGGGAGTTCGCTCCCGACGAGTTCATGCACGTGTGGACCGAGACCGGCCAGGACCGGTACCCCTTTCCGCTGCGCTTGATCTCGTCGGCCCGTTGGGAATCCGAATACGAGAAGATCGCCTCCGAGCTGAGGGGACATCTGCCCATCGGAAAGGACCCGGACCTGTCGGCCGCGCTACGCGTGGCCGCCGACCCGGATTCCACCCTCACCTTGTTCGGCACGCGACTACGTCCCGTCCGCGCGTACGGCGCCATCGTCACCACGGTCGGTGTCGCCCTGGTGCAGCGTCCGGGCCCCACCCCGGAATTCGGCGGCAATATCGTGATCCGGGTCGGCGCTCCCGAGATCGTGCCCCGGGTGTTCGGTCACGTCCTCGGTGAGCTTCCCAAAGGTGGCCACCCGCCCTTGGTGGAAAGTATCGACCACCTGCGGGAAACCCATGGGACCTGGACCGGCAGCAAACCGCAGGCGGCCGACCGCATGCGCCGCCTGCTGCGCGCTCCTCGTGACGGTGCGGGACATATCGAGGTTCGCCACGGCCTCCACGATTCCCGTCCTTTCCCACCGCGCTACCTGAGCTGGTTCGACGTCACCGACGACGGCCGCTACGTGTACCGGCAGCGGTACCGTGATTTCCACATCGATCCGATCTCGCATGCCGAGCTGTGCGGTGAGCTCACTCGCATGATCGACCCGGGCTGAATCGTTCACGGCTACGCCGCCGGCATACCGAAGACCTGGGCCATGTCGGTGCCCACGTGATACCACCCGTGGGGCCGTTGGACGAGCAATCCGCAGCGCCGCAGCGCTTCCCGCGCGCGATAGTCGATATGGTCCGGTCCGGACACGATGAGGACATTCGGTGACTGACTTGCCAGAACTCTGCAACGTCTTGGCCGGCGCATATAAGACAACCGACGAGGAGCGGCGGCTACTGCTGGGTCGGAGTCAGGGGGCCAGGGACTGTGTCGGGGTAGCGTACTCGGGTTCGGCGCGTCCGCGCCCGAACACAACGAGGAAGATTCGAAAGCCGACCACACCGAGTTGGTGAAGCGATGGCGTCGTTGCGATATCGGGCAGAGTTATCGGTCAGGAGTCTTCGGCCTCACCGGGAGGTGTTCGGGTAGCTCGTTCCGATTAGCTCGGACGGGAATTTCGAGTTGGTTTGTCGAAGCCCGTTACCTGCATCGCTGTTGGGGGGATCGTGTTCAGGCTTCTGACGCTGGTCGGTGTTCTCGTGATCGCCATCGCAGGGTGTGGGGCGGAGTCCCCTTCGCCGACGGCCGGAACCGATCTGGTGTGGCTCACCCCGTCGGTGAACGGCGAGCAGCGGCGGGAGCTCATGCAGCGGGCTCGGGGTATCGACGTATGCGCCCTGCTGCCGCGTGACGAGCTGGGGAAAGTGGGTGAGGTGACATCGGTGAGGACCACCGGTCCCGGCGCCTGCGATGCGGTACTGGGTGCTGCCGATCCATCCGCCGGGACCACGGTGAAGTGGCGGGTGTTGATGGACCGGCCCGCGCCCGACGGTGTCCCGCCGCTGGGTACCACCAGTACTCTCGGTGACGTATCGGTGTGGACCGTCACCGACAGCGACCATCCGGGCGTCGACCCGGCCGAGCTCCGTGAGCGGACCTGCACCCTGACCGCCACCTACCCGTCGACAGCGAAGCTTTATCTGGAGGTGGTCACCCGGCCGGACACCGACCCGTGCTCTATCGGGCAGACGCTGTTGCCGGTCGGTGTGGCGCGGTGGGCGGCGGAACTTGATCCCGGTACCTCGCCCGATACGGTGGTGACAGCGCTCACCGGTCAAGATCCGTGCGCAGTGGTCGACTCGTTGAACGGTGCCACGCTCGGTGCGGGGCAGACGCTGTGGAATTGCCATTTCACCTACCAGGGCGACGAGATCATGGTGGAGTACAAATATCAGTTGGACGGGTCGGTAACCATGGGACAGCCACTGGTCTTCACTGTCGTCGACCATCCGGTGCACCTTTTCGACGGAGGCGAGGGGTTCCGCACCTACAACTCCATCGTCGGGCCCCCGCTATATACGGATGAGAAATCTTTCTTGGGTACCGAAGTGCCGGTGGTCTCGGTCAGCGGGTCCAAGGCTGCCGCGCTCGAGGACGTCGTGCGCCGGATAGTGGGATCTCTTCCGAAGCCGTGATCAGCTGCTCTGCATGGCTATCCGAATGCCGAGGCCGACCATGAGCGTGCCCATCACCGCATCGACCGTTCGGCGCACCCCCTGCCGGGTGAGCACCGATTCCATTGGCCACCAATACGAACCAGACGAAGGTGACCACCCCGGCCGTCCCGCCGAGTTCGGCGGTGGCGAACATGCTCGGATCGGCGGTCGAAACCGACCTAGAGCCGGACCGATGCGAGTACGGATTCGAGCCGCTCGTGTTTAGCCGCCCAACCGCCGCCCATGATCTTGCGGGCGCGCTGCACGATCTCGCTGTCCGGGTCGAAACCGCTGTGGCCGAACAGAAGTCGGGTACCGGTTCCCTCGCGCCGCAGCACCCAGGTGATGACCCACCCCGTCGGGGTGTCGGAGTCGACGTCGTCCCAGGTGATGCGAAGGAGTTCGGGAGCGACGGCTTCCAGTACCTCGCAACGGATCCGGCCGGAGAAGCCCTGACCGGGCATGGGACGGGTCGTCATTTCGAAGATGTTCCCCGGCACGGGCTCGAAGCCCACGGGCTGCATCAACCACTGCCCTATGAGCTCCGGGGTGGTGAGTACGCGCCACACCTTCTCCGGGGCGTGCGGGTAGAAGTGGTCGAGTTCTATCGAGGTCGTGGTATCGGTCATCGGTCTTCCTTGTCGTCATCGTCGGGGTGGTCGGGTAGGGCGTCGAGCACCTCGCCCATGGCGCGGAGCCTCGCCCGCCAGAACCGTTCGAACGGATCGAGCCACGACTGCAACTCGTGCAGTGGATGCGGCTCGACCCGATAGAAGCGCTGCCGTCCCCGCTTCTTCTCCTCGACCAACCCGGCATCCCGCAGCACTTTGAGGTGTTCGGACACGCTGGGGCGGGTCATATCGAAGCGTTCGGCGATCACCTGCACCGGTTGCTCGCCCTCGAGTAGTAGCTCGAGGATGTCGCGCCGGGTCGGATTGGCGAGCGCTCCGAAGACGCGGTCGGCGGCGCCGGACTTCAAGCGGTATGGCACCCTCGTATAATAGGTAGGAAATATCCTACCTGTCAATCGTGGTTCGTCGAAACCGGATCACCGCTACGAAAGTGCGGACCTTCAAGACCTACCTTTGGTGTCTGCTATCACCGGATCGGGTATGATGCGCCGACGACAGCGCGGAGGTGGCGAAGGAGCCTACGAGAGGTAAGACGGTGCTCACGACAGCGGGATCGTCGAAATTCACACGGCGACCACGCCGAGCAATGGATGGCCGCGCTCCGTCGGATATTAGGCACCGCGGGACCCGGGCCCCGACAGTGTTTGCGCCGCCAACAGTGAGACAGCGCGAAACCGTGTCAAATCAACGAGGCTCGGAAGTACCAGGGTCCGTTGTCGACAAAGAACCCACGCTGGGGCCTGAACACATCCTGCCACTGCAGCCTATCGGCCCGGATCAGCAGTTCGGTGGCATCGGGATCGACGGCCGGCGCGCACTGCAGCGTGCCCTCCTGGCGGTTGACGGTGCCACCCAGCATCGGTTGGCAGAAGTACTGTCCGCCCAGGTTGTCGGTGATGGCGAAACCCGTCTCGAGGTGGAGCATGCGACCATGCGGCGCAGCGGGGTCCTCGTAGTCCGGTATCCCTTCCGGAACATATTCATGGTGATCGGGTTCCAGTTCGATGCGGACCTGGACGCGGAAGCCATCGGTGAACAGTTCCACCGAGAAGACCGTCACCGCAAGGTGTTCCACGGCAGCGCGATGTCCGACCGCGATCACCCGACGCAGGCGGTCGAATTCGGGGAACACCATCGGTGGTTCCGGCGGCCGGCCCGGGTCGCTCGCGATGGTGTGGATCGTCTCCGTCCGCTCGGCCGCCCGGGCGCGGGTGAGCGCGATCTCCGGGATATCGTCGGCGCAGATCGTGCAATACCATTCGTCGGGATCCAGGCCCCCGATGAAATTACCGATGTCGATGTCGCACCGAGAGCATCGAAGGTCACCCATGTCCGAGAGCGTAGTGCCGGCCTATATATCGGCCGACCTTTTCGACGGACCGTGCACCGGGCGAGTGAGATGTGGCAGGGCGTCGGTGAGGCGTTGTTCGGCCGGCGATCCGACCTGCCGTGGACATCAGCCGATCTGTTTGCAGAAGCTGTCCTGGCAGGTCGGGTCGGTCGGGATCGGTAGGCGCAGACAGCTCACCACCGTGTCGACGATATCGAGGAGGCCGTCGGACGGCCGGACGGTGAGGTGACCGTCGAAGAGCGTGCCCTTACCCGGATCATGTACCTGGATGCGATGGGGGCCGGCGGGCGGGCACGTCGCAGACGCGGTGATATCGAATCTGTCCGACGGTGTTCCGGTTGCCCCGTCCGCAGTGTTGGAGTTCGCGGCCGTCCAGCCATATCGTCTCGTCGATGGTCTCCTGTGGGTGGTCCCTGACCACGGTGACCAGGATCCGCTCGCGGCCTTCGACGACGGACGCGCTCTGCGCCGCGGTCGCCGCCGGCGCGGCGAGTGTTGCGATGGTGAGCGCTACCAATGCCGTTGCGGCAGCAATGGCACTCGTCCGGCCATGACGGCCGTTTCCTCGCGTACGGGCCATGATCCGATCCCTTCCGGTTCGTCCGCCCGTCGGAGCAGATGGCGATTACCGCCGTGAACGCTACCGCTCGGTGCGTAGGGCGAAAGGCCCAGAAAGTAATGGCAGGTGAGATCAGGGGCGCGACCTGATCCGTCGTTCGAGCAGGCGCACCGGATACGCTCGGATGGCCGGGTCTCCTCCCGCCTCACCGTCGCCACGGGCTACGCCGTCAACGGATGGGGTATGCGGGCCGCTGCCACCGTACTCGCGACAACGCTCGCGGTCCTCGGATTGCTCACGGGCGTCGCGGCTTATCGGGCCCCCGCACACGTCACCGGGCCGCGAGGCGAACGCTTCGTTGCGACCCGGTGATCGCGGTGGCTATCGGGAGGCCGCGGCCGCTCGGCTCTCGGTCGGATGAATTCCGTATTGGCCGGTTTCCATCAGGTGCGCGATATCCCGGCCTGCCGGGGTCATGGTCAGCTTGGAGCGGGTCTCGACCAGCCAGGCGCGGTAGCCGGGTTGGACGTTCTCCTCCGGACCCTGGTGCAGCAGGCCCTTCGGAGTCCAGGTGACCGTCCCCGGGGTGTCGACCGCTCCCCACGGCGACGGGCCCATCCCGTAGCAGATGACTTCGTCGAAATCGGCGTTGTGGTGCACCGGCGGTCGGGTGCTGCGGCGGCTGCCGGTGCCGAAGACGAAATCGTTGCCCGAGGTGCTGCTCAGCAGACGAGCCGGTGGCAGGCCGCCCTCGCCGACGCCGAGACCGTGGACATTCTCGAGGTTGAAACGCAGGACCAGCGGGGCGCCGAGGGTGTCGAGGCAGGGGATGGGGTCGACATCGTAGAAGAACGAGGTGAAGGTGTCGCCGGTGCGGACAACCACCTCGTACTCCTGTTCCATCGGCAGCCCCGGACGTCTGTGGGGGACGGGTCTGTCCAGATGCAGGTCGGGGTTGAAGGTGCCGGGTGCGCCCTCCGGGTCGAGACGCAGTTCGCTTTCGGTGACCACGATGAATTCGCGGATTTCCTCGGCGATCTCGCCCCAGCGGTAGGTCACGGCGCGCGGGATGAGTACGAAATCACCGGCCCGCACCTCGAGCGTGCCGACCTCGGTGTCGAGTTCACCCCGGCCGGCGATGATGTAGTGCAGCTCATCGGCCCACACATTGACGTAGCCGAAATCGGTTGCGCCGGCTCGGCGATTCAGCTCGAAGCCGATGTTCTCACCGATGAGGATGGGCACCGGTAGTGCCTTCGGCCCGGCGAATGCCTCGGCAGGAAGATCCCAGGTGTGGAAACGGCGGGGTACGTATTCACCTCGGGCGCGGACGAATCGGGGGCGGTACTGGGCTCGCACTATGGTCGTGTTCGGGCCCGCGAACCCATTACGGGAGAAGAGTTCGATATGTGGCGCCAGGACTTCGTCCGGCATGCAGACACCTCCGAAATCGTTGTGCCACAAATGCTAGGACGCCGGCGTGACGCAAGTCGGGCGTTTGGCCGAACTCGTCGCGCTCCCGGAGCAGGGCGGTTCGTCCTACCCGCACGCCGACGATCGGGCTCGACCCGGTGACCCGGCCGCGGTCCGCTCGGGCGGGCAACGCCCTTACGCAGTACGTGGGGAGTACATGATGACGGCGACCCCGGCGAGGCAGAGCAGCGCACCGATGATGTCATAACGGTCGGGTCGGTAACCGTCCACCACCATCCCCCACAGCAGCGAGCCGGCGACGAACACACCCCCGTAGGCGGCGAGGATACGACCGAACTGGGCGTCGGGTTGCAGGGTGGCGACGAAGCCGTACAGCCCCAACGCGATCACACCCGCGCCGACCCATACCCATCCGCGATGCTCGCGCACCCCCTGCCACACCAGCCAGGCCCCGCCGATCTCGGCCACGGCGGCGAACACGAACAACAAGATCGAACGCAGCATGGTCACGGACTCGACCCTAGTAATTCCGGGCTCAGCGGTCGTAGGCGGTGAGTGAGTGCCGGCCCTGTCCTGTGGTCGATGGCGCCACCAGTAGTCTCTGTGCCCATGGCACGGGACAAGCGCGGTGTGACCGCTCAGAGTGAGGACTTCGCTGCCTGGTACAACGAGGTGGTCTTCAAGGCCGGCCTCGTGGACCGAGGCCCGGCCAAGGGCACCATGGTCATCCGACCGTACGGATACCGGTTGTGGGAGCTGTTACAGTCCGAACTCGACCGCCGCATCAAGGACACCGGCCACGAGAACGCCTACTTTCCGCTACTGATCCCGGAAAGCTATCTCGGCCGAGAAGCCGAACATGTGGAAGGGTTCTCGCCGGAGCTTGCCGTGGTGACCCATGCCGGCGGTAAGGAGCTCGAAGAGTCGCTGGTGGTGCGGCCGACATCGGAGACCATCATCGGCGAGATGATGGCCAAATGGATCGGCTCCCACCGGGACCTGCCATTGTTGCTGAACCAGTGGGCGAACGTGGTGCGGTGGGAACTGCGGCCGCGGATGTTCTTGCGCACCACCGAATTCCTGTGGCAGGAAGGCCACACCGCGCACGTCGACGAGGCCGACGCCCGACGGGAGACCATGCTCGCCCTCGACATCTACCACGAGGTGGCGCGGGAATTGGCGGCGATACCGGTGATCCCGGGCGAGAAGACCCCCGGCGAACGTTTCGCCGGGGCGGTGGCGACGTTCACCATCGAGGGCATGATGCGCGACGGCCGCGCGCTGCAGGCGGGGACCTCGCACTATATGGGCACCAATTTCGCCACGGCGTTCGGCATCCGCTACACCGGCGAAGCGGGCCGCGACGAATTGTGCCACACCACATCCTGGGGGATGAGCACCCGCATGATCGGCGGCATCGTCATGACACACGGCGACGACAAGGGGTTGGTATTCCCCCCGCGGCTGGCGCCGTATCAGGTGGTGATCGTGCCGATCACCCGCGGCGGCGGCCCCGCGGTCGAGGACGCGGCCGGTGACCTGGCCCGTCGCCTGCGGGCAGCCGGTGTGCGCACCCATGTCGACACCCGACGCCAACTCAGCCCGGGGTTCAAATACAACGAGTGGGAGATGCGCGGCGTCCCGATCCGGCTCGAACTCGGCCCACGAGACCTGGCGGCCGGAACGGCGATGATGGTGAAACGCCTCGGCGACGAGGGTAAGCAGGCCGTACCGCTCGAGTCCCTGCTCGAGGTCATGCCGGGGGTGCTGGACGAGTTCCAGGCGTTCCTGCTCGCCCGTGCGACCGAGTTCCGCGACGAGCACACCCGTACGGTCGACGGCTGGGAGGACTTCGCCGACGCGGTGTCGACCGGGTGGGCGCGGGCGCTGCACTGCGGTACACCCGCCTGCGAGGAGGACATCAAATCCGTCACCGCCGCCACCCCGCGCTGTATTCCGTTGGACGGCGAACCCGTGAGCGGTGGATGCGTGCGGTGCGGGGCGGAGTCGGCGTACGGCAAGCAGGCGATCTTCGGACGCGCCTACTGACCCGCGTCGGCCGGACAGCAGCGTCCTTACCAGGAGAGCGTCGGGTGCCTGTGTAGTGGCGGTGGACGGCGGCCGAATCTTCTGGGGCCGTAAAGCGCGAGTCCTGGGAACCGGCGTCACCTTCCCATTCCGAAAATTGACGAGCAGTCGGCTACGCAAGGCATTCGCAAAGACGATGTGTGCCGAGCGGGAGTTTCGCGCGAAGAAAGCGGGACCGGCCATGGCCGAGGAGAACGGCACAGTAAAAGTCAGTGAAACGGTGGAACGACTCGTGTCGGCATGATCCTGCCGAGTGGACAGCGAGTCGTCCGACATGCGCCGCCGGTCTCCGGATATCCTGTCGGCGGTGGACCGCATGCCCCCGATATTTGTATTCATCTCCATTGGTCTCCAGGGGTTTTCGATTTGCTACGGACCTTTGGCGTGGTGAGGGCAGCGGCGCGGACACGGCTCCCTGCGTTGCAGTGAGGGGCCGTTGGCATCCGGTAACGTCGGCGGCTGCCAGGATGATGCGCTGTGTTGAACACGCGGCCGGAACCGGCCGGTACGAAGGGGATTGGAATTGAAACGGAAGTCGACTCGATGGATCAGACCGATTGCCGTTGCGGGGGTCGTCTCCGCCCTGGTGACCACGGTCATGGGTGTCGGCAACGCGGTTGCCGACGATAGCGATCCAATTATTGCATCCAGCACTCTGCTGGCGGATCCCGTCGCTTCGGATGGATCGAAGATCGTCTCCGGGGAGATCGACGGACGCAATTTGACCTTGCAGGTCTTCTCGGTCGCGATGGATACGAACGTCACCGTGAAAGTTCAGCGACCGAAGGACGCGTCGAAACCCCGCCCCGCTCTATATCTGGTCAACGGGGCAGGGGGCGGTACCGATCTGGCGACATGGTGGCACAACACCGACGTAGGCGACTTCCTCGCGACCAAGGACGTGAACATCATCATGCCCGTCGGGGGCGCATGGGCCTATTACACGGATTGGAAGAGGGAGGATCCGGTTCTCGGTCTCAACAAATGGCATACCTTCTTCCTGGAAGAGTTACCACCGCTGATCGACGCCGCTCTCGGAACAAATGGTCTCAATGCCATCGCGGCCAATTCGATGACAGCCACCTCGGTATTGCAGATGGCGGAGATGAAGCCGGGCCTCTACAAGTCCGTAGCAGGTTACAGCGGGTGTGCTCAGATCTCGGACCCGATCGGAAAACAGTTCGTCAAGTTGGTGGTGGAGACCTGGGGCGGGGGCGACACACGAAACATGTACGGACCCGATGACGACCCGGCCTGGGTCGAGAACGACCCAGTGGTGAACGCCGAGCGTCTGCGCGGCACGAAACTGTTCATTTCCACCGGCAGCGGATTGCCAGGCATGTACGACACGATGAACAGCCCGTTTACGCTGGACAAGAACCCCCTCGGGTTGGCAAACCAACTCGTCGTCGGCGGTGTCATCGAGGTTGCTACGAATTGGTGCACACACAACCTGAAGAATCGACTCGATGAACTGCAGATTCCGGCGACGTTCGAGTTCGCGCCCGAAGGTACTCACTCATGGGGATACTGGCAGGACGCCTTCTACAGGTCCTGGCCGATCTTGGCCAGTGGTCTCGGGATGCCCGAGTAGCTCCCGGTTATCCGATCCCAAACCGCTGCCCGGGTTCCGGGCAGCGGTTTCCCATCCCGCTGCATCCGGCCTGCCGCCCGACTTCCAGAGCTATGCGGGTTTCCGGGCCAGTACACGGAACACGATGCCGCCACGGCCGGTGCGGGCGTAGTGCTCGATGGTGTATCCGGCCGCGGTCAGGTAGCCGACCGGTTCACGCGTCAGGTAATCCGCCGCCATTCGCACCGACAGCGGTTCGACCCACCGCATCATCGCCGTGAGCGCCCGTGATCGCGCCGGTCCGTGCTCGACCGCGACGAAGACCCCGCCCGGCCGCAGCACCCGCCACGCGGTCCGCGCTGCCGCGGCCGGATCCGGAATGGTACAGAACGTGTACGTGGAGACCACCGCATCCGCCGAGGCGTCGGGCAGGTCGAGTTGCTGGACATCACCCTGGTGCAAATCCACCGGCACCGCCGCCGACCGGGCGCGCGCCAGGCCGAGCATCTGCTCGGACAGGTCCACCCCGATTACCCGGGTGACGTCGGTGCCGTAGAGCGGCAGGTTCAACCCGCTGCCCACACCGATCTCGACCACCGTCCCGCGCGCCTGATCGACCGCCCACTGCCGGGCATTCCCCAGCAGTACCCGCTCCGACCAACCGATCTGCCGGTCATAGTCGGCGGCGAGTCGATCGATCACCCGCTGTACCCGCCCTGGCTCCCCACGTTCCGTCTCTCCTGACATGCACCAAATCAACCATTTCCGGGCACCGCAGCGCATCGGGGAACGCCCTGAAGTATCGGCTCCGAACCGCCCACCCACATCGGCTGCACGAACACCCCCGGGGGACCAGCGGCGCGTCGGCGGCCGCCGCGCCGGGCGAAACAGTGATCTGCCACATTGCTCCTCGGCGGATTCCGGTTGTGGATACTTGGTCGGATGGGCGCCGACGAACACCACCAGCCCCGTACCGCGGCCGCGCCGCGCGCACGGCTGCGGCACGTCTATTGGATCGGTGGGGGCAGCGGTGCGGGCAAATCGACGAGCGCCCGCGATCTCGCGGCACGCCACGGCCTGTGTGTGTACTCGACCGACGACGCGATGCGCGACCACGCCGCCCGCAGCACGCCGGACGACTCGCCCTGGTTGAACCGATTCGCGGCGATGAGTATGGATGAACGCTGGGTGGACCGGTCGCCGGAGATGATGCTCGAGACATTCCACTGGTTCCGAGGCGAAGGTTTCCGTTACATCGTCGACGACTTGGTGGGTCTGTCCGCCGAGACCCCGGTCATCGCCGAGGGATTCCGCCTGTTACCGCATCTGGTCGCACCGCTGCTCAGCGAACCCCACCGCGGTGTGTGGTTGCTGCCGACACCCGGATTCCGCCGAACAGCGTTCGACAGGCGCGGCTGGGAGATCCCCGGCAGGACCGGTGATCCGGAGCGTGCCGCACAAAACCTGCTCGAGCGTGATCGGCTGTTCACCGACCGTCTTCGTCAGGAGACCACCCGTCTCGGGCTTCCCGTCGTCGACGTCGACACCGCGATGTCCGAGGGGGATCTGGTCGACCGGGTGGGTCGGGTGCTCCGGCTCTGAGCCGGGTTCGCTCGCTACGCTCGATGAGTGATCTGCCGTGTGGTGCGCGTTGGGTGCGGCGGCCATCGTCGTGCGGCGGTCGCGGCGCAGCAGGCACCGCGCCCATCGGTCAACCGTTGGTCGCGAGCTGTTGCAACGAGGTGTCCGGTCGCCGCCATAGCTCTCCCCACGGCCGCGGCCGCTCGGGTAACGCATCGGACTGCATACCACGGTGGGACCGGCCGGACCGATTGCCCGCTCCAGATATCCGGCGCCGCCGTTGCGGTCGGTGCCGGCATCGAGTCCGAATGCCCGAGCCGCGTGGGCGGCCGATACAAGAATGTGCCCCCGGGTCGCCTCCGCCGGCGGGTGCAGGTACGCAGCCGTTCCCGCGTGGCCGGCGGCGCGTACCGCGTCGGGCGCGGCTGCACATCTCCTCTCGCCGGTCGCGTTCATGCCGCTCAAAAGTATCGTTGAACGTCAACTGGAACTTTCCGGCAATATATGCAGAACAGTGAGGTCAAACCTTCGGTCCGGTGGACGGCTCGGGCCGGTTGTTCCGGCGCGAGCCCACTCTGTCGTCCCGTCATGTCGCGCTCCCGTCGTAACCGCCCTGTTCAATGGAGAACGACGATATGGCCACCACCAATGCCCGATCCGCAGTGAAACCGGTCGAGCAGTCGCGGCTGTGATTGATCGTGGGTCAGCCCAGGGTGGTGAGGAGATCGCGGCACGCCTGTTCGCAGCGGCGGCAGGCGTCGGCGCAGATACGGCAGTGATCGTGCATGGTGGCGTGGCGGGCGCATTCGTCACCGCAGGTTCGGCAAGAGGTGGCGCATGCCGTGAGCACCGTGCGGGTCACCTCGGCGTCATAACCGGTGTGGCGGGACAGGACCCGGCCCGTGGTGGCGCAGATATCCGCGCAGTCGAGGTCGGTGCGGATGCATGCGACCAATTCGGCGACGGCCTGTTCGCTCAGACAGGCGTCCGCGCACGCGGTGCACGCCTGGGCGCACGCGAAGCATTCCTCGATACAGCGCGCGAGATCTTCTCGGTCGACGTCACCGAGGTCGGCCGGATACGCCCGAAGCATTTCGGCTGCCTGGGTCATGGGGCACTCCTTCCCGTGGGGCAGGGGTCTCGAGCGGACGCATACCCGGTTCGGAATCGATAAACCTGTCGTCCCGCCGATATCGGCCGAACCTTTCGGGACAGCGTGCTTCGTCCTGCCGCGGTACGAGCGGTAGCGTGGTCCGCCGCGAGGCCCGACCCCGGACAGGAGAACGATTTCCTTGGCGACCCCCGACCCCACGCAGTTACATCCGTCCACCCGGCCCGATCTGGCGAACGTGGTGTTTCTGTCCAACCAGGTCGATTCGCCGTTCATCGAAGTGGGCGAGTTCACCTACTTCGACGACGAGGGCAGCGGGGTCCCGTTCCAGGATGCGAACGTCCTGTACAACTACGGTCCGCAGCGGCTGATCATCGGCCGGTTCACGGCGATCGCGCCGCGGGCGACGTTCGTCATGCCGGCCGGTAATCACCCGATGGTCGGTCCCTCCACCTACCCGTTCACCATGTTCGGCGGCGCGTGGACGGAGAACACCCTCGAGGTGTTCACCACCATCGACCTGCTGCCGGACACCGTGATCGGCAACGATGTGTGGATCGGGCGCTCCGTCACGGTCATGCCCGGCGTGACCGTCGGCGACGGCGCGGTGGTCGCCGCGCACGCGGTGGTCACCAAGGATGTCGAACCGTATGCCATCGTCGCGGGTAATCCCGCCCGCCATATCCGCACCCGTTTCACCCCGGACGAGGTCGCTGTCCTGCTGCGGGTGCGCTGGTGGGACTGGCCGATCGAATTCGTCACCGAACATACGGCCGTCATCATGGGCGGCTCGCCCGCCGAATTGGGCCGGATCGCCGAGTCCCGCGGGCAGGACGGTTCCGCGACGGCGTGAGGATCGGCCGTTCAGGCGTCGATCTGCTCGCGCAGGATATCGCCGTGCCCGGCGTGGCGGGCCAGTTCGGCGATCATGTGCAGGTAGATCCACCGCAGATCGACCGTGCCGATGCGCCAGTGCTGCCTGACCACATCGAGGTCGTATTCGGCGGCGATCTGCCGCGATCGGGCGCAGGTCCGTTCGAACTCGGCGATCACCTCGTCGAGGGTTTCGTCGTCGCCGACGGCGAAACTGCCGTCGCCGGGGGTCGCGAGCCCGTCGCATTCGTATTCGCCGAGACCTGCCAGTACCCGTTGGAACCAGACCCGTTCGGCCACGGCGGCGTGTTTGATCAATCCGATCGGCGTTGTCAGCGAGGGCACGAGCCGGCGGCGGGCATCCGTTTCGGAAAGCCCCCGAGCGGTGGTGACGAGTGCGGCGCGATTGCGGTCGAGCATGCTCTCCAGCAGCACCCGTTCGGGTCCGTGGCCGATCGGTTCCGGCGTGGTCATCGAGGTCGAGCTCCGTTCGTTCGGCCCATTCGGGCGGTCCACCGGTCGAGAACCATTGTGAGCCGCTGTTCGCGGAACTCTGGACACGGCCTCGGCTCGTTCGTGCCCTTCTGGTGGGCACCTAGGGAATCTAGCGTCGCTAGACAGTATAGCGATGGTAAGCTAGCGTCTCTACTAGACCTAGCAATGCTAGTTTCTCGAATGGAGTCTCGAATGGTCATCTCCCGCCTCGCCACCGGACTGTCGCTGCTGGGGGCCGCGTTCATCCTGTACATCGGAATCGGTTATCTGGTCGCCCCCGCCACCATGGCACCCGGTTTCGGGCTGCCGGCCTGGCCGGAAGGGGACGCGGTCGCCTTCATGCAGCTCAAGGGCGTCCGCGATACCGTCTCCGGACTGATCATCCTCGCGCTGCTCCTGGCGGGACAGCGCTACGCTCTCGGCATCGTGACGCTGGTGGTGGCGTTGATCCCGCTCGGCGATATGGTGACCGTCCTGCGGTGGGATGGTTCCACGGCCACCGCTTTCGGAATACACGGGCTGACCGCCGCCGCGGTCGCCCTCACCGGTGGTCTCCTCCTGTGGGAGAACGTCCGGTCCGGTGCCTCCGCCGCCGTTTCGGAACGGGTGACACGCTGAAACGACCGTCCTCGCCCGCCCCGACCCTGCGGCCGGGGTGCACCGTCTTCGCCGTCGGAAAGTCGTGTGGCCGAGCGGCGAATCGGAAATACCGCCGCCCGGGTCGGTGCTATGGGTGACGCTCGATGAACCGGCCGACCCGGGCGGCGATCTCCTCTGGCGCCTCACCGTTGATGGCATGGGAACGACCCGCCCATACCTCCACCTCGGCACCGGGGATCTGCCGGGCATTTTCGGCGGCCTTCTCGGAATCGTGCACGATGCTCGCCCCGGCCAGAATCACCAGCACCGGAACCGTGAGCGAGCGAAGCTCTTCGAGGCTCGGCTGCCTCGGCCGCACCGGAACCTGCCGGAAATCCCGCATCCCGGAGGCGATGAGCCGGGCCTCGGGCACCGATTCGTCCGCCTTCGCCCCACCGGAGATCCAACTCAGCAGCCACTGCCGAACACCGTGCGGGAGAACGGGAATCACACTGCCCAGCGAAACCACGATCATCTTCCAGGTGACCGTGGCGAAGGTCATGGCCGGATCGAGTAGGGTCACCGACGCCAGTTTCTCGGGGCGGTGGATAGCGGTTTGCGCGGCGAGCCAACCGCCGATGCTCACACCGAGCAGGTGCACGCGCTCGACCTCTAGCTGTGATATGGCCTCGTGCAACCAGCCGGCGTGGTCCTCGGGACCGGTGATGGGCGCGGTCTGGGCGGTGGCGCCCGGCTCGCCGATACTGTCCATCGACCATACGGTGTGCCGGGCCGTGAGACTCGGCAGATTCACGCGCCACATGGGGGTCGAGGCCTGGCGTCCCGACAGCAACAGGATCGGCTCGTTCGCCGGCGGACCGAAACGGTAGGCGGTGACCTGGCCGAACGATGTGTGCAGCAGCCGGGTCTCGTCGGGGGCGGGGAGCACGGCCATCCCGTCGCGATAGGCCCGAACGAACCGTGATCGGCCCTCTGCGCTGGTGAAACAGCCGATTCCGTCGGGTTGCGGTGCGACGGGGGCGGTTTCGGGCAGGACAGGAAGCTCGGTCATACCCGCCACCGTACGCCGGCGCTCACTCCCGGACGGGCCGAGACGTGGTCGCGAGGAGGCCGTCCAGTAATGAGCGGGCGTGGGCGAGTCGGTCGATATCGCCGGTCATCCGCGCGCGTTCGGTTTCCAGGCGCCGGCGGCAGTCCGTCAGCAGCAGGGACTCTCCGGTCATACACGATAGGATCTCGGCGATGAGATCCGTACCGAGACCGGCCGCGAGCAGGGTCCGGATATGGCCGACGGTGCGGATATCGGAGCGGTCGAAAATCCGGTATCCGCCGGCCGTTCGGCTCGGATGCAGGAGGTTCTTCTCCTCGTAGTAGCGCAGGGCCCGCACGCTCACACCGGTGCGTTCGGCGAGTTCCCCGATTTGCACCGATGCCACCTCCGGTCCGTGCTCGGCTTGACTCTCACGCCGACGTCAGGGTTTAGCGTACCCGCGTGTTTCGACTGGCAATACTGATGTTCTGCGTTTTCGGTATAACGACGGGTGAGTTCGTGGTCGCCGGGATCCTGCCCGAGGTGGCAACCGATCTCGACGTCACGATCGGGGCCGCGGGCCTGATCGTCACCGCGTACGCGGTGGGAATGATCGTCGGGGGACCGGTGCTGACCGCGCTCACGGCCCGCGTCGACCGCAAACGGCTGATGCTGAGCCTGCTCGGGATCGCCGTACTGGGAAACGGTGCTTCCGTGTTCGCCCCGGATTTCACCGCGCTATTGGCCGCCCGGGTGATCACCGCCCTGGTGACGTCGACGTTCTTTGCGCAGGCGATCGTCGTGGCGGTCCGGTCGGTGCCGGCCGAGCGCGCGGGTACCGCCGTGGCCCGGCTCGCGTTCGGGATGAACCTCGCCATGATCGTCGGCGCGCCGCTCGGCACCGCCATCGGCGGACAATGGGGGTGGCGGGCGGCGTTCGCCGCGGTGGGAGCGGCGTGCTTGATCGGTCTGCTGCTGGTCGCCGCGGTGATCGACGAGCCCGCGCCGAAGGAGAGACGAATATCGGCGCTTGCCGAGCTGCGGGTGCTGCGCCGGCCGCCGGTGCTGTCGGCATTGGCGATCACCGCGATGGGCAATATCGGTGTGCTGATGGTGTTCGGATATCTGGCTCCGCTGATGACCGAGGTCGCCGGACATCCCGCGAGTCGGCTTCCACTCCTACTGCTCGGCTACGGTGTCGGTGCGGCGATCGGCAACCTGATCGGCGGCAGCCTCCACGACCGTGACCCCCGGCGGTCGGGACCCGCGCTGCTCGGGCTCCTGTCGGCGGTGCTGGTCGGCACCTGGTTCGTGGCCGTGGCGGCGGCACCGGCGGCCGTGGCGGTGGTCGCGATCGGTGGGCTGGGTTTCGCGATCATTCCCGGTATGCAGGCCCGGGTCGTCGCTGCCGCGGTGGAAGCGCCGACCCTGGCGATGGCGGTCAATGCCTCCGGATACCAGGTCGCGGCCGCGGTGGCGGGCCGGCTCGGCGGCGTGATCACCGATTCCGCCGCCGGACCGCGGCCGATCTATCCGGTGGCGGCGGGGCTGACCCTGATCGGGTTGGTGCTGACCCTGGTCGGAACACGTTCGGCATCCGCGGGCTCGGAGTCGAAAATCGCGGCAAGCGGCCGAGGGGTGTCCCGGTGGCGGCGTCGCCACGGCGGTGGGCGGGATGCGAGTGGTCGGGCGGCGGATCATCGATCGGCGTCGGTGTAGCGGATGATGCCGCGGATATTGCGGCCCTCCAACGTGTCCCGGTAGCCGTCGTTGATCTGGTCGAGCCGGTACTGCCGGGTCACCATATCGTCCAGCTCGAGTTTGCCCACCTTGTACATCGACAGCAGGTGCGGGATGTCGTAGTGCGGGTTGCCGCCGCCGAAAATGGTGCCCTGCAGGTTCTTCTGCAACAGCGACAGCATCGACAGGTTCAGGGTGGTCCGATTGTCGGTGAGGTTGCCCATGGCGGTGAGCACGCAGGTGCCGCCCTTGGCGGTGATGCCCATCCAGCTGTCGACGTCCTCGCCGCGTACCTCGCCCACCGTCACGACGACCTTCTTGGCCATCCCGCCCCAGGTGATCTCGGCGCACGCGGCGGTCGCTTCCTCGATGGTGGTATAGGCGTGGGTCGCCCCAAATTTCAACGCCTGCTCGCGTTTCCACGGCACGGGGTCGACGGCGAAGATGTAGCGGGCGCCCGCGTGCGCCGCGCCCTGCAGCGCGGCGATCCCCACCCCGCCCAGGCCGATGATCGCGACATCCTCACCGGGACGGATATCGGCGGTGCGCACGGCCGAACCGTAACCGGTGGTCACCCCGCAGCCGACCAGGCATGCCACCTCGAACGGAATAGAGGGATCGATCTTCACCACCGAACTCTGGTGCACCACCATGTACGGCGAGAAGGTGCCCAGCAGGGCCATCGGATAGACGTCGTGGCCTCGTGTCTGAATGCGGAACGATCCGTCGGTCACCGAGGTGCCCGCCAGTAGCAGCGCCCCCAGGTCGCAGAGATTGCGCATTCCCGCCTGACACGACGGACATCTGCCGCAGGAGGGGATGAACGACAGCACCACATGGTCGCCGACCGCGAGATCCTCCACACCCTCGCCGACCTCGATGATCACGCCGGCGCCCTCGTGGCCGCCGAGTACCGGGAACCCCATCATCGGGATCCCGCCGGTCACCAGGTGGTGGTCGGAGTGGCACATTCCCGCCGCTTCGAGCTGGATCTTCACCTTGTGTCTGCGAGGGTCGCCGATCTCGATTTCCTCGATCTGCCATGGTTGGTCGAATTCCCAGATGAGAGCGCCCTTGGTCTTCATCGTTCGCCTGTCCTCGCGGCGATCCGGGCCCGCGGCTCATATCGCCGGGCATCCGGACCCGAACCGACATACACAAGTGTATGGACAACCGTCCAGATGACGATACGGCAAATCCTCCATCGGGATCGAGGTTTCGCCCCCGGACCGGCGCCGGCTTCGCCGGCGGCCACGCCGGCCGAACTGCTGGAAGCACTTGCCGAACTCTGGGAGGACACGCTGATGCCGGCGCTGCCACCCGGTCCGAAGCACGCGCGCGGGTCGGAGCGAACCTGGCTCGCATCCTCGGTCGGGAGGTCGAACTCGGCCCGGGCGCGGCGAGAAAGGGAACTGCCGGCCGCCGTTCCCGAGGGCGACGACGATGCGCTGTGGCAGGCACTCCCCGAGGTGGTACGGGCCGATCTCGCCGTCGCCGAACCCGGATACGCCAGTTGAGAGGGGGAATGAAGGCCGACCCGGTCACGGGCCTGTCCGCCTTTCTCGGCGGTGAGTTCGGCGGCTCCGTGATGACCTCCGAGTTCCAGTTCCTGTCCGCGGGCGCGCGGCGGCGCAATGTTGTCTTCGCGGCCGCCGTGGACGGCGGTGAAACACGCCGGCTGGTGGCCACGATCGTGCCGCCCGCGGTCGAACCATTGCGGTCGACTGGGAACGCGGCGGGCTCCCGAGCCGGGATTGGGAGGAACTGCTCGCCGAATCCCGCCGCCGCCGGCCGCTACCGCTACGCCTTCCCCGCCGAGTACGGCGGCCGTGACGGCACCAACCTCGGTATGGCCGTGATCCGCGAACACCTGGCTCGCCGCGGCCTCGGTCCGCACTGCGATCTGCAGAACGAACACGCCATCGTCGCCAACAACGTCGGCCTGCTGCCGATGCTCGAATACGGATCCGAGGCGCAGCGGGCCCAGCGGGTGGACGGCCTGGCCGAGGGCACCAAATTCTTCGCGTTCGGCATCACCGAACCCGAGCACGGCTCCGACGCCACCCCTATGGAGACCACCGCCGTCCGCGACGGCGACGAATGGGTGATCAACGGTTGCAAAACCTGGAACACCGGCGTCCATATCGCCGACGCCGACCTGATCTTCGCCCGCACCTCCGGCGATACCGGCGCCGGCGCCGGTATCGCCGCGTTCCTGGTCCCCACCGCCGCCCCGGGCTTCACGGTCGAGGAATACCTGTGGACCTTCAATATGCCCACCGACCACGCCCGCGTCTCGCTCACCGATGTGCGGGTGCCGTCATCGGCGGTCTTCGGCGAGGAGGGCCGCGGCTTGGCCGTCATCCAGCGTTTCTTCAACGAGAACCGCATCCGCCAGGCCGCGTCCAGCCTCGGTGCCGCCCAGCACTGTGTCGACCGGGCCGTCGCCTACGCCAAGGAACGCAAACCCTTCGGCAAACCGCCGGCCGCCAACCAGGCGATCCAGTTCCCGCTGGTGGAACTGCACACCCAGTGCGAGATGCTGCGCGCGTTGATCCACAAAACCGCCTGGTCGATGGACGCCTACGGCACCTTCGCCGTCTCGGAACAGGTGTCGATGTGCAATTACCGGGCCAACCGGCCATGCTGTGAGACCGCCGACCGGGCCATGCAGGTACACGGCGGGCTCGGCTACTTTCGGTACAAGCCGTTCGAACACATCTACCGACATCACCGCCGCTACCGCATCACCGAGGGCGCGGAGGAGATCCAGATGCGCCGGGTCGCCGGGTATCTGTTCGGGTTCATGGACCGGGCCGTGGTCAAGGGAGTCGGATCGACGGACGCACCGCGCTGACCGCACCCACCGGCCATTCCGGGCCGAAGATATCGGCTGCCCCGTACATCTGTGGTACGGCGGACACGACAACAACCCCACCCACTCGCCCGATCACGGGCGCACTCCGGCCGACCGGATCCCGAACGCCATGCGTCACTATCTGCCCGACGCCGGTGGCGCGTTGCTGTGGACGCATGCGGGAGAGATCCTGGGCGAGCTTCTTGCGTGAGGATCCGCCACCGCTCACGAGCGTGCCACTCGGCAGGTCACCGCAGCCACATCCAGCGGACTGTCCGGCCGCTGGGTACCGCCGGTTCGGAGCGTGACCGCGGAAATCCGCAGGTGCCGTCGGGCGGGGCTACAGGCCCTGCCCGACGGCACCCCATATGGCGATCCGTTTCCCGCATGGTTGGTCTCGACGACATGGCCCGAGCACGGTACGCCATGCGCCGCGTACGCAGGGTTCGTGGGTCGGGTCAGCGCACGCCGAGCGCGTCGAGGATCATCGGACGTGCCGTCGCGAGCGCTTGTGCCCAGTAGGGCCACGTGTGCGTTCCGCTGACGATATCGATGCGAGCGGAAATTCCCGCCGCCGCGATCCGGTCGCGGAACATCTGGGCCGCGGCCATCGCCACCGTCTCCAGACCCATCGCGTTCACGGTGTTACCGACACCGTAGGGCACGTCGAGCGGGCCGGGCGCGCCATTGCCCGACCAGAGGTATATCGGCAGCCCGCGCAGCGATTCGGCCTGCACGGTGGCATCGTTGCGGCTCCAAGCGGGGTCGTCGATAGGGCCCCACATATCGGCGAGGTTGAAGTTGCCCTCGTCCCACATGGCCGCGCGCATCGCTTCGTTCCAGAGCGGGAATGTGGGGTGGAGGAAACCCGAGAAGGATCCGGCGAATTTGAACTGGTCGCGATGGTGGGCGGCCAGTACCAGCGCGGCGTTTCCGCCCATCGAGGGGCCGACGATGGCGTTGTTGGTGCGCGATACTCCGTAGCGTGCCAGAAAGGCGGGGAGTTCCCGGGTCAGGAATGTCTCCCATTTGTAGGCCTTCGCCTGGCCGTTGGTGCTACTCGGCCGGTACCAGTCGGTGTAGAAGCTCGAGCGGCCGCCCACCGGGAACACCAAGGTGACGTCGTCTCCCACGAACTGGCGCAGTGCATCGGTATCGGTGGTCCACTGATTGTGGTCGTCCGGCGCCCGCAGACCGTCGAGCAGATAGAGCGCGGCGCTCCCACCGCGAGCCGCCCATTGCACCTGAACCTTGATGGGTCCCATGCTGGACGGCACGAAGAGGTCTTGGGTGCCGCCGGCCGGTGCGCGTAGGTGTGCACCCTGGATCGGTGCGGCGGGGGCGACGGCCGCGACGATCGACGATATGAGCACAGCTGCCGCGACGACGGTGAGGGCCTTCACCGGCCAATCGCGGATCCTCCGACGGTTCCCCGCTCGCTCTGCTCCACCCACCCGTATACCTCCCGCCTTCGTACCTGTGACCGGTCGAAGAGATCCGAATCCTTCTGCCGCGCAATACTGCCGCCTCGACGCTCGAAGTCGGGCGGACCGCCGTGCGGTACCGCGATCGCTTCTCGGGTCGTGGACACCGCGACCACCGCGCACCAAGCCGGAGTAACTGTATACGAGCCGGGGCGGGATTCGTATCACCGCGTGTGGGACACGCGGATTCGGCGCGGGTGCCGCGGTCGTGGACGCTCACAAGTCGATGCGCATGCACACCCGAGGCCATCGGTCCAATCCGCGCGCGGCCTCCGCGGAGCGGATCTCGCGCAGACCCGGTGTCTCCTCCGACGGGGGCAGAGAGCGGAATCCGAGCTTCTCGTAGTAGGGCCCATTCCAGGGGACCTCGGTGAACGTGGTCAGGGTCAGGGCCGGGAACGCGGTGGTGCGCGCCCAGGACATCACCCGCACGATGAGGGCCTGTCCGATTCGGTTGCCCGCGTGATCCGGATGCACCGAAACCTGTTCCAGGTGCGCATTGCCGTCCACCACGCCCGCCAGCGCGAACGCGATCGGGGAATCCGATTCGTCGACATACACCCAGGCCCGGCCGTGCGAATGGAACTCGGAGAACACCTCCGGTGAAGGCGGTTCGTCCTCGGCGACCTCCGTCATGCCGATCTCGGCGAACCATCTCCCGGCGGCGTGTTCGATATCCCGCAGCACGGGGAGGTCGGCTTTCGATGTCATACGGATCACGCGGGGATCTTCCCGCTGCCGACCCATGATGCCAACCGATTTTCGGACCGGACGGGTGGCACCGGTCGCCGAGGACAGGGCAGGCGAGGTTCGCCGGTGCGCTGCTCGAGGGGGGAGATGCCGAAAAGGGACGGGCCGATCTCTCGAACAGGGCCGGGTCATGTGGTGCCGGGCGCGGCGAGAGAGGTCCATTGTTCGAGTGTGGTGGGGATGGGTGCCCCGGGTGGATGGCCGGGGGCGGGGTGGTCGGGAAAAGCGCCATATCCTCTTTCCCGGACAGCCATGCGTACGTACCGGGTTTGATTTCCATGGCACCGAAATGGCCTACCTCCCCTCCGTGAACCGTATACAGTCGACACTGCTCCGGGGGAAGTAGCGCGGCGAGTCCTTGGGCATGCCCAGGGGGCGTAAATCCGTCTCCGCTCACGCTCCAGATCAGAGTCGGGCACTTGATGTCACCGACATCGAACTCCCAAGGCTGCTCGCCCAGTATCCGATGCATATCGCCGTTCCAGCCTGCCGTACCGTTCCGCAAACCTTCGCCATGCATTTCTTGGAGAAGTCCGTAATTTTTTCTATTATTGCCAGGTTCTTATCGCTCAAATCATTGCGCGAAATACCGATGATCGCCAGCGGATCGTTGGAGTCCTGGAAACTCGCGAGTCGCTTCGTACTCAGTTCTTCGAATGACAAATCCGTATCGTCCTGCTGGGACATGTTCGCACGGAACCGCGCTTTCATTACCTCAGGGGGAGCGAAGGGGACGAGAAGTCCGAGTTTGGTGACCTGATCCGGCAGCCCGGCCGCCGCTGCCGCCGCATAGGGAGTTCCGCCGGATCGGCCGACAATGGCGAATTTCTCGATTTCGAAGTGGTCAGCGATCGCCTTGACATGTTCGGCGGCATCGGTGAACTTCATATCGTAGTACTCCGAGCCACCGTAGCCCGGGCGGTCGAACGTGATCAGTCGTATCCCGAGGGCCTCGAGCAATTCGGGTGGAGCGGTATCCACGCGACTGCCCGGCATTCCATGGAATTGGAATACCGGAAACCCGTCTGCCGGCCCTTCGACACGGCCCTGCAGTCGACATCCATTGGAGAGAGTGACGACGAAATCTCCGGGATGCTCTCCCCTCCTCGCGTTCCGTCATAGGGCGGGCCACCGCCGGAAGTATCGTTACCGTATGGGGGGGTGTTGCCGCCGGTTGTTTTATCGTGGAAACGCTGCCCTTACCGGCCGAATGAGCCGGGGTGGTCGCATCCAAAGCGGTCAGTTTCACATGGTTCACATAGGACAGGTGGTCGTTGCGGCTGTGCGCGGCGAGCGCACGCCGCGTAAGGTCCGTGATGGTCCCGTACTCGTGTGAGTGCAGGGTCGTGATCTTCCTCGCGATCCCCGTCAGTCCGTCGAGGATGGGTGCGCGCAGTTCGTCGAAGACAGCTACGCGCGGCACGTACAGACCTCCCCCGAACACGGCTTCGGCTCGATTACATGAGCTGTTGCCGGCCTGCGGCCGCCTCCGAACGGGTCAGAGTCGAGACAAGTCATGTCCCACCTCGCTTCTCGCCGGTCATCGATCCCGTCCGGCCGGTATCGGTAACCCCGGCCATCGGCGAGTAGGTCGACCGGTGGTCACCACCATGCGGACGGATGCGATAACGACCGACCCCGCCACCGTACTGTCTCAGCGTGTAGCGAACAGGCCGAACGCAGCCGGGTCGGCGCCGCGGAGCCCGGTGGCCGCCGGTTGTGGTCCACATCGAGGGCGCTGTCGGCAGGTGTGGAGATGGGTGCCCGGTCAGGCCATCCGGGCCGAGGTCGGGGAACGTCCGCGGTTGCTGCAGCAGGCTGTCGAAGAGCATCCGCGGCACCACAGACCGACCTCCCTGGATCATCCGGGTAAAGCCGGTGTCAATCGTAGCGAGAAGATCGGCTTCCGACCTCGAAAGCGGCATGCTTGCCGCGCAACGTCGTCCATTGAAAATCTCAGGGGGCAGGGTCATTCCGATATGCTCGGGCGGCGGGGACGACCCGGTAGCCGTCGGACCCGGCGGTGACTTCTGTGACCGGGCCCGAGGGACGTCCACAGCGACGGTCGCAGCCGGACCAGTGCTGGCGCCCGGAAGTGGTGATCCGGTGGGGGGGAACCACTGTGTCCGTCGCCGGCGAATCCACGGTATTCGAAGCGGTTCGGCCGGATTCGACGGCGGCGGCGGCATCGGCGCGGACATCGGTATGGGAATTCGCGCAGCCGGGAAGACCGGCGCAGGCGGTGACGTCGAGCCACGGTGAGGCGGCGTCGAAGACCAGACCCATGGGGGCCAGCACCCGAACCACCTGCTCGGCGGGCCATTCCTCGAGATCGGTGATGACGAGACCACGCCACGGGGTGATCAGCACCGGGCGTTCGATCGCGGCGACGAATTCGGCCGTACGGGCGGGAAGGGAACCCAGGCGCACACCGGCGCCCAAGGCGACCAGGCCGTTGTCCTGGGGGAGCCATCCGACCAGGGGTTCGGTTCGCGTGGTGGGCTCGATGCGGTCCGGTCCGGGGGACAGGCCGAGCAGGTCGACCAGGCGCTCGGCGCCGTTGTCGACCTCGTGTAGCCGCCACTGCCCGCTGCCCAGCTCGAGGAAACCGTGTGCCGCGGCCAGCAGCACCTCGACGGTATCGCCCATCGACACCCGGACCCCGCTGTCCCGTCCGGCCAGCAGCAGCGCGAACTCGTCGCTTCCGACGGCGTGGGCACCGATATCCGGGCGCAGCCCGCTGACATCGCCGCGGCCGTCGTCGAGGGCGAACAACACCCGGCCCGGTAGTTCGGCCAGCCGGGGCGACGCGAGCAGACCGGCGTCCAATGCCGGGACCAGAGCCTGTACGTCGGCGACCCCGCCGAGGCGCCCTGCCAGGGGGGAGGCCACGATATTGCGTACGCGCTCGTGCGTCCGGCTCGGCAACAGCCCGACTCCCGCCAACAGGTCGGTGAGCGCCCCGGCGTCCCGCACCTGCCGCAGTTGCACATTGCCGCGCGAGGTGAGCTCGATATTTCCCTCTCCCAGGTCACGCGCCGCCTCTGCCAGGGCCTGTATCTGTTCGGGGGCCAGCCGTCCACCGGGTAGCCGAATTCGTGCCAGCGGACCGTCGGCGGCGTCGTGCAGCCGCAGGACGCCGGGGCAGGAATCGGGTTTCGTGCGCGCCATGACCCATCCAGGATACGAGGCCGCCGGCCGCGCACCCGTCGCGCCTCTTCCCGGGACGATATCACGCAGCTATCGTTGAACTGGTACTTCGCTGATCGAGACGACGGATCCGTCGACAATCGAGCGCACCGTCGGCGCAGTTCGCCGCCCCACCGCATGTGGAGGAGAACCGATCGTGACCACTGAATCCACGCATCAGAGTCCGGAACGACCCACGACCAGCGGCACCCACACCACCCCACGATCCGGCCCGAGTCCCATGCGGCAGGGTCTGGTCGTCGGCGGCGCCATCGCGGCCGCCGCCCTATTGCTGACCGCAGGAGTCATCAACCTCTTCCAGGGGATTTCCGCCGTCGCCGAGGACAATATCTTCGTCGTCGGCCCCCAGTACACCTACGACTTGGATCTCACCGGCTGGGGTTGGATCCACATCGTGGTCGGCGTTCTGCTGATTCTCACCGCACTGGCGCTCATGACCGGAGCGACCTGGGCGCGGGTCACGGCGATCGCGCTGGCCTGCCTGTCGATCATCGCGAATTTCCTGTGGATCCCGTACTACCCGCTGTGGTCCATCCTGATCATCGCCCTCGACGTGGTGGTGATATGGGCGATCGCCACGTGGATCCCGGAGCGGGCATGACGCTTTTCGGATCGTCGTAGTACCGCTCAGACCACCGCACGCTCGAGGTTGTCGATGATCCGCTGCATCGTGTCCATCATCAGGGCGTAGTCCTCGTCGGTGACATCGACGACGGCCAGTTCTCGGAGTCGCCCCACGGTGTCGGCGGCGTCGGCGTGAGCCGTGCGGCCGGATGCGGTGAGCGCGAACCGGCCGCCGTCGGTGCGCTCCACCCAGCCGCGTTCGATCAACGTATCCGCTACGTCGTCCAGGTTCTCCCGGTCCACCTCCCAGAAGGGCCGCAGGGCGTCCAGGAGTTCGGCTGTCGTGGTGGGCTTGCGGCTGATCGTGTGCAGGGTCTGCCACTCGCGGCGGGTGAGTCCGGCTTCGCCGAGGAGACGGCCGAAGGTGGCGTTGAACAGTTGGTCGAGGCGTTTTACCTGGTATCCGATGAGGCGGTTCTCACCGGTATCGGCAGCGGGTGGGGTACGGGCGGTGTTGCCGGCGGACGAGCCGCAGGCGGTTAGCGGGAGCGCGAGCGCGAGTGCGGCGACGAGGAGGAATTTCTTCACGAGCAGCCTTTCCCAACTGGATGTTGTTGAGCATTTAGTTGCTCAACAACATTTATATGCGGAGTTATAGCATGGCTGCGTGAACGATGTCGAGCGAATCGAACGGGCGATGGTGGCGATCCGGCGCAGGCAGACCCGTCGCGTGCTCGCCGGGGAGGGGGAGCCCGTCGGACAGGCATTCGATGTGCTGGACGTGATCGAGGGATCGTCGGAACCGACGACCGTGTCGGCCGTGGCGGAAGCGCTCTCGGTCGACCAGCCCAGGGCGAGCAAGCTGGTGGCGGCGGCGGTCGCGCAAGGATTGATTCGGCGTCTCGCCGACCAGGAGGACGGGCGGCGGTCGGTGCTGGTGTTGACCGAGCCAGGGCTCGAGGTGCTCGCCGCGGCCCATGCGCGGCGTCGAGCCGCGTTCGATGCGGCGATGGCCGGGTGGGCCGAGCACGAGCGGGCCGAATTCGCTCGGCTGCTCGCTCGTTTCGTCGCCGGGATGTCGTGAATTCGTTCGCGTCCCGCGGCTTATCGTCCGCCCGGATGGCTATGCCTCGATGATCCCTATTCCCGGGTCGCGCAGGGAACGGGTCCCCGGAATCGGGGACGAGATGGTGGCCCGCGGCCTCGGTGATGTGGGCGGGGGCCTCCTGCGCCCGGATTGCCTCGGCGAGGTCTTCATGCGTGGTCCGGCAATACGCGGAAGGCCGGGTATTCGGCCAGGGGGTGCAGCGCGCGGAAACCGCGCCGGTCGAGCGTCGGTATGGCGTCCGTATCGAGAACATCCGCCAAGGTCACACACATGGCGTCGACGAGTTCGAGATTCAGTTCCGTTCGGCGAGGAGACCAACGACTTCCGCGCACCCCGGCTCGTCCATGGGAGCCGGGGTGCGCGGGCGAGCCGAACGCTTACCGCCGATGGCCAACAGCGGCCGGGCGGATCAGAGGGTCCAGGTGCCCTGGATGTCGTCCTCGACGGGCGCGTAGACGATCTCCTTCGGCGCCTGGTTCGGCTGGAGTTCGAACGCAACGAGCCCGGTCCGTGACTCGCCGGGTTCCAGGGGACCGGCCATCAGTCCGCCGGGCACTTCCTCGAGGGGAGCGATCATCTCACCGTCCCTCGTCACCAGGTACATGTCGAGGTCCGGAGAGAGGGACGGGTTGCCGGCCATCTGCTGGATGGTCACCTCGTGGACGAGCACCGTGTCGTCGGCCTCCCGAGGCGCCACGGCCGTATCGGAGGGACGGATGACAACGGCCATATCACCGTTGTTGCTGACCTGGATCGCGGTCCCCAGCGGGCCTGACCTGACCGTCGGATCCACGGCGGCGGGTGCGGCGGGCGGGGCCGGTTCGGGGGGAGCCGGTTGAGCGTCGGCCTGGTTGGCCAAGAAGGCCATCAGCGTGAATGTCAGAGCGGCGACGATCGTTTTCTTCATGAAAACCTCCGGGGTCGTCTGTCACGCGAGTGGGATCAGGGCCTGTGAAACAGGATCGGCGGCCCATGGTCGGTTCAGCGGGATAGTGCTTCCCGGTCGATCGAGCAACGCTCGTCAAGACTATGGCCCACCGCGTGCGCTGCTAACCCTCCGGCGCCAGTCCTTGTGAATCTGTGATCTTCGATCTTGCTGTTATCGTTCGATGGTCGGCACCGGTTCTCGACGGTGCGGGGCATCGAGCACGTCGAGAGTCGGCGGTCGTACAGCACGATGATGGATGCGGAGCCGGCCTCGGCCCGTTGCTGTCATGCGAAGGGAGCGGCCGCGAGATGCAACCTCTCGGTACGCACGATCCGACGCGGATCGGGGACTATCGGCTGCTCGGTGTGCTCGGCGCGGGCGGTATGGGGCGGGTGTATCTCGGGCGGAACTCGGGCGGGCGCACCGTCGCGGTCAAGGTCATCCGCCCGGACATGATCGACGCCGAATTCCGCGAGCGCTTCCGGCGCGAGGTCGCCGCGGCGCGTCGCGTCGACGGACGGTTCACCGCGCCGGTACTCGATGCCGACGTGGACGCCGATCCGCCCTGGGTGGCCACGGGGTATGTCGCGGGCTCCTCGCTCGCCGAGGTGGTCGAGCGCTACGGTGCACTCGGCGAGGACTCGCTGCTCGTGCTCGCGCACGGGTTGCTGGAGGCGTTGGCGGCGGTGCATCGGAGCGGGGTGGTGCACCGCGACCTCAAACCGTCCAATGTGTTGTTGGCGTTCGACGGCCCCAAGGTGATCGACTTCGGGATCGCCCGCGCCGTGGAGGACAGCAAGCTCACCACCACCGGAAAGGTCATCGGCTCACCGGGATTCATGTGCCCGGAGCAGGTGACCGGTGATCCGGTGGGCCCGGCCGCGGATATCTTCGCATTCGGCGGTGTGCTCGTATTCGCGGCAACCGGGTGCGGGCCGTTCGGTGTCGGCGACGGGGTGCAGATGCTGTGGCGCGTAGTGTACGAGGACCCGCGGCTCGGGGACCTGCCGGAACGGCTGCGTCCGTTGATCGCGGCCTGCCTGAGCAAGGACCCCGCCGGCCGTCCGACCACCGACCTACTGCTCGCCGACCTGACCGCCATCGGGATCCCCGACCGCGTCGGGTGGCTGCCCGGGCCGGTGGTGGAGGTAGTGAGCAGACGCGCCGTCGAACTGCTCCAGTTGGAATCGGGCCCGATCGCACCGGCGCGGACCGCGACCGGCCTCTCGGCCCCGGCGCGCACCGCGGAAACGGGCCACTCGACCCCGCCGCCGTACGCCGGGATCACCGACCCGGAACGGTTGGCTTCGACCCAGGTATGGCAGCCGGCCCCACCTCAGGGGTCTGCCCCGTTCGCGGAGCAACCGTTTCGACAGCCGTCGCTCGGGAAACCGCCTCCATGGCGTTCGCCCGACGCTCCCGTATCTTCTCCACGTCGCCGCGCCCGGGCCGCGTTGATCGTGGGTGCCGTCATGGTCGGTGTGGCGGTCGCCGTCACCACTTTCATGGTCGGGGCCCGGCTGCGCGACGATAATCCGAGCGATACGGCCACGGGCAGCAGTTCCGCGGCGATCGAATCGACGGGCGCGGCCACCCCGGCGGTCGGCGACACCTCCGTCACGGCCGTGCCGAAACCTTTTGTCGGCGAATGGAAAGGGGCCGGCAGAGACGGTCTGGTGGCATTCGACATCGTCCTCACCATTCGGGACGGCGGCATCGGCGAGGAAGTGGCGCAATCCTCGAACACCGGCAAGGTGTCCGGCAGTCGCTGCGAGCGCACCGAAACCCTCACCGGTGCCACCGAAACCGAGTTGACCTTCGTGGCACGGCTTTCCGGCGGCGCGGCCGACTGTATGGACGACGGTGCCGCCTCGACGGTCCGGCTACTGCCGGACGGGTCGCTGTCCTACCGCACCCCCGGGATGATCGGCGCCATCGAAGGGGTACTGCGCAGGAGTTGATACCCCGGTCGGCGGATCAGCGAACCGCTTGGGTCTGGGTCACCTTCGCGACGAGTTCGCCCGCATCGTCACGGACTTCGGTCTCCACGACGATGAACGACCGCCCCGTGTGGATGGGTCGCGACAATGCGACCGCATGGCCCGAGCGGATGGCGCGCAGGAAGTTCGTCTTCGACTCCACGGTGGTCGTTCCCTGCGCCCCCTCCGGCAGATTGAGGAACGCGCATACCGCGCCGGTGGAATCCGCCAATGCCATCAACACTCCGCCGTGCATCACCCCACCGAGGGTGCACAGGGATTCGTCCCAGGCGAGCCGGCTGCGTACCAGTGTGGGGCCGTGTTCGAGCACCTCGACACCGAGTCGCTCGGTGAACGGCATGGACTGGTGGAATAGCTTCGTACCCACGTCGTCGGTCATGACCACAAGCAAACCCGGAACGGGCGGACGAGACAAATACCCGCTCGTCGACTGCCGCGCTCCAGGACGGTACGGCGCCGCGACCGGATACGGCCGGGTTCCGGGGCAGACGACAGTGTGGGCCGTCCGTGCTCGTCCCGGACCACCACCGAGGGGTGGGCGGTGTCGAGCCGTTTCCGGCGGCGATGGGGTGAACGAGCGCCATGGCATAGGCGGTGAACGGGGAGCCGTCGGCGCATGTATATGCGGTTTCCGCTGGTAAAGGGCATACCGGCCAGGGGCGGGCGCGGCGGGACACCAACCGGAGCGCGGCCCCCGGCCGGGGTCGCGGTAGCATCCGAACGCTCGGCGGGTGACGAGGAAACCGGTGGAACTCCGGTGCGGTCGCGCCACTGAAAAAGCCAGACCCTCTCCGGCGAGCAGATAACCCCGATGGGCGCGTCACCCGAGGAAGGTCACCGTTGTGATTCTGTTGCTGTCCACCTCCGATACCGACCTGCTGAGCGCGCGCGCCAGTGGGGCCGACTACCGGTGGGGCAATCCGGCCCGACTCCTGGTGGAGGATCTGCCGGAACTGCTCGACGGTGCCGACCTGGTGATCGTGCGTATTCTCGGTGGGAAACGGGCCTGGGAGGACGGGCTGGCCGCGCTGCGTGACAGCGGGGTGCCTATGGTGGCGCTCGGCGGGGAGATGGCGCCCGACGCCGAACTGATGGAATGCTCCACCGTGCCGGCGGGTGTGGCGGCGGGCGCGCACAACTATCTCGCCGCGGGCGGTCCGCAGAACCTGCGGCAGTTGCACAATTTCCTCTCCGATACGGTGCTGCTCACCGGGCACGGATTCGAGCCGCCGGTACAGCTGCCCGCCTGGGGGGAGTTGGAGCGGGACGCGACCGAGGTGGACGGGCCGACGGTCGCGGTCGTCTACTACCGGGCCCAGCATCTGGCGGGCAACACCGCGTATGTGGACGCCCTGTGCACGGCGATCGAACGGGCGGGTGGGCGGGCGATGCCGCTGTACTGCGCCTCGCTGCGCACCGCCGAACCGGAACTGCTGGACCGGCTGCGCACCGCCGACGCCCTGGTGGTCACCGTGCTCGCGGCCGGCGGGACGAAACCGGCGACCGCCGCGGCCGGCGGTGACGACGAGGCCTGGGATGTGGGGGCGCTGGCGGCGCTGGATGTGCCGATTCTGCAGGGGCTGTGCCTCACCTCGGGGCGGGCACAGTGGGAGGCCAACGATGACGGGCTGTCCCCCCTGGATGTCGCCACCCAGGTGGCGGTGCCCGAGTTCGACGGGCGGATCATCACGGTGCCGTTCTCGTTCAAGGAGTTCGACGCCGACGGTCTGTCCAGTTATGTTCCCGACCCCGAGCGGGCCGCCCGAGTGGCCGGTATCGCGGTTCGATACGCCCGGCTGCGGTATATCCCGGCCGCGGACAAACGGCTCGCGATTGTGCTGTCGGCCTATCCGACCAAACACGCCCGGATCGGCAACGCGGTCGGTCTGGACACTCCGGCCAGCGCCATCCGCCTGCTCACCGCGCTGCGGGAGGCCGGGTACGACCTCGGCGGGCCGGGTGAGGTTCCCGGCCTCGACGAGGCCGACGGTGATGCCCTCATCCACGCCCTGATCGCGGCCGGCGGCCAGGACCCTGACTGGCTCAGCGCCGAGCAGTTGGAGGGCAATCCGATCCGCATCGCCGCCGCCGCCTATTCGTCCTGGTTCGACACCCTGCCCGACGAACTGCGCGAGGCGGTGATCGAGGCCTGGGGTCCGCCGCCGGGGGAACTGTTCGTCGACCACTCCTCCGACCCGGACGGTGAAATCGTCATCGCCGCCCTGCGTTTCGGCAATATCGTGCTGATGGTGCAGCCGCCGCGGGGTTTCGGGGAGAACCCGGTCGCCATTTACCACGACCCGGACCTGCCGCCCAGCCACCACTATCTGGCCGCCTACCGCTGGCTGGCAGCGCCCGCCGGCTTCGCCGCCGACGCCATGATCCACCTGGGCAAACACGGAAACCTGGAATGGTTGCCCGGGAAAACCCTCGGCATGTCCGCCGCCTGCGGCACCGACGCCGCCCTGGGCGATCTGCCGCTGATCTATCCGTTCCTGGTGAACGACCCCGGCGAAGGCACCCAGGCCAAACGCCGCGCCCACGCCACCCTGGTCGACCATCTCATCCCGCCCATGGCACGGGCCGAAAGCTACGGCGATATCGCCCGGCTCGAGCAGTTGCTCGACGAGCACGCCAATATCTCCGCCCTCGATCCGGCGAAACTGCCCGCCATCCGGCAGCAGATCTGGACCTTGATGCGGGCCGCGAAAATGGATCACGACCTGGGCCTCGACGAGCGTCCGGACGAGGATTCGTTCGACGATATGCTGCTGCACGTCGACGGCTGGCTGTGCGAGGTCAAGGATGTGCAGATCCGTGACGGACTGCACATTCTCGGGCAGGCGCCCGTCGGCGCGGGCGAGGTGGACCTGGTGCTGGCCATGCTGCGCGCCCGGCAGCTGTGGGGCGGCGAATACGCGGTGGCGGGTCTGCGGGAAGCGCTGGGACTCGACGAATCCGGCACCGAGGCCCGTGAGCGGGTCGATTCCGTCGAATCCCGGGCCCGGGAACTGCTGGTCGAACTGCAGGCGGCGGACTGGTCCCCGCAGGCCGTCGACGGTCTGGTCGACCGGCATGCCGACCGACTGTTCGAGGCCGGGGCCGGCGGTGACCGTGACTCGGTCGCAGCGGTGTTGCGCTTCGCCGCGACCGAGGTGGTGCCCCGGCTGCGCGGAACCGGCGTGGAGATCGAACGGGTACTGCACGCCCTCGCCGGCGGTTTCATTCCGGCCGGCCCGAGCGGTTCGCCGCTGCGCGGGCTGGTCAATGTGCTGCCTACCGGCCGCAATTTCTATTCCGTGGACCCGAAGGCGGTGCCGTCGCGGCTGGCCTGGGAAACCGGCCAGGCCATGGCGGATTCCCTGCTGGAACGGTATCTCGCCGACCACGGTGAATACCCGCGCTCGGTGGGTCTTTCGGTATGGGGAACCTCCGCCATGCGTACCGCCGGCGACGATATCGCCGAGGTGTTGGCCCTGCTGGGGGTGCGCCCGGTATGGGACGAGGCCAGCCGCCGCGTCACCACCCTCGAGGTGGTCTCCCCGACGGAGTTGGGGCGTCCCCGTATCGATGTCACGGTGCGCATCAGCGGTTTCTTCCGGGACGCCTTTCCTCATGTGCTCGCCCTGCTCGACGACGCGGTGCGGCTCGTCGCCGGACTGGACGAGAACGACGAATCGAATTACGTTCGGGCGCATACCCGCGCCGATCTCGCCGCACACGGCGACGAACGTCGCGCGACCACCCGTATCTTCGGCTCCAAACCCGGCACCTACGGCGCGGGCCTGCTGCAGCTCATCGACTCCAAGAGCTGGCGCAGCGACGACGATCTGGCCCAGGTGTACACCACCTGGGGCGGCTACGCCTACGGCCGCGGTCTCGACGGTGCCCCCGCGGCCGATGATATGCGCACCGCATATCGTCGGATCGCGGTGGCCGCCAAGAACACCGACACCCGCGAACACGATATCGCCGACTCCGACGACTATTTCCAATACCACGGCGGAATGGTCGCCACCGTCCGCGCGCTCACCGGCAAGAACCCCGAGGCGTATATCGGCGACAGCACCCGACCCGATTCGGTGCGCACCCGCACCCTGTCAGAGGAGACCGCCCGTGTCTTCCGCGCCCGAGTGGTGAATCCGCGCTGGCTCGAGGCCATGCGCCGGCACGGCTACAAGGGTGCCTTCGAGATGGCCGCCACCGTCGACTATCTGTTCGGCTACGACGCGACAACCGATGTGGTCGCCGACTGGATGTACGAGAAGCTCGCCGACAGCTATGTGTTCGACGAGGTCAACCGCAAGTTCATGACCCAGTCCAATCCGTGGGCGCTGCACGGTATCGCCGAACGCCTGCTGGAGGCCGCCGAACGCAAGATGTGGGCCGAGCCCGAACAGCAGACCCTGGACCGGCTCCGCCAGGTCTATCTCGAGACCGAGGGGGAGCTCGAATAGGAACCGAACCGGCGCCGAGAGCAGGGGCGGTGCGCCCCTGCTCTCGGGCAGGAGACGTCCACAACCTTTTCGAAAGATTTCCTCGAGCGCGCTGCCCAAGGTTGCTCCGTACCATGAGGATGGTCGGGTATCGGCTGTCTTCCGGTTGTCCCCCGGCCCCTGCCGTCCCCCGCACACGGGAGAAGCCCATGAAGCGCGGAGCCTGCCTGTGCGCCGTTACCACCACAACCGTGATCGTCCTCGGCCGGCCTGGGCATGGCAGCCTGCGGTAAGAACCGTTGGTGCGAATTCGATGCCACCGATACCCAGGTGGCCGACCCCTACTGTGAGAACGGCACGCCCGGCTACAAATGGGAGCCGGACAGCGACGGGAAGAAGCCGAAGAAACCGAGTAAGCCGACCGCCTCGAAACACTCCCACCACTGAGCGGTTCCGGCCGTGGGCGCCGCGCATTTCGGCCACCCACGCAGCCGGGCGACGCGGGCGTTACGTCACCGGGCGCGCGGCTCGGTCCGCTGTTCCCGGTCGTGGGCGCCGCTCGGAGCACGCAGGCGTGTCTCGAGGCCGTCCAGTACACACAGTAATCCGAAATCGAACCCCATCGCGCTGATCACCTGGGGGTCGGTGGGGATCGCCGCCCGGTAGTCGGCGAGCATCTCGGGATAGGCGGCGGCGATCTTGTCCAGGGTTTGCTCGATACCGCCGACGACGAGTTCGTCGCCGTAGGCGTTCTTCATGGCGATGACCGGAAGGGTATGTCCGAGTACGAAATTCGTGACCGTGCCGCTGGCGAGATAGACGTCCATACCCTGGAAACCGGCATCCAGGAAGGCGTGCCGCAGCCGTTCGCTGAGCTGGAACGCCTTCGGTCCGATACTCGGGATCTGCCCGATCAGCGAGGCTACCCAGGGATGGGCGAGCAGCGCGCTGCGGAGGTTGTAGGCGAAGGTCGTGAGAAGTTCCCGCAGGGTGGCGGCCCCGTCCAGATCGGCGTCGTCCACCACGCCCCAGATCTCGTCGAGCGCCAGTTCCAGCAGTTCGCTCTTGTTCGCGACATGCCAGTAGAGACTGGTCGCGCCGGCGCCGAGTTTGGCGCCGAGTTTGCGCATGCTCAGCGCTTCGAGCCCTTCGGTGCCCAAGATCTCCAGCGCCGCGGCGACTATCTGGTCGCGGCTCAGGCCGGAGGGCCGGGGTTGCCGGGGTTCGCGGGTCCATACGGAGGTGAACTGCTTGGCCACACCTCGATTCTATAATTACTCGCACAGTGTGCGATTTCATCGTACGCTGTGCGAGTGGAATCGAACGTTGTACGAGACCCGCGACGGTGGCTGATCCTCGCGGTGCTCTGTCTCTCGCTGCTGGTGCTGATGATCGACGGCACCGTCCTCAACCTCGCGATCCCCTCACTGATCCGCGATCTGGACGCCACCCCGTCGGATGTGCAGTGGATCCTGGACTCCTACGTGCTGGTCTTCGCCGGGCTCCTGCTCACCGCGGGCAGTCTCTCCGACCGATTCGGACGCCGCCGGATGCTGATCGCCGGTCTCGTCCTGTTCGGTGCCGCGTCCTCGGGCGCGGTGCTGTCCACCGAACCCTGGCAGCTCGTCGCGGCCCGCGCCGCGATGGGCATCGGCGGATCGCTGCTCATGCCCTCGACCCTGTCGATCCTGATGACCACCTTCGACGAAAGCGAACGACGCCTGGCCTTCGCGGCGTGGTCCACGGTCTCCATCGTCGGGATCGTCGCCGGGCCCACCCTCGGCGGCCTACTGCTGCAGCACTACTGGTGGGGTTCGGTCTTCCTGCTCAATATTCCGGTGGCGCTGGTGGCCATCGGCGCCGCCCTCGCGCTGATTCCGGAGACCACCGGCGAGCAGCGCCCGGTGGACCTGATCGGCGTGGTGCTGTCCATCGTGGCCCTCACCTCGACCGTCTACCTGATCATCGAGCGGGAATGGAATACCGTCGCGCTCGTGCTCGCCTTCGGGGCGGCGGTCGGCTTCGTGGTGTGGGAGCGGCGGCAGGAACATCCGATGCTGCCGTTGGGCCTCTTCGCCAACCGGGACTTCACCGGAACCTGCTGCACCCTGCTGCTGATGGTGTTCGGGATGGGCGCGGTCATGCTGATGCTCACCCAGTACCTGCAGTTCGTACTCGGCTACGGGCCGATGAAAGCGGGTCTGGCGCTGCTGCCGTATGCCGTAGCGGGTGCGGTGTTCAACGGGCTGGGTGCGACGCTGGGCAAGAAGATCAGCAACAAGACCCTGATCGTCACGGGGCTGCTGGTGATGGCGGCGGCCTTCGTCGTCCTGGCCCTCGGCACGGGATATCTCGCGGTTCTGGTGTCCATGCTCGTCATGGGAATCGGCGGCGGCCTGGCCGGTCCGGCCGCCTACGCCGCGATCATGAATACCATTCCGCTGCGTCACGCCGGGGTCGGGTCGGCCCTGAACGACACCCTGCAGCAGGTGGGTATGGCGGTCAGCATCGCCTTCCTCGGCAGCGTGTTGGCGGGTGTGTTCACCGCGAACATGCCGAGCGATGCCCCACCCGCCGCGCGTGAATCGATCGGCGCCGCACTGGAACTCGGCTATCCCGAGGCCGCGAAGACGGCGTTCACCGAGGCCGTGTCGGTCGGTGCGTGGGTGAGCGCGGGCTTCGCCCTGGCGGCCGCGCTGCTCGGTCTGGTGCTGCTGCGCGCCCGTCCGCCCGCGGTCGAGCGGACGGAACCGATGACCGCGGCGGTGGACTGAGCCCCGGACGGCCGCGTCGGACTATTCGGGGCCGGGGTCGCCGGGCACACCGCTCGGGTCGGCCGTTCGGAACAGGTGCTCGGCCGCGTCGATCGCGCGTTCCAGGGTCGCGGGCTCCGAGCCCACCCCGGCCGCGATCACGTCGAGGCCGCGCAACCCCGCCCGGTGCAGCAGCCGTTTCTCGTTGGTGATCCACTCCCCACGGATGGCCAGGATCGCGTGCGCCGTCTGCATTCCCGCCGTGGCCAGGGCACCCACCACCTCGGTGGCCTGTCCACGCGGGACGTACGCGCCGCGGGCATACCGCAGGGTCTGCGCCGCCCGGCCGCGCCATATCGGCGGCGCGGTCTCGCGCAGCGCCTCGGGGAAGGACGGACGCGGCAGGGTTCCCCGCACCACCTTGTTGCCGGCGAGTTCGGCGACCACCAGATAGCTGGGGATACCAGCGAGATGGAACATCAGCGGTTCCCAATGGAACCGCCCCTGCCCGGCCTCGGCGAGTTCGTGTTCGACGACGTCGAGATCGCGATAGTGCACATCGACGTGCCGGTCGTCGATCGTCAGCCAGGCACCACCGTTGAACACCCCGCCGCCCCACGCGCCGATCTCGGACACCTCGCCCTCCCAGCCGAGGGCGCGCAGGTCCTCGGGGGCGAAACGGTCCCGATAGTAGAGGGCGAAATCCCAGTCGCTGTCCGGCCGGTGGGTGCCCAGGGCGCGCGATCCGCCGAGGCTCACCGCGGCAACGCCCGGAAGAGCCGCGAGCCGGTCCGCGATATACGCCACGAATTCATCGTCGGTCATATTTCTCCGCTCGCCGAGAGATGACGGTCATCGGAGATCATGTCCGCCCGGCCGGCGCCTGTCACGTTCTTTTCGTCCCGCCGGTTCGGCGCGGGCGACCTTCTCCGGGTGGTATCGAGATCTGCCCATGCCGGCCTATCCCGGATGGAGGGCTTGCGTAGGGATCCGGCAGGTGGTGGCACCGTGCCCGGATTCGGGATTCGGTCAGTGGCCCCGTTCGGCCGAGTGCGTGGTACGTGCCCAGGATGCGAGGAGTCGTAGCGCTGTGCCGAGGGGGAGCCGGGTTCGGGTTGACCGGGTATCGCCGGTGGATGCGGCCGCGTCCCGAGCACCCTGCCCGGCCGTGGCCGCGCGCCCGGCCCGCCCATCCGGCGGCACCGCCCGAACCGGCGGGCATATCCTGGGCCGTTGGAGGTATCCGCTCTCGACAAGACACCGGCGCCGCGAGGCGCCGGGCGGGGGGACCGGCAACAGACATCAGTGGTGAAGGAGTAGCCGATCATGCGTGGAGTCATGATGTACGCCCCCGGTGACGTGCGAGTCGAACAGCGGGAGGAGCCGCGGACCGTGGAGCCCACCGATGCGGTCATCCGCGTCACCGCGACCTGTATCTGCGGGTCGGACCTGTGGCCGTATCGGGGTATCGAGAAACTGAACGGACCCACTCCGATGGGGCACGAATACGTCGGTGTGGTCGAAGAGATCGGATCGCAGGTGCGGACCCTCGAGGTCGGGGACTTCGTGGTCGGCTCGTTCTTCGCCTCCGACAACACCTGCGAGATCTGCCGCGCCGGCTATCAGAGCCGCTGCGTACACAACATACCCATCGGCATGATCGGCACACAGGCCGAACGGGCCCGCATCCCCCTCGCCGACGGCACCCTGGTCGTCGTCCCCGCCACCCCGACCTCCGAGCAGATCCCGCATCTGCTCGCGGCTTCCGACGTGCTCGGCACCGGCTGGTTCGCCGCCGTGGCCGCCGAGGCCGGTCCGGGCAAAACCGTCGCGGTCGTCGGTGACGGCGCGGTCGGACTGCTGGCCGTGTTGGCCGCCAGGCGGCTGGGCGCCGATCGTGTCATCGCCATGAGCCGCCATGCCGACCGTCAGGCCCTGGCACGCAAGTTCGGCGCCACCGATATCGTCGCCGAACGCGGCGACGAAGGCGTGGCCAGGATCAAGGAGCTCACCGGCGGCCTGGGCGCGCACTCGGTCGTCGAAGCGGTCGGCACCCAGGAATCGATGCAGCAGGCCATCCGGTCGACCCGCCCCGGCGGGCACGTCGGCTACGTCGGGGTTGCCCATGGAGTCGAACTCGACGGCATGGAATTGTTCTCCTCCGCCGTACACCTGCACGGCGGCCCCGCCCCGGTGCGCCGCTTCCTGCCCGAACTCATCGACCTGATCGTGCGTGGCGAGATCCATCCCGGCGAGGTTTTCGACCTCACCTTGCCACTGGACGAAGCGGCCGAAGGCTACCGCGCGATGGACCGGCGCCGCGCCACCAAAGTCCTGCTCACCCTGTGACACCGACCGGTCCTTCGGCGAGCGAACGGCTTCGATAGGAGATTCTCATAACCGAACGACAACCGAGCGCCGCCCAGCGGCTCCTGGGCGACCTGGCTCCGAAACCGGTGCAGTTGTCCGCTGATGGCATCGCGCTGGTGGTCACCCGCGCCGGTCAGGTCGCGGTGCTGCATGCGGGACAGACCGTGTGGTGCCCGCCCGGTGAGAACATCGGCACGGCGCCGGCCCCGACCATGTCATGACCCACCTCGCCCTGCGGGAAGGCGACGACGTCGACCGGGCCGGACCGGTCACCGACGAGGACCACCGCCGCGCTGCCACCCACCTGTGAACGCTCGTACCCGGCCGTGACCGGGTGCGAGCGTCTCGGCCGACCGGCGTACGGCGCTCGGCCCACATAGGGTTGGGCCATGAGACGGAACTGGGTGAGCCGGGTACTGCTCGGTGCGGGGTGGGTCGCCCTGATGGTGGCGGTCGGTGGCATTCTGTTGTACCTCGGGGAGTCGCAGCGCCGTGAGCTGGTGCTGTTGGCGGCGGGTGCCACATATCTGATGTTCGCGTCCTGGGTGGCGCTGGTGCTGTTCCTGGCCGCCCGCGGCTGGCGCAGCGCGGCGGCGGCCGGGGTGGTGATCGCCGGGGTGCTGTGGACGCAACTGCCGATGTTCGTCCCGGACGGTCGCGCCGTGGGCGGGACGGAACTCACAGTGCTGCAATCGAACCTGCTGTTCGGCGGGGCGGATGTGCGGGCGGTGGCACGCACGGTGGTGGACGAGCGGGTCGATGTGCTCACGCTGAACGAACTCACCCCTGCTTCGGTGGAGCGTCTCACCGCGGCCGGGTTGGACGAGCAGTTGCCCTACCGCTACATCGAACCGGCGTACGGTGGCGCCGGAACCGGTATCTACAGCCGGTTCCCGCTGCGCGACACCGTCGCCTACGACGGGTTCACCCTGCGCAATCTGTCCGCCACCCTCGAACATCCGGAGCTGGGACCGGTATCGGTATACGCTTTTCACCCGCTTCCGCCCACCGCGGGCAGCGCCATCTGGGCGGCCGAGATGCGCCGGGTCCGTGAGATTCTGAACGCCGCCTCCGCCCCGGCCCTCGTCGGCGCCGATTTCAACGCCACCGGTAACCACGCCGCCTACCGTGCCCTGTTGCGCAGCGGTTTCGTCTCCGCCGCCGAACAGGCCGGGGCGGGCCGATTGCCCACCTATCCGGCCGATGTACGGTGGGGGCCGTTGATCGGTATCGACCATGTGCTGCTGTCCGGTGGAACGGCGGTCCGGGTGCGGACCATCGATATCCCGGGTTCGGATCACCGCGCGGTACTGGCCCGGCTGAGCCTGTCCTCCGATTCCCTCGTGTGATGTTGTCGGTCCATCGGACCGGGTCGGCCGCCGCGCGGTGAATTCCCTGGTTCCCCGAACGGTTGGCGCCCGCCGCGCCCCTGCGGGGCCGGTTACGCCGATTCGGCGAGATCCGGCGAGCTCCAGATATCGGCAAGTTCCTGGAGCGGCAGGTCGAGCGCGTGGCTCAGGGCCACCACCGTGCCGAAGCCCGGGGACGGCAGCCGTCCCGTTTCGATCTTGCGCAGGGTTTCCGGCGAGATATCGGCGGCCTGCGCCACTTCGGCCAGGTCCCGGCCGGCGCGGGCCGCGCGCAGCCGGGCGCCGAGGCGTCGACCGGCCTCGAGCTGAGCGGGGGTCAGGGGCAATCGCACCATACCGTCCACCCTATGAGTGGTATTTGTGTACCGCAACATGGTATTAAAATACCGTTTCCTGGTATCGGAGGTTGTCATGGTGGAGTTGAAGTCGCCGGCCGAGCTCGCGCGGATGCGAGTGGCGGGGCGTCTGGTGGCCGAGATCCTGGCCGAACTGCGCGAGCGCGCGGCCGTTGGGGTGAATCTGCTCGAACTAGAGGCGCTGGTGCGGAAACGGATCCGGCAGCGCGGTGCGCAATCGTGCTACTGGGACTACGCGCCGTCGTTCGGTCGCGGCCCCTTTCGCAACACCGTCTGCCTCTCGGTGAACGACGCCGTTCTGCACGGGCTGCCGTTCGACTACACCCTGTGCGACGGTGACGTGCTGAGTATGGACCTCGCGCTCTCGGTCGACGGCTGGGTGGCGGACGCGGCGACCACCGTGGTGGTCGGCGCCCCCAATCCGGAGGATCTACGTCTCGTCCGCGCCACCGAGGAGGCCCTGGCGGCGGCCATCGAGGTCGCCGTCCCCGGGAACCGGATCGGCGATATCTCCGCCGCTGTATCGGCGGTCGCCCGGGCCCACGGCTACCCGGTGAACACCGAATTCGGCGGTCACGGCCTGGGGCGCACCATGCACGAGGATCCGCACATCCCCAACGCGGGCCGGGCGGGTCGGGGCTACCTGCTGCGGCCCGGCCTGGCCATCGCCATCGAACCGTGGTTCGCGCGGACGACCGATCGGATCGTGACCGATCCGGACGGCTGGACCATCCGTTCCGCGGACGGCTCACGCACCGCTCATTCCGAACACACGGTGGCCGTGACCGAGGACGGACCGCGGGTCCTCACCGCGGCCTGAACGGCTCGGCGGTCAGTCCTGCCGCGTCAACCATTCGGCGAGCTCGGTTGCCGCGCCGAGTTCGGTGGCGAGTTCGGTGCGCTCGGCGTCGGTGAGTTCGAGGGCCGCCAGGTCCGCACGGCGGGCGGCAACCTTGTCGGGTTTGTCCAAGGCGACCGCCAACTCGGCGAGTGCCGCCAGGGCACGGGCCCGTTCGATACGGGTGGCCTGGGCGCCGAAGCGGCGTAGGCCCGCTTCCAGGGCCCGTTCCGCGCTTTTGTCGTCGGTTTTGAAATCGCGCAGGATGCGGGCGTTGTCGAGAACCCGGGCCAGGCCGTCGAGTTCTGTGGAGCCGCCATATTCGACGTCCTCGGGTTCATCCCGCTGGATGTAGATGATCGAGGTGCCGTCGGGGTCGATCAGGGTGAACCGGGACTGGCCGGGGCGGAATCGGGTGATACGGCCGAACCCTTCGGCGGGGATCTTGCCGTAGCGGGCGCGCAGGGCCTCGGTGAAGGCGCGGTGACGGCTCGCCACATCATCGACCATGACGAGGCAGCCGGTCGACGGCCCGCCGTTCTTCGGAGCCTCGGTGAAATGCAGTTCGCAGTCGTGTGCGGCGACGGCGGCGTAGACATAAGGCCTGGTCTGTTGGTGGGTGACGGTGTAGCCGAGGGTTCGGTAGAAGTCCAGCGTGCGGGCCAGGTCGTGGCTGGGCAGCAGGGGAACGGCGGTATCGGCCATGGGAATCCCTCCGGTAGTCAATTTTGAATACCGAGGTTAGGGGCGTGTCGGGCCGGAGGTCAAGTTTGACTATTATTCGTTCCGACGAGAGGAGAGCCGATGGCGGCGGTGCGGCTGCTGGTCCTGGGCGTGCTGCGCCGACAGCAACCCGCGCACGGCTACGCGGTGCGCCGGGAACTGCTGTCCTGGCGGGCCGATACCTGGACCAATGTGAAACCCGGGTCGATCTACCACGCCCTCAAACAGCTCGATCGGGAAGGCAAGTTGCGAGCGCTGGGTACCGAGGGCGGCGACCGGGGACCGGGCCGTACCCGGTACGAACTGACCGAGGCGGGAGAAGCCGAGTTCCGGACGCTCGTGGACGCGGCACTGGTGAGCATCGATATGGAGGAACTCGGGGCAGGCATCGCTTTCATGGACGCCCTGCCGCGGGCGCACGTGATCGAGAAACTGCGTGAACAGCGGGAACGCAGCCGGGGCGTCCGTGACGAACTGCTCGGAATGGTCGACGACTACCCGGGCCGCTACGAAGCGCCCCACGCCACCGACCTGCTCGAACTGTGGAGCGGGGTGTTCGACAATCTGGCGGGCTGGACCGCGGGTGTGCTGGCCCGGCTCGAACGAGGGGAATACCGGATGGCCGACGACTCCTGAGGTGCCGAGGCGCCCGCGGCGGACCCCGGACGGTGCCGGCCGAGCCGGTCCGCCGATTACGCTGCGGGCATGACGAATACGCTCGGCGAGGTCGGCGCCGCCGACTATGTCCTGCTGACCACCTACCGCAAGGACGGCACACCCGTCGCGACTCCGCTGTGGGCGGTCGCCGATGACAGCAAACTGTATGTCTGGACCGTCACCGACAGTTGGAAGGTCAAACGGCTGCGCCGCAACCCCGCGGTCACCGTGCAGCCATGCGATGTCAAGGGCGCCCCGCACGGCGCAGTGATCGAAGGCACCGGCCGAATCCTCGACGCGGCCGAGACGGAGCGCGTCCGCGGCCTACTGCGCCGTAAGTACCGGTTGTTCGGTCCGCTGGTAATCCTCGGCAGCACCCTGCGGCGCGGTAAGTCCGGCACGGTCGGTATCGAGATCACGCCCGCCGACTGAACGACACCGGCGCCTCAGGTCGCCTGGCTGACCGACGACATATGGAAGTCGGGTATCCGCAACGGCGGCATGGCCGTCCGAGTGAACCAGTCCTTCCATTCGCGCGGCAGGGCGGGCCGGGTGGCGCCCGCCTCGGTGGCGCGGCGCAACAGATCCAGGGGACTCTCGTTGAAGCGGAAATTGTTCACCGCGGCGGTGACCTCGCCGTTCTCGATGAGATAGACGCCGTCGCGGGTGAGGCCGGTGAGCAGCAGTGTGGTCGGGTCCACTTCGCGGATGTACCAGAGCGTGGTCAGCAGCAGACCGCGCTCGGTGCGGGCGACCATATCGTCGAGGCCGGCCTCCGATCCGCCGGTCAGCAACAGGTTCTCCCCGGGCACGGTGGGCGTCGCGTCGTAGTCGGCGGCGGTGGCACGGGGATAGACCAGCGCGGAGATCACGCCGTCGCGGACCCAGTCCACCCGCTCGGCGGGCATCCCGTTGTCGAAGACCGACAGCGATTCCGAGGAGGCAGAGGTCGCGACGAACGGCCGATAGCGCAGGCCGGGGGCCTCCGGATCGGAGTACAGGGTGAGCGGGAGATCGGTGAGCCGCTCCCCGACACGGGTACCGCCCGGGCGGGAGAAGGCGGTATGCCCCTCCTGGGCGCCGCGGCCCTCCATCGACCAGTGCATATCGATCAGCAGATCGGCCACCGCCGAGGGCGGCAGCAGGGTTTCATAACGGCCCGCCGGCAATTCGACCCGGCGCGCCGACCAGCCCAGGCGGCGGGACAGCTCGGCCAGGAGCGCGGGGGTGTCGACATCGGTGAAATCGGTGGTCCCCACACCCACCCACGCGCTGGCCGGCGCGGTGTCGTCGCCGCGTTTCCCGTTGATCTCCACCGATCCCGTCGGCTGCACATAGCGGCGGCGCAGGCCGGTGGAGGTGCCGAGCCAGGTGGTGCGCACCTGGTGGTGGGCGAAACCGTAGAGGCGATCGCCGCCGTTGAATCCGGCGGCCAAATCCGCCGCGAGATCGGCGAACACCTCGATACCGGTGGTGCCCGGAGGCTGCGACCACTCGCCGGCGGACAACATGGAATCGGGGTCGAGCAGGGGCATGGCGTCGCGGGCGGGCTCGGCGGAGCGGGCCGCGTCCTCGCTCGCCCGTACCACCGGCTCGATATCGGCGGGATCGACGCTGGTGGAGGCGATACTGCCCCCTCGCGCCGAGCGCGGTCCGTCCCGGAAGATCGAGATCACCGACCACTGCCGGGATATTGAGGCTCCATTGGTGGTCATGGAATTTCCGGCCCACCGCAGCGACGCCTCGTGCGCGTCGGTGACGATGACGATCGCCTCGTCGGCCCGCGACAGGGCCAGCACCCGGTCGATCACCGTGTCCGCGGACACCATATCCGTCACGCTCATCGCGATGCCTCCGTGCGGGTATTGAGAATGTTCACGCCGCGTACCAGTACCGACGGACAGCCGTGGCTGACCGCGGCGACCTGTCCCGGTTGGGCCTTGCCGCAGTTGAACGCACCGCCGAGCCACCAGGTGGACGGTCCGCCGACCGCCTCCATGGAGCCCCAGAAATCGGTGGTGGTCGCCTGATAGGCGACATCGCGCAGTTGGCCGTCCACGCGGCCGTTGCGGATTCGGAAGAACCGCTGGCCGGTGAACTGGAAGTTGTAGCGCTGCATATCGATCGACCAGGACCGGTCGCCGACGATATAGATCCCGTCGTCGACGCGGGAGATCAGGTCTTCGGTGGTGGTGTCTCGGTCGGGGTCCGGGCACAGCGAGACATTGGCCATCCGCTGGATCGGCACATGGTGCGGGGAATCGGCGTAGGAGCAGCCGTTGGAACGCTGTAGACCCAGGCGCGGGGCGAACACCCGGTCGAGTTGGTAGCCGACCAGGATTCCGTCGCGGATCAGATCCCAGCGCTGCCCGGCGACGCCGTCGTCGTCGTAGCCGACGGTGGCCAGGCCGTGCGGTTCGGTCCGGTCGGCGGTGACGGCCATGGCACGGGTGCCGTAGCGGAGCGTGCCGAGTTTATCGGGGGTGGCGAAAGACGTTCCGGCGTAGGCAGATTCGTAGCCGATCGCCCGATCGTATTCGGTGGCGTGGCCGATGGACTCGTGGATGGTGAGCCACAGGTTTGTCGGGTCGATCACCAGATCGGTCGGCCCGGGTACCACACTGGGGGCCTTCACCTTCTCGGCCAGCCACTCCGGGATGCGGGCGAGTTCGGTGTCCCAGTCCCAGACTCCGTCGGCGCCCGTGACGTACTCCCAGCCGCGTCCGGCCGGGGCGGCCAGGGTGCGCATGGTCTCGAACGCCCCGGAAGCGGTGTCGACGGTGATCGCCTCCAGGTACGGCTGTAGCCGGACCCGCTGCTGGATGATGGACGATCCGGCGGTGTCCGCATAATAGGTCTGTTCTTTGACCTGAAACAGCGTCGCGGTCACATGGTCGACGCCGTCGGCGCTCGTCAGGCGTCCCGAATAGTCCTGCAGCAGCGCCACCTTCTCCGTCGCCGGCACGGTGAACGGGTCGATCTCATACGCCGACACCCAGCGGGCATCGGCGTGGCGCGGCTCCGGCGCGAGCTCCACCCGCTCCCGGTTCAAGGCCCGCAAGGCGGTCGCCACCCCGACCGCCTTGCGGGCCACCTCGGCCGCGGTCTCCGGGGTCAACGCCGCATGCGAGGCGAAACCCCAGGTGCCGTCGACGATCACCCGTACCGCGAAACCCAGTTCCGCGGCGTCGGTGAGGGCTTCGACCCGCCCGTCCCGCAGTCGGATCGACTGGGTGACCAGCCGGTGCACTCGCAGATCCGCGTGCTCTGCTCCCGCGGCCCGGGCCGCGGTCAGCGCCGCGTCGGCGAGCGCGTTCAGCGGTAGGGCCGCGAATTCGGCGTCGATGTCGTGACCGGACGGGGCGGCGCCCGATCCGGTGGAAGTCGCCATGCTCACCCGGAACAAGGTAGTCGGCTCCGGACGCCGATGCGGGGCAATTCGCGCCGGACCGACTCGTCGCGGCCGAGTGCCGGGGGCTGTCCGCCTTTACGCTGAACCGCGTGCGTCGGTTCAGTCTGTGGCTCCGCGAAAGACCCGTTATCGCTGATTCCGTGCTGGCGGCGGCGCTGCTGGTGCTGGACGTACTGCAGGTCGACGATGCCCGTCACACGATCGGCTACCTGATGCTGTCGGTACTGTTGCCGCTGCCGGTCGTGTTGCGCCGGATCTATCCGCGGGCGATGGCCGCGAGCATGCTCGCCCTGGCGATCACCTCCACCGCGGTGGGGGTGATACTCGGCGACCCGGTCGTGCACCCGGCACTGCTCGGCCTCGGAATACTGCTCTACACCCTGGTCGCCTATGTGGGGCGCCGCGACGGTCTGGTGTACCTGCTGGGGCTGTTCGTCGACTCCGCGTACGCAATGATCGCGCTTCTCGGGTTCCGGGGCACCGATATCGCGTTCGTCTGCGTGTACTACGCCTTCTGCTGGAGCCTGGCCGAGTTCACCGGCGCCCGCCATGCCTACAACGCCGAGGTCGAGGCGCGCTTGGCGGTCGCCGAGTACGACCGGGAACGACGCGCCCACGACGCCGTCTCCGCCGAACGCACCCGGATCGCCCGGGAACTGCATGATGTGGTCGCGCACGCGGTGAGTGTGATGATCGTCCAGGCCGACGGCGCCCGCTACGCGCTGCGCCACGATCCGGACACCGCCGAACAGGCCCTGTCCACCATCGCCGGCACCGGCCGCGAGGCGCTACGGGAACTGCGGCGCACCGTCGCGCTGCTGCGTACCGAACATGCACCCGAACAGCTGCCGCAGCACGGCACGGCGGGTATCGCGAAGCTGGTGCAGATGATGCGCGGCGTCGGGCTGGCCGTGGACCTGGAGCTGTCCGGGGAACTCGACGCCGTCTCCCCGGAGGTGAGTCTGGGCGTGCACCGGGTCGTGCAGGAGGCGCTCACCAATACGCTGCGGCACGCGGGCGCCAACCCGAAAGCATGGGTGCGGGTGTATCGGCGGGCCGACGATGTGGAAATCGAGATCACCGATTCGGGGGGCGTGCCGGTGCACGAGCCCCGGATTCAGGGGAGCGGCCTGGGTCTGGCCGGAATGCGCGAACGGATGGCGGTGCTGGGCGGAACGCTGGAGGTGGGGCGCACTCCGGAAGGCACCTGGCGGGTGTACGCCGTAATCCCGCTCGCCGCACCGGATCAGGAGTAGCGTGCGTTTTCTCCGCAGCCCGCACGCGACCTTCATCACCGGCACCGACCTGCTCGTCGACGGCGGTGTCACCTCCGCCAACCGTATAGCCGCGATGAGCCGGGCGTAGTGGGCTCCATCCGGACCCGGTCGCGGGCGTCCGACCGGGAAGCGGATCGCCGTGGGCGGCGATTACATTGAGTGACGTGCCGATCACCGTACTCGTCGTCGACGACCAGGAACTGATGCGTATGGGATTGAAGATGGTGCTCGGCGCCCACCCCGATATCGAGGTGGTCGGCGAGGCCGACAACGGCGCCGCCGCGGTGTCCCAGGCCGCCGAGCTGGCGCCGGACGTGGTGCTGATGGACGTTCGGATGCCGGTGGTCGACGGTGTCACCGCCACCGGCCGCATCCTCGAGGCCGGCCACGGCAGCCGGGTTCTGGTGATGACCACCTTCGACCTCGACGAACACGCGCTCGGCGCGCTGCGCGCCGGGGCGAGCGGGTTCCTGCTCAAGGACACCCCGCCCGAGGACCTGATCTCGGCGATCCGCAGTGTGGCCGCCGGAGACGCCGTCGTATCGCCCAAGGTGACCAAACGCCTGATCGACTGCATGATCGCCGAGGAACCCGCCCCCACCCGGGATCCCCGGGTACTCGACGTTCTCACCGCCCGGGAACGCGAAGTACTCGAGCAGATCGCGGCCGGGCGGTCGAACGCCGAGATCGCCGAGCAGCTGTACCTGTCCGAGGCAACCGTCAAAACCCATGTGGGCCGGGTGTTGACCAAGCTCGGGCTGCGGGACCGGGTCCAGGCGGTGGTGCTGGCCTACGAGACCGGGCTGGTGCGGCCGGGTGGGTGATCGGCCACACCGGGCAACGGTCGGGAGCAAACCCGGTGGCTCGTTCGTTGGACGGGTACATCGCCCGGAAGGAACGCCATGCCCGCCGCCGTATTCGTCGCCTATCTGATCGTCGAGATCGCCGCCTTCGCCGCCGCCGTCCACCTGCTCGGCGCCCTGCCCGCGGTCCTGCTGCTGATCGCCTGCTCGGCGGTGGGGGTGCTGATGCTCGGCGGTCAGTGGCGTCGGGTGGCCGAGCAGTTCAGGCGTGCCGGGCGCGGGGAGATCACTCCCAGGGCCGCGGTTGCGGACGGGGCGCTCGTCGCGCTGGGCGGGGTGCTGCTGTTCGTTCCAGGCCTGGTCACCTCCGTGGTGGGCCTGCTGATGCTGATTCCGCCGACCCGGACGCTGCTGCGGCCGCTGGTCGCCGCGGTGGCCGCGCGCCGGGTGGCCCGGATCTCGTCCGCGGTCCCGCGTCGAGATGTCGTCGTCGACGCCGATATCGACGGGATCGTGGTCGGGGAGTGGTACGACGATCCGCGACCCGCCGGCCGACCCGCCATCGAACGCTGAACCCGGCGATCCGAGCCCGGTCGCTCCTACTCTCCCGACGCCGTCCGCCGCTCATGGCGTGAGCGGGCCAGTTCGTAGGCCTCGCGCAGCAGTTCCCGCGCCGTCCGGGTGGTCCGCGGGCCCGGCTCGACGATCGCGAGCCATCCGGCGGGTCCGTAGACGGGGTGGGGGATGACGGTATCGGTGACGCTCGCGTCGATATCGTCGGACACCTCGCGCGGCGGATGGCCGGCCCAGTGGAGGAACGTCTCCCGTCCCGGATGCATATTGAGGCGGAACGCGCCAGGACGGTCCAGGCGGGACCGCTCGTCGCCGGGATAGTCCTTGGTGACGAGCGTCGCGAACGGCTGGGTCCGCTGTGGGACCGTACCCTCCGGTGAGTAGTAGAAGAAGGTATCGCCCCAGGCGATATCCGGTGAACCGTCGCCGGGAGTGGGGCGCAGTATCAGGACGCCGTCGAGTCCGGCCACGTAGTCGATGATCTCGTCGATGCTCATGGGTTCCAGCGTTTCATTAAGGTGCTTGTGGAGGCTTTGTGTCGTAAACCCTCGAGCTACCTGCGGAAAGATGAGAAACGGGGTGTCAACTCTCGAATCGCCCACCATGCGGACCGGAGAACTCGCGCGGCGCTGCGGGTATTCGGTTCAGCAGGTGCGCAATCTGGAACGTGACGGTGTGCTCCCGCCGGCAGTGCGTACCGTATCCGGCTATCGCGTCTACACCGAGGTCCACCTGTGTTCCGTGCAGGCATATCGCGCGCTGTCCGCCGGCGTGGGTCCGGTGGAGGCCAAGCGGATCATGCGGACGGCGCACGGGGACCGGCCATCGGAGACACTGGCCCTGCTCGACGCGGCGCATGCCTGTCTCCACCGGGAACGCGCCGAACTCGCGGCCGCCACGGCCGCCGCGGCGGCGATAGCCGACGAACCGGTTCGCGATGTGCGACCGTCCGATTCGATGGGTGTGTCCGAGCTCGCCGCCGCGCTCGGTGTGCGCGCGTCGGCGCTGCGGCACTGGGACGCCGAGGGGCTCGTGGTCCCCGACCGGATCGCCCCGCGCGGTACGCGACGCTATACCCCGGCCCAGGTCCGGGACGCGCGGATCGTCCATCAACTGCGCGGCGCCGGCTACCGGGTCGACACCGTGCGGACCTTGATGCCGGCCGTGCGGCGCGGGTACCGGTCGGGCGATGTCGCCGCCGGGCTGGCCGCCCGGGAGGTCGATATCGAGGCCCGCTCCCGCGCTCTGCTCGAGGCGGCCGGTTCGCTCGGCAGCGTACTCGCGCTGTCCGCCGGTCCGCGCCCGTAGCCGCGGCCGACGCCACCCGACCCGGGAGCGGCGTGGTTCGTGGCCCGGCTTGTTCCGGTCCGCGAGCCGGGTCCGACCCGATGAGCGTCGCCGAGCTCACGCTTGCGCGACCGGCCCGCGCGGGTGCCCGACGGGTACGGCAGACTGAACCACCGTGAGTACGCAGCTGCTGGTTGGGGGTCGAATCTACAGTTCCAGTGCACCGGACGCCACGGCGATGGCGGTCACCGACGGGATCGTGGTGTGGCTGGGCGCCGACCGGGTGGGACGGGCCCTGCATCCGGATGCCGAGGTCGTCGACCTGGACGGGGCGTTCGTCGCGCCGGCGTTCGTGGAACCGCATCTGCACACCACCGCGCTCGGAATGCAGCTGACGGGGTTGGATCTGACGGGGGCACGGTCGGTGGCGCACTGTCTCGAACTGGTCGCCGAGTTCGCGGCGACACACCCCGGCGCAGTGGTGACGGGGGACGGATGGGACGAGACGCGGTGGCCGGAGCGGCGCCCGCCCACCGTCGAGGAGATCGATACCGCAGCGGGGCGGGGGCGGCCGGTGTACCTGTCGCGGGTGGACGGGCATTCCGCGGTGGTCTCCACGGCGTTGTTGGACGTGGTGCCGGAGCTGACCGCGGCGGACGGCTATCGCCGGGGCGCGCCCGTGCGCGCACAGGCGCATCATCGCGTCCGGGCCACGGTGCGGACGATGCTCACCCGTGAACAGCGGGATACCGCGCGACGGGCGGCGCTGGACCTGGCGGCGGCGCGGGGCGTGGTCGCGGTGCACGAATGCGCCGGACCCGATATCGCCGGCGCCGACGACGCGCGTGAGCTGCTCGAATTCGAGCACGGGGTGCAGCGGCGCGTGTACTGGGGACAGGCGGTGCGCACGGCCGACGAGGCCCGGTCGCTGCTCGACGAACTCGGTGCGCACGCGCTCGGCGGGGATCTGTTCGTGGACGGTTCGCTCGGCTCGCGGACGGCGTGGCTGCGGGACCCCTATACCGACCATACCGGCACCGGAACCGGCTACCTGGACGTCGACGATATCGCCGCGCATGTGCGGGCCTGTACGGAAGCCGGAGTCCAGGCCGGTTTCCACGTGATCGGGGACGCCGCGATGGACGCCCTCGTGACCGGACTCGGCCGGGTCGTCGCCGAGTTGGGCGGTCCCGCGGTGGCGGCGCTCGGCCATCGGGTCGAGCACGCGGCGCTGGTGGACGCCGACCAGATCGAGGCGCTCGCGGCCTGGGGTGTGATCGCCAGTATCCAGCCGGCATTCGACGCGGCATGGGGCGGGCCGGACGGTATGTACGCCGAACGGCTCGGGGCCGCGCGCGCCACGACCGCGCACCCGTTCGCCCCCTTGGCGGCGGCCGGGGTTTCGCTGGCCATCGGCTCGGACGCGCCGGTGACCGCGCTCGATCCGTGGGCGGCGGTCCGGGCGGCCGTCAACCACCGCACACCGGGATACGGTCTGTCCCCGCGGGCCGCCTTCGCGGCCGCCACCCGGGGCGCATGGCGGGCGGGTGGAGTCCGGGACGGTATCGCCGGAACCCTCGTTCCCGGCGCTCCCGCCTCCTACGCGGTATGGGAAGCCGAGGAACTCGTGGTGGCCGCCCCGGCGGATTCGGTGCAGCGGTGGTCCACCGATCCGCGTTCCCGGGTACCGGGCCTGCCGCCCCTGACCCCGGACGACCCGCTGCCGCGCTGCCT
>NZ_BAFU01000056.1 GCF_000308495.1 Nocardia brevicatena NBRC 12119 | reverse complement strand
ACTCCCTACCCTGGCCACGAGGTCCTACCTTTTCCCGGGTCGAGCAGGCCAGTCGTAAGGCGCGAATTCGCCGACCGGAACGAGTTGGCCATGATCTCGATCGGGAGTCTGGCGCGTTACCGGCGCCGGCACGAACGTCTGGTCGAGCGGGTGGCCGAGACTCGCCTGCCGACGCGGGCCGGTGACTTCACCGCGCTGGGGTACCGGGCGATCGACGACGGTGGTGAACGCATCGTGCTCGTCCACGGTGACATCACCGGACCGGAGCCGGTGTTGACGCGGGTGCACTCGGAATGCGTCTTCGGTTCCTGTCGCTGCGATTGCAGGTCACAACTTGTCGAAGCGATGGAAAGAATTACGACCGAGGGCCGGGGGTGGTGATCTATCTGCGTGGCCGCGAGTCGCGGGGCCCGCACGGGCCGATCGTGCACCGTGACGAGGGCGAGTACCCACAAGCTCCGTCGCCCGCGGTGCGACCTCGACCCGATACGGGCCTTCCGGCGTGGTTGGCGTGATGGCGAGTGGGGTAGGGCCATGGGCGCAGGACAACGTTCCGGACCACGCCGAGCGGGGAAGCCGCCATCGGACGTTCGGGGTGGCGGACGGCGGGGCCGATAGGCCTTTGTCGCCACGGCAGGCCCGAATCGGTGTGGCGGGTCAGCGGGTTGCCGAGGGCGCGTTGTTCGGCGAAATGGTGTCACCTTTCCCGGTGCGGCTACGGATGCTCGGTGGGATCGGCATGGCAGGTGATATCGGTTGTCGGTAGCCGGCCGTCGCCGAAGTAACCGTTGATGATGTCGTTCACGCACGTGCTGAGGCCGGGGCGGAACGTGAGATGGATGCGGACGTCCTGCAGGGTGACCAGTCGAGAACCGGACATCGCTCGATGCAGGCCGACACCTTCGTGGTACGGGGTCCGTATGTCGCCTGTCGCTTGCAGGATAAGTGCGGGAACCGCATTGCGGATAACGGTGGGCGGCTCGAGTGGGCGCGGCCAGAACGCGCACGGCTGAATATTGTTGGCGAGTGCGCCGAAGACCGGCTGGGCGGCGCGGGCGTGTTCGATATTGCGTTGGTACCAGGCCGGATCGATGGGTGCGCCTACGTCGCCGCAGGCGATAACGGCCAATGCGGAATTCTCCGAGCTCCGCAGGGCCTCCAAGGTATCCGCGAGCCCGGAGGCCGTCGGATCGGGACTCGGACTGCCCTGGGCGGCATCGAGGAGTTCGCGGACGGTGGCGGCCAGGGTGTCGTCGAGTTGGTAGCTTCTGAGCAGGTTGTGCAGTAGAAACGGTAGGAGATGGTCGTCGATGGGATAGCCGTCTACCACGATCGGACGCTGCGCGGTTTGGCGGATCAGATCCTCGATGAGCATGCGCACCCGCTGCCCTGTATCACCGAGGTGGTAACGCTCATCGTGCCGCGCTATCCGGCCCGCCCAATCGTCGAGGGCCGCTTCGTCGGCCGGACCCCAGTCCTGAACCAGTCCTGCCCAGTACCGATCGGGATCGATGGCGCTGTCGAGGACCACCCGGTCGCTGCGGTTCGGGAACATCTGGGTGAAGACCGCCCCCAGGTAGGTTCCGTAGGACAATCCGAAATAGCTGATTTCTTCCTCGCCGAGCACGCTGCGCACCAGGTCCATATCGCGGGCCGTGTTGCGGGTGGTGAGCCGGCGCAGTTTCTCCGGATCTTCGTTCAGGCAGGTGCTTGCCATATCCCGCGCGAGCGCGACTTCGTGCGCGAATCCGCTCTCGTCGACCCCCGCGGAGCGGACCATCTCCGGAACAGCCCATCCGCACGGTCCGGGCGCGTCGGACGCGCCGACCCCGCGTGGATCCATCCCGACCAGGTCGTACTGGACCAGCACATCGGGCGAGAGCACGTCACCGAGCAGCCCGACGCTGTCGAGGCCCGAAGCTCCCGGTCCGCCCGGATTGGACAGCAATACCCCACGCCGCCGGTCGGGGTCGGTGGCACGTACCCGCGAGATCGCCACCGTCATGGTGCGACCGTGCGGGTCGTGGTAGTCGAGTGGTACCACGACGTCGGCGCATTCCGCGCCCACCGCAGCCAGAAGCTCACTCTCACATGCCATCCAGCGCAACCGCTGATGGTAGAAGGGGAATTGGGTGGTATCGCCCGATACCGTTGCTGTTGCCGCCATTCCCGCCGCGAGGACACAGCGAAGGAGCCACCGGCCCGTCATCGTACCCTTTCTGGTCCAGAGCGCCCGCTGTCGAAGGAGCGTGCCCCTGTCGTCGAGAATACATCGGCGCCACAGAGGTTTTCGCGGTCACAGGGGTCTGCTCACGACCGGCGACAGGACGCTGCGTCCGAACCGCTCGGCGGATTCGAACGGTTAACGCAACGCTCCTGCCGAGGTCTTCGGCGTCGCCGTCCGCGGGCCGCGGTCTCCGAGAGGAGGAACCGAGCGAGGACGTGACGGCTTGGTCGATCGCGGTCGTCGCCGGGCGGCTCATCGCTGCCTGCGATTCAGGTGATCAGACAGGATCGTGACGATATCGGTTCGACCGCGCCGCCGAGGTGGCGCGGTTCTCGGTCACGGCGACCAACGGCGTCCGGCCGCAGTTGTCGCGGGTCTCGATACCGGCGCCGCCCGTGATCGGCTCTCGCGTCCGCTCGGCGTCGCCGTCCGCGGCGGCCGACCGTCGAGGGCGGTATCGGTGGTCGTCAGCGTCGGTACGGAAGGGTGGCCGTGTGCTCGCCGGCGCCTGTGACGGCGGGCGACGTATCCGCGCGCGCCGGGCACGCTGTTCATCGGCTGCTCCGACGCCCGCGCACGGTACCCGAGCCGATCACCGGCAGCGAACCCGGCGAGCTGCTCGTCATCCGCACTGCGGGCAACCTCGTTCCCGCTCACCGGCCCGCCGACGCCGCCGCAATCCGATTCGGTGTCGAGGCGGTGGCCTCGCCGGTGCGGGCCGATGTTCCTGCGCAGGCGGTCGACCTGGCTCCCATCCCACGGTCACCCGCGCTCCGACGGCCGGTGTGGTGTCATCGTCGAAAGCCGGGTATTCGACATCGGCAGCGGCGTAAGTCCCCCTCCGGCTCCGACCGGACGGTCGCTACCCGAATCCCTTACACACCATCCATGCCGCCGGGACAGCGCGGAAGCTCGACGAAAGGAATGGGCCATCGTGATGCACGCACAGTTCGACCCCATCGCTCGGCAGGCTCTCGCCGCCGCCGCGGTCGAGGCCAAGATCGCCAAGGACCTCACCTGGCAGCAAATCGCCGACGCCGCCGGCTACTCGACCGCGTTCGTCACCGCCGCGGTGCTCGGCCGGCATCCGCTGCCGGAGCAGGCCGCCACGGCTGTCGCAGCCCTGCTCGATCTCGGCGACGAGGCAGCGGCCCTACTGCAGATCATCCCGACCCGGGGATCGATCCCCGGTGGGGTCCCGACCGACCCGATGATCTACCGTTTCTACGAAATGCTGCAGGTGTACGGCACTACCCTCAAGGCGCTCATCCACGAACAGTTCGGCGACGGCATCATCAGCGCTGTCAATTTCAAGCTCGACGTGAAGAAGGTTCCCGATCCCGAGAGCGGTGAGCGCGCGGTGATCACCCTGGACGGCAAGTACCTGCCCGCCGAACCGTTCTGAACCCACCACCATCCCCGAGGGGAATGACCTCGAAAACATTCCAGTAGTGCATGGAGGTCGTGATAGCGGTGATGTCGACGATCCCGCTCGTGCACTACCGGAAGAAGCACCACCGGTCGACGCCGAAGGCGAGCTTCTCGTCATAGAACTCGCGGGTGTAGGAGACAACGAGCCCGCGGAAGGGCGATGGGGCGCAAGTTCGGCGAGAGCTCGCAAAATGAAGGACACGAACACCCCGCAGACCGCGTACACCAGGAACAGGCCGGGTCCGGCCGTAGGCAGCCGAGCGGGCGGGCCCGGTACCGGATGGCATCACCGATAGCGATCATCTGCAGCCGACGTGGGCGCAACGTCTCGTGGTAGCCGGCGTTCTCAGCGTGCAACACGTCCGTGAGCGCCGCTGCGGGAGGTCGAGTCGTCGCCGTCGAGAGCCCTCCCGCAGCACGGCGTCTTTTATTCCGCGAGCACTCAGGTGTTACCGAGTGGTGTGTTATCGCATCCCGCTACCGGAGACGTCCCCCAACCCGGACCCTCAGACGGTCTGCTGTGCGGACTGCCGTTCGGCCGCCATCGTGAGCGCGATGTCCACGATCATGTCCTCCTGGCCACCCACCAGTCGGCGTCGGCCGGCTTCCATGAGCAGGGTGCGGACATCGATTCCGTACCGTTGGCTCGCCGCCTCGGCGTGCCGGAGGAAGCTGGAGTACACCCCGGCGTAGCCGAGGGTGAGGGTTTCGCGGTCCACCCGGACGGGGCGGTCCTGCAGTGGCCGGACTATATCGTCGGCGGCATCCTGTAGTGCGAAAACATCGCAGCCGTGTTTCCAGCCGAGTACGCCGGCCACCGCCACGAAGGCCTCGATCGGGGTATTGCCCGCCCCTGCGCCGTGTCCCGCGAGCGATGCGTCGACCCGGGTCGCCCCGTTCTCGACGGCGATCACGGAGTTGGCGACCGACAATGACAGGTTCTCGTGGGCGTGAATACCGAGTTCGGTCTGTGGATCGAGGATATCGCGGTAGGCGCGGATGCGGTCGCGCACGCCGTCCATGGTGAGTCTTCCACCGGAATCGGTGACGTATACGCAGTGCGCGCCGTAGCTCTCCATCAGTTTGGCCTGACCGGCGAGTTCGGCAGGTTCGGCCATATGGCTCATCATCAGGAACCCCGAGACATCCATACCGATCTCGCGTGCTGTCGCGATGTGCTGGGCGGCGACGTCGGCTTCCGTGCAGTGGGTCGCGACCCGCACCGAGCGCACACCGAGGTCGTAGGCGCGCCGCAGATCCTCGGCCGTGCCGACACCCGGCAGCAGCAGCGTGGTCAGTCGGGCGCGCCGCAGATTCGCGGCGGCGGCCTCGATCCAGGTCCAGTCGGTGTGCGAGCCGGGACCGTAGTTGACCGATCCGCCGGCCAGCCCGTCGCCGTGGGCGACCTCGATGGCGTCGACCCCGGCGGCGTCGAGCGCCGCCACGATCCGCCCCACATTCTCGGGGGTGATCCGGTGCCGGATGGCGTGCATCCCGTCCCGCAGCGTTACATCCTGGACGAACACCGCCGTCGCCGGTTCGGACGAGATCATCGTGCGTTCTCCTTCTGCTGGGTGTTCTGCGCGATCCGCTCGGCGACCTGAAGTCCGGCCGAGGTCATGATGTCGAGATTCCCCGCGTAGGCGGGCAGGTAGTGCGCGGCGCCCTCGACTTCGAGGAAGACCGAGACCCGGTGCGTCGGGAAGGCCACGTTCTGCGGGGACAGCAGGGTGTGGACCGGCTGATCCGGTGGGATGGGGTCCACTTGGACTTCCTGTTTGAGCCGGTAGCCCGGAACATAGGCCGCCACATCCTCGACCATTTTCGCCACCGACGCGCGGATGCGGGCGTGGGAATCCCCGTCGGGGGCGTTCACCAGGCAGAAGACCGTATCGCGCATGATGAGCGGGGGCTCGGCCGGGTTGAGGATGATCACCGCTTTACCGCGTTCGGCACCGCCGACAGCCTCGATGGCGTGCGCGGTGGTCTCGGTGAATTCGTCGATATTGGCGCGGGTGCCGGGCCCGGCGGATTTCGACGCGATCGAGGCCACGATCTCGGCATAGGCCACGGGCACGATCCGCGAGACCGCGGACACGATCGGGATGGTCGCCTGGCCACCGCAGGTCACCATGTTCACGTTCACCGCGTCGAGGTGTTGGGTGAGGTTCACCGCCGGCACCACGAAAGGACCGATCGCCGCGGGTGTGAGATCGATCAGGCGCTTGCCCAAGGGTGCGAGCCGCGCATGGTTGTGCTGGTGTGCTTTCGCCGAGGTCGCGTCGAACACGATGTCGATGTCGTCGAACCCGGGCATCGCCACCAAACCCTCGACTCCCTCATGGGTGAGGGGGACGTTCAGGCGGGCGGCCCGGGCGAGGCCGTCGGAGTCCGGGTCGATCCCGACCATGGCCCCCATCTCCAGGAACCGGGAATGCCGCATGACCTTGATCATCAGATCGGTGCCGATATTGCCCGATCCGATGATCGCGACCTTGGTGCGAATACTGGTGTCGCTCATCGAGAAACCTCCGAAACAGTGGTGAAGGAAGCCGACACCGTCCCGAGCCCCACCACGGTGGCGGTGACGGTGGCGCCGGGATGCAGCGGGCGCATCGGCCCCAGTGCTCCCGAGAGGATCACCTGTCCCGCCCGCAGCGGCTCCCCGAAGGTGCGGGCCTGCCGCGCGAGCCAGGACAGGGCGTTCAGCGGGTCGCCGAGGCAGGCGGCCCCGGTGCCGGTGGAGACTTCGGTGCCGTCGATCCGCATGCTCATGGTGACCTCGACAGGCTCGAAATCGTCGAGGGTCCGCCGCTGGTCGCCGAGAACATACAGCCCGCTGGAGGCGTTGTCGGCGACCGTATCGGCGAAGGAGATATCCCAGTCGGTGATGCGGCTGTCGACGATCTCCAGCGCTGCCACGGCCTCGGCGACCGCCGCCCGGCACTGCGCGGTATCGAGCGGACCGTCGGCGAGGTCTTCACCCAGAATGAACGCGATCTCCGCTTCGGCGCGCGGCTGCAGCAGTCGGTCGATCGGGATCACGTCACCGTCGGCGTAGGCCATATCGGAGAACAGCACCCCGAAATCGGGCTGGTCCACGCCCAGCTGTTGCTGGACGGCCGCCGAGGTCGCGCCGATCTTGCGCCCGACCACTGTGACGTCCGGACCGAGTCGGGCGGCGTTGAACCGCTCTTGGATGCGGTAGGCGGTGGCGATGTCGTCAGGGTCGATCAGCTCACGTAGGGGTGCGCAGG
>NZ_BAFU01000057.1 GCF_000308495.1 Nocardia brevicatena NBRC 12119 | reverse complement strand
TCCGGCCGGTCGCTGCGGCGGTGATCAGGCGCTGCGCCGCGCGGATGACAATGGACTCGTCCACATCGGCGCTGTCGCTGATGCTGTCGACAGTGGTGGCCACCACTACCTCCGTTCTCGTCTTCGATGGATGTGCGACCAGTCCACACCGGAACGGAGGAGTCGAACAGTAATATGGTCCACTGAATGGACCAGTACCGAGAGAAGCCGCCCATGCCGGAACGACAGCTCGACGAGCGTTCCGTGCTGGGCCGTGCCCTGCTGATCCTGGAGGCCTTCGGCGTCGAGGACCGGGCACTCGGGCTGTCCGAGCTGGCCCGACGGACCGGCCTGCCGAAGGCCACCGTGCACCGAATGAGCCGCGACCTCGTGGCGGCGCGCCTGCTCGGCTCATCACCGGAGGGCTACCGCCTCGGTCGCGGCCTGTTCGAACTGGGTATGCGGGCGGCCACCGAACGAACGCTGCTCGAGGTCGCCGTCCCCTTCCTGCAGGATCTGTTCACCCGGACCCGGGAAACCGTCCACCTCGGTGTGCGTGACGGGGACGAAGTCGTCTACATCAGCAAGATCGGCGGCCACCGGCAGGCCCGTGCACCGTCACGGATCGGCGGCCGGATGCCGCTGTACTGCACCGCGATCGGTAAGGCGCTGCTCGCACACTCCGGTCCCGACGCGATCGACCGAATCCTCGCCGAACCACTCACCCGACGCGCTCCCCGGACCGTGGTCGGCCCCGGGTTGCTACGCGCGCATCTGACGCAGGTCCTCGAGCAGGGTGTCGCCTACGAGTACGAGGAATCGGCAGTCGGCATCGCCTGTGTGGCCGCCCCCATCCTCAGCGCCGAAGACGAACCGCTGGCGGCGGTCTCGGTCACCGGACCGCTGATCCGGTTCCACCCCGAGAAGCACGCGTCCTCGGTACAGGCGGCCGCCGCCGGGATTGCCTCCATCCTGGCGCGCCGCGTGCAGACACTGCCCTAGTTTCGAGTTACACCCAAAGGAGTCTGCTGCTCGGCGAGCTCCCGCAGGGGGTGCGACCATGCGCTGTCGGTCCGTGGTTGCGGCATAGCGCGCACCCATCTTACCGGCTCGCCTTCCCCGTGCGGCACGGAGCGCATGCTCGACAAGTGTGCTCGATCTCTCGTCGGTAAGTGGCTCCCGTGGGATCGAGCAGTTCACGACGATCGGAGACATCAACGCGTACAGGATCATGGCCAAGTCGACGTTTTCGACAACTATCCTCGCTCGGCCGTGTAGACGAGGATCGCGTGGACGTCCGCGGTGGATTGCTCGAACGAATCTCTGCTCGGACGGCTTCTTCGTCTCCGCCGCGTCCGTGTCCGCCGCGGTCTCGAGGTCTCCGACATCCGTCGGTCCTTCCTGTCGAACCACCACGGTCCAGCCCGTCGGACCGAGGTCAGGTCCACCGTTGCTCCGACACTCCCCCATCACGAAGCCGGGAGCCCTTGGAGCCGCGTCGGCCGCAAACCGAAGACCACCGAGAAGGTTTACGCGACAGATATTTCCGCGAGGTCACCAGTGTGACACCCAGGCAGACGCGAGGCCGCAGCTCAGAAGAGGCGCAGAGGAGGTGATTTCGGGAAGGTGACCGGCAGTGAGGCGAGAGCGCGGTGGAAGGGGCCGGGCCGCCAGGTCAATTCTCCGGCCGGAATGGCGAGGCGCATTTCGGGCAGTGCGTCGAGCAACTGATCGATGGCATCCTGCACGACCAGGTATGCCGCCGACCTGGCGGGGCAGGCATGGGCTCCAACACTCCATGACAGGTGTGAGCTGTTGACGGTACGGCTGTCATCTGCGGTCGCGGGATCGTTGTTGCAGGCGGTCATGCTGATGACGACCGGCTGGTGCGCGGGTAGCCACGTACCCTCGATCAGGATCGGATGCCTGGGAAAGGAAACGCAGTAGTTCGCCATCGGTGGGTCGGTGGACAGCACCTCGTCCAGTGCATCGCGGGTCGACATGCTGCCGCCGATCAGGCCGCCCCCGAATCGGTCGTCGGTGAGCATGAGCCGAAGCGTGTTGGTGATCAAGTTCTGCATCGGCTCGATCCCGGCGCCGTAGAAGACGAGCACCTGATGGACCGTCTCCGTGTCATCGAGGCCGGCTGGGTGTTGGAGCAGCCGTGTGATGATGTCATCTCCGGGCTCGGTGCGTTTGAATGCCACGAGGTCGAATATCGCCTGCGCGAGCATGGCGTTGGCGTGGTCCGCGTTTGCGCCATCGAGTATCGAGGCTATGGCCTGTGCGGCGCGCCGGCCGATCTCGGGCGGGCAGCCGAGTAGGTCATTGACCACTTCGAAGGCGAGTGGGAATGCGTACTGGCCGATCAGATCGGCGGTACCCGCCTCGCAGAACGAGTTGATCAGTGGGATGGCAATCCGTTCGATCGTGCTGTGCAGCGCGAACTGATCCACCCCATCCATGGCGGCGACCGTCACCTGGCGGTAACGGAGGTGTTCGGCGCCCGCGCTGCGAATCATGTTCGGGCGCCACTGCAGCATCGGCAGTATTGGGCAGTCGGCAGGTACGTTCTTCTCCCAGTTGCGCGAGTCGGCGGGGAAATGGTCCGGATCGTTGAGAATGCGCAGTGCGGTGCGGTAGCCGAGGACCAGGGTGGCGGGTACGCCGGGCGCGAGGTCCACCGGCGCCAGTGGGCCGTATCGGTCGCGCATCTGCCGGTAGGCGTGGTGCGGGTCGGCGGCGAATTCCTCGGTGTACAGCGGTACCCGAGGCCCGCCGATGTCGATGGGGGAGGGGCGCCCGGCGGGGCGGCCATCGGTATGGATGAGATGCTGCGGCTTGATCACAGAAGGTGCTCCGGTTCGACAGAACAAGGACTCGATGAACGTCCGTGCCGGGTGCTGTAGCTCCGCTTCGGAACCTGGGTACTCGGAACCCTCTCAGAACGAGCGTTCTCAACTTGCGCCGGCGCCCGGATCCGGCGGCTTGCCCGGCTTCCTCGGTCTGTGGTTCATCGTCCATGGGTGCGCGCAGTATATGCGAGATTACCGGAACGTCACCGCCGCAGCGGATATGAGCACAGGCATACCCGTCGCGCAGTCCGATCGCCTCGGCATCCGCCGTATCGAATTCATGGCCATAACGATTCGCAGTCCTTCTCGCGCCGGTCCATGATGAACCGTGCGGGCGGCATCCAGGATGCGGATGACGGCGGAACCCGGCAGGCCTGCTTCTGCGCCGAGGGCGGTGGGACCCAGGATTGGCCGGCGAGGGTGAGGATTCGGCACCTTCTGGGGGCCACTCACCCGCACCGCGGCCACGATGTGCGCTCACACCCTGCTCACCCTCGGCTCGGCACGAGGATGAGCAACCCGCATAAGCCGCCTCGGGCCGGGGCATGATTGGTTCCACTACATCGTCCACGGTTCAGTGAGAGCTGCTGTCATGTGCGGTGTCGATCAGGTAGAGGGCCCGCTGTGCGCAACCCCGGCCGACAGCGCTGTCGACCGGGGTTGCGCTGGGCGCCGCGGGCTCGCTCTTCGGCGAGCCCGCGCGTTCACACCGGCTGTGCCTGGACGACCTGCAGTTGTCCCGAGGCCACTGCCTCGTCGATGGATTTCGTGAGTCGCGAACATCCCGCCGGCGCCGGTCCCGATATCGGTGATGTCCCGAGTTCTCGACAGGCGTCGCGGGCCTCGGCGTTCCACTGCAGGCTCGTCTGATCCCTGCTGCTCTTGCGCACCAACACCCGGGCCGCGCATTCGCCGCACCGGAGGGGTTTCATGGGTACGTCGTCGAGCCGATTGTCGGTCCTGGACTCGCTCATGTCGGAGTTCCGGTCGACTTGGCCTGGGTGGCGATGTTGTCGGCGACCTCCTTGTGCCACACCTCTTGGGCCCGGGTGATGTCGAGCTCGTACTCGAACCTGTCCACCATTTCCGGCTTGATGTCGGCGACGTCGACGTAGAACTGGTTGTACCAGCGGCGCAGCTGGTAGACCGGGCCGTCTTCCTCGCACAGCAACGGGTTGTCGATCCGGGCCTTGTGCCGCCAGATCTCGACGTCCTGCTCGAATCCCAGCTTGATGTAGTCGCCGAGTGCGATGGCGGCCTGGATCGCCGCCTCCTCCGGGAGGTGGGGCGATTTCTTGCCGATGATGCCGTACATGAGTACGAACGAATTGGAATCGATCGGGTAGTGGCAGTTCAACAGCACTGTCTGCTGGTCGCCGTCCTCGTAGTGGTACGTGAGATCGTCGATCATGAACGACGGACCGTAGTACGAGGCGACGGATGTGGATCCGAACAGCTTCGGCTGCCCCTCGGGGGCGCCGAAATCTTCGCGGGCCTCGCTCTTGAAGTACTGGGTGGCGATGTGCCCTTCGAAGACGTTCTTGAAGTATGTCGGCAGCGAGCCGTGCACGTAGAAGAAGTGCGCCATGTCCACGACATTGTCGATGATTTCGCGGCAGTTGTTGTCGACAATGGTCGTGTACCAGTGCCAGTCGGTCCATTCATCGCTTTCGGCGCCCTCGATGCGCGGAATGGCGACCTCGTCGGTCGGGGGCCGGCCTTCCGGGTCGTGCCAGACGAACAGCATCCCGTCCTGCTGCAGGGTGGTCCAGGCCCTGGTGCGGGCGAGCGGGGAGACGCGGCGGGCGTAAGGGATCTGCTTGCAGCGACCGTCGCCGCCCCACCGCCAGTCGTGGAAGGGGCACGCGATCTCGTCGCCTTTGACCTCACCCTGAGAGAGATCGCCGCCGAGGTGGCGGCAGTAGGCGTCGAGGATGTTGATCTTGCCGTTGGCGCCGCGGAACACGACGAGCTTGGTGCCGAATGCGTGGATGGTGTGAGGTTTTCCGTCGGAGAAATCGCGGAGCAGCCCCAGGCAGTGCCAGCCGCGAGCGAAGCGGGTCGGCGCCGCGTCCGCCTCGATCCGGCGGAATTCCTGGTCCGGTTGCAGCGATGTCATTGCACCCTCCTCGGAGGAGATATTCGATGGGGCGGCAGCAGGCCGATCGACCGCCGCGCAGCCGCGAAAGCGGCGACCCGGTTCTAACAAGGTTCGGCGGCATGAAACCGGTCACATTTCACTCACTGGGAAGCCGGTGGGAGCTTCGGAGAATTCGGGTGCCGGCGAAGAGCGGGCCACCCCGAGCAGGCCGTGGGGTGGGCGAAATCGGTCGGGACGCAGGGGCAGCTGTTTCGCGCTCACGCCTACCGGGTCAATCGGACGCGGATTCATGGACGACGACATCGCCCGGACTCCAGATGGCACGCATGCTCGTGATGAGACCGTGCTCGTCGAAGGTCATGACATCGATCGGTTCGATTGTGGTCACCAGATCGCCGGCGGTGGTGGTCACCCGCATATGAAAGGCCGCCGTGTCACCGGAAACCCGGACGGTGAGCAGCTCGGCGGTGATGTCGACCGGGTCGAGCGCGCTGTAGAAGTCGGCGATGTCCGCCCGTCCCCGTCGGGCCGGGCTGCCCACGGGGTCTTCGACGGTCGCGTCTTCGGCGTAGAGCGCGGCGATGTCCGCCGATGTACCGGTTCCGACTCGGCGGACGTACTCGGCCACGGCGGCGGTGAGCTGTTCGACTGTAGGCATCGGATTCTTCCTCCTGAAGGGAACGGCGCATCGTTCGCGCCGGAACGGAGCCGATGGAACCAAACACCGGCGCTCGAGGTACGCCTGTGATCCGCCTAGTGGGACAGCGCGAGCGTCGACCGGCCCTCCCGCGCCTTCCCCGAGAACCGGACCTCGGTGCCACCACTGCCTCGACGCGGTGGCGCGGGCGGGGGGACTCGCCGCCCACTCGATGACCGACGACATCCGGATGGGCTCCCAATCAGCGAGACAGCCCCGCCTGCGCCGCGGATTGCGGCCCTAACCTTCCCGGAGCCCGAAACCCGTACTCGAGAGGTGCGGGCGGTGACCGAAGACGATCAGGAGGGCGGATGTCCACGGATACGAGTGTCGGCCCCGAGGTACTCGGAGGCTCGAACACCATGACCGATGGCTCGCGCGGCAGCATTGTCCGAGTGCGCGAGGTCGTCCATGAGACCGCCGACGCGTGCTCGTTCGTCGTGGAGCCGGAAGAGGAGGCAGCGGCATCGTTCGAATACCGGGCAGGACAGTTCCTGACCGTCCGGGTTCCCGATGTGGGCACCGGGTCGGCGCGCTGCTATTCCTTGTCGAGCTCACCACACAGCGACCCGGCGATGACGTTCACGGTCAAGCGAGTCCAGGGAGGACATGGATCCAACTGGCTCTGTGACACCGTCTCGGTCGGAGACGGACTCGAAGTGTTACCACCCGCGGGGACCTTCACCCCGAGCTCGCTCGACGAGCCCGTGGCCCTGATCGCCGGCGGCAGCGGAATCACGCCGGTGATCGCGATCGCGAAGTCGATTCTGTTCGGTGGCAGCGGAGACGTTGTCCTGATCTACGCGAACCGAGACGAGGGGTCGGTGATCTTCGCCGACGAGCTGCGCGCACTCGAAAGCGAATTCGGTGACCGCTTCACCGTGCTCCATATCCTGGAGTCCTTGCAGGGCTATCCGACGCGACGAATGCTGACGCTGCTTCTTCACCCCTTCACCGGCCGAGACGTCTACATATGCGGGCCGACGCCTCTGATGAGCCTGGCGGCCGAAGTATGTGCGGAAGCGGGAATCCCCAGTACCCGGGTCCATTCGGAACGTTTCTTGTCGATACGACAAGACCCCTTCGCCGTCGGACCCGCGGCCGGAAGCGATGAGAACACAGCCGAGGACATCGCCTGCATGGTCCGGGTGTCGATCGACGGCGCCGACCACGTCGTGCCGTGGACCGCCGGCCGGAAACTGCTCGATGCGCTCTTGTCGGCCGGTATCGATGCACCGTACTCGTGTCGGGAAGGGGCCTGCAGCGCGTGCGTCTGCTCGTTGAAGTCCGGACGAGTGCACCTGGCTCACAACGAGGTCCTCGGCGATGAGGATCTCGCCGACGGATACATCCTGACGTGCCAGGCGGAACCGGTCACCGACGGGATCTCGATCGAGTACTGACCGGCACGCACCGCGCCGGACACAACTTCCATCCCACTCACCAGGAGACTCACATTACACACGAGTGCCGGATTGCCAAGCTCTACGCAGTGCGAGGAATCCTGTAACGCGGCAGTTCGGCCGATCCGCTCGGGCACTCCCTACGGGACCCGCCTCACTCCGGCCGTAGTTCGATCCCCTGCCCATTCCACTTCCAGCTCGAGAGATCAGGAGCCTTCAATGCCGAACCCAGTACTCGACAATATCGTCGCGATCGCCGACGAAATCCGTGCCGGTGCGGAAGAAGGTGAGTCGCTGGGTCGTCTGCCCGACGATATGGCCAAGCGCCTCAAGCAGGCGGGCATCATCCGCCTGCTGCAGCGCAAGAAGTACGACGGCTACGAAGCCCACCCCCGCGAGTTCGCCGAGACGGTCATGAAGACCGCCGGTATCTACGGTTCGGCGGGCTGGGTGGGTGGCATCGTCGGGGTGCATCCTTGGCAGCTGGCCTTCGCCGACCCGAAGGTGCAGGACGAAATTCTCGGCGAGGACAGCAACGTCTGGATGGCCTCGCCCTACATGCCCGGCGGGATCGCCGTCCCTACCGACGGGGGCTATGTGATGAACGGGCGCTGGCAGTTCTCCTCGGGAACAGACCACTGCGACTGGATCTTCCTGGGCGCCATGGTGGGCGGTCCGGACGGCAAGCCGCTGATGCCGCCGCAGGCTCTGCATGTGATCCTGCCCCGTTCGGACTACGAGATCGTCGACGACTCCTGGGATGTCGTCGGTCTGCGTGGCACCGGCAGCAAGGACATCGTGGTGAAGGACGCCTTCATTCCCGACTACCGCGTCATGAACCAGGACAAGGTGATCGACGGTACCGCGGCCAAGGAGTACGGGGTCACCGAGACGCTGTACAAGATGCCCTGGTCCACCATTTTCCCGCTGGGAATCACCTCGGCGACCATCGGTATCTGCGAGGGCGTGCTCGCCGCCGGCATCGCATATCAGCGCAACCGGGTCGGCGCCACCGGCACCCTCGTCAAGGACGACCCGTATGTGCTGCACGCCCTCGGCGAGTCGGCATCGGAGATCGACGCCGCCCGTCAGCAGTTGCTGACCAACGTCGACCGCATCTACGACAGGGTCGACCGGGGCGAGGAGATCGACTTCGCGACCCGGGCCCAGGTGCGCCGGGACCAGGCACGCGTTGCGTGGCGTGCGGTCCGCGCCGCCGACGAGATCTTCGACCGGGCCGGTGGTAACGCGCTGCGCATGGACAACCCGCTGCAACGGTTCTGGCGTGACGCCCACGCGGGCCTGCACCACGCCATCCACGTCACCAGCACCACCTATCACGCGGCCGCCCTGGCGTCGCTGGGCGTGGAGGTCCCGCAGGGGCCGCTGCGCGTGATGATCTGACGGTTCGGAAGGAACGCGAGTAAACGATGACCGAAATCAAGGGGCTCGGCTATGTCCGGGTTCTCGCCACCGATATGGAGCGCTGGCGCGAACTCGGTTTCGAGGTACTGGGTTTCGCCCCGGGCTTCGGCGACGACGAGGACGCCCTGCACTTCCGGATGGACGAGCGGCCGTCCCGCATCACCGTCGAACGCGGTGACGTCGACCGGGTGACCGCGGTGGGCTGGGAGGTCAGGGACGCACCCGCTCTGCGCCGGCTGGCCGCCACGCTCGAGGCCGCCGGGGTCGAGTGCACCCCGATGTCGCAGGAGTTGACCGACCGGCGCAAGGTGGAGGCGGGTATCTGCGCGAAGGATCCCGGCGGTACGCCGCTGGAGTTCTTCCACGGGCCGGTGCTCGAGCACAGTCCGGTGCTGACCAAGTACGGTCAGCGCTTCATCACCGGGCCGCAGGGCATGGGCCATGTGGTGATGCCGACGACCAACTTCGACGAGTCGTTCGCCTTCTACACCGAGACGCTGGGCTTTTTGTCCCGCGGCGCGTTCCGGATGCCGTCGCCGCCGGACGCCCCGTCGCTGCGGATCCGGTTCCTCGGTGTCAACCAACGCCACCACAGCCTGGCGATCATGCCGAGCCTGGAGGGCCGGGACCCGGGGCTGATCCACGTGATGGTCGAGGTGGACGAGCTCGACGCGGTCGGCCGCGCCTACGACCAGGTGCTGGCCCGCGACTTCCCGGTGTCCTCGACGCTGGGCCGGCACACCAACGACAAGATGATCTCCTTCTACGTCCGGGTGCCCGGCGGCTGGGACATCGAGTACGGCACCGGCGGCAAGCTCGTCGACGAGGCCTACTACACCGCCGAGGAGATCACCGCGGACAGCTACTGGGGCCACGAGTGGATGTGGATGCGGGAGATGAAGCAAGCGCAGAAGGCCGCGGAAGCCGAAGCCACCGGTACCGAACAGGTCGCCGTCTGAGCTGCCGGAGACGGCGCCGCCCCGCCGGCTGACGTGTCGGTATATGACGCACTCACCGCGTGGGCCCGGCCGACTGCCGGCGCACGCGGTGAGTGCGTCCTTCATTCCACCGGCCGGGAAAACTCGCCGACCCGGCCGGTATGTCCCCTGCTTCGAATCGATGATCACTTCAGCGAGGAAAGTGAACGTAGTGACAACCCAGGACAGTCATTTCGACGCAGTCGTCGTCGGGGCCGGGATCGCCGGTCTCTACGCAGTTCACAAACTCCGCGGACGCGGTATGAGCGTGCGGGGTTTCGAAAGTGCCGCGGGCGTGGGCGGCACCTGGTATCACAACCGATACCCCGGCGCTCGCTGCGATGTCGAAAGCATCGACTACTCGTACTCCTTCGACGAGGAACTCCAACAGGAGTGGACGTGGAGTGAATGCTTCGCCACCCAGGAAGAGCTCCTGCGCTATCTCGAACATGTCGCCGATCGCCACGACCTGCGTTCGGCATACGAGTTCTCGACTCGGGTGACAGCGGCGGTCTACGACGGGAAATCCGAGCGGTGGACCATCGACACCGACACCGGCCGAACCGTCACCGCGCGCTTCTGCATTATGGCCACTGGGGTCCTGTCCGCGACCAATATGCCGGATATCCCGGGACGCGACAGCTTCGTGGGCGAGATGTATCACACCGGTGAGTGGCCGCACGAAGCCGTGGACTTCTCCGGAAAACGTGTCGGCGTCATCGGGACCGGGTCTTCGGGGATCCAGGCGATACCGGTCATCGCGGAGACCGCCGCCCACGTCTTCGTCTTTCAACGCAGCCCGAACTATTCGATCCCGGCGCGAAACCGCCCGCTGACGGCGGAACACATCGCCGAAGTCAAGGCCGATTATCCCGAGCGGCGCAGGCTGTCGAGGATCAGTGGGGGTGGTACCCCGTACAGCCCTCACCCCAAAGGCGCTCTGGAAGTCGATGCCGCCGAGCGGAGACGGATCTACGACGAATGGTGGGAGCGTGGCGGGTACTTGTTCGCCAAGGCGTTTCCCGATCAGACGACCAGCCTCGCCGCCAACGACACCGCCCGCGAATATGTGGAGTCCAAGATCCGTACGCTGGTGAACGACCCGGAGATCGCCGAGCAGCTCATCCCGACCGATCATCCCATCGGCACCAAGCGCATCGTCACCGACAGCGGCTACTTCGAAACCTACAACCGCGAGAACGTCACACTGGTGAACCTGCGTCGCACGCCGATCGCCGAGATCACGACGACCGGAGTGCGAACGTCGGGGGAGTCCTACGGTCTCGACATGCTGGTGTTCGCCACGGGTTTCGACGCCATGACCGGTGCCCTGTCGCGTATCGATATCCGGGGCCGTGCCGGGCGTGAACTTCGTGACGAGTGGTCGGCCGGCCCACGAACCTACCTCGGCCTGGCCGTCGCCGGGTTCCCCAATATGTTCATCGTCTCCGGGCCCGGCAGCCCCAGTGTCCTGGCGAACATGGTGCTCACCGCCGAACAGCACGTCGACTGGATCGCGAACTGCCTCGATTTCCTGGGCGAGCACAACGTGACGACGATCGAACCGATGGAAGAGGCCGTTACCGAGTGGGTGGCCGAGTGCAACGCCAAGGCGGTCGGCACATTGTTCCCCACCGCCGATTCCTGGTATCTCGGCGCGAACATTCCCGGCAAGCCGAGGGTGTTCATGCCCTATATCGGCGGACTCGGCGCCTATCGCACGATCTGCGACGAAGTTGCCGCCGCCGGCTACAAGGGTTTCGCACTCGGCGCCGTGGAAGCCTCCTCGGACCGACATGTGCAAGCGCCGGACCGCGGGGGTGCAGCCGGCCGTACCCCATCGACGACGAGATAGGAAGTGTGCGAATTGAGCGGACAGCGCCGGTCCGACCTGCATCCGGAGGTCGAGGCGATGCTGGAGGCCTTGGCGGCCTTTCCGGATGTGACCCGGCACGACGCGGCGGAACTGCGGACGATCATCCGATCACGGCGGACGCCGTTGACCCACCGGCCCGAGATGCGCGTGGCCGAGGACCGCGTCATCGAAGGACCGGGAGGAGACCTGGCCCTCCGGATCCTCGCGCCGCACCTCGAGGGACCGGGCCCGCAGCCGGTGATCGTCTTCGCCCACGGCGGTGGCTTCGTATTCTGTGATCTGGACAGTCACGACGAGTTATGCCGGTCCATGGCCGACTCGGTGGGCGCCGTCGTCATCTCCGTCGACTACCGACTCGCACCCGAACATCCCGGTCCCGCGGCGATGGAAGATGTCTATGCGGCGCTGATCTGGGTCTCCGAGCACGCCGCCGAATACGGCGGTGACCCCGATCGCATCGCGGTCGCGGGCGATAGCGCCGGCGGCAACCTGGCGGCCACGGTCAGTGTCGCGGCTCGCGACCGCGGCGGTCCGCGGATCGCCGCGCAAGTCTTGCTGTATCCGGTGATCGACGATGATTTCTCCACCGAGTCCTACCGGCTCTACGGCGAGGGCTACTACAACACCGCCAAGGCGATGCGCTGGTACTGGGCGCAGTATGCCCCCCACGGCACCGAGAGCCCGTACCTCGTCCCGAGCAGGGCCGCCTCGCTCGCAGGTCTGCCGCCGGCGGTGGTCGTGACCGCTGAGCTCGACCCGCCGTGCTCGGCCGGGGATGACTATGCCCGCCGCTTGGCCGAGGCCGGCGTGCCGGTTGTCGCCCACCGCTTCGACGGCTTCTTCCACGGATTCCTGACATTCCCTACCTTGTCGCTGACCGAGCCCGCGCGCCGGTGGCTGTGGCAGACGATGCGGAATGTACTCGCGTGTCCAGGACTGCCGCGCGGGCAGGCCGGCGGCGCATCGGCGGGCGGATCGTAAACTTCGGCGCTGGGCGTCGGGTCCGGGCCCGCTGGCTGGTCGCCAACGGGGTGCCGTTCAAGGAGGTTTTCTGGGGCGAACCCGGCTGGGAACCGCCACACGACGAGGGCCTGGCCTATTCCGGCGGGGAGAACGCCGCACCCTTCAACACCATCGCCACCCCGGCCCCGCGCGGACATGTGCCGCAGATGCAGAACAAGCGGACCGGCTCCAAGGGCGGCGGCTACATACTGATGAAACCGCTCGCCGACACCGCCGAATCGCTCGGCGTGCGGGTCGAATACAACGTCCGGCTGTCCCGGCTGATCGTGGACGGTGAGCGCGTGGTGGGTGTGCCGGCCAAGCGATACGGCAAGGAGGTCGCGGTCCGGGCCGAACGCGGTGTCGTCCTGGCCACCGGCAGTTTCGCCTACGCCGAGCGAATGGTCGCCGACCACGCGCCGCGACTGATCGGGCGGCCGGGTGCCGCCATCGAGGAGCACGACGGTATCGGCGTCCTGGTGGCCACCGCGCTGGGGGCGGCGACCGCGCATATGGACGCAACCGAAGTAGCGATCATGGGCGACCCGCAGTTGATGGCGCGCGGCATCCTGGTCAACGGTCGCGGTCAGCACTACGTCAGCGGCGCGTCGCTCGGAGACGGTAGTTTCTACGGCCGGAGGGCCGGTATCGCCGCGGCCGAGAACTGAGCCGCCACGGCGGAAACGCGATGGCCGTTCCGGGCTGTGCGGTACCGGCCAAGGCCGGGTTGTCGATGGCGCGGTCGGCCATGGGGACTTGTGCCACAATGTGTTCGAAAAATAGATCAAGCGTGGACGTGTCGCTGCGGGACGGCCGATACCGGCGCACCGTGGAGCCCAGTCGCTCTGGGCGCCGTCGCGGCAACCGAATGGGCAGCGAGCCGGGACGGTGTTCTACCGGAAACTTCGGAGCCGGAGAGGTTCCCAGCCATCGGGAGATCGTCGGCCCGGATATGTGCGTCCTGGATAGCGTCGGTCGACTCGTCCGAATCCGAATCCGCGAGGAGTATCTCGATGACGCCCAACGGTCCTGAAACCACCACGGCAGCGCTTTCCGGTCAGAGCCTCCCGGAGTTGGATTCAGTGCAATTACGCATGGTGCTGGGACATTTCGCAACCGGTGTCGTGGCGATCACCGGCATCGACCCGGATACCGGAAAACCTGTCGGCCTGGCCGCCAACTCGTTCACCTCGGTCTCGCTGAACCCTCCACTGATCGCGTTCTGCGTGGCGGCAACCAGCACCTCATGGCCGGGAGTCCGATCCGCGGGCCTCTACGCGGTCAGTATCCTGTCCGACGCACAGGAAGCAGTGTGCCGTCGGTTGGCTGCGCGCGGCGGCGACAAGTTCGAGAGAATCGACTGGACACCCTCGCCGTCGGGGGCACCGGTGGTCACCGATTGCCTGGCCTGGATCGAGGCCGAACTCGAGGCCGAGCATCGCGCCGGAGATCACACCATCGTGGTATCGAGAGTGCGCCACCTGTACTCGTCGGACCTGGCGCCGCTGGTCTTCTTCCGCGGTCGGTACGGCAGCGTCAGCGCCCTGTCGTGAGAGATTGCGCGATCGGCCCGGTCGTATGTCCGCTCACCGGGAGTGTGACCGGGAAGAGCCGCGCATTGATGGCATGGTCGGGTACATGAGTACTCCAGTCGATTCCGAAGTCGTACCCGAATTGCTCGAACTTCCCACCGAGCACGGTGTTCTGCGTTATCGCGAGAGCGGAGACGGCCCGCCGCTGTTGCTGCTGCACGGCTCCGGTCCCGGTGTGACCGGGTGGCGCAATTTCGGCGACAACGTGCCGACATTCGCTCGTCATTACCGGACCATCGTGCTGGAATTCCCGGGGTTCGGTGTCAGCGACGATTTCGGCGCCGTCCATCCCATGCAGTCCGCCGGAAGCGCGGTGGGCGCGTTTCTCGACGGCCTCGGACTCGACCGGGTACGGATCGTGGGGAATTCGATGGGTGGCTTCGTCGCGACGGAATTCGCGCTCGCGGCCCCCGAGCGTGTGGAACGCCTGGTCACCATCGGCGGTATCGGAACCCCACTGTTCAGCGCACAGCCGGGGGAGGGGATCGTCCGGCTCAGCGAGTTCGTCGAGAACCCCACCCGTGAAGCCCTTGTCGCATGGCTGCGGTCGATGGTCTACGACCCCACGCTGATCACCGAGGAACTGATCGAGGAACGCCGGCGCCAGGCCACGGAGCCCGCGGTCCTGGAGAACTCGCGCCGGATGTACGGCAGTGCGGCTCTGGCGCGGATGGCCGCGGCGGCCCGGAGCGCGGACACCCCGCCGAGTTGGGCCGAACTTCGCCGGATCGATATCCCCACCCTTGTCACCTGGGGGCGTGACGACCGCGTCAGTCCCGTGGATATGGCGTTGATCGCCATGCGCACCCTTCCTCGCGGCGAGGTGCACATCTTCCCGAACTGCGGACACTGGGTCATGATCGAGCAGAAGGCTGCTTGGGAAGCCGTTGTCCTAGCGTTTCTCGGCCGATGACGGAACTGCCGGCGCCGCGTCGATAACCGGCGCCGGCAGCGCGCAGAAACTGTGGCATACCCGGTCTCGGACGATCAGATCCGGGGACTCCGGGTCGAAGAAGCGATCCACATGAGCCCAATGAATCGGATGATTCATGTACGGGCCGAGCAATCCGTCGAGGTCATCGAACTCTTGTTCCCAGACGTGGGTCCACTCCGATGCCCCCGCGGCGTGCCGCACGCGGCTCAGTTGCCAGGACCGGATCGTGGGGATGTGTTGCGGCATCAGCAGGGTGGCCGCGCTCGAAGCGGTCCAGCTCGGTGTGTGAGGCCGAATCATCCACGCGTAGCAGCAGAGTCCGGTACACGGTGGGCGGATGCGTCGACCGACGGCACCCCGCCCGCCCGTCCGCGTGCGTTCCACCGATGTACTCGACGGAGTCGACATGCCGGATCGGCGACCCGGACATGGCATCGTCGAGGACGGCTCGGCTCCGCGCCCACTGCCGGTCGTCGGCGAACTGTAGGTGCACGATGAGGTCACCGCCGTTGCGGACCCCGGGTAGCGTGGGCTCCACCAGTCCTCGGATGGCGGCGGAGGCCTCGGCGGCCTTCACGATTCGTGAGATCGTCGCGGTCGCCATCGCCTTATCGGCCGGATCCGCCAGATGCAGCAACCGCGTCACCTTATACACGAGTCAGTTCCTCCATGTCTTCGGCGGCGGCCGCCATCGAACGCGTGCGTTCGATGATCATGGGGGAAACCGAGTCCCACCATTGGGCCGGTCCACGATCGTGGCGGGCCGCGAGCGCGGCGGCCCACCACTGCCTCGGGCCCGAAACCGTCCAGGTGATCGTTACCGTGCCGGCCTCGCCCTCGATCCAGGCGGGAGGGCTCACCAGGATCCGGTCCAGCGTCAGGCCGCGGCGGCGCGCGTCCGGTGCGTATTCGTTCATGTACGCATCGATGAACAGTTGTGCGCTGCCGGGTGCGAGCACGACCCGATCGATGAGGTAAATGGTGTGGTCGCTCATGAAGTGAAGGTAGGCTTTGCCGAGGCAGGCGAACACATGCCGTTCCGGTGAACGGGAGTGCGTGATCCGAGGCGCCGCGGCGGGCCCTTGTAAGCTGCACGATTATGGCCGCCGATGTCGATTCGTTCCCCGACCTCCCCGCAACCAGCTGGGCTGTCCTGGGGATGTTGTCCTTCGGCGAAGACCTGACCGGCAACGATCTGAAGAGGTGGGCCGATTGGAGTATCGGCTTCTTCTATTGGAGTCCCTCGGTCAGCCAGATCTATTCCGAGCTGAAGAAGCTGGAAGCTCTCGCGTTGGTCGGTTCGCGAAAGGTTTCCGAAGAAGGAGTGCGGGGGCGTCGGGTCTACGGCATCACCGATCTCGGACTTCGTGCGCTGCGGAACTGGTCTCGTCGCTCCGATATCGACATGCCCGTTCTCAAGCACGGTGTCATGTTGCGCCTGTGGATGGGTCACCTGCATGATCCCGAACATCTCAAGCGGCTGATTCGCACGCATATCGAGAATCTGCAGGAACGGGCACGGCAAGCGAATTCCTATGCCGAAGGCTCCGCCGAGGAGCCGGGATGGGCCTTCAGCCGGATGAGCCTGCGGTGGTCGCAACGGCTGTTCGAAGCCGAGATCGAGCTGGCGCACCAGTTGCTCGCCGACATCGACGAGGCATCGCGTGAGTATCGGAAGTCGGCAGCGCGCGACGCTCGCGATCTTCCGATACCGCGATACCCGGGATACTGGCGCACGGTCGCAGAGGACCTGTCCGACAGCGTGTGATCTCGAGCGAGCCGAGTCATCCCTCGGCGAGAACACTCGCCGCGGTCGGCAGGTACTGCAGCGTGTTGCGTCGCTGAAGGGTCGGCGTGACCTGGCGTCCCGCGGTCATGCTGCGCCAGATGGCATGGGCGGTGAGCTGGACCGGCGTTCTCATCCGGCTGTCGAAGGTCATCTTGGCCAGGGGCCCGCAAATGGACACCGCGGTGGTCGCCTCGCCGACCGGTCCGATAGGTACAGCGATGCAGCCGAAGCCGCTCGCCCCGCTGTTGCGTTCGATGGCGTAGCCGAGTTCCCGGATGGTCGCGTCACCGGGTTCGTCGCGACCGCTGAACGCGAGGAGGACCTTGCCGAGCGCCGAGCGGGACGCCGGTAGCCTGCCGCCGATGCGTGTGGGAACGTGTGCCGCGAGCCTGCCACCGATCTTGTCGAGATATACGACATCGTGGCCGTCGAGGACGGCGAGATGCACAACCATGCCCGTAGCACGGTAGAGGTGTTGCAGATGCTCGCCCGAGGCGGCGTGGACGCGGTCCTGGTGAACCGCGAGCGATCCCAACTCGACCAGTCGGATGCCCAGGCTGTAAAAGCGGCCGTCACGACGCAGCCAGCGCAGTTGGACCAAGCGCTCGAGCATCCGGTGTACCGACGAGCGGGGCAACCCGGTGCGCAGGACGACCTCCGCCAGGCTGAGGCTCTCGTGTCCGTCGAAGGCGTCGAGGACGAGCATCACGCGGTCGAGAACGGCGCTGGGGGCCGCCGCTGAACCCGTCGGCGTCTGCTGTGTGATCTTCATTCAGTAACTCCCGTACACGCCCATGTCAGCCCCGTGACATGGCTATTTCAATTAGGAATACTGCCATGTGTCGTCCATTATGTGAAGCGGGTCACTCGCCTTGCCCGTGGGTTGAGGCAAAAGTGGAGGTGGCGCGGGCGGCCGGTCCGAGACGACTCCGGTGCCGTGGCGTCGGCGGCGTCTGTGCGTGAGCGTTCCCGGAGTCGGATGTGTGTCCGGTCCCGTCGAGGCGTAGGCGATCGTTTCCTCGGACCGGGGGTCGATCGGGAGTTGCGATCCGATCCGGTCGGTGTGACCGGACTTCGCAGGGTCGCGGGAATTCCCGACGATTCGTACGGCGCCGGATTCCGGGCATTGTCGCGGATTTTCGGCGGGCGAACCGGGCGCGCCCGGATTTCCCGCTGAATGGAATTGGCCCGGAGGCCGGCGAAATCGCGAAATACGGTTACCCGGCCATTGCTCCGATGTCGAAGTGGAGTTCGAAACCCATGAAAAAGAAGATGCCTCCGCTCGTGCCTGCTCACGATACGACAGTTGATCTACTCATTGTCGGATCGGGAACCGGAATGGCCGCCGCGCTGGCCGCGCACGAGCTCGGCCTGTCGACCCTGATCGTCGAGAAGACCGGCTACGTCGGCGGATCGACCGCACGGTCGGGCGGAGCATTCTGGATTCCGGGAAACTCCCTGCTGCCCGAAACCGGTCCCGAGGCCATCGAGGATGCCGAGACCTACCTGCGTTCGGTGGTAGGGGATTCGGCGCCGATCGGCCGTGGGCGCGCATTTCTCGAGCACGGCGCCGACGCCCTCGACATGCTCGGCCGTACCACGCCGATGCGGTTTTTCTGGGCCGAGGGCTACTCCGACTACCACCCGGAAGCGCCTGGGGGCCGTCCGGAGGGGCGGACCTGCGAATGCCGTCCGTTCGATGCCTCGATACTGGGGGAGGAGCGGGCTAGGCTGCGCCCCGGCGTGATGGCGGCGCCTGTCCCGATGCCGGTCACCGGCGCGGACTACAAATGGATGAACCTGTTGGCGCGGAAGCCGGGCAAGGCGCTCCCGCGCATCGTTCGGCGAGCAGCGCAAGGCATCGGCGGCAAGCTCATCGGCCGCGAGTACCTGGCGGGCGGACAGGCACTCGCGGCGGGCATGTTCGCGGGTGTGCTGCGTGCGGGTATCCCGGTGTGGACCGAGACGAGCCTGGCGCGGTTGCTGTACACCGAGGGCCGGGTAGCGGGTGCCGTGGTGCGCCAGGGAGACAAGGAGGTCACCGTGACAACCCGCCGCGGTGTCGTCCTGGCCGCAGGAGGGTTCGACCACGACGTGGAATCCCGTCACAAGTTCCAGTCCACGCGATTGGTGGCCCATGCAAGCCTCGGGGCCGAAGGGAATACCGGCGATGCCATCCTCGCCGCTCAGGAGGTCGGTGCCGGGACGGCGCTGATGGACCAGGCCTGGTGGTTCCCGGCGTTCGCGCCGCTGCCGGGCGCTCGGCCGGCGGTCATGCTCGCAGAGCGGTCGCTGCCCGGGTCGTTCATCGTCGACCAGACCGGGACACGGTTCATCAACGAGTCCATCGACTACATGTCCTTCGGGCAGGCCGTGCTCGCGCGTGAGCGCGCCGGCAAGCCTGTCGAACAGATGTGGATGGTGTTCGACCAGCATTACCGCAACAGCTATGTCCTGGCGGGCAGCTGCTTCCCCCGCCAGGACCTTCCTGAGACGTGGTACAAGGCGGGCATCGCGCACCGGTCGCGCGACCTGTCCGTCCTGGCCGAGGCGATGGGAGTACCGACAGGAACCTTCACCGAGACCTTCCGGCGTTTCAACGAACAGGCGGATTCGGGAACCGATCCCGAGTTCGGCCGCGGCGAGAGCGCCTACGACCGCTACTACGGCGATCCGACCGTCACTCCGAATCCGAATCTGGGAGCGCTGCGACAGGCCCCCTACTACGCGGTGCGGATGGTCTTGAGCGATCTCGGCACCTGCGGCGGCGTGGTCGCCGACGAGCACGCTCGTGTCCGGCGTGAAGACGGGAAAGCCATCGAAGGCCTCTACGCGATCGGGAACACCGCGGCCAACGCGTTCGGCGCCACCTACCCAGGTGCGGGGGCAACGATCGGCCAGGGCATCGTCTACGGGTACATCGCAGCACGTCACGCCGCTGCGACCGAGCACTCCTAGAAGTCGCACCACGCCATGCGGGGCTCGTCCACACACCGGACGAGCCCCGCATTGTCGCAGCCCTCAGCCCGCGATCCGCAACTCCGCATCCGCGAGTACCGGCGCATCCATCCGCTCTACCACGGTCACCCCGAGCGTGAGCAGATCATCGGAACGCCTGACACGAACCCGCAGTGTCTCACCGGGATACAGCACGCCTGCGAACCGCGCCCGGAACCCGGCAACCCGCGTGGCGTCCCCGGCCGGCACGGTGTCGGTCGCCGCCTTGCAGACGATCTCGTACGTGCACAATCCGTGCAGGATCGGATTCGGAAACCCCGCCTTCCGGGCGAACGCCGGATCGGAGTGCAACGGATTCCGGTCACCGCTCATCCGGTACAGCAACGCCTGCTGCGGCAAGGTCGCCGCCGGTATCTCGAAATCGGGTTCACGGGAGGGGACCTCGATCATGGTGCCCGGGCCCCGATCACCGCCGAACCCGCCCTCGCCTTCGGCGAAGACGGACGACCGTGCGGTCGTCGAGGTAGCGTAGTTCGGCCGGGTCGGTCCATCGGTGCCCCGCGCCCAGGCCGAGGTGGTAGGTCTGCACATCGGAAGGGGTCCAGGCGAACTCGCGGCCGGGTAGTTCGGCGCCGAGGGCGGTCTTCGGGTCGATAGACACCTGCTTCTCCTTCTTGGTCGTATTCACGGCGGTGGCTTACATATGCGAGCCACCGCCGACGCGTACCTCGGTGCCGGCCACGAAGTAGGCATCGGGGAGTCGAGCGCCGCCACGACCGTGGCCACGGCATCGGGCCCGCAGACGGTGCGTCTCCCGGCGGTGGCAACGCCGACGCCATCTTGCCGAAGAGAGCGTGTCCGCGCCGGTGGGCATGCCGGGACCGGTGCTCTGCTCGGCCTCACTGCCATCGGTGATCCGGGCGAAAGCCGGAATCCACCACCGCCGGTGCTGAGGACGCGGGCGGGAACGGGCCAGTCGGTTGCCCGATCTCGCTGAGTGGACGCTTCGGTCGGAAATTGTCGGAGTCTCTCCGAGAATCGTGGGCATGATCGCTGAACTCCCCACCGCCGACCAGGTGGCAGCCCTGTCCGAAACGGTTGCCGGCACCGTCACCGCCGAGACACTGGACGGCAACGATCACATGAATGTCGTGCAGTACCTGATGTGGGGTACCAAAGGGGCCGACGCCCTCGTCCGAGCTATCGGTATCGACGACGTCTACCGCGGCGAACGGATGATGGGACTGTTCACAGCGCAACACCACCCGGCCTACTACAGCGAGCTACGCGACGGCGACCAGTTCATTGTCGCCGGGCGGATTCTGGACCGGAGCGCGAAAGCCGTCCACAGGATGACCTTTCTCCTCGATACCGGTCGCGGTAGAGTCGCCAACACCCTCGAGATCTTGCTGCTCCACGTGGAATTGCGGCATCGCCGTGCGGTCGAGCTACCCAACGATATTGCCGATGCCCTGGACAAACACATCGCACGCTCACGCACGATGTCGTGGCCGGCGCCGGTCTGTGGTGCTATTCGGATTCGGCGATGAATGCGCGGCCAACGGCTCTGCGCGCCGATACGCGACACCCTCGATGGTCGGCAAGCGTCATGAGCCGGCGGAACCCGCGGAGTTCGCCGGAGCGCGGGTGGAAGCAACTCGCTTCGCGGTAATGGCTTTCAGTCCGCTGAGAGCCATGCGAAAGCCCTGAAGTTCCAATTTCTCGACCTCGGCGTAATCGCCGGAATTCCCGGTGTCGACCCAGTGGAAGATGGCATGGCGCAAGGTTTGCACGACCAGCCTGGCCGGAAGTACGCGCAGGAACGGATCGGAATCGAGTTCGTAGTACCGCGACAGGAATTGTGTGATCCCGTCGGCCAGCCCCTCGCTCCACCCCACGAAGCGGAGTCGGTATTGGGGGGCGTTCACGATCAGGGTGACGAGCCGGCGATCGAACTCGGGTACCTGCCTGCTGCCCACCTCCAGGGTGAGGGCAGAAGCGAGTGCCTCGACCGGGTCGGCGTCATCGGGCACTTCCTCGAGTGCCTGCAGGACGATGCGTTCGCTGCGACGAAGCAACGGCATCAGGACATCTTCCTTGACCGGGAAGTGGCGATGAAAGGTCCGCGGTGCGATTCCGACGATTTCACATATCCGCTCCACGGTGGCCGAGGTGTCGCCATCCGCGACGAATAGATCCCGGGCGGTGAGCGCAATGGTCATCCGCAGTTCCTCGGCGCGGCGTTCGGTGAGAGTTTGTCGCTTCGGTTTCGTCACCACGGGCTCCCTCGCTGCTGTTGTCCGGTCACCGTAGCCGGCCGGACTCTCCGGTGATCTCGGCTGCCCGGTCAGCGGAATATCGTACAGCCGGTGCTGTTGCCGCGGATCCGTGGGTGTCAGTTTGTGACATCTTGTCAGTCGCGGCCCTCCACGGGGGCGACCCGCCGGCGGGCCGCGACTCCATATGCTTCTGCCGCGCCGGATGTCGGCTGTGGTCTATCGCGCCGGCGGTTCGCGGTGTGGTGCGGTCCTTCCGCTGAGCGGGAGAGCGAGGCGTCGGGGTCTGCGCCACGCCCGACACTTGGGCGGTCGTGGCGAGCAGTCGGGTCGGCGGTTCCTGCGCGAACGGGGAATCCGGCGGTACCGGAGATCGCGGTGGGACCCGCTTTACAGCGAATGGTCGTGTGGTTACACTCACACCTGTCATTTACTGCCAGAAAGGCAGAGTGTGACATCTTGTTTTCGGAGGTTGTGATGGCAATGGCGCAGATCGAAGAAACCCCCACAGCGATGATCGATCGGGTCGCTTCGCTGCTGGAGTCCTTCGTGGGGGAGCGGCCATTGACCTTGGCGGAGATCGCGCGCCGTTCCCATGTACCGCGGTCTTCGGCGCATCGCATCCTGCAACGCCTCGTCGAACTCGGCTGGGTAGAGCGCAAACAGTTCAAATACGCTCTGGGCGTCCGAATGTTCGAACTCGGATCGCAGTTCACCCGGCGGCGCACCGTCCATCGCGCGGCATTACCGGTGATGACCCAGCTGCACCGGCGGAGCGGGCTGACCGTGCACCTGAGCATGCTCGTCGGCGCCGAGATCATGCATCTCGAGCGCGTGGGGTTGTGGCCCTCCACTGCCGGCCAATGGAGTATCGGCGCCCGCCAACCGGCGACGATCACCGCCGCAGGCCGGGCGCTGCTGGCGACTCTGTCCCCGGATCAATGGCCCGAACTCTGTTTCGAGGATGCGCCTACCTGCTATTCCCTCCAGACGCGAAGCCAACTCGTGCGAGACCTCGACCGAGTCCGTAACCGCGGCGGGATCGCCGTGGACTCCCAAGGCACCGCATTGGGAGTCACAGTAGTGGCCGCCCCGATCGCCACCGATGACGACGAAGGGCGTTTCGCGCTGTCGGTCTGCGGTCCCACCCGGACGCTTGGCCTCGAATCCGCGATCACCGAGGTGCGAGGTGCCGCCGCAACCATCTGGAGGGTCGCCTCGGGGGTGCCCTCGATGCGACCGCGCCCTGTCACGGGACTCGGTGTCGGTGCGCACCCGGATAAATCGCCATCCCCCGCAACCGCAATCCAACTGGTGGACGGGGAGCGGGTGTAACCGGCCGGCAGCCGACACCGGCCGGCGAACCGCCGGAAACCGGCGGTGTCCCGGGGATGATCGGTTTCGGGCAGACCCGCCGCCCGACGCGCCGGTGCCGGCAACGAGCCCAGTGCATCGGGTTCGGGTCATCCGTCTATTTCACGCAGTGTCCGGCATCCACGGGAAGGGTGACGCCGGTGATATGGCGCGACTCGTCGGAAGCAAGGAACAGACTCGCGTTCGCGATATCCTCGGGTTCGATCAACGTCACGGGAAGCAGGTGCATCGACTGCAGGCCCACCTCGAACTGTTCCTGCGTCGGGTTCTCCACACCTGGACAGAATGCCCGAACGGTGGCCGGGTTCTGAACCATCGTGGTCCGTGTGTTCGCGGGATGAACCGTGTTCACCCGCACGCGGTGTTGCGCCAACTCGTTCGCGAGGGACCTCATCAACCCGACCACACCGTGCTTGGCGGCCGTGTAATGACCGACACCGACCAGTCCGCGCAGCCCGGCGACCGAGCTGAGCAGCACGATCGAACCGCCCCGTCCCCCTGCGATGATGTGGGGGACACCTGCCTTGCAGGTACGCCATACGCCGGTGAGGTTCACATCCAGCATCGTCTGCCAGCGCTGGGCACTCAACTCGACGGCCGGACCGGACGAGCTGATGCCTGCGGCGGCGCAAATGATATCCAGCCCACCCAGTGCATCGACCCCGGCGGACACCGCCGTGTCGAGCGCGCGCTGGTCACGGACATCGACCTCGGACGCACAGATCCGGCGGCCCACCGCCTCCACCCGACGCACCGTTTCGGCGAGATCCTCCGGCGACGCTCCAGGAGTTGTCGCATGCTCGACCGGGGCGCAGATGTCGATCGCGATGATGTCGGCGCCCTCTTCCGCGAAGCGAAGAGCCTGTGCGCGCCCTATACCGCGGGCCGCGCCCGTGATCAGGGCAACCTTGCCTTCGAGACGTCCGGTCATCACGCAACCTTCTGGGTCAGGCCGGCGTCGACGATCATGTGAAGACCGGTGACGTAGCGGGATTCCTCGGATGCCAGAAACAGAACCGCATTGCTGACGTCGACCGGCTCCACCCACGGGACGGGCAACAGCGTTCTGCTGGAAAGGATTTCTGCCGCATCGGCGGCCGAGGGTTTATCGAGATCGGGGCGGAGCCGCGCGAATGTCGCGGGATTCAATATCATCGGTGTGGCGATGGAACCCGGATGGACCGTGTTCACACTGATGGATCGCGAGCCCAACTCATTGGCAAGCGTCTTGGCCAGACCGGTGATCGTATGCTTGGCCGCCGAATAGTGTGAGGCCCCTGCCACGGCTTTGACGGCCGCTGTGGAACTCATGATGATCACCGATCCGCCGGTCGGATTCATCGCCGCGACCCCGGTTTTGACGGTGTGCCACGTTCCGGTGACATTGACGTCGATCGATCGGTTCCAGACATCGTCGTCGATATCCCACGAAGGCCCTGGAGTGTCGAAGACCCCGGCATTCGCCACGACAACGTCGAGTGGGCCGAGTTCGTCCACCCCGGCCCGTACCGCTGCCGCGACAGCGTCGAAGTCTCGAACGTCGGCGGTCCCGGTGAATACCCGACACCCTAGTTCGCGCACCGAACTCGCCGTCCCGGTCAATTCGGCCTCCGACTCGTGCCCGGAAAGATCCAAGGCCACGATGTCGGCACCCTCCTCCGCGAGCCGAACGGCGCACGCACGCCCCACCCCTCTGCGAGCGCCCGTAATCAGCACGACCTTGCCGGCCATTCGTGTCATGGTGTTGGCTCCCCGGTCCGATAGCGCACAGTCAACCTTTCATCGGAGCACGACGCTAGCGATCTGCACGGGGGACCGGGCTCGATCTCCCATGGAGTGGGAGCATGGGGGTGCCACCGCGCTGGGCAGGCCCGACCGGCACGGCCGACCTGCTTCACAGCATTCGGCCACCTCGCCGCCGCACTCACCTGCTACACGGAACTCCCCAGGAGATATTTCCTCGGTGGTCTGCGAACAGGGTCCGACGAGCGAAGGAACGGCTCTCGTCGCCAAGGCCCCGCCCGTCTCCATCGCCGCTGCCGAATGCCGGTACGGAATCGCAAAGGCCACGAACGCACCGACCATGGCGACGAGGCAGCCGATCAACAGGGCCGGCGTGAAGCTCGACTCGGACGGGACGAACTTTCCGCCTCCGATGTCGATGACCAGGAAACGTAGCACGCAAGCCCGGCCCTTCAGGACCGGGAGGACGTCAAAGCCAGGAGTTCGATACCCCGACGCTGCGAGTAGATGCTTCGGTCACTGCCTCGTGGAGCCTGGGCGAGTTCGGATAGGAGCGAGCGACAGGATCGTATCCTCGCAGGGACCATCATTGATTTCCGAAGGGCGAGATCCTCGACGTTTCCCACTGCCCGGACAGCAGTGACGCAGGCGATAGAGCGTGCTCGGCGTAGCCACCGGCGGGTAGGCATTCAAGAGTCGGGCCACGGATCGTCCCGGTTGGTGGGAGAAGGCCTACACCGGTGACCGCTTCGCTGGAAGCCTCCACAGGGTGGCGGCCGACCCTGCGACAACCGAACACCCTCGCCGTGAAGTCGAAACCGAGAACCACGGCGTTCCGCGCTACCACGAAATCAGACCCGGAAACTCTCGCTGCCGCACCGTTCCGGACTCGGGGGTGACCGGCCGGCGCGATCATAGCGGTGTTGTCGGTCCGCGGTGCCCGGCTGTCCACGGTGACCGAATTTCCGGCCGCAGCGAGTGAAAGGCAGAGGCGAGTAATGACATCGAAGTGGGATATGACCTGTGACACCCTGATGGTCGGTTCGGGTGCCGGCGGAGTTTGCGGTGCCTACACCGCCGCACGCGAGGGCCTGGAGGTCATCCTCGTCGAAGCCACGGAGAAGTTCGGCGGAACGTCGGCCTTCTCCGGGGGCGGCGTCTGGTTCCCCGGTAATCCGGTTCTCGAGCGTGCCGGCACCGACGACACCATCGAGGATGCGCTGACGTACTACACGGCGGTGGTGGGCGACCGCACCCCGCGGGAGCTGCAGGAAACCTACATCCGCGGCGGCGGACCGCTCATCGGGTACCTCGAGCAGGAGGAGATCTTCGAATTCGCCCCGTACCCGTGGCCCGACTACTACGGCAACGCACCCAAAGCGCGACAGGACGGAATGCGTCATATCCTTCCGCCCCCGCTGCCGGTCGCCGACGCAGGCGAGCTGAACTCGTTGATCCGCGGTCCGCTGGACACCGAACGCCTCGGCGCGCCACTGCCCGACGAACTCGTCGGTGGTCGGTCGCTGATCGGCCGTTTCCTGCTGGCGATCTCACAGTACGACAATGCCTCGTTGCAGTTGAACACCACGCTCGTCGAACTGGTGGTCGAGGATCACAAGGTGGTCGGCGCCATCGTCGAAAGCGGTGGACAACGAAAGGCGATCGGGGCTCGCAAGGGTGTCCTGCTGGCCGCCGGGGGGTTCGAGCAGAACGACGAATTGAGGCAGAGGTTCGGCGTTCCGGGTGTTGCGCGGGACTCGATGGGTTCGTGGGCCAACATCGGGAAGGCGCTGGAAGCGGCGATCGCGGTGGGCGCGGATACCGACCTGATGGATCAGGCCTGGTGGTCGCCCGGCTTCACCCACCCCGACGGCCGATCGGCCTTTTCGCTCGCGATCACCGCCGGTGTTTTCGTCAACGATGCCGGTGAACGCTTTGTCAACGAGTCGGCACCCTACGACCGTTTGGCGCGCGAGGTCATCGCCCGCATGGCGGATGGTGCGGTCACTCTGCCCTACTGGCTGGTCTACGACAACCGCAACGGGATCGTCCCACCTGTCGGGGTCACCAATGTGTCCATGGTCGAGCCGGCGAAGTTTCAGGATGCCGGGCTGTGGCAGACAGCCGATACGCTCGAGGAGCTCGCCGAGAAGATCGGGGTTCCTGCCGCCAATCTCGTTGCGACGGTCCAGCGGTACAACGAGATGTCCGCCAAGGGTGCGGACTCCGACTTCCATCGCGGTGAAGAGGCCTATGACCGTGCCTTCACCGAGGGCCGGAAACCGCTGACCCCGATCGACCAGGGTCCGTTCCACGCCGCCGCGTTCGGCATCTCCGACCTGGGCACCAAGGGCGGCCTGCGAACGGACACGCAGGCCCGGGTCCTCGACGCGGCCGGCGCGCCGATCACCGGTCTCTACGCCGCGGGCAACACGATGGCCGCACCCAGCGGTCCCACCTACCCCGGCGGCGGCAACCCCATCGGGACCAGCATGCTGTTCGCGCATCTGGCCGCGATGGACATGGTCGCGGTCGGTTAGGGCCTGTCTCGCAGTGGCGGTTGAGGCGCGGCTGCGACCGTTGTCGCCTTGCGGGAAAACGGGACGCCCACCCGCATGGGTGAAACGGCAGCTCATCGACTCCGAGCCGCCGGCGTGTCCGGATCGGTGGCCCCTGGCGGGGCATTCCGCCGCAGTGCGGGTCCTGGGAGGTGATCTACGCGCTGTTCCGGCAGCTTGGCCCGGGCCGAGCCACGGGGCAGTGATCGCACTGAGCCTCGGGCCCGGGTGGTTCCGCATCCGTTCGGATCGGGTGCCGGCCGACAAGGCGTACTCCTCGGCCGCCAACCGCGAGTGTCTGCGCCGGCTCGGGATCGCCGCAGCGATCCCGACGTAGCGACGGTAGACGATTTCGATGCCGGCGGTGCTCGGGTCTTATGTGCCGGTGTCCTCGCGGGTGAGACGGGCGCGGATATCGTCGCGCATGGCCTTCTTGTCGATTTTTCCGATCTTGGTGGTGGGCATGTGGTCGACGACGACGAGTCGTTCGGGCATCTTGAAGCGGGCGACGCCGGCATCGGTCATCACCCGTACGATGTCGTCGAGCGTGACGTGCCGGCCATTGGCGACGGTGACGTACAGGCACGGTTTTTCGCCCAGTTTCGGGTCGGGCATGGCCACAGCGGCGGCCATCTCGACACCGTAGACCTGGTAGGCGAAGTTCTCGACCTCTTCGGCGGAGATCTTCTCCCCGCCGCGGTTGATCATGTCTTTGTCACGACCGGCCACGACGAGGTTGCCGTCCGGGCGGCGGACGACGATGTCGCCGCCGGCGTACCAGCCGTCGGGGGTGAAGGCGCGGGCATTGTGTTCGGGAGCGCGGAAGTATCCGCGCGGCGTGTAAGGGCCGCGGGTGAGCAGGGCTCCCGGAGTGCCGTCCGGGACCGGGTTGCCCAGTTCGTCGACGACGGTGATCTCGTCGGCCTCGCTGACCGGTCGGCCTTGGGTGGTGAGGATGACGTCCGGATCGTCGTCGAGGCGGGTCATGTTGATCAGCCCTTCGGCCATGCCGAAGACCTGCTGCAGGCGTGCGCCGAGGACCGGTTCCACGCGAGCGGCCAGTTCGTCGGGCATGCGAGAGCCCCCGACCTGCAGGACGCGCAAGCTGTTTCCGCTGAGGACGTGGTGTTCGCGCTGGTACTCGATCCAGGCCTGGGCGACGGCGGGGACGACCGCGGAGACGGTGACCCCTTCGGCATCGATGATGTGCAAGGCGCGCTCCGGCGCGGGGGAGGGCAGCATCACGGTGCGTCCCCGCGAACAGAGCGCCGAGGACACCGGGACAGGCGAGGGGGAAGTTGTGGCCGGCGGGTAAGGCGGCGAGATAAACTGTGCGCTCGTCGAATTCGGACACGTCGAGACAACGCCGGATGTTGTAGGCGTAGTCGTCGTGGGTGCGCACGATCAGTTTCGGCTGTCCGGTGGTGCCTCCGGACAGCAGCAGACAGGCGATATCGGAGCCGGTGGGTTCGTAATCGCTGTCGGCGAACCGAGCCGGGATGTCCATACAGCTGTTCAGACTGTGTTCGGGAGCGGCGCCTGGCGCGGGTTCGGCGGTGAGTGCGCCGTGGACCAGCACCATTCGCAGGGTGGGGGAGTCGGCGCAGGCCTGCTGGGCCACTTGGCGCAGGTCGGTGCCACGGTCGTTGTCGGCCACGACGATCGCCACGGCCTCGGAGAGGACGGCCAGATGGGTCAGTTCGTGGCGACGATGCGCGGGTAGCGCCATGACAGGAATGACGCCGGTGCGCATGCAGGCCAGGGTCAGTGCGACGAATTCCCAACTGTTCGGCAACTGCAACACGAGCCGGTCACCGGGGGCGATGGACAGATCGAGCAAACTTTGGGCGCATGAGGACGACTTGTCCCACAACTGGCGGTAGGTCAGGCGAGTGGGGCCGTCGACCAGAGCCTCGTCATGGGGGCGCCGAGCGACCTGTTCGGCGATGCAGGCGGCGATCGAGGTTCCTTGCCAGTAGCCGGCTTTGCGGTATCGCTCGGCCACGTCGTCGGGCCAGGGGACTGCACCGTCGATCGAGAGCGGGGTGCGGGTGCTCATTGTGGCTCTCCTTCGGCTGCGGTGTGCCCGTCGGCGGCCACGACCACCGCGTCCAAGGCGATCAACCCGGTGGGGGTCAGCCGCAGGGGATTGATTTCGATATCGCTGATCTGGGGGTGAGCGGCCAGATAGGCCACGACGGTCACGGCGATGTGGGCGAATGTCTCGCGGTCGAGGACCGGTCCGCCGCGCCAGCCGTCGAGCAACGGCGCGAACTGCAGGTCGTCGAGCATGGTCGTGGCGGCCACCGGCGTGAGATTGTGGCTGCGGATGGCCACGTCACCGATGGCTTCCGCGGCGGTGCCACCGAGCCCGGCCACCACGATGGGCCCGAACACCGGGTCGCGGCGGGCCCCCAGGAATACATCGATACCGGGCTCGGCCATGGCTTCGACGAGGTACGCGGGAGCGGAGATCGCGTCGAGGGCGTCGAGGGCGGCATCCAGTTCGGCGTCGGTGCGGACGTTCAGGTGCACGCCGCCGATATCGGTTTTGTGCAGCACTCTCGCATCGAGGATCTTCACCGCTACGGGCAGCGTGAGTTCACGCAAAGCCCGATGGGCCGCGGCGCGGTCGGTGCACACGCGTCGGGCGGGGGTGGCGATCCGCAAGGCGTCGAGCAGGTCTTTGGCGGCGGCCTCGTCGGCAGGCAGGACCGGCGGCGGAACCGATGGGATGACCGCTCGAGGGTCGGGGCTGTTCGAATGCCGCAGTCGCGCATCCTCGACGAGCGCGTGGACGCCGGTGGCCAATGCGGTCGGGCTGGACAGAACGGGGACGCCCAGCGCCGCTGCGGTGTCCGTGGTCGCCGTCACGTCGGCCGCCGGCCCGCCGAGGCCGAGCACCACAGGCACCTCGGTGTGCACACCGGATCGGCGCACCGCCTCGGCGAGGTCGATGGCGTCGGGTTCGACCAGCGCGTAGATCGCCAATGCGTCGATCTGTCGGTCGGCGGCGATGGTCGAGAGTACGGCCGAGAACGTGGGGCCGGGGCGGCCGGTGTCGACGGGATTGGCCTGGTATGTCATCGGTGGCAGTAGATCGGCCAACTGCTGCTGCGTGTCCGTCGTGAGGGTGGGCACGCGCACGCCCTGTGCCTGTAGTTCGTCGAGCGCCATCAAACCGGGTCCGGCCTGAGCGGTTACCAGGCCTACGCCCGGGTTCGCCGAGGGAGTGAGGCGTGTGCGGCTCAGGACGGCCAGCGCGTCGACGAGCTGCTGTTCGGAGTCGACGACCACCGCACCCGCTTCGGCCAGCAGTGCCCGGGTGGTGCGCCAGGAGGTGGCCAGTGCGCCGGTATGGGATTCGGAGAACGCGGAGACGTCGCTGCGGCCGATGACGATCGCCACGACCGGCTTGTCCGCCGTCACCGCGCGCACCGTCGAGAGCAGTGCCGCGCCGTCGCCGACCGATTCGACATGCAGGGCGATCGCGGTGATCGCGGGATCGCGGCGCAGGTACTCGAGCACATCAATGGCGGTGACATCGACACTGTTGCCCAAGCCGATGCCGAGTCCGACGCCGATACCACGTGCGGAGAGCAGGAAGGACAGGGCATGGTTCATACCCCCGCTGGTGGCGACCACCGCGACCGTGCCCGACTTGATATGCTCGACCGCCGGTACGAAGCTGACGATTGCGCTTCCGGGGCGGAAGAATCCGGAGGTGTTCGGTCCCAGGACACGGATACCGGTAGTGGCGCTGATCTCGGCGATACGCCGCTGGAGCACGGTGCCCTCGTCGCCGACCTCGGCGAATCCGCCGGAGCAGATCAGCGCGGCTCCGACACCACAATCGGCCGCGTCTTGGAGGGCGCCCGGAGTCGCCTCGGCCGGGATGCACAGTACCGCGAGATCGAGCGGGCCGCCGTGTGCTTCGGTGGCGGCCCGCACCGAAGGATGAAACGCCGTGTTGTCGGCCTTGGGGTTGATGCCATAGGTTGCCGGAGCGGTGTCACCCTCGCGGGTGACGGCGCCGAGCATCACGGTGCCCAACTTGGCGGGCGAGGACGATGCCCCGACGACGGCGATGGAGCGGGGGTGCAACAGGCGGTCGAGGCCGGTGCGGGCGGTGGTCGTGGTCATCGGCCGGCCTCTGCGCCACCGGTGGGGGAGTGGGTGGCGAGCTGCGCGGTTTCATAGGCCACGGCGTCGGCGCGACCGGAGAGCACCATGGTGGTGGCGTTGTCTCGCTCGTCGACGGCGCGGCGGGCCCGCACGGCGGTGGGGGCGTCGATCACGATCGTCGGCAGATGATGGGTGAATCGCACGTATTCGGAACTCAACGCCCGCGACAGTGGCGTTCCACCGCGGATCACGACTGCCGCGGGATGCCGTCCGCACAGGGTGTCGAGGTCGGCGCGGGCGATGCCGTCGAGGGACGTGTGGTCGGCGTCGGGTGCGGTGAACAGCACTGGTTCGGCCCGGTCGCCGGTATGGCTGTCGGGCGGGACGGCGGTGAGGCTGCGGGTGCCGTCACCGACTTCGACGCCGGTCGCGCTCGTTTCGCTCAGTCGCAGCAGGCGCGTGGTGAAGGTGGTCCGGCCGATCCGCAGCGGTGTTTCGAGAGGGGGCGCGCCGTGGCACCGGATCCAGGAGCGCTCGGATTCGGCGACGAAGCGGGGGTCGCGGACGCGGATCTTCTCGGTGGAGATGGCGCGGCTGAAGAAATGGAAGCCGAACTGCCACGGTTGTAGGGCGCGATAGTACTCGCCGAAATGGTCCCACCACGACAGGCTCGGCGTGGATGAGTCCTGGATACGGGCGACCTGGGGCTTGCGGACTTCCTGGAAGCGGGCCAGGGCCGACTCCAGGTCGCCACGGTGGTCGGCGATGGTGTGGGCGAGTACCGCAGCGTCTTCCATCGCCATCTTCGTGCCCGATCCCACCGAGAAGTGGGCGGTGTGGACCGCGTCGCCGAGCAGGACGACGGGTGTGCCCGCGGCGCCGCGGGTATGCCAACGGCGAGTGCGACGGGTGCGGAAGTTGGCCCAGCGGGAGTTGTTGGCCACCAGTTCGTGCCCGTCGATCTCGTCGGCGAACAGTTCCTCGAGATAGCGCTGGGACACGTTGTCCGAGGGGCCGGGCGGGAGAGTGGTGTCGAAGTTGTCGAGGCCGGCGCGGCGCCAGGATGCTTCATCGGTTTCAACGATGAACGTGCTCAGTCCGGAGCCGATGGGGTAGGCGTGAACGGCGAAGTTTCCGTGCTCGGACTGCTTGTGGAGGAAGGTCAGTCCTTCGAAGGCGAAGGTGGTGCCGAACCAGATGAACTTCACCGCCGCTTCGTGGACCGAGTGTCCCAGGTTGTCGAGGTAGCGCTCGCGGGTGCGGGAGTTCGCTCCGTCGGCGGCCACGATGAGGTCGTAGGTGCCGGCGGCGTCGAGGGTGTCGACGTCGACGGTCGTGGCGTAGTGCAGACGTGCGCCCAGCGCGGTGGCGCGTTCGCGCAGTGCGTCGAGTAGGGCCCGGCGATGGATGGCGGCCATTCCGTTGCCGCCGGCGGCCGTGGTCTGGCCCTTGCTGTGGACCTCGATGGTGTCCCAGTGCCTGCCGTGAGCCGCCAAGGCGTCCCGTAGCACCGGGTCCACCCGGTCGATGTTGTCGAGTGTGGCGTCGGAGAACACGACCCCGAAACCGAAGACGTCGGAGGCGCGGTTGTGTTCGAAGACGTCGATTCCGGCTCGGGGGATCGCGTGGGCCACCGCGATGGCGGTGAACAATCCTCCCGGACCGCCGCCGATGCATGCGACGCGCAAGGGCGCCGCGTCGGGGACGGGGAAGTGCGTGGCAATGGACATTGGTGGAAGACCCCTCGGGTGACTGCGCTCCGAGACTTCGAGCGAACCGGGCCATTATGTGACAAGAAATCATTTAAAGTCAATGAAAGTGTTACATATGAGCGGTTTGCTGCTCGACGACCGGTCCGGTTTCCGTGCGGGAGGCGACCAACTGCTCGGCCGGTGCGCGCAGCAGTTCGTGTGCTTCGGTGAAGACCTCGTGTGCCGCTCGCCCACGCCAGCCGGCCGGGAGCAGTACCTCCGGTAGATCGGGGTCGCGGAACGGATACCGGCGGTAGTCCTGGACCAACTCCATCCGCTCGACCAGTGCCTCCGGGCCGGCCAGACCGCGGCGGTAGCGGGCCAGCTTCGGCCGGAATCGTTCGATGAACGTCTGATAATCGCTGTCCAATTCGCGCAGATCCCAGCAGCGGTCTGCGATCAGGCGGTCGGCGGTGAGGCCCGTGGTGGTGCACTGCAGGAACTGGACGTGCAGGTCGCCGCCGTCGAGCATCTCACGTAGCTGCTCGCGGCGATCGTGCGGGGAGAACCACACCGATTCCCGATAATTGCCGAAGCCGCACCAGGTCAGGGCGGTGACGATACGTTTATGTCGTTCGCGACCCGCATCGGCCTCGTCGACCAGGGCCTGGGTCCAGATGCGATCCCAGTCGCCGAAGTGTCGTTCGAAGATGCGGGTGCGGCCGTCGTCGAGCAGGCGCCAACTCTTGTCGTTGAGTAGATAGGTCACTTCGCGACCCGATTTGGACGAGTCGAACCAGCCGTCTCTGCGCAATCGGGTCATCGCTACGCGGACCGTGGCGGGTTCGACCCCGAACAGGCCCATGAGTTCGGTCAAGGTGCCGAGTTTCGCACCGCCCCCGGTATGGCGGAAGTACTCACCGTACAAGTCGAAGACCAGGGCCCGTGGACGCACGGCTCCGCTCCTTCCCCGGACGCTGCGTCGTAGCTGCCCGAAAACGTATCAATACCTTAGTAAGCAGAGTAGTAAATGTTACTTGTCGGCCTGCGGCCGGATTCACGTCGCTGATCAGAGCGCTCATTCCACGGGTCGATGGGTCGCCGGGCGGCAGCACCGCCGTCGGCGGCGGCCGGACTCCGCCGCGCGGTGATCTGCCGTCCGCGGTCATTCCGCCGCGCCATCGGATTCGAGAGGTGACGGCAATATCCCGGCCAGTTGCGCGACCCGCAGGCCGGTGTGCAGATCCATACGGGCGACCCCGTCGGAGATATCACAGCCCGTGACATCGCGTATACGGTCCAGCCGGTAGTACAACGTGCTCCGATGTATTCCGAGTCGGCGGGCGGTTTCCTTGACATCACCGCCGGCGCTGAGATAGGCGTCCAGCGTTCGCGCCAGGTCTCGGCCGTTCGGTGACTCCAATAACCGTCCCACTCCTGCGGGGAACTGGGTGGGGGTCAGGTCTTGCAGCGGCAGTTGCAGCAGCAGTCGGTCCACGCCGAGGTCGTCCCAGAACGCGGCCCGCCCGTACCGGGCAGGATCTGCCCGGGAAGCCTGCCATGCAAGCCGAGCCTCACGATATGACTCGGCCGCCTGCACCAAGGAATCCTGCACGCTCCCCACTCCGGCCCTGACCTGTCCGAGCCCGGGCCGCGCCATGATCGCCTGTAGGCGTGTACGATTCACCCGGCGCGGAAAGAGCAGGACTCCCTCGGAGCCGAGAATCCCTCCGACGATTTTCACGGTGGTCGACCTGGCGGTGAATTCCATAGTCGCTTCCACGGCAAGTCGGGTCACCGATATCGAACTTGCACCCGGAGTGCGGTAGACCAGTACCGAATACTGGTCTACATTCTCGATCAGGCCCTCCTCCAGCAGTCCGAAAGCGCAGCGGGACCGGTTGGCGGACGATTCGCCGAGCAAACCTGTCAAAAGCCGGCGAGAATGCTTCATCCGATAGTGCAGGTCGGACAACCGAAACGAGAGCAGCATACCGAGTTCGGTCCCTCCGTCGGTCAACAGATCCTGTTCTTGCGGAGACAGGTCACCGCGTACCGAATCGTCCCAGTAACACAAGTAGCCGAACAATCGCTTCTCGTGGCGTAAGGGGAGAACAACACGCATGGTGTCGTCGGCGCCGGATGAGACACGTATCGGGCCCACGGTGCTCGTGAGACGGTGCTGCTTCACCATCGTGTCGGTCAGCGCGACGTTCTTGCCGGCGGACAGCAGTAACAGACGCATCCGGTCCAGATCCGTCTCGTGCACACTCACCGCCATCACCCGCAGGTCGACATCCAGTACCACCAGCGGCTTGCCCAACTGATCCGCCAGATCCTGCAACCTGTCGTCGAGGCTCATCGGCCGCGCCTCCTTCACCCGACACGATGTCGGAATATTCCGGCAAAGCTACGACAGATCGCCCGAAGCGGGTCGCCCGTCGCATGGATACGTTGAGATTCGTATCACAGCTCCTAGCGTTCGAGAGGTCCCCGTGACAACTCCTGAAATTGCAAAGCTCGGCCATGTTTCACTGGTTACTCCCGATCTGGACAAATCTCTATGGTTTTTCCACGAGGTTATCGGACTGGAGATCACCGAGGAGTCGAACGGTACCTATTATTTACGCGCGAATATGGAATTCGAGCATCATAGCCTGGCTCTGCGCGCGGGCGATCGGGCGTATATGGACCATGTCGGTTGGCGGGTCAAGCGCGCCGAGGATATCGACGAATTCGAAAAACTTCTCACCGATGCGGGCGTAGCGGTGACCCGGGTGCCCGCAGGCGAGCAGAGGGGTATCGGGGAGGCAATCCGATTCCGGATGCCGACCGGGCACCGTTTCGAAATGTACTACGACGTCGACAAGCCGCTCGCTCCGGAGGCCGAACGCTCGGTGTTGAAAAACCAAGTGTACCGATCCTGGAACCGTGGGATCGCGCCGCGGCGGATCGACCACGTCAACCTCTGGACCTCGCACAACCCGAGTAGCGCCCACGAATGGCTGGCGAACAGGCTCGGGTTCAAGCTGCGTGAGTACGTGCGCGCCGGGAACGATCAGGTCGTCGGGGGGTGGATGAGCGTGACGCCCCTGGTGCACGACATCGCGATCATGGGAGACCCGCACGCGCGGACACCCGCCCGGATGCACCACGTCGCGTACTGGCTCGATAACGCCCAGGACGTCCTGCGTGCCTGTGACATCCTGCGAGAGAACGGCATCGTGCCCGACCAGGGGCCCGGCAAACATGGGGTGAGTCAGGCCTTCTTCGCTTACGTACGCGATCCGGGAAGCGGCCACCGGGTCGAACTCTTCAGCAACAGCTATCTGATCCTCGACCCGGACTGGCAGCCGATCGAGTGGAACCAGGACGAGATCGCGACCGCCTTGGCGATGTGGGGGCCGACCGACTACGTCCCGCACACCGACAACCATGTCATGAACACCACCACCGAGGCCTGAGGACGAGGAGCACAGTTCGATGCATGCGATTTCCGAACAGATTGTGCAGACCGATGGCTATTCGACCTTTCTGCTCGATACCGCCACCCCCGACGCCGAGGTGGTGATTCTGCTGCACGGCGGGGGCCCCGGCGCGAGCGCGAGCTCCAACTGGCGCTCTTTTATCCCGGAACTCTCCGATGAATACCGTGTCCTCGCGCCCGATCTGGTGGGTTACGGCCGGACCGACCACCCCGAGGACATGCCGCGCAGCCTGACCGGTTGGATGCGGATGCGGGTCGAGCAGGTGCTCGCGATGATGGACGCCCTCGGCATCGACACCGCTCATCTCGTCGGCAACTCCATGGGAGGGTCGCTGGCCATGCACCTGGTGATGACCGCGCCCCACCGATTCGGACGGGTCTCGCTGATGGGTAGTGCGGGCGGTGAATCCCACCCCACACCGGAAGTCATCCGGATGGTCGGCTTCTACAAAGACCCGTCGCTGAGCGCGTTGGAGAACCTGATGCGCTGGTTTGTCTACGACGAGGACACGCTGGGCGACGATTTCGGTGCTCTCGTGGCCGAACGGCACCGAGAAGTGATGCGGCCGCAGGTACGTCGCTCCTACGAGTCCTTCTTCTCCTCCTCGCCCACCGAGATGGCGGTGCCGCCATCGGCGCTGCGGCGTATGCGCCAACCGTTCCTGGTCGTGCACGGTCGCGAGGACCGTTTCGTCACCCCCGATTCCAGCGTCTATCTGCAAAAACACCTGCCCAACGCGGAATTGCACATCTACGACCGGTGCGGTCACTGGGCGCAGATCGAGCGACAGCGCAGCTATGGGGCCCTGCTCCGCGCGTTCCTCGCCGAGCGGCGCTGACCCATCACACGTCGGGCGGACTCTGCTGCCCGCGCCGGCGGCGGAGTCTGTCACCTCCATCAGTCAGCTCATAGGAGTCACACCATGTCCACTTCCGACAATGTTGTCGAAACAGACGTCCTGATCGCCGGAGCGGGGCCGGCGGGCGCGACCGCGGCAGCGCTGCTGTCGACATATGGCATCGACAACATAATGCTCAACAAGCACGGCGGGGTGGCGAACTCGCCGCGCGCGCACATCACCAACCAGCGCGCGATGGAAGTGCTGCGCGATCTGGGCCTGGAACATCAGGCGATCCGGCACGCCACCCCGCAACGCCTGATGGGTGAGCACGTCTACGCCACCAGCCTCGCCGGCAACGAGCTGGGACGTTTGCGGACCTGGTATACCCACCCGCATTTCAAGGCCGAACATGACCTGGCCAGCCCCTCCTCGGTGTGTGACCTGCCGCAAGACGCCCTGGAACCGATTCTCGTCGACGCTGCCTCGGTGCGCGGGTCCACGGTGCGGACGAGCACCGAGTTGCTGTCCTTCACCCAGGACGACACCGGAGTAACCGCTCGGGTGCGAGACCGGCTGACCGGTCACGAATACGATATCCGCTGCAAGTATCTGATCGGCGCCGACGGCGGCAACTCACTCGTCGCACGGCAGCTGGGCCTGCTGATGGAAGGCCGGATGGGGGCCGGAGGATCGATCAATATCGTGTTCGAGGCCGACCTGACGCCCTACGTCGAGCACCGGCCCGGCGATATGTACTGGTTCGTGCAGCCCGGTGTCGGCCATGGCGGCAATGGGGTGGGCGTGCTGCGGGTGGTCCGCCCGTGGACCCGCTGGGTCGGTGTCTGGGGTTATGACCCGAGCGCCGGGAACATCGAGCTCACCGAGCAGGACGGAATCCGGATCGCTCATCAGCTGATCGGCGACGACAGCGTGCCGGTGAAGATCGAGTCCATGTCCACCTGGGCCGTCAACTCCATGTACGCCACCGACAATATGCGCGGCCGGGTGATATGCGTCGGTGACGCCGTGCATCGGCACTCACCGATGAATGGCCTCGGTTCCAACACCTCCATCCAGGACAGTTACAACCTGTGCTGGAAACTGGCAATGGTACTGCGAGGTGTGGCCGCCCCCGCTCTGCTCGACAGCTACCGTGACGAGCGCATACCGGTCGGCAAGCAGATCGTCGAGCGCGCGACGAAGAGTGAGGGGCTGATGCCACCGCTGTTTCAGGCGCTCGCGCTACCGGCGGTTCCGGACGAGGATTCGATGAGCGAGGCACTGGCCGCTCTGTCACGCCCCGGATGCGGGGAACAACGACGCGCTTTCGACGTCGCACTACAGGCGACGATCATGTGCTTCAACACCCACGGGGTGGAGACCAATCAGCACTACCACTCCACGGCCGTGGTACCGGACGACAGCCCAGCGCGGCCCGCGCCGCGTGACGAGGAGATCTACTACTTCTCCACCACTCGGCCGGGACGGCACCTGCCCCATGCCTGGGTGACCGCGAACCAACGCCGGGTTCCCATTTTCGATCTGTGCGGCAAGGGTCGGTTCACCCTGCTCACCGGGCTCGGTGGTGATATTTGGCGGGAAGCCGCACGCCGGGCCGGCGACCGGTTCGGCGTACCGATCCGGGTACACACCATCGGCCGTGGCTGCGACTACGAGGACAGCTACGGCGACTACCGGGCGCTATCCGAAGTCGACGAAGATGGCGCCGTCCTCGTACGCCCCGATCACATGGTGGCGTGGCGAGCCACCGATGCGCGGCACGACCCGGTCGCCATGCTGCAAGCAGTTGTCGAACGGATTCTGGGCCGGGCGACCACGGCACAGACCGAGTCTCGGTAAGCCGCGGTACCGTCCTCGCCCGGCGCGCGCCTCGCCCTCCCCCGCGGCCTGGAGAGGGTGGTGAAAGCCCGAGCACCGCATCCGGGCCCGCCGTCCCGGCCGAGGGATCATCGTCGTTCTCACCACGCGCTCGATGATGTGGCCGGTTCCTCATGCTGCTCCGGCGAATGAGTAGGGCCCTGCTGCGGCAATGCTTCGGCGGGTATGCGTCGTGCGCCGCGGTGCGTGGGCGCCGGATCTACCGGAGTGGGCACCGCTCGGCTTCGGAGGTCGGCCTCTTCGGCCGAGCGGTGCCCGGTGTCTCCCGGGTCAGCGGGTGACGGTGACGCTGACCCCAGGTGTGTCGGCGACCGGCTGATCGATGATCACCGACAGGGTCGATCCAGGGGTTCGCGCGGCTTGGGCGGCATAGTGGGAGATGTTCTCCGCGAGGCGCTGTTTCGCTTCGGGCGTGAAGTTCGGCGGGAGTGCACCCAGGAGAGGGCCGAGGTTCAGCGCGGTTATCGCCTCGGCCTCGGCCTGGGTGAGGTCAAGGGTCACGGTGCTGGGGGAGGGGGTTACCGACAATGCCGTCGCCGGTGCGCTTGCCAGGAGGAGGCAGCCGATGGGGGCGGTCACTGCCGTCAGGGGGGTGAGAAGTCGCACGATTGTCCTTTCTGGGATGGTCGAACAGGTTGATGGGGGGTTCACCGGCGCGGTACGGCTATGCCCCTTCGGTGAGCAGCGGTGAACGGATGAGCACCCCGATGGCGCTCGGATGTCCGGTGCGGCGCGGGTCGGGTCCGCGTCCGGAGGTCGGACGGCGACGCCTGGAGTATGGACAGGCGGTGGCTCGGTTCATGCCGGCGCCGGTTGCGGTTGTGGTTGTTGTGTGGGCCGGGCCCTGTCGAGCCGGTGCAGGGCGAGTGCGGATACGGCACCGATCGCGGTGAGGCCGAGCCAGACCAGACTTTCGGCGTTTGCGTCCTGTGCCGCGCCCAGGACGGCTCCGGTAGTCAGGTTTCCGAGCAGGATGCCGATGCCGACGATGGTGTTGTAGAAGCCGTAGTGGGTGGCGACGAGCCTGCCGCCGGCCAGTGAAACCACGCTGTCCATTTCGAACGGGAACACCGTGGCCGTGCCGACGGCCAAGAGCACCGCCGAGATCAACAGTGCGGCGTAGGCCGCGATGACGCCGAACGCACGGATATCCGGGACCACTGCCGGCGGCAGAAACGCGACCGCGAGGATGCACATGCCGAGCACCAGGGCTCGCCCGGTTCCGAAACGTCCGGCGAAGAACGCGGTGATGCGCAGCTGGCCTGCGATGGCCACCACGGCGGATACCGCGAACACCGCCGATGTCAATACCTGTGCGTGGACGCCTGCGATGACCTCGGCCTGGAGCGGCAGCGCCAAGTAGATCTGGAACGACAATACGTACGATCCGATCATCGCGAGGGAGAACCACACGAACCTGCGGTTGGCGGCAACGGTGCGCCAGTCGTGTAGCACCGAGGTCTTTTCCGGGGCCACCGGCGCGCGTCGGGTGGGCAGTGCGCACAGCTGCGCCACCGTCAGCACCCCGAAAACCACCGCCGCGGCGGCTGCGGTGACCCGGAAATCCAGTGCCATCAGCGCCAGTCCCACCAGGGGACCTGCCAGAATTCCGGCCTGATAGAACACATTGAACACCGCGAAGGCCTCCACGCGGCGTTCCCCGGTATCGGCGGCGAGATAGGCCCGCACCGCGGGATTGAACAGTGCTCCGGCGAAACCCGTCGCTGCCGAGGCGATCAGCAGTGCCGGTAGCGATGTGGCGAACACGAGCAGCGTGAAACCGCCCGTGCGCAGAAGGCATCCGGCGACGATGAGCGGCTTGTAGCCCAAGCGGTCGGCGAGGGTGCCACCGATGAGGAACATGCCCTGCTGGGAGAAGTTGCGCACCCCCAGCACCAGGCCGACGGCCCACGCCGCGAGGCCGAGGGGGCCGGCCAGATACCCCGCCAGATACGGCATGAGCATGTAGAAGCCGAGGTTGATGCCGAACTGGTTGATCATCAGCAGGCGTGCCGGCAGGTCGAAGCTGCGGAATTTCGCCAGGAGGGTCACCGCGCCACCTCGGAACCGGTCGCACGGGTGCGGGGATCCATCACGGTGGTGCAACGGGTCCAGAACCGCACCACCCGTTCCTCCGGGTGGTCGATGGTCTCCGGCCCGCGCGGGGGCTCGGCGTCGAGCAGGCCGTGTTCGGCGCAGTAGGCGTCGTTGTAGACGGTGTCGAAATAGCGGTGCGGGCCGTCGGGGAACACCGCGGCGATCCGGGTACCGGGCTCGTAGGTACGCGCCGCCCACCCGGCCACCAGCGCCGCTGCTCCCACACTCCAGCCCCCGCCGACGTAATGAGTCGACGCCAGGGCACGACAGGCCCAGACGGCCTCGGCCGGGGCGACCCAGTGCACCTCGTCGAAGGCGCTGTAGTCGACATTGGACGGGTAGATGCTCGAGCCCAGACCACGCATCAGCCGAGGCTGCGCCGGTTGGCCGAAGATGGTGGAGCCGATGGTGTCCACGCCGATCAACCGCATCTCCGGCTGGGATCGTCGTAGTACCCTCGCTACTCCGGCGGAGTGGCCGCCGGTGCCGACTGCGCAGACCAGCACGTCGACTCCGCCGAGCTGGGTCATCAGCTCCAAGGCCAGCGTTTCGTAGCCGGCGACATTATCGGGATTGGTGTACTGGTCCGGGCACCAGGAACCGGGTTCGCGGGCCAGCAACTCGGTGACTCGTTCCCGGCGCGCTCGTTGCCAGCCGCCGACCGAATGAGGTTCGGTCACCAACTCGACCTGTGTTCCGTAGGCGGCCAGCATTCGGGCGACGATCGGTTCGAGTCCGGGGTCGGTCACCACCGTCGTCGGATGGCCGGTGATCATCCCCGCCAAGGCCAACCCGAGCCCCAGAGTTCCGCTGGTGGATTCGATGATCCGCGCACCGGGTGCCAGTTCTCCGCGGGCCTCGGCTTGCCGCACCATGTGCAGGGCGGGCCGGTCTTTCATCCCACCAGGGTTGAAGCCCTCGAGTTTTGCCCAGAATCCCCGGTCCGGGGGCGCCAGGGGAGCGCCGATCCATTGCACGGGGGTGTTACCGATCAGTTCGTGGGGAGAGCGGACGGAGCGTAGTGCCTCACCCCAGGGTTCGTTGAGCTCCGCGAGAGTCCTGGACACGACGACATCTTCCATGTGTGTCGCTTTCTGTACGGGCGCCGCAGCGGCGCCGGACGTTGTGTGGGCAGCGGACACCGGCCGCGCGGCCCCGTGGACCGTCGGCCTGGCGCCGGCCTGTCAGCGTCTGGCGATACAGAAACGAGTCAGGATGTCACGACCCCCGGTTGGCAGTGGCGGCCCGGTGGAGAAGGGAAGTTCGGACGGTGCGCGGGGGGCCTCGACCGCTGCTTCCGCGGCCTGATACAGGAGAGTGTGAGCTTTAGGCGTGTCGGTTCCGGCGACGGCGATCTCGTCGGATGCCATGTGCCGCGCGTGTGGCTGTTCGTCCGGTGCATCGGTTCCGGCGCAATGGTCTGTCGGTGCGGCACTGAAAAGCCCCGTGATCCCGGTCTTTTCGGGTTGCTGAAGATACTGGCGTTCACGATCGCACCCGGCGAGTGAGAACATCAGGACAAGGATCGCAAGGATCCATGTCACTGCGGCGTCGATGCGTGACGGGCGCCGGTCCGGCGCCGTGATCTCCGGCTGATACCTCATGGTCACCGTGTGTGGACGTGCTCGCTTCGGAGGCGAACCGCTGCTGTCGCGGTGGTTCGATCGGATCCGCGTGGCGCCGGCATGCCGGCGCGGATTGTCAACTGTAGGCGAGGCGCGGTCCCGCCCGGTGCCCTGTGATCCGGTATTTCCTTGTCGCGGAATACGATCGGTGCACAGGTATGCATAGTAGACGGCCGGTGAGAGGCAACCGTCGAAGGACCCGTTCCCTGGACCGGGAACGGGGTGCCGGGTATGCCGGTGAGGGTGTCGAGCACGGAAGAACCATAGATCTACCGGCCCGGCGGGGCCGTGTTCGGAATCACGCGTCTGCCCATTCTCAGAAACTTCTCAGTCATGTGTCCGTAATGCGCATCCGGTAGCGGGCAGGTGATCGAGGCGTGGTCGGATCGAGACCACCGCAGTGGACTTGCCATCATTTGCCGAACCTGCCGACAACCTCGGGCAGGGCGGCGGCGAGCCGGTCCACATATTCGATGGGTGTGGACTGCGCCGGAGCGACCCGCACGCAATTGCTGCGCGCCCCTCCGCCCCGCCGGGCGTGCGCGACCACGTCGTGGCGGAACTTCTCGGGATAGGGCTTCGGTATATCGATCGCCTCCACCGTGAAGGCCAAGTCCTCACAGGTCAGGAGTCAACCGAACCAGGAGCGGTCCCGTGCGCATTCCGATGAGCGGGGCGTGTGATCGATAAACGAGTCGACAGCGGTGTGGTCTCCGAACCCATAATGGCGGCCGTGGAAATCGACTACGGTTGGCGCGCCGAGATCACCGACGCCGAGCTGATCGCCCTCATCCTGGCCGATGGAGGCTCGCCTGAACCCGGCCGGTGGGATCGTATCCGTCGGCACAGCCTCGGCTGGACGACCGTTAGGCTCTCCGACCGCACTCTGGTCGGATTTGCCAACGTGGCCTGGGATGGAGGTGAGCACGCATTCCTGCTGGACCCCACGGTCCATCCCGACTTTCGTCATCGAGGCATCGGTACCGAACTCGTGCGCGGTGCGGCCGAGGCCGCAGCGCGAGCGGGCTGCACCTGGCTGCATGTCGATTTCGAGCCGCATCTTCGGGCCTTCTATTTCGACGCCTGCGGTTTCCGGCCTACCGACGCGGGCCTCATCGCGCTGTCGGCCTCATAGCGCCGGGTGCCCTCGCTTCATGCTGACACCCGATCGTTGACGTCGGGAAAGTGTCACTTCGTTAAGACACCCCGACGACCACAGCGCGCTCTCGATGGGCCATCCTCCTGGATCCGCCAACCGAATCCGGCCGGTCTGCGGCGGTGTGGTCGACTGCCCCGGTAGCGCCCGGCTGCTGTACCGGCTCGATTTTGCTGTGCCCACCGGCCGCCTCGACGACTGTTGCTCCGGCCTGGAGCGCCGTCTGCACCGGCACCCGATCCCGGTGGCCGTGTTCACCAGCACCACATCCTTCGGGGTGAACCGGGCACGAGGCGGGACCCCCTCGCCATCTGCCCGTGCCGACCATGGCAACCGCGGCCGCATACTCGACGTCTGCGGAAATCTCATGCGGAGCAGCGGTATCGGCCACCACCGGCTGTGCGTAACCGCCGCTGCGTGGATTCAGCTGGTCGAAGGTGTCGCCTCGCGCTCTCCACTGTTGCGTTCGCGCCGGAATCGATAGACGTCGATGGCGGCGTCGCGGGTTCGTAACATATCGGCAGGCGCCGCTTGTCCCGCCCTTTGCCGAATTCGTCGTAGAACGTGTCGACCTCGAAATACCTGCGATCGTCGACATAATACGACTGATAGTTGTCATGCGAAGCCAAGGAGACGACTTCGTCCGGCGAACAGGAATACAGCGAGCCCAGGCACATCGGGCACGGGGTCGGCCGGCAGGTAGACAGTGGCGCCGACCAACTGCTCGGTACCTGGCTTTTTACACGCCTGACTGACGGCGAGGGTCTCCGCGTGCGCGGTCGGGGCGACTCGGTTGGCGGCCTCGACCAGTATTTCGACGTCCTCGACGGTAACCGTCACGAATGGGCGACCGCCTTCGGCGACGTTCTGGTGGGCCAAGTCGATGGTCCGTTGAGCGAAGTCCATGATGTGCCTCCGAGGCGGGAAGGCGAAGGTGCCGTCGGCAGAAACGCAACTGCTGTCGAGCGCGGTCCCGGAAGCACCGTCAACCGAGGCGGTGATGTAGCTCTTCGGGATAGTCGCGGTACGCGGCGACAACGGTGTCGAGGTATACCAACGGGGGGAAGTCGATGACCGGTTGACGTTCGGCCAAGAATAGGGCGGTGTGTTCGACGACGCGTTGCTCGTCTCCGGGGGCGAATCCGAGTTCGGCCAGGGTGTCGGGGTCGATAACGAACTGCGATTCTGCGGTGTCGCCGGCATCGACGACACGGACGAAGTATTCGTGGTCGATAACGGGTTCGACACTGATTCGTTCGGGCATGTGAATCACTTCTGTCAGCGGTGGAGGTGATGACAGGGTGCGCCGCGATGTACCCGGTCATCGCGGAGGCAAACATCGAACGGGGTCGCGGCGCCGGCTCCCATGTCTCGGATCGGGTGAGCACGGCTCGGACGCAAGCCTGGTGAACTCTGCCCGTGTGACGGTCTACACCCATATGACATCTCTGCTGTGTGACCTGGATGTCCTGCGTCAACCTCTCGACAGGATTCGGCCGGTCACAAGGTTGACGCTACGGACGCCGAGGCCATCGGCCAGGGAATACGACTGTTCCCCGACACCGGCCCGAACGCAGCGCTCGATCTAGAGATCAGCCGGTTCGTGGCGTGGTACGGGCTCCAGAGACGTCGGATCGAGCCGCACTATGCCCCGTTGTTCGAGCGCGGCCACCAACCCCACTGCGAGAATCGCACACACATCGGCAGGGGTCACAATCGTCCGTAAGTGCTCGGGCGCATGCCCGCCAGTGATCTGATCGATTTTATCCACGAGTTCAGCATGTTGCTCGGCTTCGGCTTGATTCGGTGCAAGCGCTTGGTTGGACGGACAACGTCCCCAATGACCCATAAAACCTTTTCGTCCCAAGTCTTTCGCTTCCGCCCGCGCTACCCGTTCAGCGGCCGAAACGAGCGGTTGCCTGACTGCCTCGAGGATCCAGCGTCCGGAATTTTCCGTAGCCCGATAGACGCGCTTGCCGCGATCCGAAAAAAGTAAATTTCCCGCCGGGCCGTCCTTGAGGGCAGCCACCGCGGAAATTGGCGCAATGCTGCTGAGCTCGGTTTCTATCCAGACCTGGCGTGGACAACCATCTTCTTTGAAGGTATACGGTAGAATGGTTCCTACCGCGGATCCATAGAATTCACCGAATCCGACTGCATTGGTATGGAGCTGATGCAGAATATCGGGCCGCAAGCTGTTGTTGGCCCGAACCGGTTCAGCGGTGTTTCCCATGAAAGAGACGGTCCTCATTCTCATGGTGACCCGAGCCGCATCATCGACTGTAACGTATGGCTCATTTGCGATAACTTCCATCACAGGCGATTCCGCATACTCTTTGTCGCGCGTGGCCGATGCCGCCTCGCGTAGTGCGATCGTTGCGTCATAGTTGATCCGACGAAGCGCCTCGGCCTGTTCCGGGGTAAAGCAGGAGAACAAGTTCTCTTCGGCTGCGGACATGAACAGGTATTCGTATGCGGCAGCTATTTTCGCCTCGTCTCCGAAAAATACGCGATAGCGAGCACCTTCCCATTGGTCGACATCGGTGACTTTTTCGCGTTCTATGCGATCCATCGCATGCGAATCATCACCGAGAAGGTCCAACGCAATAGGCAGCAGGACTTCGGCCACACGATGTGTCACCACACGCTGAATACTGCGACGTAGGTCTTGCCGCATGAGCATCATCGCAGCTTCCGGCCGCTGGTCGAGCTGGTCTGCACCCTCCACATCGTGATAATCGCGGAGGAACCTCTCGAACTCACCGAGAGCTTCTGGGCCGCATACGGGGTCCGCCAGGATCCTTGCGGAGGTCATCAAATCGATGTGATCACGCAGTTGCCCTGCCTCAATGGTCATGAGGTTTCCTTAAGTGTGACGGTGACTGAACTTCACATTCTATCCGTAAACATATGAGAACAAGGGACTTTCGTGTTCCCAGCAGCGGTGGCGTCTGCATCGGTTGCACCCTCGCCGAATACACCAACAGCATACGGACCCATTGCCGACAAGCTCGCGGCCGACCTCACCGCACCATCCACACGATGGCAACAGCGATTTCGCGGACCTGTCGGACTTCGTCCACAGGCGCCCGAAGGCCGCGACCACTACCGTCGACCTGAGGGTCACCGGTATTACCGGGTGTCGAATTCTACTGCCCGTCAATGGCAATCGACCGTATCGGGTTACCGTCATAGCTCAACGGATCCGCGGCGGATGCTTCGCGACAAGGATAGATAGGTTCCACCGACCGCCAATACGAACATCGCTGCGACCATGATCCATCCGGTGGCCCGGATGCCAACCGCGGTCAGCAGATATCCTCCGGCCAGGGCACCGAAGGCGACCGCCGCAGCGTTGAAGTTCTCGGCCGCGGCCGTAGCACGGCCGAGAACATGGTCCGGGATGACGTCCACCTGGAACACAATCAGCACAACCGAGACGAATCTGCCAATGCCACCGATGCAACCGAATGACAGTGCCATTACGTACGGATTGGAGCTGAGGGCAATCGGTACCAATGCAATCGACCACGCCCACACCGATACTCCGAAGACGACCCGGGTGTTGAACCGTGTTGTCAGCGGGCCCGCGATTCCCGCACCGAGCAGACCGCCCACGCCGGCGGCACCGAGAACGAGGCCGACGGTCCATGTCGGGAGCCCATCGACCTTGATTTCGAGCAGCAACAGCAAGATCACGACCTGGAAGATCGAGTTGGACAGCGCCATGATCGCTGTAGACCCCCGGAGGAACGGGTGGGACCATATAACGGCCACTCCCTCGACGATGCGGGTCCACGTGCGCCTCGGGGCCGAAGAATCTTCGGATCGGCGTGCCGGATAATCCGTGCGCATTACGGACAAAGCGCCCAGACAGCACAGGTAGGACAGAGCATTCACAGCAAAGGGGAGCCACCGGGCGAGTCCGTATACCGTGGCGCCCACGGCGCGCCCGATCAGCTGCGCAATAGGCAATTCTGCTTCGAGTAATGCCAAAGCGGCCGGTCGTTGCTCCACGCTTACCACATTGCGGACCACTCCCAATTCGCTGACAACGAAAAAGACATTCGCGGTACCTTCGAGGAAAGCAGTGACACTGAGCAGCAGAACCAAACCGGGCGGCCTGCCGACGGCAGCGACCAGTGCCATGCACGTGGCTATCAACCCGGCGAATTGGCACCACCACAGAGTCCGCCTACGGTCGGTATAGTCGGCGACAAGCCCGGCCGGAATCTGAAAGATCAGACTGGGCAAGCTCATCGCGAACGTGACTATGCCCGTTTGGCTGGGCGAGCCGGTAATCGCCAGCACCAGCAGCGGATAAGCGATACGCGCACCGTGGAAGCCCACCAGCGAGACCGCATTCCCGGACCATAGCAGCAGGAAGTTCCGGTTCGTGATGATTCCACCGCCGACAGCAGCGGGACTACTCATGGGTCACGGATCCCATCGAAAGCAAGGAACACCGTACTGTCCGGACTCGTGCGTATACCGTTGGAATTAGGCTGCCAAGAACTCACCGGCGCGTGGCAGCGACGCGTTCGTTCATGCCTGGGGGCCATCGCTCGACAACCAGTACACGAGATCCGCTGGATCACAACTGGCCCCGGTCGCACAGATGCGCGTGTAGAGTTGTGCGACAACTTCGCCTCGTGCCGGCAGTGCCGAAACCTCATGAACGGGACGTAGTCGCTGCAAGGCCAGTGCCAGGCCTGCCCATGGCTGTGGAAGCATCGGGCCTGCCTCGATCTCGCGTTTGTAATGCGTGACGGCTTCCACATAGTTGCCTGACCCGTATGCCATGTCACCGGGAGCAAGGTCCCGAGTTCTGTCGACATTTCTCGAAGGAGTCTGTTCCAGGACCTGAAGGTAGCTCGGCAGCAATCGGCTCCTGAGTTCCGGCTGTTTTCGGTCCGGACGGGTCGGCAGGCCAACCGGAACGTTTTCCAGGTGTGGCCGTTCAGCTGATTTCCATGCCGAGAACAAGTTCTCCAGGGCGCTGTCGGCGACCTGCAGGTTGCGTACACACCACGCCACCCAGTGACCCGAGGCGGCCTCATCGGCTATGAGCGCCGCCGAGTCGGTGACTTCTTCGTCGAGCCACGGCCTCAATGTCTCGGCTGCCGCTTGCACGAACTCCAGGCCGGCCATGGTCAATACACCGGATTCGAGAATCTCGGCGATAGAGCGATGCACCTGTGTCCGCCACCGGGCAAACTCCACGTGAGCGAGCTCGGATCGCGTACGCAGCCGTTCAGCGCGCCAGAAATCGGTAACGCCGAGGTGCGCATACATGCCTTGGAGCAGCCATTCGATAGGGCGCGGATCGTCTCGCCATGGCGCATAGAAACGTTCCCGCGGGTCCTCTTCGTAGAGTTCGACCATGTCGGTGAAAGCCCCCAGCTTGGCATGTTGGAATTCATGGATCAAGGTGAGCGCCATCTGGTGGGAACTGCGCGTCGAGGACGCGGCGATGCAACCGAAGGAGTCGTAGGAGGTGCGGCTCGAGCTCGGGGAGATCGGTTCGGCTGTGAGTGGAACAAAGGAGCGCAGCCCCATCGAGATGGGCTTCGCGTAGCCAGGATGGTCTTGCTCCATCAGCACCCACGCTGCGGCGAATGCCTCACGCCAGTCACGTAATTGGTCTCGAGAAAGCCGTGGCAGACGTCTGTCGGCCGAAGCGGACCGGGACGGGTCGTTGAACTCCCGGAACGGATCGAGATCATCGATGACGGCTTCGAAACCGCTGCCGGCTGCCCGAACCCGCTCCAGTGGACGCCAGCCAGGTTGCTCCCAGTACGCAGTGTCCGCGATATCCAGCTTCGTGCCTTCGAATTCGATCGCAATAGAGTTCGGTCCGTGTACGTACAGCCGTCCCAGGCCGTACTCCTCGGTCGCAGCGACCTGCGCCAGACCCACCGTCGGGAGCATGACCTGGCCCGCGCGCACAACCACAGCCGTATGGGTGGGCGCTCCGAGTTCCACCAACGCAGTAGCGGTCAGCCAACCCAGATAACCCAGGTCGGGCCAGATGTCGTCGTGTGCGGTCTCGGCAGATCGAATGCGTCGCAGACAATGTGCCAGCCATACTCCCGTGCTCGGATATGCCAGCAGGCCGTTGACCAACACCGGGTGTGCCTGATGCAGCCCGACCAGCGCTCGATACGATTCGACGAAACGGGACTTTTCGACATCGTCAGGACAAATTTGGCCACTTTCCCTGAAGAGGATGCCAAGCATAGCGAGCCGCTTGGTCAATTGTCCGGCGCAGAGTGATACGACAAGGTCTTCGCTGCCGAAGCCCGCACCCAACTCCTTCGCCCTGTATTGGAGATCCATCGCAGTCACCGTATGGCTCCGTTTTCTTCCGATACGACCAGGTCTGCATGAAGCCGCTGGGTAATATGGTTGATGAGCTCGAATAGGTCCGAGCAATATACCGAAGGATTACGGAAACCCGTTTCCGTCCGATATCGGTGAGTGAAATTTCCTCCACCGCATATATTACGTATCGGACACTTCAGGCACGCAGGGCCCAGCGCATCTACGCCGATCTGCCGCGCAACCACCCCAGGGCTCCACAGTGCGTTCGACAGCCGGCTGCGCGAAACATGTTCGCCCAGTTTCGTCGCATCGGGGAAGGCTGATTTCAGTGTGTCGACCTGCTCGATTTGCCCATCCGTTTCGATGACGACGACCTGTATCGGAGCCAGTCCCACAGTCTCCGATGCACGATCGGTTCCCAGGGCAATATCCATGATGTCGTCGAATAGGCGAACGCTCGGCTCATCCCGCACAGATTCGTACCAATAGTCGAAGATGGAAATGAGCCAGTCGGCATACGGGGTGTCATCGCGGTTCACGGTTCGTCCGGGCGGCGGACTGTCCCAATTCCCATGCGGCATCAGGAAGTCGATGGCGGGCGGAGCGGAAGCGGCGAGGCTTTTATAGGTTTCCAGTGGGTCGTTCTTCAGATCGACCACACACAGTAGACCGCTGTAGAGGCTCCGGTTTGCATCCTCGGTGAGAAGTCTCAGCTTCTCGATCACCTGTGCGTGGCTACCCTGGCCATTGCGATATTTTCGGTGGCGGTCGTGTCCGGCTTCGGACCCATCGAGGCTCACACCCACCTTGATGTCCCAACGCTTGAAGATGTCCAAGAACTCTTGATCCAAAAGCAAGCCGTTGGTTTGGATGCCGAGTCGCAAGATTGTTTCGTCGGCCAGATGTTCATGTAGTCGCCGAGCCACCGAGTCGATTACCTGATGTCCCGCGAGCAACGGCTCTCCGCCATGTAATACGATGGTGACCTGAGGGATCGCATACTCGGCGACGTGCTCTGCGATGTTCCGGCAGGTAGCGTCGATCACATCCGCGGAGATGACCTTCGGCTGCTGGAGCCAACTTTGGTCTGCCATCTCGTACATGTAGCAGTAATCGCATGCCAAGTTGCAGCGACTGTGTATCTTCAGTACGAATTCGGTAAATGGCAGTGGTTGCCACCCACGGTCGCGAAGGGCTTGCACATCGAGTGTGTCCACGGGCCATGATGCGGAGTTCGACAATTGGTGACCGTACCCTTCGCGATCGGAGCGTATGTCAGCTATTCGGTGGGACCGGCATCGATAAAGGAGTTGAAGCTGCCGGGGCCGGAGGAGTCACTGATGGCGTTGTGTCCACGTAGCACGGCCTTGCGCAGCGCCGGTGTTGCGCTCTCCAGTAGGTTCTCGATTTCAGTGTTCGACAGTTGCGGCAGAGACAGAGTATCGCGACTCATGCGGTCTTCCTAATTATTGGGTGAGCCAACGCTTTTCACCCGACAAGGCTTGTAGCGTCAGCCCTGTTGCAGTAGTCAGTGTGCATCACAGACGATGCGGTGACCTCCCGATGTGGGGAAGCATGCGAGATGTAATGGCAGTGGTTGCCACTCGCGGTCGCGAAGGGCTTGCACATCGAGTGTGTCCACGGGCCATGATGCGGAGTTCGACAATTGGTGACCGTACCCCTTCGCGATCGGAGCGTATGTCAGCTATTCGGTGGGACCGGCATCGATAAAGGAGTTGAAGCTGCCGGGGCCGGAGGAGTCACTGATGGCGTTGTGTCCACGTAGCACGGCCTTGCGCAGCGCCGGTGTTGCGCTCTCCAGTAGGTTCTCGATTTCAGTGTTCGACAGTTGCGGCAGAGACAGAGTATCGCGACTCATGCGGTCCTCCTAATTATTGGGTGAGCCAACGCTTTTCACCCGACAAGGCTTGTAGCGTCAGCTCTGTTGCAGTAGTCAGTGTGCATCACAGACGATGCGGTGACCTCCCGATGCTGGGAAGCATGCAAGCGGGACTGTCACTGATCCGGTTGCCTTGCAAGCTATTTCGTCACGGGTGACCCGGTCTGTGGTCGAGGCGGGATCGTCATGGTGGATGTCGAGAGTGGCGTCCATCAGACGCGCGCTATCCCGATCGCACTGGGAGACAGTGGTTTTGTGTCGTTTGTAGAATGCTTGGATGATGAAGCCGAGCGTCCGGCAGGTTACCGGCCACGGGATACTGTCGGCGGCCAGGTCGCGGACCATCGGGTAGGTTATTTCGAAGGCGGTTCGCGGGCGAAGAACGCCGCTGCCCGGCACGGGATTTCGTTCCCTTGTTCGGGTTTCTTGTTGCGTTTACGCAGTCCACGCAGCTTGGTTGGCTCCACGGCCGTGGTCCCGGGCCGTGCACCGTCTTCGATGTCGGCGGCTTCGAGCCAGTTGTGCAGACAGTCCTCGGAGATCCCGAAATCCTTCGCGACCTGCCGTAGCGGCGCCTCGCCCATGCGAGCGACAGCGACAATGTCGCGGCGCAACTCCTCCGGATGGGCTTCGGCACGGAGAACATCCTTCCAGCGAGGACGAACCCCCGTAGATCAGAAATCAACCAAGCCGGGGCAGTCCCAACCAGCGGACCGATTCCAGGGGCCATATCGGATTGTTCCGTGCCCCGGTGCAGCATCGGCCACAATCCAGTACTGCACCGCTCGTGCAAGTGATGGACGACATGGCGATTGCATCGGGGCAGGGACCTGTACATCTGTATCGGAGTCGGCGTGCTCGCGCTGCACGCATTGCTGCGCGGAGCCGAGACCGTTGCCGCCGGGGATATCTCGGTACCGGCGCTGGTATCCGCGTGGGTCAACGGCCGGCTGCGGGTACGACGGATCGAACTACTGCGCGGCGATTTTGCGCGGGTCGTGTCCGACGATGGCGGCTTCGATCGTGTGATGGCCATCCCGCCGTACGTCCCCGGGTCTCGTATCGCCGCAATCCGCGGCGCTGCCCGCGCCTGCGAGGCGGGGCCGGCGGGCTGCGATGCGCTCGATCCGCTGTGCCGTCTCATGTCCCGTCTGCTGCGCCGCACAGCGGTTGGTTTGGTCGTGCATTCGGCGCTGTGCGACCCGCCGCTGACAATGCTGCGGCTGCGACGCGGCGGACTGGAAGCAGTGGTGGCGGTCCGTGCCGACCGGACCGAGCGGTGAACGTCACCGCCACCGTGAGCAAGGCCGGAACTCGTCGAAGGCCGGGTGAGCGCGGACCGGTCATCGCCTACACCGTCGCATGGACGCGCGGCCAATGCCGAGCGAACACAAGCAAACGCTTGATCATCCAATACGAGTCGCGGACCGACAGCAAGGCCCTCACCGGTCACCGCGAACACATGGCCGGTGAGGCGTCCGTTTCACGGTTTGGTGTACACCACGGCCACCTGCCGTCGCGTCGCCGGGAATTCGACGGTGATCGTGGGATCGGCCGCGGCGGCGAGAGCGATGAACGCGGACGTGCTGTAGGAGCGCAACAAGCTGATGTAGGCGTCATGCAGGATGGGAGCGACCGCGGAGGGCGAGGAGTGGGCCAACAAGAACACAGCAGCGGGGAGGACCAGCAGGAACGCGAGCGCCACCACGATCGCCGGCGGCCGTTTCAGGTCGATGACGAGGAATTCCTTCCCGACGCGAGTGCCTTCGGCGATGGACCGGTAAGCCGCGCTCGGCGGGAGATGGTGGAAGGACATCGCGAACACGACCAGGTCGTAGCTGTCATCGGGTGCGTCGATGGCTGTCGCGTCGGCGACCTCGGCGGTGACGCGAGGGCAGGTGCCCAGGGGGCCGGCTTCGATATCGGCGACCGATACCGGGTCCAGATCGGTGACGGTCACCTCCGCGGTGGGACGCAGGTCGACTACCCGTGCCGACAGCCCGCCATGGCCCGCGCCGAGTTCGAGGATCCGCGGATTCGGGATGCCGGAGAGTTGTTCGGTGGTCAGGTGCGCGTTGTAGTTGTGGTGGCCGGTGCGTTCACCGGCTCGGTCGAGAAACGCGGCGATCTTCTGTTTGCGCTCGTCGGGCACATCGTCTCTGTCGAGGTACTCCGGCCTGCTCGTCTGTAGATGCCGGTCGAGCCAGGAGGCATCCGGTCCGCCACGAGGCATCGCACCGATCATCTCGATGTCGATTGTGTATCGAGTCACTGGTTTCGTCCTCAGCCGAAATCCACCCTCGGGTCACCGCACTGCCGAGTCGGTGTGCGCGCACCGTGCTCGCCATCGACCCGGGTACCGATTCCATTGCCTGAAATAGGCGGAATCGGCGACGCCGAAGCAACCGACGGCAGCGCTTCGCCCACACGAACCGGGCAAGGACGGGTTCGTCGGTGACTTCGGCCAGGAACGGGGGCATGGCTTCTGCACGGAGTCTCTCGGGTCGGGCACCGAACAATGCGGTCACGTGCCTGTCGAGCACGGCGCCAGGGATGGGCACGGACATCTATTTCGATGACGCCACCGAACTATCGGTCGGCGCGTGCAGTGCGGGTGACTGCGACGGCATCGGCGAAAGCCGGCATGCACATGTCGATAATGCTGCCCGTGCACACCCACGTCAGCCCGTTCCCGACACCACCTTTCGGTACGGCAACGATGCCGGAACCTGCCTCCATCGTAGGCCCAGGACTCCCGGAGTTGCCATGAAGTGCAAAATACCGGCGCCTCCACCCGGTCGGCAGCCACCGGCGCACCTATTCGCCGGTTCGAGTCCCGCCCGCCCCTGAAGTTCCAACCCCGACAGAGCGAAGAGCCATGTCATCTGTGCACGGGCTTTTCGGTGTTTCGAGCCGAGAAGATCTGCTGGTGTCCTCGATGTGGCGGATGGCTCTGCTCGAAGTCGATATCCACACAGGCTCCGGTGGCACCTACGGGTCGTCCCGGGTGCGCGATCCCGGGCCGACGCGGAGGACGATTGGAGCCACGATGGGTCGGCTGCAGCATTTGACGTCCATCGACTCCTCGGCTCGCCCGGCCGCACTCACGGTGACCAGGAGGTCCACCACGGATTGTGGAGCCCGGCCATATCAACGTAATCCGGTCGGTGCGGGCGGTCAGGTACGGGGAGCGACCGGTCCGTCCTCGCATCCGACCCGCTCCGGAACGGGTGCGGTGACACCGGCGGTCGCTTCGTGCGTGTACAGATCGTCGAATCCGGGTAGCCGTCCGGAGACCAGCGGGATCATCAGTTGGATCAGCGGGCCGATGCATACCGCGTAGACCGCCGTGCCGATACCCACACCGCCACCAAGCAACCAGCCGGTGATGAGGACCGTGACCTCGATGGTGGTGCGTACCAGGCGTACGGACCACCCGGTCCGACGCACTATGCCGGTCATCAACCCGTCGCGCGGCCCCGGGCCGAGTCCCGCGCCGAGATACAGCACGCCGGCCAGCGCGTTGAGCACCACGGCGAGCACCATCGCGGCCGCCCGCACCGGCATGGATTCCCATTGCGGCAGCAGCCACAACCCCATATCGACCGATACCCCGACCAAGACGACGTTGCTCACCGTTCCCACGCCGGGCCGCTGCCGCAGAGGGACCCAGGCCAGCAGCACGACCACACCTGTCAGCGCGGTCACCGTGCCGAAGCTCAGTGGGACATGCCGGGCCAGGCCTTGGTGGAACACATCCCACGGGCCCAGACCGACCGCGGCACGGATCATCACGGCCATCGAGAACCCGTACAGCCACAGACCGGTGAACAGCGCGACGAGACGTCGGATCATGCGGTGAGCATGCCGGGCGGCCGGACCTCTTGTACATGGCCACCTGTCCTCGACTGGACCTCGGCGGTCAGGCCGGTCCGTACGGGCCCGAACGTTGCCATGATGGGGCCGGACGATTCAGCCCGGCGTGGGCGCCCGGAAGTAGTTGGGCTCCGCGTCGGCCGGTACATCGCCGGCCGTTGTGAACGGCTCGGCCTGCGAACGCAGGTCGACGAGATGGCGGGCATGCGCCTCCAGCGCGCGGTCCTCCTCGGAAACCGGCGTCCACTGCCGGACCGGCCGCGCTTTACCGTCGTCGCCGAGCACGACGACGACGGCGAGCCCGTGCGCCGCCAACGCGGGCGTGTCCGAAACGGTATCCGTCGAAGTCACGTGGACGCTGACGTGCATACTGCGCGGCCCGGTGTGGATCAGACGCGCGGTGACCTCGACGATATGGCCGATAACGATCGGCCGGTAGAAGCGGATACCGCCGAAGTACGAGGTGATCACATGCTGTGCGGCCCAATCGGCTCCACAAACGCAGGCGGCGTCCTCGATCCAGCCCATGGTGCGCCCGCCGTGTACCTTGCCGCCCCAATTGATATCCGACGGGGCCGCCAGGAAACGCAATGTCGCGCTCGGCGCGGTGCCGGCCGCGGTGTAGTTCTGTGCGGCCATGGCCTCTTCGATCCGCTTGCGCACCGAGATTCGGGCCCGCGCCTGTCGATGCCGGCGCAACTCGAGAATCGTGGTGGGCTCCCACTGCGGAACGACCACGGTGCGCCGTTGTTCGTCGACCGCGACGAAAATGGTCAGGCACTGCGCCGTCTGCACCGGTTTCTGTCGCGTGGGATCGGTCGAATAGACACTGACCAGGATGTGCATGCTGGTACGGCCCGTGTAGACCAGATTCGCGTGCAACTCGACCAGTTCCCCGACAACGATCGGCCGGTCGAGATGGATGTTCCCGACATAGGCCGTTACGCAGTAGTGCCCGCTCCACTGGGCCGCCGCGGCGTAGGCGACCTTATCGATCCATTCGAGGAGTCTGCCACCGTCGACCGAGCCGGCGATCCCCGCGTCAGCGGGTTTCACGAGGAAGCGGTGGATCGCCTCGGGACGTGTGCCGGCCACGGCCGGGCCCGGAAGGGAGTCGGAAATCGTAGCGTTCACAGGCTGCCGATCTGCTCGTGGTTGCGATTACAGTGCCGACTCCGTTGTCGTCGGAGCAGGATAGGCAACTGCGGTGCTACGGGCGAGTAGGTGCTACCTCGGCGTTTCGTGTCGCCACCGCCTCTCGCGGAGATCGGCCTGCGCCCGCGGAGTTCACCGACCACCCGGGCGCGGTCTCCGCCGATGACCGGCAGATCGAATTCACGCACGGTTTTGCTCCTCCTGCACCGAGACCGGGGTGCCCGGCGCCGAGGTCGTCGGACCGGGCACTGTTGAGTCCGGCCGCCGGAAGCACGGCGGAATATGTGTCGGCGCCCAGAATTCGCGGCGCGGAAATGGGCGCACTGTCCAAATCGGTGCCGCTCCGAAACGGGACTGGTTACGGATCCGATCACCGGTTCGAGATATCGCCGACAATGCCGGCGATATCTCGACGAAGGCGGTATGTCCGTTGAGCGGATGCCCGGTCAGTTCCTCGATCCGGTGTAGCCGGTTCAGCACGGTATTGCGGTGACAGTGCAGACGAAGGGCAGCGCCTGCGGCCGAGCGGTTCTCCTCCAGCCACGCGGTGAGGGCCTCCAACAGCGCTGCCCGCTCCCGTGCCGGACGGCGCAGCACCGGCCCGAGAGTGCGACCGACCAGCCGGTCGGCCAAGTCAGGGGAGCGGACCAGCAGGGCTTGCGGGTAATGCTCCTCGAGCGAGAACAAACCGGTCGTGTCGCCGGGTACGGTCTCGAGCGCGAGCCGATATGCCGTATGACCAGGTCAGTCGATCAGGTTGCGCAAGGTATCGATGACGACACTCGGCTGTTCCTCGGGCAGGAAGTGCCCGCAATCCACTGTGGCCGTGTGGAGGTCGGACGCCCATGTCGACCAAATCGCCTGGGGGTCGAACGGAAGAACGACATCCCCAGGGTCCTGCCAGAGCGCGGTCACCGGCATCTCCAGCCTGCGGCCTGCTCGGCGGTCGGACTCGTCGTGGGCACTGTCGGCATACGCGCCGGCGCGATAGTCGGCACACACGGCGCTGATGGGTCCGGGTGGCGGGCCGCGGCGAGATAAGCGGAGCGGATATCAGCGGGGATCGCGTCGACCACCTGCGTCCACGTGTCGAGGAAATACCCGAAGAACAGGTCGGGATCGGCTCGAATCATGCGTTCGGCGAGATCGGTGGGTTGGGCGAGCAGGTACAGGTGGAAGGCGAAGATGCCGGAAGTCCCGTGCAGGGTGGACCACATGTCCGCTGCCGGTAAGACGTCGAGGATCGCCAGATGGCTGATGGCCTCCGGATGATCCAAACCGGCACGAAACGCGACCAATCCACCTCGATCGTGCCCGGCCAGAGCGAATCGGTCGTGGCCCAGCGAGCGCATGAGCGCCATGATGTCGGCGGCCATCGTGCGCTTGGTGTAGGTACCGTTGCCCGAGTCGTCCGCGGGCTTGTCGCTGTCGCCGTAGCCACGCAGGTCCGGACAGACCACCAGGTGGTCACGCGCGAGATCGGTGGCGACGTGGCGCCAGGCGAGATGTGTCTGCGGGAACCCGTGCAACAGCACGATCGGGGTTCCGGTTCCGGCTGTAGCGACATTGAGACCAACATCGCCGACCGGCATGTGGGTGTAGCCGAAAGCGGGGATTCTGTTGCGCATCCCTGGAAAGTAGCCCACGCAACCGGCAAGACCCGGCAGCGCGGGTGAGTCGAACAACGCTGCCCTCGACTGAAACCGGCCACGTTCACACGGCTGTTCGTTGGAATGAGCGTGCGTTCGCCGGACGTGCGCAGGGGGGAGAAGGCCCTCTTCCTCGGACGTGCGCTCACGGCGCGCGAAGCCGGGATGCCACTGTCGTCGCCGCGGGGCGAGCCGGCGACATCATGGTGGGTCCGCGTTCATCGATTGCGCGGGAAGGTGCAGCGCAACGGTGGTCCCGCGGCGGTACCACGCATACACCGGATCTTCCGCACCGTCGGGCCCGCCGTCCCCGAGCGGGTGCGAAAGTTATGGCCCGCCACTCGCGCAGCAGCTGTCGATGCCGGACGCCATCGAAGCCGAGTAGGTCCCCGCATTCGATGTGCTACCTGCTCGGCCCCCGGCACCGAGGCGGCGGACCTCTTGCGCCGATATCAGTATTTCGACCGATGCGGGTACTGATAGGCGCGGTCGTAGCTTCTCGGGTGTGAGAACCACCGCAACCGTTGTGGACACGCCAAGGAGATGATCGACATGAGTGAAAACACCAACCAGACCCGGGACCCCGAGTTGGCCGCGTTGGATCGGCTGATCGGTACGTGGAAGATTACCGGTGGTGCCGAGGGCACCGTCACCTATCGCCGGCTGACCGGCGGGCACTTCCTGATCCAAGATGTCGAGCTGGAGCAGTATGGCGAGCGGATCGAGGGCATGGAGGTGATCGGGCGGGAGCGGCCCTTCGGGGCCGAGGAGCCCAGCATCGATATCAAGAGCCGCTTCTACGGCAACAAGGGCGAGACGCTGGATTACGTATATGAGCTGGAAGGCGAGGTCCTCACCATCTGGAGTGGGGAGAAGGGGTCACCGGCGTATTATCGGGGATCGTTCGACGAGACGGGCGATGTAATGGTCGGTGCCTGGGTGTATCCCGGCGGTGGTGGCTACGACTCCACCATGACCCGGGTCGCACGGAGGGAGAACGACCGGTAATCGGCCGGTTCACGGGTCGCCGCCGGCCTGCGGGGTGCCGGCGACACCGCTGTTCTGCATGGGTTGCCTGCGCTCGAGCGGTGGCGTGGGACGGTTCGACCTCGGCCCGCACATGCTCGGTCGGGCGGCCACCGGTGGCCGGCTCCGGATCACCGGCTTCGTTGTCACCGGCCACTGTTCGTGCCGGCCGCGACGGGCTCGGGCGGTATCGCCGTCAGGGCAGCGGTGGCTGCTCGGGCCATCCCGCAAGCCGCATAGTCGTGACCGTCCGACGGTGGCGGGCCGGTGCATCGCGCATCCACCGGCCCGCCACCGCGTACTCGCCGTCGAGATGAATTGTTACTGTTCACCCATGGTTCTCGGGCGCGTGGAGGAGTTGGCACGAATCGGCCGGCTGCTGGCAGACGCTCGAAGCGGTGTCGGGGGCGCGTTGGTGATTCGTGGGGAACCCGGGATCGGTAAGACCGCGCTGCTCGACCACGCCGAGCGGGCGGCCGCGGATTTGCGGGTGCTGCGCGGTGTGGGCATCGAGTCCGAGATCGAAGTCCCTTTCGCCGGCCTGCACCTGCTGTTCCATCCCTACCTGGAGCGTATTCCAGCACTACCCGAACCGCAGGCGCAGGCGTTGCGCGCAGCATTCGGCCTGACCGACGCCGATGTCGGCGAGCGGTTCTTGATCAGCGCTGCCACTCTCTCGCTGTTGTCCGAGCTGACCGCTGACGGGCCGGTCGTTTGCCTGATCGACGACGCCCACTGGTTCGATCCGGCCTCGCTGGACGCGCTGCTGTTCGCCGCCCGGCGGCTGCAGCAGGAGCCACTGGCCATGCTGTTCACTGTGCGCGATGACGGTGGGTGCTTTCCGATCACCGGGCTCGACACGGTGACGCTGCCCGCGTTGGACCGCGAAAGCTCGATGACCCTGCTCAACCGGCGCGCACACGACCTGGCCGGCCCGACACGTGCCCGTGTCCTGGCCGAGGCGCGGGGAAACCCGCTCGCCATCATCGAATTCACCGCCGCGCTCACCAACCGGGAACACGGCGGCAGCCATACCTGGTCGCTGCCTGTTGAACCACTACCCGTGGCAAGACAGGTCCAGGACGCCTTCCGCTCCCGGATCAGCGGACTTCCGCGACAGACGCAACGGCTCCTGCTGCTGGTCGCGGCCGACGACACCGCGGACCCGACGGTCATCATGTGCGCCGCCGAGCGGCTCGGGCTGACCGCCGCCGACCTGGAACCCGCCGAGCATGCCACCTTGATCGAACTGTCCGCCCGTGGGATCTCGTTCCGGCACCCGCTCATCCGCACCGCCGCCTACCAGGGCGCACCGCGAGGCTGGCAACTCGCCGCACATCAAGCCCTGGCCGACACGCTCATGCAAGGGCACTACGCCGACCGTCGCGCCTGGCATCTGGCCGCCGCCACCACAACACCGGACGAAACCGCCGCGGCCACGCTGGAACAGGTCGCTCGGCGCGCCGCACAGCGGGGCGGCTCGTCTGCCGTCGCGCACGCGCTCGAGCACAGCGCTCGACTCAGCGCCGATCCGGACCGCAGAAGTCGGCGACTGGTCGGCGCCGCCCGAGCCGCCTACGATGCCGGCGCGCTGGAACGGGCAGCCGAATGTGCCTCGGCGGCCGCCGATCTCACCACCAGCGAGTCCGTCCTCGCGGAGGCCACCTGGATCCAGGCTCAGATCGCTTACGAGAACGAATCGCCGGCAACGGCCTCCGCGCTGATGGTGAAGGGCGCGACACCGATCGTCGAATCCCATCCGGAACAAGCCGTCTCGATGCTCATCGATGCTATCGGGTGTGCCAAAGACGGTGGCGCGCACGACCTGGTACGTCGTTCCGCACGGCTGCTCACCGACGTGCCGCTCGAACCGGAATCGGGGCTACGGCCGGTTGTCGACGGAATGGTCGGACTGGCCGAACTCTTCGACGGCCGCGGCCGGCAAGGAATCACCGGCATGCGGGCGCTGGTCACCGCGGCGCGGGACGGGCAGGTGCGCGGCATATTGGAGCGCGTGCTGGCCGGATACCTTGCACTCATCATCGACGACCGAGCTGCGGTCCAGGTGCTGGAGACGACAGTCGCCGAGGCCCGTCGATCGGGCGCGCTGGGCTGGCTGCCCTACATACAAGAACCGTTGGCCATAGCCCTGCTGTTGCGGGGGCGATTTCGCGACGCGGAAACCGAGGTCGCCGAGGCGCTGTCGGTGTCCACGGACCTCGGGCAGAACACCCAGGCGACCATCATGACCGCCATTGCGGCCTGGCTGGCCGCCGTTACCGGCGATGCCGAAGCCTGCCGTACCCACGCCGAAACCATGCTGCGCAACCATGCCCGGCATCCCACCAACGCCGCTCTCGCCGCCTGGGCGCTGGGCCTGCTCGACCTCGGTGAGGGACGGTTCGATACGGCCGCACATCACTTGGAGACCATATGCGCCGGGCCGGCCCGCCGGGATTTCCTGGTACAAGCCATACCCGACCACGTGGAATCGGCCATTCGCAGCGGTCGGACCATGCAGGCAGCTCGGTATCTGCCTGCTCTGACCGATTGGGCGGAACACACCGGACAGCCGTATGCGAACGCACTCGTATTCCGCTGCCACGCGCTGCTATCCACCGACGCCGACACCGAAACTCGGTACAACACAGCGCTTCGACTACATCTCGAAGCCGAGCGCACGTACGACCATGCCCGCACCGCCCTGCTGTACGGCGAATGGCTCCGCAGGAAACGTCGCCGCACCGACGCCCACACCCGCCTGACCGAAGCGTTCAACGCATTCGAGCAACTCGGCGCCACCACCTGGGCCGAGCGGGCCCGCGCCGAACTGAATGCCCTCGGTGACCGACCCATCGCTCGACCGCACGACCACGACCCCATCGCACGCCTTACCCCTCAGGAACTCCAGGTGGTCCGGCTCGCCGCCACGGGACTCGGCAACCGTGACATCGCCGGCCAACTTTTCCTCAGCCCTCGGACGGTCGGACACCACCTATACCGCGCCTACCCGAAGCTCGGCATCACCAAGCGTGCCGAGCTCATCCGGTTCACTTTCTGACAGTAACCAGCACTGTACCGCCCGGGAGCGTCCGATTGACGGCTCTGGCGCACTTTCGGTGGTGGCCGGTTTCGGGCCAGGAGGATGCGGTGGTGGAGCGGAGGAAATCCGACGTGGTGCGCGCTGTCCGACCTCGGTGTCAACAATCCTCGGCTCCGGTGTGTATGGCCCGGCCATGAGGGTGTTGACGCGCACAGTCGGTCCCAGGGCCGGCGCCAGGCCTTCGGCCTTGGCGGCAGCGTACGGCACGATCGAGGTCCGCAACCGGCAAACTGCTCGGCTTCGCCGGTCAGGTCAAGGTCATGGACCCCGGCTACGCTGTGGACCTCTGGAGTGCATCCGGTTACCTCGGCACCGACCCGTCCCCTGGGTGATCGGTTGCGCGATAAAAGTGGGCCACCACACCCGGGGGTCCGGCGGCGGGATTACTGCGGTACGAGCGGCGGCCCCGCTGTGTGGTTGATCGGAAGCAGCGGGTTCCGGGTCGACAGTTCTGCGGCGACGCCTGTAGCCGCGACGCGGTGATCACCATGTCTTCTCAGGATACGTGCAGCGGAGGGGACGGCGGAAACTCGACCAGCAGAGACGTCGGCGACCTATGGAAGGGGCCGGGCCGCCAGGCCGGGGGTTCGGCCGCCCGGATCTCGGGCAGGGCGTCGAGCAGCTGATCGATGGCGTCCTGTGCGATCAGGTATGCCATGGACTGCGCGGGGCAGCTGCGGGCGCCGAGACCCCATGCCAGATGCGAGCGGTTGCCGGCGCGATTATCGCTGCGGACCGCGGGATCGTTGTTGCAGGCGGCGATGCTGATGACGATCGGCTCGTGGGCGGGCAGCCAGGCGTCATCGATGAGGATCGGCTGCCGAGGGTAGGTGAGCAGGTAGTTCGCCAGGGGTGGATCGTTGAACAAGACGTCGTCCAGCGCTTCGCGGGTGGACAGGCTCCCGCCCAGCACGCCGCCGCCCAGCCGGTCATCGGTGAAGATCCGCAGCAGGGTGTTGACGATAAGGTTCTGCTGGAATTCGATCCCCGCACCGTATTGGCTCGCCAGCTGGTGCACCATCTCGAGATCGTCGAGTCCGGCCGGATGCCGTAGCAGTGCCGAGGTGACGTCGTTGCCGGGTTCGTTCCGTTTGAGGGTCACCAACTCCAGCATCGCTTCGCTGATCATTCTGTTGCCGGTATCGGCGTCCACGCCCTCGACGATCGCCGCCATACCGGCGGCCATCTTCTGCCCGATCTCCGGTGGACAGCCGAACAACGCATTGAGCACGCTGAATACCAGCGGGAACGTGTACTGGCCGATCAGTTCGGCGTGGCCGTCTTCGCAGAAAGAGTTGATCAGTGAGAACGCGATCTCCTCCACGGTGGTATGGAGAGCATAGAGATCGACCTCGTTGACGCTCTCGGTTGTGGCCTGCCGGTAGCGCTCCGCTTCTGCTCCGGCACTCCGGGTCGCCATCGGCCGCCACTCCATCATGGGGAGAACAGGACAATCGGCGGCGACATTCTTCTGCCATGTGCGCGGGTCGGCAGGGAAATGCTCGGGGTCGTTGAGGATCCGAACCGCGGTCCGGTAATCGATCACGAGCGTGGCGGGAACGCTCGGCGCCAGTTCCACCGGAATCAAAGACCGATATCGCTTGCGCATTTCACGGTAGTGGCCGTGGGGGTCAGCGGCGAACTCCGGCGCGAACAGCGCCATCCGCCGGTCGTCGGAACCAAAAGGCGAGTTGCGGAAGGCCGGGCAGGACGGGTCGGTACTCAAGAATGGGACTCCAGACGGTCGGAATTTACTGTGAACGAGGTGCTATGGCTTCGGTGGCGCTCCTACCGGGCACCGGGGCGGAGTTTGGCTCTGTACAATGCGGCCTGTGCGGAGTATGTGCCGCCGTCGAGTGTCCCCGCCAGAGGTTTTGTCGGATACGCGATGATGGTGGGTGATGAGCCGCAATGTCGGTGAACGAGAGGTAGCGCGGTTGTGACTGACCCGGCGGCATTGCCCAAGCGCGGTCGAGGCCGCCCCGCCGGATCCAACGGAGCGAACACCAGAGAACGGATTCTGCGAGCCGCGCGTGAACTGTTCAGCGAAGTCGGCTACCACCGTGCGACATTCACCGATATCGCCGTGCGTGCCGCAGTCACGCGCACCAATGTCAACCATTACTTCCAGAGCAAGGACGAGCTGTACCGAACACTCTTCGAGATGGACAAGAGCAGTGTGATCAGGGCGGGTATCGCCGACGCCGAGGAAGAAGCGGATCTCGCCGATCGGGTGGCGGCGTTTCTGCGCATCACCATGCAGGGTGATTTCGAGAGCCGCGCCTCTGTGCGGCTTCTCGCGGCATCGCTGTTCGACGCGCTGCGCAATCCGGAACTCGGCGACTGGGCGCAGGAACAGATCGACGATGTGCGCCGGTTCATCCAAGCGGCGTTGGATGCCGCTGTGGCGGACGGGAAGATCCGACAGGACATCGATATCGCTACCGTCACCGAGATACTGATAGCCATGGTGTGGGGAATGAGCATGTACGCGGGGTTCGTCGGAACCCCCGGACGGTTCGAGCCTATGGTCGATCAGTTCGCCGACCTCCTGCACGGCACTCTCTGGTAGGGACGCACGAGGGCATCGTAGCTGCTTGGCAGCTACGACGCCTGATCGCACGGAGTTTCATCACATCGTACAACTCATGCGAGCACGGTGACCGTGCCCGTATCACCGTCCAAGCGGATACGCTGACCATCGCGAATTCGGTAGCTGCCGTTCTCGGTACCGCAGACACAGGGGATCCCGAGCTCACGCGCCACGATCGGGCCGTGGCTGAGCAGGCCGCCGAAATCGGTGACGACACCGGCGGCGACCAGGAACAACGACACCCAGCTCGGATCGGTCGTCTCGCAGATGAGGATATCGCCATCGTCCAGCTCGGTGGTCGACGGGTCGCGGACCACCCTTGCGCGACCTTCCACGACACCACCGCTGGCGGCCACGCCGGTGACGACACCGGAGACCTCCAGTGGGGGCACTTCCTCCTCGTCCACCTTCCTCAGTTCCGGTATTCCCGACCATGATTGCGGCAACCGGTAGGTGCACCGCTCGTCGTATTGATCCTGGCGTTCGGCGACCACGGCGCGCCGATCGTCCGTGACGCCTCCACACACATCGTCATAGGAGAGATGGAAGACATCGTCGACGCGGTCGATTGCGCCCGCGTCGACCAACAGGGCACCCTGTCTGCGCATAACCGCCCGGGCGATATCGAAGGTGAGCAGATAGCCGGCCTTGCCCTGCTCGCGGAGGGCGATCCAGCGACTGGCCATCCGCACGGTCCAGGCAGCGACGCCCCGCTTGCGCCGGGGCAGGGCCGACCGGAGCTCGGCCAAGGCACGTTGCCGTATCTCGGTCTGCTCCTGGCTCCGGTTGCGTGGTGCGCGTGGACTGTCGGCGGGGATGGCGCGGTAATCGCCGAGCCGGTCGAGTATGGGCGTGGGATTCTCACGCCAGGTCACGCCGTGCAGCTGACCTTCGTTGCTGCCGTGGTAACCGTGCCGATCGGTGAACTCGCGCAGGGTGATCTGTTCATGGGCCAGTGCCCAGAGGTCGTGTGCGATCTCGTTTTCATCGGAGCCGACCCCGGAAAGCAGTGCCGGTCCGAGGTGAGAGAGATCGTGTTCGGTCAGGATATCGGTCACGCGGTCCGCGAGCCCAGAGCTGACGAATGCGACAAGCATATGCAGGGTCAGCATGCGTTGGAAACGCCGCTGCGCATCGGCCAGCAGCTCGACGCACCCCACGTGGTCGAGGATGTCGATACCGTCCAGATGCGCAAGCCGCCAGCGGCGCAACTCGGCGAATTCCGCATCGTGCCGCTTGGGCAGCCGAAGAACCGCTCCCGGCGCCTTGGCGGCGATGGCCGGATAACGGCGTGCACTGTTCGCATCGACGGTCTCCGGCCGGACGTAGCCGAACAGCTGCTGCTCTACCGCGGTCGCCGAGGTACCGGGAGTGATATTCGCGATCTCGCGGAACTTGTCGATGTTCGCCGCGGCCCGCCCGGCGAACAATGTCCAGAACATGTCCTCCGACCGATCGGGGAGGTAGACCTGCTTCCTGGTGAGAACACCCAGATTCTTGAACGTGGTGCGGGTTGCCGACTCCACCGCCGCGTTGATGAAGGTGAAGCCGAGAGTGGTGAACACGCCGGGGAATGCCTCCGCGACATTGCCGGTGGTCCAGGTGACCGACGGGTCGATCGTCGTATTGTCGAGCGTTTTCTCGACGGTTTCGCGACTACTCATCGTATCTTCTCCATCTTGCGTCGTCGGAGCAACTCGGGCAGCGCGCCCGATACGCCCCGGGGGGATTCCGCGCGTGCCCATCGAGTGAGCAGCGCAATATCGGGATCATCGACAGCGGTGGCGGGCACAACGGCAACCTCGCCCGGATACACGGTGCCGGTCGAGGCATCGACGGTGACGATCTGCCCGGTCAGCTTCATGAGTGACCCGGTGCCACAGCCGACTACACACGGAACGCCCAGTTCCCGACAGACCACGGCCGCGTGCGAGGTCGAGCCCCCGAGCTCGGTGATCACCGCGCCGGCGACCGACATCGCCGCCGCATCGTCGGGGTCGGTGGTCGGCCGGGCCAGGATCACCGCCTCACCCCGGCTTACACGGTTCTCGGCAGCGCCGGCCTCGGTGACCACGATGCCGGTGGCGATGCCCGGACAGGCCGGTTTGCCGGTCGCCACCGGTACCGTCGCGGCCACTTCCCCGGGGTCGAGACGCGCTGTGAGCAAGGTCCGGACGTGTTCGGGCTGCACCCGGTCGAGAGCCTCGGTCTCGGTGATCAAGTTCTCCTGCCACAGAAGTACTGCGTGACGGACCTCGGCCTCGGGAGATCGCTTCGCCGCTCGGGATTGCAGCAGCCACAGGGCGCCGCTTTCCACGGTGAACTCGATATCCTGCACGTCGCGGGCGTCGGCCTCCAACCGCCCGGCCGCGGCGATCAGCTCGGCATGGACCTCCGGCATCGTGGTTGCCAAGGCGGCGAGAGCCAGGGCATCGGCACGTCCGGACACCACGTCCTCGCCCTGGCCGCCCGGCAGCCATTCACCGTAGGGTTCGGCGCCGCCGGTGAGCGGGTTGCGGGTGAACAACACACCGGTGCCGGAGCGGTCGTCGAGATTGCCGAAGACCATGGCCTGCACGGTGACCGCGGTACCGCCATCGTGTGAGAGCCCTCGGCTTTCGCGATAGCCGGTCGCGCGCGGCGAGTTCCACGATTCGAGCACCGCCACCATCGCACGACGCAACTGCTCCCACGGGTCCGTGGGAGGTGGAGAGCCGACGACCTTCTCGAACTGTTCGCGAAAGCGCCGGTGGGTGTCGGCGGCGAACGCGGCCCGCTCGCCTGCGGGGCCGGCCAGCGCCCGCTCCAACTCATCGGTCATGCCCAGATCGAGAACCGTGTCCATCATCCCCGGCATGCTGGTCGGTGCGCCCGAACGCACCGAGACGAGCAGTGGCCGTGGGGAGGCTCCGAACCGACGTCCGGTGACCGCTTCCAGTTCCGCAACCGCCGCGGGCACCTCGCGCCACACATCGGCGGGCAGCGTCTCGCCCGTACCGCGCCCACGGCGGCCGACTTCCGTGGTGAGGACGAAGGCAGGGGGAACGGGAAGGCCGAGCGCCATCATCCGCTGGATGCTCCATGCCTTGCCGCCGACCAGCTCGCGATCCGCGACGGTGCCGCCACCGAGGACGAGAATCGCGGACGGACCGGCCCCCGCCGAGGTCATTCCGCTCTCCCGGCAGCCGCTTCCTGCACACGCGACAGGCCCGCGAGGCCGATCAATTCCTCGTGTAGCTCGAACCAGACCGTGTGGTAGCTGTCGATGAGCGGACGGGCGAACCAGGTCGGGTCGCCGGACCGGACCTTCGCCAGTGCCGAGGCGAACCGGTTCGTATACATCGCGAGTCGAGGCGCAAGCCGTACGAACTCCTCGAGCAGCGGTACGAAGCGCTCGTGCAGTTCCGCCAGCCGCGTCGCGATCCGGGCGTCGTACTCGGCGTCGGTATGGTCGTTCGGCGCTCCGTCGATGAGCTGCCAGTCGGTGACCAGCTGTTTGAAATCCGTATTGATCGCATCGAAGCCCAGGTAGCACTGACGTAACAGCTCCTGGTCGACAGTCGCCCGCTCGGCCGCCAGCAATGCGTCGAGTCTGGACCGGCCCGCTGCGGTGAGTCCGATCCGTACACCCACACGATCGAGCTCGCCCGCGGCGACGAGTGCCGCGACGGCGGCGGCGCCGTCGGCTTCGGCAAGGCCCACCGCGGCGATCAGATCGGATTCGCTGGGCCGCCCCTTGAATCGTGTTGCCCGCAGGATGCTGAGTTCCTGTGACATGGTATGTCTGCTTTCTCTCGGCACCGGCGGCTAAGTGACCCGGTGCAGGATCGCCTGCTCGAAAATGCCGGCGCCCCCGTGCCCTTCGCTGTCGAGCGTCATGAAGTCGTCATAGGCCTCCAGTGCCGGACCTTCGGTCTCGGCGGGGCCCGCCGGTATCCGGAATCCGCCGAGGCGGGTGCGGATCGATACCAGGCGGGTGCTGTCGTCGGCGAGTTCGAGCCGGGCCCAACGGAACTGGGCGGCCGCGTCACGTGCGAAGGTGATTCTGGTGATGGGTATCGAACGGGCGCTGTCGATAACGAACCCGTCGCCGGTCAATGTGTCATCGGCGCCGCGGAATTTCATCGCGGAGATGAAGGTCGACTCGTCCACCATGAACAATGCGGCGAACTCGATCCACTGCGACGACTCGTCCCGGAAGCCCCAGGTGCGGTCGCGCATACCGCGACCCGCAGTGGTGACCGTGGACCCGGCCACTGTTACCGTGCCCGCGACCGTGCAGGCCTGCTGGAAATGCTGGAGCGGTTTACCGGGCACCAGCGGCGGAATGACATTGTTCACACCGTAGTCGGCCGCGGCGAACAGTGGGGTGTTGACGAGCTCGGCCTGCACGGTCGGGTGATCGACCCGCACCCGGCCGTCCAGCCCGAAGTGGAGGCTTTCGCCGCTGAATGTTCCCTCGGCCAAAGGTTCGATCACCTCGGTGACCCGTCCCGCCACGGAGATGCTGAATCGGGCGCGGCGGGCATCGGGCGCGTTCGGTGAGGTCGAAACGTGCAATGTGCCGAACACCTGTGCGGCGGGATCCCAGAACGATAGGTAGGCATTGTCCTTCCACACCGGATCGCCTGCGCCCGCAGCATCGGTATGGATGGGCTCGGATAGCGCGCCCCAACTCCGTTCGGTAGGTGTGGCAGATGTCATCGATGTCCCTTCTGATCTTGGATACACGAACGGAATGTGGACCCATGACATTGACTTGTTCGGCAGTCCGCTCCCGGAAGACGAATGTTCCTGCGGTGCAAACCATCTCACCAACCGGTATACACGGTGAGCCGAGCCGCGTGGTCCTGCGGACGATGCCACGTATCTCCGCGGCTCGGGCGCCGGCGGGGGGACCACCGCCCGGCGAGCGCGACATGGACCATCGGCGCGCGGTTGGAGACAGAAGCCGGACCGGACCGGACCGGGTTGTGTGGACGAGAAAGCCACTGTCGGGGTCATCGGCCGCCGCGGCAAACCGACGAGAGCATATGACCCGCTTCGCTCCTATCGGGTCGGCTACCCGGGCAGCCCGGACACGGACTCGTATGGCGCGCCGAATTCCCTGGTCGGTGGGGGTAGTGCAGCTCTGGGCAGAAAGCGCTGTGAGCCAGGCGGCTCGGCTGTTTTCTCGGACCCGACCTCGATGGTCATGGCGGTACCTCCGGTTGCCGGCGCAACATGGACGTGCTCGAACGTAATCAGTGAACAGCTGCGCAGGGATGTGGTCGCGAGCCGACCACGCCGGCGCTCGGAACCACTGTGCAAGTGTGAGGTTACCCACGAAATAACGATAGTGTCAATTTGTGGGCGTTGTCCGAACAGGCCAAATCTATTCGGCGCCAAAGGCTTAGCTGTGGCCGGCCACCACCTCACCGAGTCCAGGTCGCTGCGATACGGCGGCCATGCAGATAGTCGCGGATGGGCCGTATGGAGTAACCCTTGTCCACGGCCACTCGTGTGGGCCGGTCCGCGGCGACCGTCCGAGTTGTCGCTGAGATCGGTGATCCGGACGGCGAATGCGTCACCGCGGAATTGGGGTGGGCCCGATCATCGCTGTGGTGAACGCGTTCGCAGGGTCGGCTTTTCTCGCATGGTGTGGGAGATGTGTCCTGCATGGGCAGGGCGCATTGTCCTTTGGCGAAGCGGTGCCGCAGTGCACGGGTAAGAGCGGATCCGTGGGAGCCGGGGTTGTCGCGCAACACCACCAGCGTTCTGAAGCCCGCCCCGCGCGGGAGCAGTTGGGGCGAGGCAAGCCGGCCGAGACAGGACGTGCACATGTACTTGCTGATACCAAGATATTAGTATCTGACTATTCAAATAGACCGACGCGGTACGACTGCTCCACTGTTGCCGGCTCGATGACCTCGGCCGTATCCGCGGTGGGCGTCGGTCGGGCGACTCTCATTGCACGGTATCCGACCTGTTCGGCTCGGTTACGGCGCGCATCGGATTCCGGAATGGTTCACGCGGGGGAGTCGGTTGGCTCGGGCTTGCATTCACCTGTAACTCGAGCCACAATGCTTGTGCATCCAAAAGTGTATGCAGTTTTAGGGGACGGAATTGACCCAACGACAAACAGTGACGCGGCAGCGGCTCGCGTCCAGCGATCCGCGGCATGCCGAAGTCGTCGACTTCATGCTTCTCGAGGCCGAACTGCTCGACGATCTCAACGAGCGTGAATGGCTCACCGAGATGGTGAGCCGCGATATCGTCACGAGGTCCCGGTGCGCGAGACGGTAGAGCGAGCCCGTGGATTCGGGTTCTCGTCGACCACCTTCCACCTGAACGAGAACCTCGGGTCGCTCCAATCGCGTGTGGCGCGTGGCGCGACCCTGTACGCCTGGGCCGAGGACCCGCCGTCACGGGTGCGGCATTTCGTCACCAATATCCGTGTGTCCGAGCATGAAGGCGGCGATCCCGATTACATCCGGGCGCGCAGCAACATCCTGATCTACCGGACCCGTCAGGACCAGACCAATCCGCAGATGCTTTCCGGTGAGCGCCGGGACGTCCTGCGGCGCGAAGACGGCCACCTCAAGTTGCTGCACCGGGTGGTGTACCTGGACCTCACCGTTATCGGTACCCACAACCTCTCGCTGTTCTTCTGACCGCCGACACGGCGAGCCACGCCCTCGCCCACGGTCCACCCCAAGCCTTCAGCCCATTCAGCCCAGGAGCGACGTATGACGGCGGCACAGGAAAGCACGCTTTCCCCCCGAGTCCGGCAATTGATGGACCGGATCGACAGCGGATTGCCCGGGGGGCGAATCCCCTCCGGCATCTTCGGCAACCCCGATGTACACCAGGCGGAACTGCGCCGGATTTTCGGCCGGACCTGGGTCTACATGGGCCACGAATCCGAGATCGCCGCCAACGGCGACTATATGGTCCGCCGAATCGGTGAAGACAACTTCGTCGTCACCCGTGACGAATTCGGCACGGTTCATGTCCTGTTCGACGCGTGTAAGCATCGGGGTGTGCAGATCTGCCGGGCGGATTCCGGCAACTCCTCGCATTTCCGCTGTCCCTACCACGGCTGGACCTACGCCTCCGACGGCAGGCTGGTCGGTGCGCCGCTGTGGAAGAACGCGTTCGGCAATATGAACAAGGCAGAGAACGGCCTGAGCAAAGCCGCGCAGGTGGAGTCCTTTCACGGACTCGTCTTCGCCACCCTCGACCCGACCGCGCCCCCGCTGCGCGAATATCTCGGCGGTATGGCCTGGTACATGGATCTGCTGTTCGGCCTGGATGCCGATGGGGTGGAGGTCCTGGGCAAACCGCAGCGGTTCGTGCTCGACGCCAACTGGAAGTCGGGCGCCGACAACTTCTCCGGTGACGACTATCACCTGGGTACGCTGCACAAGTCGGTGTACAGCATCGGTGCCTTCCCCGTTCCGTTCAGCGAGAACATGATGGGGTATCACATCCAGGCCTCACCCGGGCATTCGCTGTCGTTCTCCATGGCCGATGATCCCGATGATCCGGGACCCAAGTTCTTCGGCTTCCCGGAAGACCTGGCCGCGAAGTACTTCACCGCCGCCAATATCAGCCCCGAGCAGCTCGAGGTCGCCCGGCGCTCGCGAGTGCTGGTAGGCAATGTCTTCCCCAACTTCTCCATTCTGGCGTTGCCGATGACCGAGGACGGCGCCAACCATCCGCCGACCGGTGTGCTCACCGTGCGCTGCTGGCAGCCCAAGGGCCCGGGCCAGGTGGAGATGTGGAACTGGTTCCTCGGCTACAAGAACATGACCCCCGAGCAGAAGGACCGCGCCTACCGTGCCGGGCTGGGCACGTTCTCGCTGGGTGGGGCGTTCGAGATGGACGACACCGAACCGTGGATCACGGTGAGCCGCACCGGACGTTCGGTCGCCGCCGAGCTGCTGGGTTTCGAACTGAACTACGAAATGGGTATGCCGGGCATCGGCATGGCCCATCCGGTGCAGAACTGGCCGGGCCCCGGCAAGGTGTACTGGACCCGGTACGAAGAGGGCGTCCAGCGCAATATGTACGCCTACTACGCCGACCTCATGCGGTCGGAACCGGGCCAGTGGCCGGAGCATTCGTTTTGAGCCCGGCGATGACCGACGAGGCGCAGATCCGGGCTCGATACCGGGATGGTGGCCTGCTCGGCTCCCTGACTCCGGGGTCACGTCCGGCGGTGATCGTGGTGGATCTGCAATACGGATTCACCGAGTCACAGTATGGTCCCGGGTTCGACCTCGACACCGTCGTGGCCGCTACCCGGAAACTGATCGATACAGCCCGCGGGGGCGGGGTGCCGGTGTACTTCACCGCGATCGCCTTCCCCGCCGACTCCGACGGGATCGCGGGAACCTGGTTGCGCAAGATGCCCGCGATGAGGTGCCTGCGCACCGGTGACCGCAGTGTGGAGATCGATGAACGCCTGGGGATGCGGCCCGGCGACCCGCTGGTGGTCAAACAGACCGCGTCCGCGTTCGCGCACACCGACCTCGCGGCTCGGCTGGCCGTCGCCGGAATCGACACGGTTCTGGTGGCGGGTGCCACCACCTCCGGCTGTATTCGCGCCACCGTCGTGGACGCCTGTGCGGCCGATCTGCCGGCCTTCGTCGTCCGCGACTGTGTGGGCGACCGAGAGGAGGGGCCGCATCGGGCAGCGCTGCTCGATATCGATGCCAAATACGGCGAGGTGATCTCACTCGCCACCGCACAAGCCATTTCGAGGGGACTCTCATGACCTCTACCCTCCGGTCGGCGCTCTACCGTGCGCCTGCTGTCGACACACCGGCCCGGGTGGCCGGCGGCGCCCCGGGACGGCTGGTTGTCCCCGGAGTGGAATCGCCCGAATGGGGTCTCGAGCACGAACGGGCGCTCGGATTCTTCGGCCCTTCCGTGGATTCGGCCGCTTTCCTGGCGGAACTGGAACTGTCCGGGTTGCGCGGACGAGGGGGTGCCGGGTTCCCGGCCTACCGCAAGTGGGCCGCGGTGGCCGGCGCCGGTGACAGTGTCGTGGTGGCCAACGGCCACGAAGGTGAGCCCGCCTCCGCCAAGGATGCGTGGCTGCTCACCCGGCGCCCGCATCTGGTTCTGGACGGGCTTTTGCTGGCCGCCGCGGTCACTGGTGCCGACGAAGCCGTCGTCTACGTCTCCGCACCAGAGGTGGTCGCCACGGTGCGGCGTGCCGTCGCCGAGGTCGTCACGGCCGGATTGGTCCCCGAGGGCGTGACCCTGCGAGTGCATCAGGGCCCACCCGGTTATGTGGCCGGTGAGGAATCGGCGGTGGTGCAATGCCTCAACGGTTGGCCCGCCAAACCGACCAGCAAGCCACCCCGGCCCTTCGAAGTGGGTGTCCACGGTTTGCCGACCCTGGTGAGCAATGTCGAGACGCTGGCCCACGCGGCATGGATTCGCCGCCACGGCGCGTCGGAATTCGCCGCGGTCGGTAGCGCCTCCTCGCGGGGAACCGCCTTGTTCACCGTCACCGGTCGGGTCGGCGAACCGGGGGTGTACGAGATGCCGCTGGGAGCCATCGTGGCAGATCTGGTATCGGCGGCCGGTGGTGTGCGCGCCCCGATGACCGCCGCCCTGATCGGGGGCTGGTTCAACGGTGTGGCGATCGGTGACCACAGCGCGCTCGAGTGCTGCTACGACGCCATGCGTGCCGCGCGTACCGGCCTGGGCTGCGCCGCCATCACCGTGCTCGGCCCCGACGACGATCCGCTGGTGGTGGCCGAGGAATTGAGCGGCTGGTTCGCCATGGAAAGCGCACACCAGTGCGGCTCGTGCTTCACCGGCACCAAGGAGATCGCGCGGGCGTTCCGTCGGGCGCTCGCCGGGAACGACGCGACCCGGCATATCGCCGACCTCAGCCGGTGGGGGTCCGAGCTCGCCGGTCGCGGGGTGTGCGGCTTCATCGACGGCGCGGCGGCGCTGGCCCGGATCGGGGCAGCCGAGATCGAGCGCCGCAATGCGCGAAAGGAGCCCTGACCATGCGAGTGATTGTGGACAACAGCAAATGCGACGGCTACGGCACCTGTTTCGAGATGTGCCCGTCGACCTTCCGGTCCGACGACTGGGGGTACGGCTCCGCTGTCGGGGACGGAACCGTGCCCGCCAGGGACGAGGCACTGGTCCGCCGCGTAATCGGGTTGTGCGGTCAGCAGGCGATCCGTGAGATCTGAACGACCCGCGGGTGTGCGGCCGGGGCGCCGAGTCCAGGCCTACCGGGCGAAGCGCCGCGCATCCACGGGGAGCAATCGACACAATAACGAGGAGTAATCGTGTATCTGGGTCTCGAGAAGGGCGTCGCCTTGGTGACGGCCGCTTCACGCGGAATCGGGCGAGCCACCGCCGAACGCCTGGCGGCGGAGGGGATGACCGTTGTCGCGGCATCACGTTCCGGTGGGTCCGGACCGGAACCCATCGGTACCGGGCAGATCGTGCCATACACGCACGATTTGGGTGACGGCGCCGCCACCGCCGAACTGATAGATACCGTGATCGGCAAGTACGGGGTGCTGGACGTCCTGGTGCTCAACACCCCCGGCCCCGAGATCAAGCCCGTTCTGGAGACCACCTGGGACGATTGGCAGGCCGCGCACGACTTGCTGCTGCGGCCGGTGGTCCAGCTGGCCACGGACGCCGGGAACCGTATGCGCGACAAGGGTTCCGGGTCGATCATCCTGCTGTCGTCGACCTGGGTTCGCCAGCCGGCGATCGGCGGGGTGCTGTCGGCATCCTACCGGTCTGCCGCGTCGGCGTTCGTCAAGACCCTGGCCACCGAGCTGGCGGCCGGCGGTGTGCGGGTGAACCAGGTCATGCCCGGCGCGACCGGCACCGACCGGATGCAACGCATCGTCGAGATGAAATCGCAGAGCAACGGCACCGATGTCGACGAGGAAATCGCCAAGGTAGTGGCCGATATCCCGGTCGGCCGGTGGGCGGAGGCGTCGGAGATCGCCGACACCGTCGCCTTCATCGCCTCACCTCGGGCGTCGTTCATCACCGGCGCGTCGATTCCGGTGGACGGCGGGGCTGTTCGCGCGGGCCACTGACCCGCGCATACCCGGAATGACCGCCTGGCTTTGGAGTAAACAGATTCGAGAGGGATATTTCCATGCCGAAAACGTTGACCGAGAACTTCGTCGAGCAGTTCAGGCTGTGCAAACTGACCGCGGACGAGACGGTGGCCGTCATCGCCGAACTCGGCCAGAAGACCGAGTATGTCGAAGCCGCCGTCGCCGCCGCCCGTCGGCTGGGGGCCGGTGCGCTGGTGTTGCACGCCTCCAGCCTGTCCAACCCCATACTGCCGCCGTACCGGCCGGACGGCCGTGAGGTCGCGCCGTTGCTGGCCGCCGCGGGTGAATGCGATTTCGTCGTCGACGTGACCGTGGGTGGTCTCATCCATTCCGATGTGCGCACCCGCATCACCGGCAACGGCAAGCGTATGCTGTTCGTGGCCGAACCCAACGATGTGCTGGAGCGGCTGATGGGTAGCCCGGAACTGCGGGAGGCCGTGGAGGCTGGTGGCCGCAAGTTGCGGGCCGGTTCGACCTTGCATGTCACCAGCTCCGCCGGTACCGATCTCACCGCCGATATCTCCGGCGAGGGCCTGCCGATCACACACCAGTGGGGATACGTCGACGAGGCGGGCCGCTGGGATCACTGGCCGTCCGGTTTCGTGGCCTGCTTCCCCAACGACCGCACAGCCGAGGGCGTTATCGTGCTCCAGCCCGGTGACGGCCTGATCCCGTGGCAGCGTTACGTGCAGGACACGGTCACCATCGAGGTGGAGAAGGGCTACCTCAAGCGGATCACGGGTACGGGCACCGACGCCCACGTGCTCAACGACTACTTCGAGGCCTGGGGCGACTCCGAAGTGTGGGCCACCAGTCATATGGGCTGGGGCCTGCTACCGCAGGCCCGCTGGTCGGCCTTCGACGTCTACGATGCCCGCACCCTGTACGGGCAGGAACTTCGTTCTACCGCAGGCAACTTCATGTGGTCCACCGGATCGAACCGGTTCGCCGACCGGGAGACCCCGGCCCATCTGGACGTGCCGATGCGCGGTTGCACCGTGGAGATCGACGGCGAGGCCGTGGTCCGCGACGGTGCGCTGGTCGTGGGGGAGTGACCGTGATGGACAAGGCCGCGATCGAACAGGCCATCCTGGCGATGGCACGCGATACCCAGCTGCTCGAACAGGTCAAGGCCGAACCGGCCAGGGCTCCGGAACTGCTGGGCGTGCAGCGGGAATGGGTCGAGACGATTCTGTCCGGCAATCGGGACAAACTGCGTGCCGCCGGTCTCAACGACGGACTGACCATCCTGGTCAGCCGATGGTTCAACGACAACCTCGGGGACACCACCAGCAAGGGTGGCTTCCTCGTGGACGAGAGCATTCCACTGCCCGATCCGGACGTGCCCCGCAATCTGGTGTTCGCCGGGGGCTGCTCACACGTCCCGGACCTGCTGGCCCGGCCCGAGGTCGACCCGGCCGAGGCGGTCGGTCGGTTACTGGCGGGCTATGACCGGCTGAAGCGGGACCTGGTTGCCGCCGACCCCGATATCGTCCTGGTCACCGCCGACTGCCATTTCCAGAGCTTCGAGACCGGTCACTACGTGGTGGGTGTCGGTAATCAGCACGTCGGCTCCATGGAGTTCTTCAAGCGCGGTGATCTGGACCTGACGCTGAAGGGACACCCGGAGTTCGCCCGCGCGATCGCCGACACGGTCCGCGCCGCCGGACTCGAGGTCGAGGAAGCCGAGCGGGTCGACCTGGACCACGGCCTGATCGTGCCGTTGCGGCTGGTGCTGCCGCGGCCGGATATTCCGGTGATCCCGATCATCACTCAGCCGCACCGCAGCTTCTCGCCGTTCAACGCGCGCCGCTATGGTGAGGCGCTGCGCGGCCTGGTCGAGGAGTCCGGTCCGAAGGTGGCGTTCCTGGCCACCGGTGGCCTGTCGCACTGGCTCGATCCCGGTCATTTCGGTGGGGTGGATGTCGAATTCGACACCTACATTCTGAAACTGCTGGAGTCGGGTCGCGGTTTGGACCTGTGCGGCCTGGAACCGTATCCGCTGCTCGAACACGGCCAGTACGAAATCCAGAACTGGATGATCATGCTCGGACTGGTCGGGCCCGGTGTGCACGGCACCGTGTACAGCTACGAGCCGATGGAAGCGTCCGGCGGTGGCTGGACGGTGGTCAATATGGATCTGGCGCGTGCCGAGCGCGAGCGTTCAGCGATGGCCGCGGCAGGGCAGTCGTCATGACCGACCGGACACTACGGATCGGGCTCACCCAGTGGCATGCCACCACTGATATCGAGGCCAACCTCGGGACCGCCGTCCGGCTCGTCCGGGCGGCGGCCACCGACGGCGCCGATCTGGTGGTGTTGCCGGAGAACGGTCTGATGCTCGGTAGCAACGCCCAGATGCGTGATGCTGCTTTCACCGAGGAATCGCCGGAGATCGGCGAACCGCGCCGGGCCGCCGCGGAATCCGGGGTGGCCGTGGTGCTGGGCGGGATGAAGAACCGAACCGACGACGGTGTCTTCAACTCCGCCTTGGTCATCGGCGCCGACGGCGAGGTGGCCGGGCGCTACGACAAGATGCACTTGTTCGACGCCAATATCGGCGGCCGGTCGTTCGAGGCGTCTTCGGTCGAACGACCCGGCGCCGGGCCGGTGCTGCTCGAACTCGACGGCGTCCGCATCGGGCTCACCATCTGCTACGACGTCCGATTCCCCGAGCTGTTCCGGGCGCTGGCGGTGGCGGGGGCCGAGGTGCTGCTGGTGCCCGCCGCCTTCGTCCGGTCCACCGGCGAAGCCCACTGGCACACCCTGCTTCGAGCACGTGCGATCGAGAACCTGGCGTATGTGGTGGCTCCGGCCACCGTGCATGCGGTGGATTCCTCCTACACCGACGCCTTCGAGACCTATGGCCACGCCCTGGCGGTATCGCCGTGGGGTGAGGTGCTCGCCGATCTCGGCGAGGACCCGGCGGCGGTGCGGGTTGTCGATCTGGACCTGTCCGCGGTGACCGCGGCCAGGGCCGAATTGAACGTGCTGAGGGGTCGCCGCAACGCGCAGGAGTACGGGGCGCCGCCACGCCCGGTGCGCATTACGGGCCGGATTCCGGAAGGAGCCCAATGAGCGAGACGACAGTGTCCTCGCGGTCCGATCTGCCGCCCGGTGTGGTCGAGGCAGCGGAATGGAATGGTATCGGCAACGAATTCACCGGTGTGCGGTTCCGCAAGGTCTGGACACGCAATGGGGAGCGGCTGGAACTCTTCGTTCCGCGCACCGGGAAGAGTATCCTGCTCGACGCCATGGTGCTGGAAGCGCTCGCCGGTCAGCGACCGGACTTCTTCGGCCACATGATCGCGGTGGGGCTCGGTTCGGCGGACGAATGACCACCGCGATAGGCGGGGGTACCCGCCGGGGCAATGCCGTCGAGGATACCTATCTCGTCCTGCGGGAGCGGATCGTCGACGGCACCTACCGCCCGGGAACCGCATTGTCACAGGTACAGCTGGCGGCCGAACTCGCGGTGTCCCGGACCCCCTTACGAGAGGCGTTACGCCGGCTGGAAGCCGAGGACCTGGTGGTCGGTCAGGCCAATCGGGGTGTGGTGGTGGCTCCGCTGGAGCTCGGTGATGTGGAGGACTCGTACGCGATCCGCCTGCTCGTCGAGCCGGCCTTGCTGTCGGCGGTCCTCGACCGGGTCACCGCGGGCGATATCGATGCCATGGCCGCCGCCCTGGGGCGGATGCGCCGGCACCGGAACTCGCCCCGCGATTTCCAGCGGGCGCACTGGGAATACCACCGGGTCATGCTCGGACGGTGCCCGGCGGCCACCGGTGAGCTGATCGAGTCGCAGCTGACCAAGATCGACCGCCACCAACGGCTGTACTTCTCGCACCCCGTTGTGGTGGAGGACGTCACCGGAACCGATCAGTTGTTCCTCGACGCGGTGGTTGCCCGAGACGCCGAGTCGGTCCGGCACATCCTCGGCTTCCATCTGCTCGACACCGCGCTGGGACTGATCATGGCCGTCGACCGCGACCATGAGTTCCGGTCGCTGCCGGTGGCGGTCGCCGCGGGGGCCGCGCGGCTCGACGACCTGGATCGGCTGCGCGCGGGAGGCCGGGCCCGGATCGCCCACATCGGTTGTGCCAGGACAGATCTACCGATCCTGCGGACAGCCAACCTGACCTCGGCTCGCTGACCTACCGATATAGCCGCGCATCGTGTGCCGGGCGCGCGAGAAATACGACACAAAAAGTAGACACACGACAATGACGACTTCCTACCGTGTGGGCATGATCGTGCCCAGCTCCAACACCACCATGGAGACCGAGATCCCCGCCATGCTCCGGGCGCGCTCGGAGATCCGGCCCGACGAGCAGTTCACCTTCCACTCCTCGCGGATGCGGATGCAGCATGTCACCCCGGAACAGCTCGCCGCCATGGACGCCGACTCGTTGCGCTGCGCGGCCGAGCTCGCCGACGCCCGGGTGGATGTCATGGCGTATGCGTGTCTGGTGGCAATCATGTCGCAGGGCCGCGGCTACCATTGCGAATCCGAACCCAAGCTGGCCCAGGTCGCCAAGGAGGAGAGCGGTACCGATATCCCCGTCCTGTCCTCGGCCGGCGCGCTGACCGAGGCACTGGCGCATCTGGATGTCGAGAACATCGCGGTGGTCACGCCCTATATGAAGCCGCTCACCGCGACTGTCTGCGACTACATCGAACACCTTGGGTTCACCGTGGTCGATTCGCTCAGCCTCGAGGTGGCCGACAACCTCGCTGTCGGCCGGCTCGATCCGCAGGATTTGCTCGGGCATGCCCGGTCCGTGCAGACCTCGGGTGCCGACGCGCTGGTGATCAGCGCTTGCGTACAGATGCCGTCGCTGCCGGTGCTGGACGCCCTGCAACAGCAGTTCGACATTCCGGTGTTGTCCGCGGCCGCCGCCACCACCTGGCGCCTGCTGCGCAGCCTGGATCTCGAGCCCGTCGTCCCCCGGGCCGGTGCCCTATTGGCCCCGTGATCCGGTTCCGGGAGGATTCCTTCCCCTCGAATCTCTGATCAGCCCATCTCTCGAACTTTTCACAGCCCATTCACGAATCGAGATTTCATGAGTTTCGACGCTCTGTTCCGGCCGGGCCGTATCGGTCCGGTCGAGATCCGCAACCGGGTGCTGAAGTCGCCCAACAGTTCCGCTGCCGCCAATATGGACGGAACGGTCAGTGAGCGGATGGTCAACCACTACCGGCGACTGGCCGAGGGTGGTGTCGGCCTGATCATGACCGAATACACCTATGTCGACGACGACGCCAGCAAGGCCATTCACAACCAGCCCGGTATGAGCCGCCACGAGCACATCGCGGGCTGGGGCTGGTTGGTCGACGAGGTTCACCGGGCAGGCGCGAAAATCGGTCTGCAGCTGGCGCACGGTGGCCGTCAGAAGTTTCTCGGCACCAAGCCGTTGAAATCCGCGTCCGACAGTTCCTGGGATTATGTCGAGGCGATCGAGGGCAATGTTCCGCAACCGCTGACCGTCGAAGAGATCGACGGTATTGTCGAGGCGTTCGGCGCGGCGGCACTGCGGGCGTGGAAAGCCGGTTTCGATCTGGTCGAAGTGCATGCCGGGCACGGGTACATGATTACCAACTTCTTGTCCCCGCACACCAATTTCCGGACGGACGAATACGGCGGCAGCTTCGAGAACCGTGTCCGTGTTCTGATTCGGATCGTGGACGCGGTCCGGGCGCGCGTTCCCCGGGGCTTCCCGCTCAGTGTCCGGGTTTCGGTGACCGACTACGAGCCCGACGGGTTCCCGGTCGAGGAGACTGTCGAACTGTGCACCCTGCTCGAGGCGCACGGTGTGGATGTTATCCACGCCTCCGGTGGTCATCACGCCACCATGGAGTGGGAGGTCAGTCCATGGTTCAACATGCGGGCCCCGCACCGTTGGGGCTGGGAGAAGATCAAATCGGCTGTCTCCATCCCGGTGATCGGGTCCGGCTCGCTGGTCTCGCCCGAAGTCGCCGACGAGGTGATCGCCTCCGGTTCGGCCGATTTCGTCTCGCTGGGCCGTGCCATGCTCGCCGATCCCGACTGGACCCGTAAGGCCCAGGAAGGTCGGGTACTGGATATCGTCCCGTGTATCCGCTGTAACGACGGGTGCCTGCACCGTGGCTTGGACAAGGGCCGCTCGGTGGGCTGCACGGTGAATCCGTCGGTTGTCGAAGAGGGGCGGTTCCCTCTTGTGCCCGCCCCGGTCGCCAAGTCCGTCGCGGTGGTCGGTGGGGGTCCCGCCGGTCTGCACAGCGCGGCGGTGCTGGCCGACCGTGGTCACCGGGTGAGCCTGTTCGAGGCCGAGGAGCTGGGCGGTCTCCTGCTGCACGCCCAGGGATCACGGGTGAAACAAGATATCGCGTCATTGGCAGAGCATCTCGTGCACCAGGTCCGACAGCGCGATATCGAGGTGGTCCATGCCCGGGCAACCGTCGCCGACCTGGTGCGCAGCGAGGTAGACGCCGTTGTGCTGGCCACCGGTGCCCCGTTGCGTGAACCCGAGTTCCCGATCGCCGACGGCATCGAGGTCGTCCAGGCCGCGAAGGTCCGGGCCGACAAGCCGTTGCGCGGCCGGGTGGTGGTGATCGGTGGCGGCTTCCAGGGCTGCGAAACCGCGCTCCGGGTCGCCGAGATGCCGGATACCGAGGTGCTGGTCCTCGAACAGCAGGATGCGCTGCTGACCGGGGACGAGGTCGTCTACGACGTCATGAAGCTGCCGGTGTTCATGGACAAGGCCGGTATTCGGGTTCGGATCGGAGCCCGAGTCACCGCGGTGACCGCCGCCGGGGTCGTGGTGGCCGGCGAGGCGGGTACCGAGACCGTCGCGGCCGACACCGTGGTGCTGGCGCTGGGCCGCGAGCCCGCATCCGACAGGGCGGCCGACGAGCTGCGGCACGCCGGAATCGCTGTTCACGTGGTGGGCTCCGCGCAGCGGCCCGGCCGGGTGTACGACGCGATTCACACCGCGTTCTCCATTGCCCGCCTGGTCTGACCGGCGTCGAGTCCCGGTCCGGCGAGCCATGGCAGCGGTCTGTCCGGTGCCGGGCCGGTCCGGACTCGCCGCCGGACCGGTATCGGGTCAGTCGTGATGGTGAGGCGGGTAGCGGAGGATCAGATTGGAGGTCGTGAAATCCGGCAGTATGGGATCGGAATCGATCCAGTAGATCGGTGCCGGGCGTTGGATGTGCCCGTCGTCGTGTTCGATGACGATCTGCCGTCCGCGCATCGTCAACAGCAGCGAATCGAAGCGGTGATCGGGATCGGCGTCGAGGACGAGCCCGAGAGCCGCGTCGATCAGGTGGAACTCCATGATCCGCTGGGCCGACGGGGCATTGCGGGCCCGGATGGCATCGAGGAAGAACTGGTCGCTCTCGATGAAGTCGCCCGGTGTCCGGGCATGGGAGAGGTAGAAGCTCTGATGCCGGTGGATCATCGTGTGCAGCGAGCGGGTCAGGTCGGCGAAGGTCGAGGGATACCGGACGAGGGCCACGTCGTGGAACAGCTGGTGTGCCTCCTGGAATCGGCGGCTGTGTCCCCGGTGTTCGCGCATGGCGGTGAGATGGGTTTGCATCTTGTCGATATCGCTATCGGCCAACGTGTCGATGATGGCGCCTATGGTGGGTGGTTCGAGCAGCAGGCGCAATGCGTAACTCTGCTCGGTCTCGGAGTTCACCACCGGCGCGACATGCATTCCGCGGTTGGCGTGTGCGACGACCAGACTGTCGGCCTCCAGGCGTTGCAGGGCTTCGCGCAGCGGGGTCCGGCTCACCTCGAGTTCCGTCGCCAACTGTGCCTGAGACAGACGCAGCCCGGGTGGATAAACCCCGGAGATGATCCGGTCCCGGAGGGTGTGATAGAGCGCGTCGACCGTGGTACCGGCGCGGGTCCGGCGAGCGGAGGCTGTCATTCCGGTCATCCTAGGTCTGCCGGCGGGGTTCGGAGTTTCCGGTGGGCGCGGTAAGTGCACCCCACCCTTGATTGTATCCAGATATGTACACAGATGGTGGATCGGTGGTGCCGCCGATCGCCGCAGAACACGAGAGGGGTCCCACTGTGGGTGCTTTGGATGGGCAGGTCGTCGTTTTCACCGGTGCGGGTGCGGGGATCGGCCGCGCCGTCGTGCACCGCTATGTGGCCGAAGGAGCCCGCGTGGTCGCGGTCGACATCTCCGAACGGGTCCTCGAGCTGAGTGACGAGTTGGGTGGTGCCGTGCGCCCCTTGGTGGCCGATGTGGCCACCTGGGAAGGCAATGTGGCGGCGGTCGAGTCCGCGCTCGCGGCCTGGGGCCGGGTAGATGTGTTCGTCGGTAATGCCGGAATCACCGACGCCGCCTGCCCGCTCGAGGAAATTCCCGGCGACCGGCTCGCCTCGGCATTCCGCGAGCTGTTCGGGGTGAATGTGCTGGCTCCTCTGCTGGGTGTGCGGGCGAGCCTGGAGGCGCTGATCCACTCGCGGGGGTGTGTGATCATCACCGGTTCCTACGCCGGTGCCAATGCCGCCGGTGGTGGGGTGCTCTACACCTCGTCGAAGCATGCGGTACACGGCCTGGTCAAGCAGCTGGCCTACGAGTTGGCACCGGATGTGCGGGTCAATGGAGTGGCTCCCGGTGTGGCACCCACCCGATTGCGTGGAACCACATCACTGGGTCAGGCACCCTCGGATTCGGTGCTGAACGGCACCAGGCAGGCCCTGCCGTTGCAGGAGGTCCCTGGAGTGGACGCCTACAACGGGGTTTTCACCCTGCTGGCGTCGCGGACCGAAGCCGCGACCATGACCGGTGCCATGGTGGCCGCCGACAGTGGCCTGTCCATCCGGGGTATAGCCAAGCCGGGCGGACGGGTCTGAGCGACCCGGTTCGGGGTGTCCTCTCGGATTTCTCGAAGCGTTCGTGTCCGGACCCCGCGCCGCCGGGACACGAAACGCCGGGCCGTCACCGTCCCGATAGTAGGGTCTTCGCGAGTGCGATATCGGTGGCCGTATTCTCGGTGTAGCCGCCTTGGTTACCCATCGAGGTCATGATTGGTCGGTGTGTACCATCCGGCCGATCCGGTGAATCCCGCCGAATCGGCCACCTGATGTGACCCCGCTGGTTCGGTCCGGGGCATCGGTGCGATCGGGGGTCGGCGACGGTCCCTGGACGACCGCCCGGTCCGCATTGCTCGCGTCTCTCCCGCGTTCCCTGGCCGAGCCGATCCCGGCATCGGCCGATCGCGCCGATACACTTGTCCCGAGCCGTGGTGTCCGCTTGCGCAAGCGCGCCGACATACGGTGCTGCCGCCTGTAGGGCGCCTCGGGTGAGCGACGGGTTCGGCGCGGCGCTACCCTCGGCCACCAGTGGCTCGTTGATACTCCCCTCCTGCGGGGCGTCGTCGTACCGGTGGAGGTAGTGCGAACCGTCACGAGTTCGGGGCCGCTTCCTTTTCGAGGAAGACGGTCACCATCATGATTCCGGTATCTTGCAGCCGTGCTCACCTGCCACGAGGCGGCTTGAACCCCATCCATGCCGTAGGAACCGCACGAACGAGAAGGCAGGACAGGATTATGCGGCTGCGAGAAAGCCATGGGTGACTACTCCTTCCCGGGGTGAGGTCACCCGAACAGCGCATCGTATTCGTTGAAGTCCGGCTTCATCCCCGCGGCGACGAGTTCCCACAGCACTTCGTCGGTGCCGCTGCCGATCCGGGACAACCGCATGTCCTGCCACCATCTGGCGAGCGGAGTCTCCGCCGTCAGATATCCGGCGCCACCGAAGATGTGGAGGCATTCCCCGACAACTTCTTGACCCAGCCGCGCAGCGGTGACTTTCAAGCCCGCAGCCGTCCGTACGTCGATCTGCTCCGCTGCCGCCATCCCCTGCAAGGCGAGTCGCAGCATGTCGACCTTGGCCTGCAACTCGGCCACCCGCAGGCGCAATGCCTGGTGGCCGAACAAGGGTTTGCCGAACTGCTCACGTCGCATCATCCGCGCAACAGTGAGGCCGAGAACTCGGCTGCATGCGCCCGAGACCTGAGCCGCGATCGACAGGCGCTCATGCGTCAGTCCCCAGGTTATCGCGGCCAGTCCGGTGCCGGGACGACCCAACAGTGCCTCATCGGGCAACCATGTGTCGAACTCGATCGGGGCCGTGTCCAACGAGTTCGCCCCCAACTTGTCGTATGGTTTACCCACCGACGCCGATGTCAGGGGCAGCGCGAACAAACCGAGGTTCCCCGGCCGATGGTCGTCTCCATTCTCTACGCATTGCGCGAGCACCAACGCGAAGTCGGCTACGTTGGACAGCGATACGAACGCTTTCGCCCCGGTCAGCACATACCCGCTACCGTCGCGGACAGCGGTTGTCCGTACAGCTTGCAGGTCCGAGCCGCCCGTCTCCTCCGACGCGCCGATGCAGAGCACCGCAGTGCCTGCCGTCGCGTCGGCGCAGAGCGAGCGGAGATGATCCGAACCGGCAAATCGGTGAAGTATGGCGAGCGCTGAATCGTGCAGACTCACCCCCACACCGACGCCGCCCGAGCATGCCGCGCCAAGTGCAGTGTGCAGCCCGACGAGTTTGGCGAGTTGGAACCGATATCCTCCCGCCCATTTATCGGTGAAGACCCCGGCAGCACCGAGTCGGACAAGGACTTCTCGTGGAAAAACGCCCCGCCGCTCCGCTTCCGCCACCGTCTCGCGAAATCTGTCATCGAGCATGGTCTCGACTGCGGCGCAGAAATTCTCGACCGAGGTATCGTTCGTCACCGCGTTATTCGGCACGCCGAGGCCTCCTGTGCTTGTCCAGCGCAATCCAATGTATTTCGTGGCGACATCACGAGAACCATGTCGCCACCTCCAGCCTTCGCAATTTCCCGGAAGTCGTACGAGGTAGTTCGCCTGGTTTCACCAGCACAACTTTCCCGGGCACAACACCGCATTCGGCCATTACCGCGGCTATGATCCGATCTTCGGTGCCGGGGGCCCGCTTTCCGCTGAACTCGGCAACCACCAGCAGGCGTTCGGTACGTACCTCGGTGCGCTGTGCGGCCATTGTCGCCACCACGCCACCGGGTCGAACGCCCGGAATCAGCGCGGCGACCCGCTCGACGTCGTGGGGAAAGACATTTTGCCCCGCGACGGTGATAACTTCCTTGGACCGCCCGCACACCACCAGTTCCTCGCCCGACAAGTAGCCGATATCCCCGGTCGGGGTCCAGTCTGCGGTGCCGACCGTAGCAACATCATCCGCATACCCACTGAACATCGAATGGCCACGTATCTCCACCAGGCCGATATCGCGACCGGCGACCACGGGCACTTTCATCGGCGGAGCGACAATGCGTACCTCCATGCCGGTGAGCGGCCTCCCGAGCAGTGCATGTCGGCGGATCGTTGCGGTGGCGCCGTTCTCGGCCATCGCAGCTTCATCGATGCGGATGCCGAGCCCTGGGTCCGGTGCCGTCACCGCGCACGTTGCTTCGGCCAACCCGTAGGAGGGTGCCAGTGCACCTGGTGCCAGCCCGAATCGCTGCAGCCGGTCGGCGAAGCGCGCCATGCCGTCGCAGTCGACCGGCTCACCACCGTTGATCATGTAGCGCAGTGCTCCGAGTTCGACGTTGTCCACTCGTCGGGCGTATTTCCCGATCAGGTTGTACGCGAAGTTCGGAGCGGCGGTCACGGTCGCCGAACTCGCACTGAGCCAGCTCAACCACTCGAAGGGCATCCTGGCGAACGCGCTGGTCGGTGCGAGCCACATCGCGAGGCCCGTGGCCATGCCACAGACAGCGAGCATCAGCCCCATGTCGTGATACAGCGGAAGCCAGGAACACAACACATCATCGCTGCCGCCGCGGGCCCGGTCACATAGGCCCCAGAAGTGGTTGAGCACGGCGTTATGCGACAGGACCGCCGTCCTGGGAGTGCCCGTGGAGCCGGCCGTACCCTGTAACACCGCCGGCCTGTCCGACGGGACCCGAACCAGGGGTGCCTCGGAGGCCAACCGCCGGTCGGCGACCTGAGCGAGATCGTGCACCGGCACATGACCTGCGGAATCGCGGAGTAATTCGAGCACCGGGCCGTGGGCGAGAACCATACCGCAGTCGAGTGCGCGCAACCGCCGCATCGTCGATTCCGACCATGGCCGTGGATCACTGCCCCGCACCGGCATCGGCATGATCGATATCGGTCTGCCCGCTGCCCAGCAACCGAAGACCGCGGCAACAACCTCCGCGGTCGTTTCGCCCACGATGCCGACCGGTTGTCGCGGACCGGAACCGGCGTCGAGCACTCGGGTGGCGATCCTGAGACCCACGTCTCGTACCTCCGCCCAGGATCTCTGCTGCCATTGCTGTGATTCGGGGTCCAGCACCATCAGTGGCCCTCGACCCGATTGCATGGCCCGATCGATCGTCTCGACCAGATCGAGATGGGGATCTCTGGTCAGCGCCGCACCCACGTCACACCTGTCCCGTCATGAGTTCGCGCAGATGCTTGGCGAACAGACCGACATCGGGCAACGCGGCGGGGTCCGCCATCATTCCGATCGTGACCCGATCGCGCAGTATCAGGGCGGTCACCGCGAGCTCACGGCCCAGCATCGGGTGGAAGCCGACGACATTCGTCACCTCCCGGCCCAGCAGCCGGTCATCCGGACTGAAAGCAGGATTGACGCCTACGGCCAGATCCCAGCTGTCGGCTGCCATCAGTTGGGTCATCAACACCTGGGCGGGCCATGGCAGATGGCTCAATCCGTGTGAGGTCTTGGGGGCGTCCATGGCTTGGCGCAACGGATCCGATCTGCGCAGCGCAGCCTGGACGTCATGGACTCGCTTCGGCAACGAGTCCGCCGCGTCGGATAGTTCGAGGATCGCCAGCGACGCGGCATTCCCCGTGTGCGCCAGCGTATGGTCCAGCGATACCGGAAACATTATGCGTAGCGGACGATCGGCGTGTTCCGGAAAGGCCCGCGCGAAGGCGAGCCCGGCCACCGCATACACATACTCTTGTGTCGAGGCGCCCAGCCTCAGTCGGTTCTGCCGCACCGTCTCGGTGGAGACCGTGACCTCGGCTACCCGACGCACCGCCCGGTCCCCCACCGGGCGCACGTGTCCCCGGCGCCGGCCTTTACGCCTGAGCAGTCGAGAACTCCGTGTCCCGGCCGCCAGGGCCGCGACCGGACCGACCGGATCGACCTTGAATCGCGGCGTGCCGACAAAGCGCCGGTATTCGGCGGTGCTTCCGGAGACGGTATCGATGAGCATTGCGACGAAGCCGGGCGCGCCGAACCCGTCCGACAGCGCGTGATGCACGCGCAACAGCAAGGCCTGAGCTTTGGTGTCCTGCTGGTGGACCAGAGTGAAGTCCCACGGCGGAGTATCGCGCCGCATCCGACTGCCCATGAGTTCTTCTACCTGCCGGAGCATCCCGAACCGGTCCGCGACATGATGCTCTTTCGCATGCTCGGTCGGATCTATCGAGGCTGCGAGGGTGAAACGGGGTTTGCGTCGTGGACGTATCGGCAGCACCAACCGGTACAGATCGCTCTCGTCGACCCGCTGTGCGATTCGAGCCCGCACATCGTCGATCCGGATGGGATCGCCATCGGGGGACAATTCGAGCACAAGAACCCAATTCATCGGATGCGCGGGAACATCCAGGCGTAGGTGGTGGCTGTCGAGGCTGCTCAATTCGATTTCGACGGGCATGACAATCGCACTCCTCTCTGGTCCGGGCGGAGATTGTTATGCATCCGCCGACATGCCCGGACCGTCCGCAAGCGCGACCCGAAACAAAGCGTCGACTTCGCCTACCGTGCGGCACTCCATCAGTTGCTGTCCGGATAGCTGCAGTCCCGTATGGTCCTCGATGGCGACCAGCGCGATCGCGAATGCCACCGAATCCATTCCGAGATCTTCGATCAAGCGATCATCGGGACCGATGTTCTCCACATCGAGGGCGAGATCTTTTTGGAGGACGCTACATAGCTTGTCGTTCAACCAGCTCGACATGCTGTTGAACTCCCTTCGGCAATTGATGGCGGAGTCTGGAAATGTGTTCGTCGTCGGCTGCTCACAGTCGGCCGGTCACCGGCCGGCCGACTGCGGGGGATCGGCAGCCGGGCTTCGCAGGAGTTCCTTGCTCACTCGGCGTGCGAGGGCGGTGGGATCGGGATTGTCGAAGAGTGCGTCGGTACGCAGATGCAGGCCGGTCAGCCGATTCAGCCGGTTACGGAGCTCCACGGTGGTGAGTGAGTCGAATCCGAGGTCTCGGAAAGTCTCGTCCGCGGCGATCGAGTGACCGGCGGGGTAGCCGAGGACGTCGGCTGCCTGCGTGAGAACCAGTTCGAGTACGAGACGGTCCCGCTCCGGTTCGGTGGCTCCGACGAGCTTGTCGGTCCACGAGCCTTTGCCGCGTCGGGCCGGTTCGGCGGTGGCGCCGGTCCTGCTTTCGCGTCCGGGAACGAGGTCGCGGAGTATCGGCGGCTGTTCGGCTCGGGAAGCGCGCAGGGCCGGCAGGTCCCACCGTGTCGCGATCGTCATCGCTCTGGTGCTGCGGCGGGCCGCGTCGAATATCTCGACACCATCGGAGGTGGACAGCGGGATCATTCCGCCACGGGTGACGCGTCGGTGGCCGATCGGGTCCAGTCCGCGGCTGATCGGCGACGGTGCAGCCCACAGGCCCCACGCGACCGCGCAGGCGGGCAGCCCCGCGACCCGGCGGTGGTAGGCCAGGGCGTCCAGGAATGTGTTGGCCGCGGCGTAATTCGCCTGGCCGGCATTGCCGAAGACGCCTGCGGCCGAGGAGAACAGCACGAACTCGGCCAGATCCAGATCGCGGGTCAGTTCGTGCAGGTGAACAGCGGCGTCCAGTTTCGGACGCAGGACGCTGTCCAGTCGGTCGGTGTCGAGAGATTCGAGGGTACCGTCGGCCACGACGCCTGCCGCGTGCACGACAGATCCCAAGGAGGGAATCGAGGCCAGCAGTGCGGCTACCTCGTCACGCACCGAGACGTCGCAGGACACGATGCGAACATCGGCTCCCCGCGCGGCCAGTTCGGTCGTGAGTTCCGAGGCCGACTCGGCTGTCGGTGCATTGCGGCCGGCCAGCACCAGACGCCGCGCACCGTGTCGGGTTACCAGGTGTCGTGCGATCTGGGCGCCGAGAGTGCCGGTGCCCCCGGTGATGAGCACAGGGCGTTCCGGGTCCGGCCGGACCGGCACGGTGAGTACGACTTTGCCGGTGTGTCGCGCGTTGCTGACGTAGCGGAGTGCGTCTCCGGCCTGCCGGATGTCCCAGGCGCGGACCGGCAGCGGGCCGATGGCCCCGTCATCGATCAGTGTTTGCAGCGCCCGGAACAGGTCGGCGACTCGGTCGAGCTCGAGATCGGCGAGGTCGAACGGCCGGTAGGTGACACCGGGATGCTCGCCGGTGACGGTGTCGGGGTCACGGAGGTCGGTCTTGCCCATTTCCAGGAATCGTCCGCCACGTGGCAGCAGGCGCAGCGAGGCATCGGTGAACTCCCTGGACAAGGCGTTGAGCACCACGTCGACTCCGCGTTCGTCCGTTGCCTGCCGGATGAGTTCTTCGAAGTCGAGCGTGCGCGAGGACGCGATATGCCGATCGTCGAGGCCCTGGCGGCGCAGGGCCTCCCATTTGCCGGGGCTCGCGGTGGCGAACGCTTCGGCTCCGAGATGACGGGCCAACCGCACGGCCGCCATGCCGACACCTCCTGCGGCCGAATGGATCAGGATCGACTCGCCCGGTATGAGATGTGCCAGATCGACGAGGGCGTGATATGCGGTGAGGAACGCGATGGGGAATCCGGCCGCCTGTGCGAACGACCAACCGGTCGGGATGTGGACCAGGCAGCGGTGATCGGCCTCGGTCTCGGTCGCGAAGGCGTCGTCGAACACGCCCATCACCCGGTCGCCGACGGCGAAGGCGGTGACGTCCGGGCCCACCTCGGTCACCACTCCGGCAGCCTCCCGCCCCATGCTCGATACGCCTGGATAGATGTCCAAGGCGACCAGCGCATCGCGGAAGTTGATGCCCGCTGCGCGCACGGCGATTCGCACGTGCCCCGGCGGCAGCGGTGCGAGAGGGCGGGATACGAGAGTCAGCCGGTCGAGGTCGCCCGGCTCCTCGAGGTGCAGGTGCCACGATGAGCTGTCGGTGGGTGGCTCGAGTTCCGCGGTCTCGGTGTTCGCGCGCGCCAGCCGCGGCACGTATAGGGTGCCGGACCGCGCCGCCGACTGCGTCTGTCCGGACGCGAGCGCCGCACTCAGCGCCGCCGGCAGGCCGGCGCCCTGGTCCACGTCCAGCAACAGGATCCGGTCGGGGTTCTCGGTCTGTGCGACACGGACCAGCCCCCAGATCGGTGCGCGGGCGAGATCCGCGATGTGATCGCCCGCGGTGACCACTACCGCTTCGCGGGTTACCACCGCCAGGCGCGAGTCGGCGAAACTCTCATGGGCGAGCCAGGAGCGAAGCAGATCCAGGACGCGGGCGGTCTCGGCGTGTCCCGCCTGGATCACGCTTGCGTCGTGCTCGTCCGGGCCGGCGCAGGGGACCAGCACCACCTCTGGTGCCGGTGCGCCTGCGCCCACTGCGAGGGCGAGTGTGTTCCAGTCGGGCACGGTCAGGACCGAGTGCCCGCTCGTTGCGAGAGCGGCGGTCACGCCGATCCGGTCGATGCCCAGCACCGCGATACTGCGTTTCGCGGAATGCAGTGATGCGTCCGGTTCCGGGGCAGGGACCCAGTCGAGCCGGAACAGGGCCTCCGCCGTGGACTGCGCGGCCAAGAGTCGGTGCTGCACACCGGCGCCGACCCCCGGAGGCGGGAACAACGCGGCCTCGGACACCCGCACGGGCCGCAACACGAGCGAGGCGACGTCGATGACCGGCCGGCCGGTCTCGTCGGTCACGTTGAGCGACAACCTCATCGAATCGCTCGCATCGGGGCCATCGACCCGGATCCGGGCCCGAAGCGTGCCGGGCCGCAGGGCGCACCGGGTGACGCCACTCCACGAGAACGGCAGCCACAATCCCGTCGGTGCCGCGAATTGCGTGGCGTGCATAAGTGTGTCGAGGGTGGCATGCATAAGTGTGTCGAGGAGAGCGGGATGGACGCCGAACCCACCGACGGACACCCCCTCGGGCAGACTTGCTTCCACGTATACGTCGGCACCCGAGCGCCAAGCGGCTCGCAGACCACGGAACGCGGGGCCGTAGACCATTCCCCGCACGGCGAGCTGCCGATACAGGTCGTCCACGGGTAGTGGGGTCGCGTCGGGCGGGAGCCACTGCACATCGCCGGCCGGTGGCTCGGCGTCGGAACGCAGGACTCCGGTCGCATGCCGAGTCCACGGTTCGGGCTCGCCGGCATCCACCCCTGTTTCCGGCCGGGCGTAGATGGTCAACGGCCGGCCACCGTCGTGACCCGGCGCACCGACCTCGACCTGGAGCCGAATATCGGTGTCGTCGGGCAGCAGCAGCGGTTCCTGCAGAATCAGCTCGTCGAGCCGATCGCAGCCGAGGTGGCCACCGGCATACAACGCCAACTCCATCAGAGCTGTTCCCGGGAGTACCGGATTGCCGCGGATGGTGTGGTCGTCGAGCCATGAGGCGCTGCGGCGGGAAAGCCGGCCGTCGAAGACATGCCCTGCGGTGCCGGCGAGCTCGACGGGTGCGGAAAGCCACGGGTGGTCATCGCCACCGGCCCGGGTGATGGCCCCGCTTGCGGGCCAGTAGCGTTGCCGTTGGAAAGCATAAGTCGGCAGGTCGACCTTTTTCGGTCGAAGTGCGGCGAAGAGAGTGTCCCAGTGCAGGGGCACGCCGTGGACGTGGGCTCTGGCCAGAGTTGTCGCCGCGGTGCGGGCCTCGGGCCGACCGGGACGCAGGACCGGGCCGAGTTGCCGGGCGTCGGGCAGACAATCGCGGGCCAGTGCGGTGAGCACTCCGTCCGGGCCGATCTCCAGGTACCCGGTGACGCCGTCGGTGTCCATCCGGAGCAGTGCGTCGTGGCAGCGTACCGTGTCCCGGGCCTGCCGGACCCAGTACTCAGGGGAGCAGGCCTGTGCCGCCGTGAGGGGAGCGCCGGTGACACCCGAGATGATCGGGATCTGTGGTGCGGTGAATGTGACACTCTCGGCCACCTGTCGAAACCGTTCGAGCATGCCGTCCATGTGCGGTGAGTGGAAGGCATGGCCGACCCGCAGGAGCCGGGTTCGGCGCCCCGACGACTCCCAATAGGCGGCCTGGTCGGCTATGGCTGTGGCATCGCCCGAGAGTACGACGGACTGTGGCCCGTTGACCGCCGCGATGGCCAGGTCGAGGTGGTGCCCGGCCAGTGCCTCGGCGGCTTCGCGTTCACCGGCCGCAACCGCCAGCATCGCTCCGCCGGGGGGCATTTCCTGCATCAGCCGGCCTCGCGCGGCGACCAGGGTGCACGCATCCGTCAACGACAACACGCCCGCGACATGTGCGGCGACGAGTTCGCCGACCGAGTGGCCGAACAGCACGCCCGGTCGTACTCCGGCCACCTCCAGGAGGCGCACGAGTGCCAGTTCACATGCGAACAGCGCCGGTTGGGTGAACTCGGTCCGATCGAGGAGTTCGGCGTCCGCGGACCCCGGTTCGGCGAAGATGACCTCCAACAGCGGCCGGTCCAGCAGCGGGTCCAGATGGGCGCAGGCCGTGTCCAGCGCGTCCGCGAATACGGGGGAGTGGTCGTACAGTTCGCGGCCCATGCCCACACGCTGGGCCCCTTGGCCGGCGAACATGAACGCGATCTCGGGGTACGGTGTCGCCGTTCCCTGAACCACACCCGGCTGCTCGTTACCTGCCGCGATCGCTTCGAGGCCATCGAGGTAACCGTCCCGGTCGTCTGCGAGCACGACGGCGCGGTGCGAGAACGCGGTGCGGGTAGTGGCCAGTGCATACGCGATATCGACCACCGGGAGATCCGGATGGGAGCGTAGGTGGTCGGCAAGTCGGGCTGCCTGTGCGCGCAGTGCGGGACCGCCGCGGCCGGATACCACCCAAGGCACGGTTCCGGGCTCGGGCGCCGGACTCGGTTCGGCGCGGACCGGGCCGTCGGGCGTGGATTCCTCTTCCAGGATCACATGTGCATTCGTCCCACTGATTCCGAACGAGGACACCCCGGCGCGGCGGGGGCGTTCGATGCGTGGCCACGGCCGTGACTCGGTCAGCAGCGATACCCCACCGGCCGACCAGTCCAACTCCGCCGGTCGGTCGATGTGCAGTGTGCTGGGCAGCACGCTGTGGCGCATGGCCTGCACGGCCTTGATGACACCGGCGATCCCGGCAGCGGCCAGGGTGTGGGTGAGGTTCGATTTCACCGAGCCCAGCCACAGCGGCCGCTCGGGCGGCCGCGCATGACCGTAGGTCGCCATCAGCGCCCGCGCTTCGATCGGGTCGCCCAGTGGGGTACCGGTGCCGTGGGCCTCGACCATGTCGACATCGTGCGGCCCCAGGCCGGCGTCGGCCAGTGCCTGCCGAATCACCCGGCGCTGCGCGGGGCCGTGCGGTGCGGTCAGGCCATTGCTGCGACCGTCCTGGTTGATCGCCGATCCGCGGATAACCGCGAGCACCCGATGGCCGTTCCTGCGGGCATCTGCCAGTCGTTCCACCAGCAGTACCGCTACCCCTTCGCCCCAGGCGGTCCCGTCGGCCGTTGCGGCGAACGCCTTGCACCGGGCGTCGGGCGCCAGGCCACGTTGTTTGCTGAACTGTACGAAGGGCTTCGGAGTGCAGATCACCGACACGCCGCCCGCCACGGCCAACGAACAGTCACCCGCGCGCAGCGCCTGACCCGCCAGGTGCAGTGCCACCAGGGACGACGAGCAGGCGGTGTCCACCGTCAACGCGGGTCCCTCGAATCCGAGGGCATACGCCACACGCCCCGAGGTGACCGCGAACGAGTCGGCGGCGCCCAGGTACGCGCCGTCCTGGCCGGGCTCATGCGACAGACTCTCGTACCCGTGGGTGGTCATACCGAGGTATACGCCGGTCTGCGTCGCACGCAGACCGGTCGGATCGATCCGGGCGTGTTCGATCGCTTCCCATGTCGTTTCCAGCACCAGGCGCTGCTGTGGGTCCATCGCCAGTGCCTCGCGGGGCGAGATGCCGAAGAACGCCGCGTCGAACCGGTCGGCATCGGCAAGGAACCCGCCGTGGCGCACGTAGGAGGTGCCCGGGCGATCCGGGTCCGGGTCGAAGAGGCTGTCCAGGTCCCAGCCTCGGTTTCCGGGAAACGGGGACAAGGCCGAACGCTCTTCGGCGACCAGGCGCCACAAATCGTCGGCGGATGCCACCCCGCCGGGCAGGCGGCAACTCATTCCGATGATGGCGAGCGGCTCGTCGGACATGACGCGATCCGGCGCGGCCGCGGTCGGTCGCGTGGAACGCGTGGCGGGGGCCAGGATGCTCCGGAGGTATTCGGCGAGTGCCCGCGGGGTCGGGTACTCGAAGACGACGCTCGCTTCGATGGGCACGTCGAGCGCGTCGGACAGGAGGTTGGCCAGCTGTACGCCGGCGATCGATCCGAGACCCGAGTCCCAGAACGCCCGGTCGATCGCGATGGCGTCGGCCGAGAGGTTTCCGTGCGCTCGGGCGGCTGCTTCGCGAACGAGTTCGGCGAGGTACCGCTCATCGTCGGCGACACCGAACCCACTGTCTCCCAGATGCCCACGGTCCGGAGCAACGATTGACTCTTCGCTAGAGTTCACAGCACACTTCCTTTGTGGGCCTGTACATTACCGGTGGGTCGGCATTCGCCGGAAAGCGCTCGCATCGAGCGTCGAGGCATCATCGTATCCCGCACCGAGGCGAAAACACTTGGGATCGAAAGGAAACCGTATGCGAGGCTTCCCGGACTCAGTTCTGGAACCGCCCATCGGCGAAACGCCCGACACCGAGGATTTTCTGGCTGCGGCCATGCGCTGGCATTTCTCCTCGGACACCGGTTCGGACTTCTGGCTCGACCGCGCCGCGACGCTCGATTTCGATCCGGTACACGATATCCGGTCCTTCGCCGATCTCCGGCGGTTTCCCAACGTTGTCGACGAACTACGCACGGTGCCGGTCCAGGACCTGATTCCGCGCGGGTACGGCCGCAACGCACCGGTGTTCGGTGTCTACGAAAGCGGCGGTACGACGGGCAGTCCCAAACGCCTGGTCTTCCTGGCCGACTGGATGGACCGTGTGGTCGACTGGGCGATGCGGGACATGGACGCCCGCGGTCACCCGTACGGCGTCAACTGGCTGACTCTGGTTCCGAGCGGGCCGCAACTGTTCGGCGACTGGACCGCCGAGCTGGTCCGGCGCCGGGGAGGTGTCCGCTTCTGTATCAATATGGATCCTCGCTGGGTGAAGAGGATGATCGGTGCGGGCGAGTCCACCGTCACCGACCGCTACGTCGACCATCTCGTAGCGCAGAGCGCGCACATCCTGCGCAGCCAGGACGTCGGAGTGCTGGTGTGCACTCCGCCCTTGCTGGAGCGGCTGTGCCGGGACGACGAGCTGGTCGAGCTGATCAACGCCAAGGTCCGGCTGATCGTGTGGGGGGGTGCGCGAATGGATCCGGATACCCGCCGGTTCCTGCGCACCGAGGTGTTCCCGGGTATCGAGCTGTACGGCTACTACGGCAACGTCACGATGCTGGGCACGACGATCGAGCGCCCCGGTCTGTCCGATGACGGTCGGTGCGTCTACGACACCTTCTCTCCGCACATCACCCTCGAGGTCGTCGATCCGGAGACCCGGCTACCCGTCGCGTACGGCGAGCGCGGTCAGGTGATCGTGCACCACGTCAGCCGAGCAATGTTGCTGCCCAACAATTCCGAGCGCGATCTCGCCGTCCGGGTCGAGCCGCCGTCGGGGCGGCTCGGTGACTCGGTCGCGGACATCACATCGATGACTGCCTTCGCCGGCACAACGGTCATCGAAGGCGTGTATTGATGCCGGACCCTGTGCAGCTCGACGTGCTCGGCCCGCGCGGCGCGTTCCGTGCCGTAACCCGTCGACGCGTCGACGACGTCACCGGGAGTTCGGTTGCCGAGCTGAGCCTGGCGCCGCAGGTGTTCGTGAGTCGCGCACTGTCCGCTCTGCGACAAGCGTCGGTGCCGCCGGCGGAGGAGTGCATCGCCATGCTGGCGCGGGCGGGGCACCTCTTCGCGACAAGTACGCTGTGCGGGTTGTCGCCTGCCGACTATCAGTGGCTGACCTGCCGGGTCAGCGGTGTGCCGATCGCCGCGGTGCGCCGCGCGACGCATTGGATACAGAGCTGCGCGGAACATGTCGAACGTGCGGTGACGGATGCCTGTCCGCGAGCGTTGGCGGACAATGGCGCTCGCACCGGTTCCGAACTCGGAATCCGCCGCGTCACCTGCGTTCGGCGCGGTGACGTGCTCGCCGTCAGCGCGGCGGCTAATCACCCCGCCGTGCAATCACAGTGGCTGGAGGCGGTGGCGCTCGGATACCGCGTCGCGGTGCGCCCCTCCTGGCAGGAACCGTTCACCCCGCACCGACTGGTTGCCGCGCTGCGCACAGCCGGCTTCGGGGCGGATCAGGTGAACTTGCTGCCGACCGACTCGGAGGGCGTGGATGCGCTGATCCACGGCGCGGACCTGGCGGTGGTGTACGGAGCGGATCTGGCCGGTCGGTACGCGACCGACCGTACTGTTGCCACGCACGGCGCCGGGAGGTCGAAGGTCCTGCTCGCCGGCGACGACTGGCGTGATCATCTGGACATGGTCGTGCACTCGGTGGCCCATGACGGTGGCACCGCCTGCGTGAATGCGACAACCGTGTTGGTCGACGGGGATCCGGGGCCGTTCGCCGAGGCCCTGGCCGCGCGGCTGGCCGAGTTGCCGAGCCTGCCGCCGCAGGACGACCGGGCAGTACTTCCCGTGCGCTCACTGGCGAGCGCACAGGTGATCGAGCAGTACCTGCTGCGTCATGCGCAGGGCGCTCGGATATGGCTGGGTAGCGACGGAGTCGTGGACGAGCTGGGCGACGGCAGCGCTGTGCTGCGGCCGGCGGTGCTGCAAGTGGACCGGGCAGGGGCTGCGGAAATAGGTGTCGAACTGCCCTTCCCCTGCGTATGGGTCGCCCCGTGGTCTCGGAGCGACGGGGCGGGACCGCTGCGGGACACGCTCGTGCTGACGGTGGTGACCGACGACGAAGAACTGATCGACCGACTGGTCGCCGAGCCGTCGATCGGCAATGTACATATCGGCAGCCACCCGACATGCGCTATGGAGGCGGGTATTCCACCGGACGGATATCTGGCGGATTTCCTGATGCGCGGCAAAGTGGTGTTGCGATGACAATGTGGGCGAGACGCGGAGGAGGTCTTCGGTGCAAACACGCCGAGTCGGCGGTCTGACCGTGGGAGCCCAGGGTCTCGGGTGTGCCGGGATGAGCGAATTCTACGGGCCGACAGATGATGCCGAGTCGGCCGCCACCATCCATCGGGCTCTGGACCTGGGTGTCACCCTCTTCGACACAGCCGATATCTACGGCCGGGGCGGGAACGAGAAGCTGATCGGGCGCGTGCTCGCCAAGCGTCGTGACGAGGCGGTGATCGCCACCAAGTTCGGCCTGGTCCGTGCCGCGGACGGATACACCAGGACCGTGTGTGGCGATGCCCGTTATGTGCGACGCGCGTGCGAGGATTCGCTGCGACGTCTCGGCGTGGACCATATCGATCTGTACTACCAGCATCGCGTCGATCCGGCGGTTCCGATCGAGGAAACCGTCGCGGCGATGGCCGACCTGGTCGCCGCGGGCAAGGTTCGGGAGCTGGGGCTTTCCGAAGCCGGTGTCGCGACGATCCGGCGGGCGCACGCCGTACATCCGCTCGCGGCCGTCCAATGCGAATGGTCGCTATGGACCCGCGACCTGGAACAGGACGGCGTTCTGAGAACGTGCCGGGAACTCGGCGTGACCCTGGTGGCGGCCTCTCCTCTCGGTCGGGGCTTTTTGACCGGAAGATTCACCGCAGCAGCGGATTTCGAACCACGGGACTTCCGCAGGGTCACACAGCCGCGGTTCGCCGATGGGAACCTGGAACGCAACCTGCCCATTGTGGCCCGGCTGCAGGCGCTCGCGCACCACCACGGTGTGACAGCGGCACAGCTGGCGTTGGCCTGGGTACATCACCGTGGTGTGGATGTAGTAGCGATCCCCGGTACCAAGCGCCGAAAGTTTCTGGAGGAGAACGTGTTCGCGGCCGATCTCGACCTGTCCGAATCCGAACTCGGTGACCTCTCGGCCGCGGTTCCGGTGACTGCCGTTGCCGGAGAACGCTGTGACCCCGCAATGGCCCGGCAATTGGGCCTGTGACGGTCGCCCACCGGTGGTCCGCGGCCGGGTCGCCGCGGATCAAACGAAGGTCACCGGCAGCGATTCGAGCGAGCGAACAGACAGGTTCGTCCGCCATCGAATCGGCTCACCGGTGAGCCGGACGGTGGGTGCGACGCGACACAACTCGTCGAGCACGATCTCTGCTTCGGCCTGTGCCAGCGTCGAGCCGGGGCAGGTGTGCACCGAGTAGCCGAACGCGAGGTGTCGGTCGCTACCGCGCCAGATGTCGAACCGATCCGGGTTCGGGAAGACCGCGGGGTCGCGATTGGCCGCGCCCGCATGGAAGTACACGAGGCTACCCTTTTCGATCCGTATGCCGCGCAGGGTGATCTCGGCGGCTGTCAGGCGCGAGATTCGTTGTACGGGACTTTCGTAACGGAGCGCTTCCTTCACGGCGCCGCGGATCAGCTCGCGATCCCGGCGCACCGCGGCGAGCTGTTCCGGGTGCCGGAGCAGCAGCAGGATCCCGTTGCCGATCAGATTGCTCGTGGTCTCGAATCCGGCAAAGACCATCATCAGGCAGACCGCGACGATATCGTCATCGCTCAGCGCCGGATCGCCCGCCAGGGTGCTCAGCAGATCTTGCCGCGGCTTCTCGCGCCGGGCGTGCACCATCGGACGTAGCAGGTCGCTTGTCCGTAGGACGGCTTCCATCGCGGCCTCTGCGCGGGACAGATAGGCCTGTGGATCCGCACCGAAGAAGTCGACGATGTCCACAGCGCAGCGCTTCAGCAATCCCACCGCGTCATCGGGGACGCCGAGGATCCGCGATGTCACGTACAGCGGCAGCGGCAAGGCCAGCTCCGCTATTATGTCCATGCCGCCGCGTTCGACCCCCTCGCACAGCATCGACCGGGCCGTATCACGGATCAGTTGACGGAAGCCCGCCACGGTCGCCGGTGTCATCGTTCGCGTGATCGGCATCCGCAATCGAGCGTGCTCCCCGTGATCGAGCATCAATGGCCATCGGCTCAACACCTCATACAGCGGAACGAACCGGTCTCGTTCGCCTTCGGGAAACTGGGCCAGGCGCGGGCTGATTCGGTCGGCGGAGATCACCGGGTCGGCCAGCCCGCAGCGGACGTCCGCATAGCTGGTGACGACCCAGGCCTGCAGTTGTTCGCTGAAGGTCACCGGCCGATCGTTCCGCAGCCGACCCAGGACAGGATAGGGATCGTTTCTCGCTCCAGCGGTGAGCAAATCGTATGCGGCGTTTGACATATTCAGCTCCTATCTCCGAGGCCGGGGGCCCGCGGAGCTACCGGGGCGGTACCGATACCTGCCGACAGATAGTCGAGGTCGATGCGGACCGGTGAGGCGGGTGGACCGAGTAGTGACACTGTCCGGGTGTCGTCGTACCTGCGGCGATGACTCAACATCGCTGCGGTGGGCGACCTGTCGAGGAATGTTTCCAGTGCGGTTCGTTCGGCAGGTGCTGCGGATTCCATTGTCATCTGCAACGGAGCCAGAGTTTCCATGAGGTCCATCAGCACTCGCACCGAAACGTCGTGTCCGTGCACGACGTGGTACGTCGCCACCCGACGGGGGTGCTCTGCTTCGGTTAGCCGGGCCAGGGTCTGCGCGGCGCGTTCCACCGGGAGGAAGTTCAGGTGCCCTTGCGGATGCCCGACCACGCGCACCGCAGTCCGCGATGTCCCGCACAGGCGGGTGGCGGCATCCCGGATGATCTGTCCGAGGGACAACAAGGTATGCGGTGGCAGATCCGCATGCGGCGGGCGGTCGGTCACCAAGATACTGGGGCGCGCCACGACCACAGCCCGGTCGTGCCGACGGGACCAATCCCGTACCAGCGTTTCCGCCTCGAATTTGGACTTCTCGTAGGCGTTCTCGAAACCTGCCGAACCGTTCAGTTCCGACTCGTACACCACCCCCTCGCGACGGGCTCCTGCCACGAAAGCGGTACTGACATGACACAGCAGCGGTCTGCGTTGCCCTGCCGATACCAGCTCGAGTATGTGGCGGGTTCCGTCCACGTTGATCGGCCGCAGCGATTCCAGGTCGTCGTGTAGTTCGGTGCTGGCGGCACTGTGCCAGACGACGTCCACTTCGTCGGCCAGTCGCTGGAAGGCGGTGTGGGACAGCCCGAGCATCGGCAACGACACATCCGATTCGACGATGCGGATTCGCCGGGGCAGTGCATCCAGCAGCCGAGGCGGCTCGCCCACGAGTTCGAGAAACCTCGCGATACGATCCAGCGCCCCCGGATCACGGACCAGAGCGACGAGATCGTGATTGCGAACGAGTAACTCACGAACGAGGTGAAGACCGAGAAAACCGGTCGCACCAGTAACTGCAACAGAAGACATACGAACCTTCGCTGACCGCCGGGCGAAACCCAGACTACCGGTTGTTCATTGCGGTCTCGGCCGGATCGATGCGAAAACTACCACCCCATGCCGGTCCGAGAAGACTCGGCCCTGTGCCGGACCGCTGTCTCGGTCGTCCCGGTTCGGCGATCGCCTCCGTGCTCAGCGAGTGTTTCGGCTCGTCACGGCCATCCACCCGCCACGTCGTGCGAGCACCGTTGCGGTCTCGGTGGTGGGGATGCTGTTCGACAGGTGCCGTGGATATTGTCGACTTCGCGCGTTGTCGCGGAATTCGGTTCCGGCTCCGCACTTCTCGTCGAATCCGACTTGCCGGCCGCGGCCCGTGTACCGGCACGGCGGGCCGGAATCGTCGCCGGCGGTGATTCCCGTGTTCGGTGCGGCGCCGCCGTGGCTCTGTGGAACCTCGACATGTTCGTCGACCTGCTGCCGCGATTCGGGGCCGTGCTGGACGAATGCCTCGATGATGTGCGGGTCTGCCTGCTGTGCGGCGACTGGTGCTGCTGTATGCACTGCGAAAGCCGTTCCAGCCGCACGTTTTCCGTATCGGATGGGATCCGGAGACGCTCGGCGCCGACCGACCGCCGTATCGGGATGCGCTGCCCATGGCGCTGTGGGTGTTCCTCGACACGGTGCACGCGGGGTTCACCGACCTCGACCACGACAGTTACGCGTCACATCACGCGACCTGAGTGAAACGTGTCGCCGAAAAACGTCTCAGGTCTACCGACGATTCGGATTCGAGGTAGAGATCGCGGACGATCTCGCCGGCGCACGGCGCTTGGCTCAAGCCGTGACCGGAGAACCCGGTCGCGTAGATGAGCCGCGTCGGCCCCGGGTGCACGCCGAGAAAAGGTGCCATATCCGGTGCGAGTTCTTCGACTCCGAACCATGCCGAGTTCAAACCGACCCCGGACAACGGCGGGCAGATAGTGGCGAGTGCGGTGGCCAGCCGCTGCATCCAGGCATCACGGGATTCACCGCCCTGCGGAATATGCATACCGACCATCAGCCGGTTGCCTATTCCCCGCATGCGGAGTCCGCCGGTCGCGTCCAGAGTCATCGCGACCGACGGCGGCTCCGGCAATGGGTCGGTGAAGAGCAGTTCCTCCGGCTGCGGTGTGATCGGCAGGCCGAGTCCCGCGCCGGCCGCCAGTTCTCGCGACCAGTAGCCGGCGGCGAGGACTATCGCATCGGCCGTGATGGGACCGCTGTCGGTATCGACTCGCCCTGTTTCCGGATCGATCCGGATGACCGGGGTACGTGTGCGGATATCGGCGCCCATTTTCTGGGCCGCGAGGGCGTACCCGTGTACGGCATCGCTCGCATTGCATGTCACGGCGTCCGGTGACCAGGCGGCTGCGAGTATCCGTTCGCCGTCCAACAGGGGGTTGCGCTCGACAGCCTGCTCCGGCGTGAGTAGCCGCAAGTCCACACCGAGCATTCTGTGGCTGTCGGCCTCCGCATGGAAGTCGGCCACCTGGTGTTTTTCGGTGAGCGGGAAGAGGAACCCGGCTTCGCTGACCTCGGCGTCACCACCGGTGCGTTCGGCGAAACCGCGGTAGGCCTGCACGCTGCGTATGGCCAGTGCTGTTTTGTGAGGTTCGCCTGGGAAGTAGGCACGGGCGATGCCTGCTGCCGAACCCGAGGTGCCCGAAGCCAGTTCACCTCGTTCCACGAGAGTGACCTGCACACCGGCCTCGGCCAGGTGGAAGGCGGCCGATGTCCCGATGATACCGCCGCCGACGATGACGACTTCGCTGTGTTCAGCCATGGCGCGTTCCTGTCTCTTGCCGGAGGTGGTGCCCGACATCCCAGGGGAAAAGCTGTAGGTTCCAGCCGCCCAGGCAGTTCACGTACATCGCCATATGGGACATGAGCGCTTGAAAGTCGCTGCGCGACAGTGGCTGATCGAGCACATCGAGCAACCGTTGGGTGAAGCTCCACAGCCGCTCCAACCCGCAGTAGCCGAGGAACTCGGCGGGCACCGGCACCAGTAAGCGGGCGAACTGGTGGAGCTGCTCGGCGGGGACGTCGCCATTGGCGGCGGCACGTACCAAGGCGCCGTAGCCGGCGTAGCCCAGCGGCCGGGTTTCCCCGTTGACGAACAGCAGGGTGGTCAGGACCGTGTCGAAACTGCCCGCCCCCGACGCTATCCGTCCATCGTGCAGGTCGACGAGTTCGGCCGGCGGCGTCAGCCAATCGTGTTCTGTGGCAGCGAAGATGTCGGTGATCAACCTATCCACCCGTGGGTCGGCGGCGTGCAGCCGGGGAATTCTGTGCCCGCCCGGTTCCCCGGCCCGGCGCACTTCTACGGTGATGGCTTTCTTGGTGTGATAGGTCGCTTCCCAGACCGCGCGGCCCACCTGGGACAACAGCGGGAGGTCCGCTTCGTGAACTCGGCCGATCGGGGAAGCCGCCATTGGTTCGGTCAGCGACCCGTACTTGATGCCCAGATGTTGCAGCGCCGAACCGAACACCGTGCCGTTGGGCGCGGTCCGTCGATCGATGCACTCGGTGCCTGGGGTGTGCACCAGTTCGTGTACGGGTGCGAGGTGATAGAGATGATGTCCGGCCACCAGGGCGTGTCCCTGCAGACTCTGGTATGGCAATGCCTGCCAGATCGCCTCGGCAAGCTGTGGGTTACGTCCATCGAGTTCGGCGGTGACACTCAGCCCGAGGGGCTCCCAACTCAACGTGATTCGGCGCATCTATCCCACCGTTCCTCGAAAATTTCCGTCCGGCAGGAGTCTAGGAGACAAGCATCCGTCCCTGGACGGCGAATATCCTCCATATTGGGAAACGCTGCTTATCACCGCAGTCGGTGCGGTCCGCGAAACTTCGATGCCGATTTGCCCTGTCGCCGAGAGGATCCCGTGCCGCGTTGACAGAAGTGACGAGCTGGACCGAGACTGACTCCGCGATGGACAAGCATGAGACGCTCACGGTGAGCGCGGACACGACTGCGGTGGATGGCTGGCGGCGCGCACTCGGTGACGGTGCGGTATCGACAGACCCGCAGGTGTTGGCGCGGTACCAGCAGAACACCTCCGAATATGCGGAACGCGATCTATTGGCGGTAGTCCGGCCGGCGACGACCGCAGAGATACAGGATGTGATCCGAGTCGCCCGGGAAACGGGCGTCGCGATCCATCCGATCAGTACCGGGAAGAACTGGGGTTTCGGTTCGGCGCTGCCGGTACGCGGTCCGGTCGCGCTCGTGGATCTCGGGCGTCTGGACCGGATCGTGCAAGTCGACCAGGAGCTCGGGGTCGCAGTGTTCGAGCCGGGCGTCACCCAATACCGGTTGGCAGAGCATCTTCGCTCGCTCGGTGGCGAGTTCAAACTGAATGTCACCGGCTCGGGCCGAGAGACCAGCATCGTGGGCAACGTTCTCGAACACGGTGGCGGCCATCTCGGGCCGCGGATGGACGAACTGCTCGGGCTCGAGGTGGTGCTGGGTGACGGCACTCTGGTCCGCACCGGATACTGGAGTTTCGCCGAAGGTGAGCAGCGTGGGCTCCACTATCCCCTTGGGCTCGGCGCTGATCTCCGCGGTCTGTTCGTCCAATCGAACTTCGGGATCGTGACCAAGATGGCGCTGCGACTACACCGCAATGTGCACTTCCAGGAATTGGCCCTCCAGTTCACCGGGGATGCACTCGCCGACATCGTCGACGCGCTACGGCGCCTCTATGACGAGGGCGTGGTCACCGGTTACGCGCGCATCATCGATGGCGCCGATCCGCATATTCGTTTCTTCGAACACGACAAGCCGGCCACCTGGACCGCCCAACTCACACTGAAAGGTACGGCAGCGATGCGGGCCGCGGCGCGTGCAGGGGTGGAAGCACGCCTGTCCGGTTTGATCGGCCGTATCGACGGATATGACACCGAGATCGACGGGCCACCATCGGCGGAAGGACCCGCCGATCTGCGAGCGGCCCGATGGCAGCTCGCCACCGGGAACCCCTCCGACCGCTCGCTACAGCGGCTCGCCGATCGTATCGGCTTTGCCTTCCCCGATGACGATGCCGATATCGACCGGTATCGCGAACTGCCCGGGTTCCTCTGCGTCAACGTCGCAATGCCTTTCACCGGACGTCAGGTGTCCACCTGCGCCCGCCTGGTAGAGGAGGCATCTGCCCGGTGGGGCATACCTGTCGCGCGTTTCTTCGGCGTTGTGGGGCCGTCGGCGTTCTCCGGCTTCTTTCCGTTCTATTTCGACCGTACGGATGCCGAAGCCGTGCAGTGCGCACACCGGTTGAAGAACGATTTACTCGCCTGCCTCACCGAGCACGGATACTACCCGATGCGGATCGACGTGGATTCGATGGAACCATTCATCGCCCGGACGGACAGTAGTTACTGGACCACCGTGCGGAAGATCAAAGACGCCCTCGACCCGCAAATGATCCTGTCGCCGGGCCGGTACTGCCCCTGAACCGGGAGTGGCGTTGAACCGGCCGTTACGCCGGCCGAGCGGGATTTCTCGGGGCCGGCTGCCGACACCGCCGCGGCACGGTCGAGGCATGGGTAGCGACCCTGGACCGCGCGTTCCCCACCGTATCGATGAATTCCACGGAAAGTGGAGTCGCCGACACCGATGACAATCGGGCGTTGTCTCGAAGACAGCACGACTCGGGCGATATGACTACGTCTTCTCCGGCGAGGCGTGGAGCCTGTTCCGAGGCGGGCGTGAAATCGCTGCTGGTCCTTATGGGAGGCCGATCTCCGGTTCGTGGCCCATGGAGGCGCGAAGTTTCCGTCCCGGTCCGGTTCGGTGTGATCGACCCGAACGAGTTCCGGCATTGCTCACCAGGTGTAGCGTTCAGCCAGGATCGATGTCTTCCGGGCGGTGGGCCGCGGCCATGGGAACATAGCGAACCAGCTTCCCGGTCCGCGGATGCCGCGGGACGCTGTCGGCGCTGAGCACGCGCACCTCGGGCTCGGCGAGGCCGGCTTCGCGGAGTCGGGCGGTCACCTCATCCGCGAGCGGGGCGGTGACGTCGCGCCGTGTGACGATCAATACGTCGATCCCCGCCGCGGTCTGTCGGATCTGGTACTGCAGAATATCGTCGCGCTCGAACGCGAGTTCCAGAGTTGTTAGCGGTATGTGCACGCCGTCGGAGTAATCCAATTCTTCGCCGCTGCGTCCGAAGACCCGAGAGATGCGTTGTCCCGCGAAAGGTCCCGGGTTAGGACCATCCGCCATCGTCACCCGGTCGCCGAGGTCGTAACGGAGCAGCGGCAACAATCGGTTGACGACATTGGTGACCAGAACGGTGTTCGAGCAGTGGCCCGCAGGCGCCGGCCGAATGCCGCGGGCCATGGGCTCCACCGCGGAAGGCTCCCGCACAACGGGCTCCCACACCACGATGTCCTCGAAGAGATGCAGTTCCGGCGCGGGCGGGTTGGACACGGCTATCGGGCCGGTCTCGGTCGTCCCGTAGCCCTGGAAGACCGGGGCGCCGAACGCCTCCGAGACAGCGGCCAGCTCGCTCGCTCGGATGGGCTCTCCGCTGGCCTCCAGGCCCGCGAGGTCTACGCGTAGCCTGCCCGCGCGCCTCGGCTGCCAGCAGAACCAGCATTGATGAGTAGCCCGCGATGGCGTCCGGCCGGAACGCATTGAGCCGCTGCACAATCGATGACAACGGTAGGTCGGGGGCGATTACCTCGACCGCGGACCCGGGCCGGGCCAACAGCCTGCCGATCACCGCGCCGGTGTGCGCCGGATTGCACGCCGTGACCATCGCGATGCGGATGATCTCGCGCCCAGTCCGCGCCTGCTGCCAGGCCACATGTCGCAGGTTCGCGGTAACGGCACAAGCGAAATCCTCGATATGCCAAACTATCACCGCTTCTTCGCCGCTGCTGCCGCCGGTCCGGACCACGACGTAACGGCCGTCCAACAGACTCGGCTGCCGGCTGTTCTCGCTGCGTGCCAGATGGGCGCGGGCATCGGCCAAGGTCAGCCCACGATCGGTGACGATCTCGTCCCAGTTGGCCATCAGATCGGCCTTGGTCATGATCGGAATGGCCGATAGGTCCTCGCCGGTGACCGTGTCCGGATCCACCCCGGCCAGCCTGCGCGCGTGCCACGGCGACTCGGCCATAGCGTGGCGGATCAGCGACCGCAGCCGCGCGTCGCGCTCCTGGCGTAATCGGGCCAATGACCATGTGACTTTTCGGGTTTCGGCGGTCAGGTCGGTGTGCAGCGTAGCCCGCGCCATGTCGAGCCGGTCGATGGTCATGGGATACTCCCGTCCGCGATGCATTCGATGGTGTCAACGAGGGCCTGGGAGAATTCCGCAGGTCGATCGACGTAGCTGGTGTGATGTCCCGGGAAGGTCCGGACGGGGCAGGACAGCAGCTCGGCGAGCCGTCCGCCGATGCGCGCGCCCGAGGACTCCCGCCGCAGACTGTCGTTCCCGACCGCCACGGCGATCCGGACGTCGGACGTGCGCAGCGTGGCGCAGTCGGGAACGAATTCGACCATCGACATGACCTGGCAGCGTACGACGTAGTCGCCGTCGCGTGCCAGCAGCGCTTGGGATTCGGGACCGATAACGGGCGGCACGTCGGGCCGAGTAAGCCGCATCCACCTCCGCATGGCGGCCGCTGGTCCCTCGAATTCGTTGGTCACACAGAGATCGCGGATCGCAGCGCGCTGCTTGTCGGCATCATCGAGCACGCGGATTGTCATCGGCTCGTGCGCGACGAGCGTGCGTATCAGGTCCGGTCTGCGGGCAGCCAGGTCGAATCCGGTCGACGCGCCGCCGCAGGTGGCGAACACGGCAGCGGTTGTAGCGCCGATGGTGTCCAACACCGCCGCGACGTCGTCGCTGTCCTGGGCAATCTCGACCTGATGGCCGCGGCGACCGGTGCTGCGGTGGGTGCCGCGCCGATCATAGGTGATGACGGTGAACCGATGCGCCAACGCCGCCGCGAGTCGGGCGAACACCCCGACTCCGCTGGCCGCCCCTCCGATGACGACGAGAACCGGTCCGGCACCGACCTGTTCGTAGGCCAGTTCCGCATCATCGATGGTTACTGTTGTGCGCACCGGCCCGCACCATCCTCGATCACGACGCCCAATGCAGCCAGCCGGGTCCGGATGCGGTCGGCGAGCGCGTAATCTCCCCGTGCGCGCGCCGCTTCCCGGCACTCCAGCGCGAGCGACAGCAACTCCTGGTCACCGCTGCCCTCGGTCGGCGCGGCCTGCGGCCGCAGGCCGAGAACCTCCAGCATCGCGTCGACCCGGCGCAGTCGAGTGGCCGCGCCCTCGCGGTCGCCCGTCGCCAATGCCCGGTTGCCGGAACGCGCCTCACCGTGCAATACCCGCAGCGCGGCCGGAGTCGACAGATCGTCGTCCATGGCCGCTGCAAACTCTGCGGGCACGTCTTCGGTGCCGTTGGCCCGCATCCCGACCAGCGCGGAGCAGCGTTCGACGAAGCGTGCGACCCGTCCGAAGGCCGAGGAGGCCTGCCGCACGGCGGTAATGCTGAACTCCAGATCGGCGTGATAGTGCGCGGTGATGAAGTAGTAGCGAAGCGCCGTGGGTTGGACGTCGGCGAGAATTCTGTTCAGTGACAGCGGATTATCCGGCGACTTGCGGATCTTCTCACCGTTGGTGTTGACTTGGCCGTTGTGCAGCCAGTAGCGGGCGAAGGCGCGCCCGCCGGCGCGCGACTGGGCGATCTCGTTCTCGTGGTGTGGGAATAGCAAGTCGCGGCCACCCGCGTGAATGTCGAACTCCGGCCCGAGATATCGTCCGGCCATGGCCGAGCACTCTATGTGCCAGCCGGGCCGTCCGCGACCCCACGGCGAGGACCAATACGGCTCCTCCGGCCGCGCTGCCTTCCACAAGGCGAAATCCGCGGCCGCACGCTTGCCGAATCCTCCATCGGCAAGCAGCCATTCGGTCGGTCGGCGACGAGACAGCGCGCCGTACCCCGGGAACGACGCCACATTGAAGTAGACACCGGTGGTTGTGGCATACGCGTGACCGCGATCCACCAATTCGGCGATGAGGTCGAGGACTTCGGGAATATGCCCGGTGGCTCGCGGCTCGACGGTGGGCGGTAGGCAGCCCAGCGAGCGATAGGCCGCTGTAAACGCGTGGTGACTGGCCTCGGCGATCCGCCACCAGTCAACGGACTCGGCGATGGACCGTGCGATGATCTTGTCCTCGATGTCGGTGAGGTTGCGGCACAAGGTGACATCGAAACCTCGGAAACGCAGCCAACGATGGAGAACGTCGAAGCTCACCGCGGAGCGCATCTGCCCGATGTGCGGGGTGGTCAGCAGCGTTGGCCCGCACAGGTACACGCTCACCCGCCCGGGCCGCAGTGGCGTGAACTCTCGATGACAGCGGACGCTGCTGTCGTACAGCCGAATACCCACGTGTTGAACGGTAACCGGCGACGCCAACTTTCCGTTGATGGGAATTGGTGCGTCGATACGCGGTATCCGTTGGGCCGCAGAACCTTAGCGTGTCATGTGAATCACCCCGGACCGGGCGTTCGGCGCAGAACGATGTTTGCTGCGCCCGCCCGTTCGCCACCCCGGCTACCAGTGCGATCTTCGGCCGTTGAACAGTCCCGAGGGGGATTGCGCTGCAGGCCGCGCCTATTGGTGACCGTTCGTGCCCGTCGACTACCACTGGTATCCCTGCAATAACCCGCGCCCTCGCGCCGGTCGCACCGTCATACGCGTCCTGGCCCAGAAGCATCATCCCCGTGCTACCGACGTTGGTCGGTGGCAGCGTGAGCTCGGGTCTTTTGTAGCAGCCTCTCGTAGGGGTTTGTCCTCCGAGGCCGCCGTGGGGGCCGGTGGTTCGCACGGTCGGTACCGGCCGTGGTGAAGCGGCTGCGCGAAGTTGGTGACGAACTCGTCGGCCTGCGTCGGTGACGATCAGGCGGTCCGGCCAGAGTTCCGGCAATTCGGGAAGTGGGCCGGAGTTGGTCGCTGGGCGGTGCGCTTGTTCATACCGAACATCCGCAGCATGCGGCAGGTCACTTCGTCCGACAGCGCGTCCGCGTCCGCGTCGGGGTCGGCGTCGAGTAGCTGCGGCAGCCCGAGTAGCGCGCTGCCGGCGGTCATGAGGGCCAAGTCGGGGTTCATCGGCTCGAATCGGCCGCCATGGCCGGTGTCCTCGCCGTCACTGGTCGCGACCACATAGTCTTTCGGCTCCGACCGGCCGTTCAGCGCCGCAACCCTCCCACATATCGACAGTCACGATCCCGCCCCAGGCCTCACCGACGGCGCGGGCCTCGTCGGCGAGAACCGGTAGCCGAACTCCAGGTCGTCGCGGTGGGCGTCGAACATCGCGTTCGCGCGGTATGCCTCGTCGAGGTCCGTGTGGGTGACCGGGTCGGCGGCCACGGGTAGTGCAGCGGGGGTCTGACCTCCCGGCGGAGATCTGACCAGGGCCACACATGATCATGTTTGTGTAGGCTTCGGGGTATGCGTTGATCCCCCCGGAATCCGGGCACCGCCACCATCTCTTTCGTGCCACGTGATCGAATCCGGAGCCCGCGAAGGAGAGATTCACCATGCACACGCCGATCCGCGTCGACGTCCCCGAGGCGCCGGCCGCCTTGTACAGCAAGCACAGCGGTGCGTCCGGCCGCGCCTGGATTGCCGCACTGCCCAGGCCGGCCGCCGACTTCCCGGGTCGCTGGGCACTGCGGTTGGACGGTCCAGGACGGCACGGCATGGCATCGCTCATGCTGCCGGCGACCCGCACTACTCCACCGCTTCGACCTCCTGACCGGAAGCCCTCGGCCTGGACCGGCAACGGGCGACCGGCCGGCCGCTCGGCCGCGTGCTGAAACGTGTTGTGTGACCCTGCGGACCTGTAGGAGGTCGTAATGCCTTTTCGTCGATACGCCGCTGACCTTTTCCATGCGGCGCGTGGTTCAAGACGCCTGGGGGCGGCGTATCGATGGCGAGCCGGTACGGCTGTACGGCGGAGAGGAGTCGGCAGCGTATCGGGTCGATGACCTTGTCATACGTGTCGGTCCCGCGAGACGTACGACCGCCGAGGCCGAGTGGTGCCACTCGATCGCCGCACATGCCGCCTCGACCCTGCCGGAGGCGGTGGCCCCGTTGCGTGCACACGACGGGGCCACGGTCATCCGTGTGGACGGCCGGCCCGTGTCGATGTGGCCCTATGTCGAGGGCGAGTGGCCCGATGCGGACCAGCCGCAGGTGCGGACGCAAGGCGCGCGGCTTCTGGCGCGGCTGCACCGTGCGCTGGCCTCCCACAGGCCGCCGCCGCGTCCGGTGGCCTCGTTTGTGGAGATCGGCCTGTACGGGGAGTCGCCGCACGATGTTCCCGAGTTGGCCGATCGAAGACTGGACCGCTGGCTGGCGGACTTCCATCGTCGCAACCCCGTACGCCAGCCACTGCACGGGGACTTCTACACGGGAAACACTCTCGCCAGGGACGGCCGGTTGGTGGCCGTCCTGGACTGGGATGAGGCCGTCGTCGGAGCACCCGAACTGGAGGTGGCGTCCGCCGCGCTCGAGTGGACCGATGAGTACGGCGACAGTCCGGCCCCACGTCGCCGCTTCATCGCCGATTATCACGAGGCCGACGGGACCGCAGGCGATATGGACGACGAGACGGTCATCCAGCTGATCAGGCATCGCCTGCGCCGCGAGGCGGCATATTTCGAGCATGCCCAGCGCCAAGGCGCCGAACATGACGAGGACGGTCTCGAATACCACGAGCGCCGCGTGAAAGCCTTCTTCAACCTCAGGCCGTAACCGCGCCCCGTTCAGCGGTAGCCCGCCAGACCGTCCGCCAACTCCTCCTCGTCACCGTCCCGGTACGCGGCGAGGGCCTGTTGCAGGGCAAACGTTCCGCCGATCGTGGCGATGCGGGTGGTCGTCTCGCGATCCGCCCAGCCGCCCAGTGTGAGTACGCGCCTCAACAGGCCCTCGCCGTAGCCGGCGCCGATGGCCGCGAGGTCCTCGGCGGGGTCGCCGAGCGTGACGTCGTCCCAGTCGATCACCCCGCCCAGGCGCGGCAGCCCGTCGGTGCTCTCCCAAAGGACGTTCTCGGCGCCGAGGTCACCATGCACCACCGCCGTGGTGAGGTCGGGAAGGTCGCCGAGTTCAGTGAGTTCCCGCTCGGCTCGCCGGCGCCCACCGGCGGACATCAGCCCGAACAACTCGGCGCGGACATCCACCGCGAACCGCCGCCACCGATCTTCCGGAGCCGGCAGTGCCGCGCGTACCCTGTCGTCAGCGCCGGCTCTGGCCAGATCGGTCAGCAGACCGACGTACTGGCCTGCGACCGTATCGGCCACCCGGGGATCATCGAGTACGTCAGCCGTCAACGGTGTTCCGGGAACACGGGTCAGTACCAGGAAGGGCGGCTCGCCGACGCCGTCTGCGCCGCCTTCCACCAGCGGCTCCGGTGTACGGAGACCGAAGTCGAACCCGGCGAGGATACGCAGAACGGCCGCTCGCCGCGGCAGCCGGGCTGCCGCCGCCGCGGTGCGAGGCAGGCACACGACACGATCCGAGCCGATCACTACCAGATGGAACTGCCCCTCGTGGACGGTGACATCCTCCGGCTCGACGTCCGGCAGCAGCCGGCTCAGCAGCGCCCGATACGTCCGAAGCACCCTCTCCACGCCGCGAACACTCCTCTCTCATACCGTTTGCTCATTTCCGCTCAGCTGTATCAGAGCGGTCCGTGACATAACGGGGTTGCTCGGGGTCATCGACCGCATGCTCGCCCGCGGCGCAACCGGCCGGCAGCTGACGCTGCTGCCACCACCGGACCCGTACCGGTTCATCCGCTCCACCACCGATTTCGCCGTCCGGAGGCCATCATGAACAACACCCGCTGCCGGCCGCGACATCCGCGGTCAAGCCGATCGAGATCTCGCCGGAGGCGAAAGCGTTGGCCGAGGAAGGTTTGTCGACCCGGACCGGCTGTCGTGTGCTCGGGGTATCGGAATCCGGCTTCTACGACCGGCGACCACGCTCGCCGTCGCAGCGGTCGATCCGCCACTCCTGGCCTACCGGGCCGAACACCGAAATCCATCAGTGCTTCTACGGCGCCCACGGCAGTCGTCAGGTGCACGCCGAGCTACGTCCGGGTCGCGGCATCGTGGTCGAGCACGGCGCAATCGCACCCACCGCCGTGCTCGACCACCGAATGAAGCACAACCGCCGGCTCAGTTGTTCATGATGAAGTCGGCGGTCAGTCGGTTGAACTCGTCGGCGTGCTCGATCATTGCCCAGTGCCCGCAGCGGTTGAGCAATACCAGACGGCTGTTCGGGATATTCGCCAGCAGATACAGCGAGGTTTCGAACGAGACAACACGGTCGTCTCGTCCGTGGATGAGCAAGGTCGGCACCCGCACCTCCGGCAGCAGTTCCGGCTTGACCCACTTCGGCAGCGGAGCGCCCTTCGGCAGGCCGTTCACGTAGTTGCGCAGGTGGTCCGGACGGGAGAGTGCGGCGTCCGAACGCGCCCGACACAGCTCGGCGGTAGCACATCGGGCCTTGTCGTAGACCATGATCTCGACGAGCCGCCGCATGTTCTCCGGACCGGCGTCGCGGTATGCCTCGATCAGCACCTTCAGCCCCTCGGACGGGCCGTCACCGGCACCGAATAGCGTGGGCATCCGGCCGACCGGCGGACCCATGGTGATCAGATGCGAGATCCGGTCCGGGTGCTCCGTGGCCGGCCGCAACGCGGTCTGGCCGCCCATCGAGTTACCGACGAACGCGGCCCTTTCGATATCGAGGGCGTCCAGGAACTGGATTGCCGCCTCCACGTGGTCGAGCCGATCGACGGTCACGGGGTCCGACTCGCCCCAGCCTGGCATATCGACTGCGTACACATGGAAGTGCTCGGCCAGCGCCTCGATGTTGCCGGCGAAGTTGCTCCACCCTGTCGCGCCCGGTCCGCTGCCGTGGAGCAGCACGACCGGATGGCCGGAGCCCGCCTCGTAGTAGCGGAGCTTCCAGTCCTTGGTCTGGACAGTGCGTGCGATGTCCTTGGAGTCGAGGGTCATCGGTCGACCTCTCCGTTCGGCGCGGGTGCGGCGGCCAGCAGCTCGGCGACGACATTCGCGGGACGGTGGCCCCAACTGTGCAGCTTGTCGAGCGTTTTCATCTCCCAGGTCTCGTCGTCGATAACCAGTCCACCCCAGCCGTATTCGACGCTGAAGCCCGAGGGGGTGAAGACGTAGAAACTGAACATGTGGTCATTCGGATGCATCCCGAGAGTCATCTCGAACGGCTGCTCGGCGTCCATGCACCGGTCGTAGGCCAGGCCGACATCGCGGATGTCGGTCACTTCGACCATGAAATGATGGGTCTTCTTCGCCGACGGTAGATCACCGAAGGCCACGGTGTGGTGACGGCCGTTGCAGTGCAGGAAGATCAAGTCGGCGACCACGCCGGGGGCCAGCTCCTCGACGATGATGTCGCTGATCTCGAAGCCGAGCAGGTCGATGTAGAAGTGCAGATAGGTCTCTCGTGGGATACCTCGCGCCAAGAGAACCTGATGGCCCGCACCACCGGCGCCCGTCACGAAACCACCGAGCAGCTTCGCGGACGCGAACGGTGTGGTGGCATCGGCCAGGCCGGTGACCAGCTCGATCCGATTGCCCATGGGGTCCGTGGTGACGAAGATTCGTTTCACCTTACGGGCCGCGGCGAGAGCGTCGTCACCTTCGGTGACCTCGACTCCGACCGCACGGACCTTTTCCACCAGCGCGTCGAGCGCGGCGGCGTCCGAAACCTGGTAACCGGTGGCCACCAGGTCGTCGGCGGGTCCGCCGGTGATGATCCAGCGGTGGGCCTTCTCGTCGGTGCGCAGCGTGAATCCGCCATCGGTTTTCTCTCCGAACTGCATACCCAGCAGTTCGACGGTGAAGTGCTCCCAGCCGGCGAGATCGCCGACCTCGTAGACAACGTAACCGAGTTCCTTGACTCTGGGCATCTCTTCTCCTTCTGGTGTAACGATCTCAGGCGGGCACAGCGAGGCCGCTGACGTCCGCCGCGGCGACGAACTTGTCGGGACGAAGCGCCACAGCGCGGACGCTGTACCTGCGCAGCCACGGCAGAAGGACTTCGTCCAGATCGACCAGCTCGTCCGGGCCTCGCGTGTATGCCGTCTTCGGCCGTACTGCGACGTAGCGGGCACCGAGTGCGTCCCAGCCCGTCTTCTCTTCCGCCGTCAGCAGGGTCGCGGGGTCGACGTCGTCGCCCAGCAGCACGAAGTCGACCCCGAGGAGGTCGTCGAGGCGCGCCATCCGGCCGGCCGCGTCGCCGACGGTTGGCTGCGGAATCATTCGGCCGACGATGCCGGCGTCGTCGAGCGGTCCTCTGATCCATCCGCCTGCGAGCACCGGCGGGGCGATGAGTGGCGGCTCGAACGGGGTGACCGTGTCCTGAGGAGACGCGTTTATCGCGGACTGTTCCTCCTCGGACAGCTCTTGCTTGATGACCCTCCCGAGCTCGACCGCCAATCCGGTGTAGAAGGCGGCATTGGGGCGCCGCTCCGCCTCATAGGTGTCCAGCCACCTCTCGGGCAGCTCGCTTTTGAGCACCCGAGCAAGTTTCCAGCCCAGGTCGTGGGCGTCGCGCATACCGGTCTGCATCCCGGCGCCGGCCCAAGGCGGCATCAGGTGGGCCGCGTCTCCGGCCAGGAACACCCGACCCTTGCGCCAGGTGTCGGCCATACGGGTGTGGTGCTTGTAGAAGGCGTGCTGGTGGATCTCGACATCCTCCTCGGTGACGCCGAGTGCCTCGAGCAGCGGCCAGACCTCGGTGCGGGTCGGGTAATCCTCGGGGGACTCTTCGGGTTTGAGGGGGATTTCCCATCGGTGGTTGCCGGCGGAGAGTGCGATATCGACGACCGGCCGCTCTTTGTCGGACCAGAAGGTCAGGAAGTCTCGGTCGGGCCACCACCGCTTGACGTGGCAATCGATGACCACCCAGGTGACGTCGTTGGTATCGCCCAGCAGATGGCAGCCCACCTTGCTCCGGATCGTGCTGCTGCCGCCGTCGGCGCCGATCGTGTATCGGGCCCGGGTGGTATGGGCTTCGCCGGTTGCGGTGTCCGTCGAGGTGATGGTGACCCCGTCGGCGTCCTGATCAATTTCTGTCACCTCGACGCCGTAGTGGACGGCGATGCGGTCGCCGTATTCCTGTACGGCCGCGCGTAACTCCGCTTCCATCGTCGGCTGATAGATGTTGTAGAAGCGTGGTTTGCGACCCAACGTCGAGGGCGGGTGCTCGATCCGCATGATCTCCGTGCCGTCGTAGGTCACCCAGCGTAGGGCCCGCTGGGGGTCGATCTTCTTCTCGACCCGTTCGTCGACGCCGAGGGCTGGAAGATCCGCATCGTCCAGTCGTTGACGGTCACGGCCCGAGCCCGGGGATAGATGTCCTTGTCCCGCTCGAGAACGACAGCGGAGACGCCGTGCCTGGCGGGGGTGAGTGCGGCGATCACACCGGTCGGGCCGTACCCGACGAGCGCGATATCCGCGTCGTAGCTTTCGGTCATGCGCTGACTCCGTTCTCGGCCGAATATGGTGATGGGAAATTTTTGGACCGAACGTTCAGTTCAATAGTGAGGAAGATAACAACGTGTTGCGGCGATATGTCAAGCCCGTCGAGAACGGGACATCGCACCGCGGTCGGACCGTGCGGGCGAGCCGCCGACATCGGGGCCTAGACTTCGGCGGGTGGAGAACCCCGCGCCCGAGACGCACACCGGAAACCGCCGCGGCCGCCAATCACGGCAGGAGATCCTCGCCGCGGCTGCCAGGGTGATGTCCGTGCGCGGCTATGCCGCGACATCGATCTCCACACTCTCGAAGGAGACGGGCCTGCCCAAAAGCGCCCTCTATCACCACTTCGAGTCCAAGGCGGGACTGCTTTCGGCTGTCATGGCCCAGGGTGCGCGCGGATTCTTCGACGCCATGCGCGAGGCTCATCGGAACCCACCGGCGGACGGCACCCCGCGTGAGCGTCTCGGGTGGTACCTGCAGAAGACGGGTGAGGTCTTCGTGCACCGGGAAGAGTTCCTCCGCCTATTGCTGGTGCTGGTAATGAGCAGCGAGGCCGCGGAGGCGCCGGAGGCGATGCGAACCGTGACCGCGGTCCGCGACGAAGGACGTGACTATATGCGGCACATGATCCGCTCGTCGTTCATCAGCGAAGGCGAAGAAGTCGCAAATGTAGTCGCAGACATTCTCGCTCACTTCGGCATGGCCGGGTTCGACGGTGCGTTCGTCTCACTCCAGTCGGGGGACGGCAAGCCGATCTCGGAGTTCATGGAGCAACTCGCCGACGCCATGGTGGCGATCGGCGATACCCATATTGCCGGTCACCCACCACCCCGTCTCCGCGACTGACCATTGTCGTCAACTCGACCGGTCGACCAGATCACCGACCATGGTCTGCCGGACGAGGTCTGCTTGTCCATCGCCCCGACCACCCTCGGCTGCGGCGTGCCCTGCTTCGCCGCCGCATCGAGCCGAAACTCGGCGAA
>NZ_BAFU01000058.1 GCF_000308495.1 Nocardia brevicatena NBRC 12119 | reverse complement strand
TGGCTTTTTACTCGAAACATCGGGAATACGACTTCTGTCGTCGACAGACCCCACTGCTCCGAGGGCTTTACGCATTACACGGGAACGGTTCTTGACACCGCGGACCACGGCTTCCGTGGCTTTCTTGATATCAATGTTCAAGCGTTGGGTCAACTCGATCAACTTGCGGGCCACCTGGATGGAACCGAAAACCGCGGATCGTGCCACGTCTTCTCTGGCATCGCAGATCGGTTCGAAGCGGGCCGGTAGCGGGTCCGAGGAGATGAACGGGCTCGTTGCGAAGGCCCACTTGTGCGGGTCCCTCCTCGGCCTGCCTTGTCGGCAGCGGGGGTCCGCCCCTAGCCTGGGGCGCGGTAACCGAAACCGACGTTAGGAATGTTTGATGGGTAGTACCGCCCTGGATATTGTCGCTCTGATCGTGCAGCGGCTGGGCGAGTTCTGGCAGTGGTTCTCCACCGGTTCGGCCGGTTTCCCGCCACTGTGAGTCGGTAGACGACCGTTGAACGGGGCCCGGACGCCATCTGGTGTCCGGGCCCCGTTGTATCAGGAGCCGACGGTGGAGAATTGGTTCGGCGGCGGGGTGTAGACCGATTCGTCCAGGTTCAACACCATGAAGCCGTTGTCCGAGCATGCCACGTAGAGCCGGTTGCCGCGCCATTCCGGCGGGGAGAGGCACCAGTCGGTGGAGACATCGCCGAAGAGCAGTTTCCCGGTGCGCGGAGCGAGGGCGTCGTGCGGATCGAACTGTCTCTCCAGGATCGCGCGGACCGTGCTCGGGGTGCTCGTGAACGGGACGCCTGTGATCGAGGCGAGCGCGTGCGGGGAGTTTCACAGGTCGAGATTGCGTCCCGTACGGGCGGGTTGTAGTAGGCGATCTCACGGATGGCGTGCGGGTCGCGGATATCGAAGACCCGGATACCGGAGGAGATCCAGCCGCAGGCCAGAGCGGTCGGGTTCTCCTGGCGGTCGATGTGATGCACCTACGGATCGGGGTCGCGACGCTGGACGGCGCTGAGGAGGCCGGGGGGTGAGACCGGAGGCCCAATAGGTGTTTCCATCGGGGGAGAACCCACCCTCGTGGGTGGTGATGGGCAGTGGCATGGCCGGGTTGGTGCCCGGACCGGGATCGAGCAGCCGTGGGTGCGCGCAGTCGGAGACGTCGTAGACGGACAGGAAACCCGCGCCCACCAGGAACGGAACGCCCGTTCCGACGAGCAGTTTCCGCTTGGCGTTGGCCTTCGGGCTCTCCCGGTTTCCGCCCACCATGGCCGGCTCGGTGAGGATAACGGTCGGGCGCGGATTCGCCGGGTTCGAGACATCGAGCACCTGCACCTCGCGGCCCTGGGTGAGCAGATTCCCGGGGAAGAAGGTTCCCGGGTAGGCGCAGTGTTCGAAACTCGTCGAGGTGATCCCGGCGCCGCGCCCTCCGAACGTGCCGACCAGCGACATATTGCAGGTGTAGCCCTGGGCGCTGCGGCAGCTGTCGCGGTCGGCGGCCGGCGCATCGCCCTGGAGCCCGGGTTCGGGTCGCGATTCGGGGCCGCATTCGGCTAGAGGTACCGAGGTGCGCCCACGTCGAGGAACCCACGGAAGTCGTTCTGGATATCCGATTGCAGGTCCGCGGACGCGCTGCCGGGGACCATGATCGCGGCTATCACGACGACGGTGGCCGTCACCAGTGATCTGGTGCGGCGCAGCTTCGGGAACGGACGCCTCATCGCATCCCAACTTTCTGCGACCCTGGGTGTCGGGGCCCCGGTGGAGAGGGGGAACCTGCCGTCGGAGTCACTTCGGATGGTAGATAGAGACGCGATAGGCTGTATGTGCTTTTCGCCGAATTCCGTTATCCGGAATGGGAAATGGCGGTATACAACGCGTCGTGCAGGGTGAGCGGTCGCTGCCGGGACGCGGTGGCGAGTCGGGCGAGCACCGCGCCGGACAGACCCACGTTGGGACGAAGCTCCCGGCGTCGACCCCCGAGAGCTTCGCGTTGCTGGCGAATGGAGCCGGTCACGTCCCGGAGTACTCCGCGTACGGTATCGGCGGCTTCCACGGCCGGGTCCGGATATCTCGGCAGTAGTCCACGATCCGCGGATCGGTGGTGACCGCGGTACCCCGCCGGTCTGCCATCTGTATCGGCGAGGTCGTATACCGCTCGTTCGTCATCCAGCAGCAAGAAGTCATCCGGTCGTACCTCCCCGGCCTGATGGCGCGGCAGGCACCGGACGTCTTCGCCCGATTCGATGTTTCGCCCTGTGATGGACGGCAACCGGCGGTGATGGTCGCTGTGTGGCACCGTTACGACCCGTATCCGGATACTCTGATCACCCGATATTCGGCCGAGCCGTCGGTGCCGTGTTGTCTATGTTCGGGCAAGCAGAGTTTCACACGCGTCCAGCAATCGTGAGCGCAGAACCACCGCCCGGTCGGTGATTCCGACCTGACGACGGACGTATTCGGCCCGTCCGGCGGGAGTCTCGATGCGGATCGGTTCGTGGCCGTACTCGGCGAGATCGTAGGGGCTTGCTCGCATATCGAGTTCCCGTGCGTCACAGGCCAACTCGAAGCAGTCCAGCAGCAGGTCCGAGTGGATGAGCGGGCTCGTCTTGAAGGCCCACTTGTACAGGTCCATATTCGCGTGGAGGCAGCCCGGCTGTTCGGTGGTGACTTGGGTTTCGCGACCGAGCGGATGAGCGTTGCGGCCGACCGCGTCGGGGGTGAAGAAGCGGTAGGCGTCGAAATGGGTGCAGCGCAGCGACATCGATTCGACCACGGCGTCTGTGCCGGCGGTGCCGAGGCGCAGCGGGACCGCGCGGTGTCGGATCTCGTCGGTGCGGTAGACCATGGCCCATTCGTGCAGGCCGAAACAGGACAGCTGGGCCGGGCGGGCCGCCGTGGTGCGCAGCAGTCGGGCGATGAACCCGATGGTGTCATGCCGTTTGCGCAAGAACGCCGGGTCGGCGGTCACCACGGTTTCCCCCGGGGACGGGGCGCCGACCGTACTGGGGCCGGCCGGGCACGCCGCTTCCACCGTCGGCTCCGTGGCGGTCTCGGTGATCGCGACGCGGTGGTAGCCGCGCATCTCGTCGTACTCGGCGGCACCGGCCAGCGCGATCCCGTATCCGGGATGCCAGCGCCGCAACTGAGTGGGTTTGTGTCCGTAATAGGTGAACAGGAAGTCGATCACCGGATGGGCCGCACCCGCCGCCCGGCGGCGCAGATACGGCCCGACCAGCGCGTCCACCCGCTCCTCGTGAGCGACGGCGCGGGCACGCCACTCCGATTCGGGCAGTACCCGAATGCCGACGACCGCCGTCATTCGCTCACCCGGTGGGTGGTATCGCGAACGGTGCCGACGAACTCCTCGACCAGATCCTCCAAAGCGACGATGCCCACGGTGTTGCCGCGGTTGTCGACGACCCGGCCCAGGTGCGAATTGGTGCGCCGCAACCGGGCGAGTGCCTCGTAGAGCGTGGTGCCGGCCAGGACGGTGGGCAGCGGTCGGATATCGGTGCGCGGAATGGGGGTGTCCGGACCCGCCGATTCGTCGGTGACCTTGTCCAGGACGTCCTTGACGTGCAGGTACCCGACCAGGGAGCCGCTGTCGGCGCGTACCGGGTACCGGGAGAACCCGGTCTCGGCCACCGCGTTCTCGATATCGCCGAGGGTCGTGCCGTCACCGCGCAGCGGGACGGTGCGGGTCTGGGACAGCGGCACCATCACCTCGCCGACGAGCCGGTCGCCGGTGCCCAGCGCCTGGGTGAGGCGGCGGTGTTCCTCCTCGTCGAGCAGGCCCTCCGAACGGGATTCGCCGATCATCTCCGCCAGCTCGTCGCTGGAGACCGTGCCCTCGAGTTCGTCCTTGGGCTCGATCCGCAGCATCCGCAGTGTCAGGTTGGCGGCCGTGTTGTACACGGCGATGAGCGGGCGGGCCAGCCGCAGCCACATCAGGTGGATCGGCACCAGCAGCAGGGCGCTGCGTTCCGGACCGGCCAGGGCGATGTTCTTCGGGATCATCTCGCCGAACAGGATGTGCAGGATCACCACGATGATCAGCGCGATGGTGAACGCCACCGGGTGCAGCAGTTGGTCGGGAATACCGAGCAGGTGGAACGGATATTCCAGCAGATGCGCCACCGCGGGCTCGCCGATACGGCCCAGCAGAATGGAGCAGATGGTGATGCCCAACTGGGCGGCCGCCAGCATCATGGACAGGTTCTGTCCGGCCCGGATCACCGTCTCGGCCTGCCGTTTGCCCTGGGCGGCCATGGCCTCGAGGCGGTCGCGGCGGGCGGAGATGAGGGCGAATTCGGCGCCGACGAAGAACGCGTTACCGGCCAGCAGGACAACGGTCAGCGCGACGGCGAGCAGGTCACCCATGATGATGCTCCCGTTCGCGGTGTGCCGGTTCCTGCCGTGCCTGTTCGGCGAGTTCCTCGGCATCCACCGGGACCAGCCGCACCCGGTCGATGCGGCGGCCGTCCATTCGGTCGACGCGGGCGAGCCAGCCACCGGGAGTGTCCGGCTGATGCCGGTCGTGCGGACGGCGCTCGGGCAGGACCACGATATCCCCGGTTCCCGGGATCCGGCCGAGCTGGTGCAGCATCAGCCCGCCCAGGGTTTCGTATTCGCCCTCGGGGGCCTCGTAGCCGGTGGCGCGGAAGAGTTCGTCGATGCGCAGCAGCCCGGAGCAGTCCCAGCCGTCGGAGACCCGACGCACATCGCGTTCCTCCTCGTCGTGCTCGTCGCGGACATCGCCGAGGATCTCCTCGATGATGTCCTCCATGGTCACCATGCCCGCGGTGCCGCCGTATTCGTCCACTACCAGCGCGACCTGCATTCCGTGGCCGCGGACTCGTTCGAGTACCTCGTCACCGTCGAGGCTGGCCGGTACCACCGGCACCGGGCGGGCGAGCTGCTGCAGGGTGACGCCGCCGCGGTGCTCCGCCGGATAGGTGAACGCCTGTTTGACGTGCACCACGCCGAGGGTGTTGTCCATATCGCCGTCGACCACCGGGAACCGGGAGTAGCCGGTGCGGGCGGCGGCGGCGAGCAGATCGGCGATGGTGTCCGACCGGTCCAGCGATTCGATCTTGACCCGCGGTGTCATCAACTCCTCGGCGCTGCGTTCGCCGAACCGCAGCGAGCGGTCCATCACCAGCGCGGTGCGCTGGTCCAGGGAGCCGCGCTGCGCGGAGGTGCGCACCAGCGAGCCGAGTTCGGCCGGGGAGCGGGCCGAACGCAGCTCCTCGGCCGGTTCCACCCCGAAGCGTCGCACCATCCAGTTGGCGGTGCCGTTGAGGAAACGGATCATCCACTTGAACACCACCGAGAACGCGACCATCGGTCCGGCCGTAACCCGGGCGGTGGCCATCGGCGCGGAGATGGCGATGTTCTTCGGGACGAGCTCGCCGTAGACCATTGACAGCGAGGTGGCCAGCACCAGCGCCAGCACCAGGGAGATCCCGGTGGCGGCGGTGTCGGACACGCCGAGTGCGATGAAGGCGGGGGACAGCAGGCGGGCCAGTACGGGTTCGGCGATATAGCCGGTGACCAGGGTGGTGATGGTGATACCGAGCTGGGCGCCGGACAGTTGGAACGACAGGGTTCGGTGGGCTTGGCGGACCGCACGGGCGCGAACGTCACCGCTGCGCGCATGCGCTTCGACGGTGCTGCGTTCCAGTGCGGTGAGCGAGAATTCGGCGGCGACGAACAACGCCGTGCCGACGGTGAGCGCCACGAACCCGATCAGGCTGAGTACGGTGAGTGCGACGGCCATATCAGCACCACCGCGCCGGCGCCGTACCCGAGTGGACGGCGGTGGCCGGAGTCGACAGGGAGTCGATCATGCCGTGGTGGGTTGCTGGGGGAGGGAAGGCGCCGGGTTTGTCACCCGGCTCGATAGATGAGCCCTCCTGAGTGGCGCCCTCGGACGCGGGTGACAACTGGTTCCTTTCGCACTGGGAGCGGGGCCGGCGGCCGCCGGCAATCCTCATGCTACCGGCTCATGCACACAGGCGCATGAGCCGGTGCGGTGGGGAGCGGCGCCGGCGGGGGGACGGCCTGGGGTCACCAGCCCTTGGGCAGCGGCCGACCCTCGGCGAAACCGGCGGTCGACTGCACGCCCAGTACCGCCATGGCGTGCAGCTCCGGCAGGGTGCGGGCACCCGCGTAGGTGCAGGCGCTGCGCACCCCCGCGCAGATGTGGTCGATGAGGTCCTCGACGCCGGGGCGTTCCGGATCGAGCCGCATCCGGGAACGGGAGATACCTTCCTCGAACAGTGCCTTGCGGGCGCGGTCGTAGGCCCGGTCGCCGGCCGTGCGGGCGGCGACGGCGCGTTTGGACGCCATGCCGAAACTCTCCTTGTAGGCATTGCCGTCGCGGTCGACCCGCAGGTCCCCGGGCGATTCGTAGGTGCCCGCGAACCACGACCCGATCATGACATTGGACGCGCCCGCGGCCAGCGCCAGTGCGACGTCGCGGGGATGGCGAACCCCGCCGTCGGCCCAGACGTGCACGCCCAGTTCCGCTGCCGCCGCGGCGCATTCCGCGACCGCCGAGAACTGCGGGCGGCCGACGCCGGTCATCATCCGGGTCGTGCACATGGCGCCCGGTCCGACTCCGACCTTGACGATATCGGCCCCGGCCTCCACCAGGTCTCGGGTTCCTTCGGCCGAGACGGTGTTGCCGGCCACCAGCGGCACTCCCAGTCCCAGGTCCCGGATGGCACGCAGGGTTTCCAGCATCTTCACCTGATGGCCGTGTGCGGTGTCGACCACCAGGACATCGGCCCCGGCGTCCACCAGCGATTTGGCCTTGTCCGGCACATCGCCGTTGATCCCGACGGCGGCGGCGATCCGCAGTTTGCCCGCGGCGTCGATGGTCGGGGCGTAGATCCCGGTCCGGACGGCACCGGTGCGGGTGAGTACCCCGGCGAGAGCGCCGTCCTCGGCGAGCAGGACCGCCAACTCGGAGTGCGCGCCGTCGAGACGGTCGAAGATCTCCTGCGGTTGCGCGGTGACCGGCGCGGTGACGAAATCGGGGGTTGCGACATCACGGAGCCGGGCGAACCGGTCCACATCGGCGCAGCCCGCTTCGGTGACCACACCTACCGGTCGGTCCTGTTCGACCACGATCACCGCGCCGTGCGCGCGTTTGTGGATCAGCGCCATGGCATCGGACACCGAATGGTCGGGTGTCAGGGTGACCGGTGTGTCGGCCGTCAGCGACCGGCTCTTGACGAACGCGATGGTCTCGGCCGCCGCGTTCAGAGGCAGATCCTGCGGGAGTACGACGATTCCGCCGCGCCGGGCAACGGTTTCGGCCATCCGGCGACCGGCGACGGCGGTCATGTTCGCCACCACGATGGGGATGGTGGTGCCGGATCCGTCGACGGTGGACAGGTCCACGTCGAACCGGGATGCCACATCCGTGCGGTTCGGGACGAGGAAGACGTCGTCGTAGGTCAGGTCGTACGGCGGCTGATGTCCGGGGAGAAATTGCACTGCTCCGATGGTAATCGGCTCCCCTCACCCGCGGGCCGGTCTCGAGCGGACGATGTCAATCGTGGGATAACCGGACGATTGGGGGCGCCGAGGGATTCGGCGCGCACCGGTCGGGAGTCGAGCACGTGAGCGCGCCGGGGAACGCCCGGTCGCGGCCACCGCGGCTCAGGTTGCGGGGCGTTTGCGGATGCGGCGGGGCGGAGCGGCGCGCCCGGTGCGGCGGTGAGGTCTTCCGGGCGTGTCGGTGGCGCGGGTGGGTGCCGACCGGGATACCCGCGATGCGGTGCCGGGTGGGGTGCGGGCGCCGGTGAGGCGGCGGAGTTCGGGGTCGTCGGGGCGTATTTCGTGCTGCTCGACCGGCATACCGGCCGAGCGGGTGAGTTCGGCGACCTCGGCGCGCTGCTCGGGGGTGACCAGGGTGACGATGGTGCCCGTGGCTCCCGCACGGGCGGTGCGGCCGGCGCGGTGCAGATAGTCCTTCGGATCGGTGGGCGGATCGACGTGGACGACCAGCGAGATGTCGTCGACGTGGATACCGCGCGCGGCGATATCGGTGGCGACCAGGACGTCCACCGAACCGTCGGCGAACGAGTCCAGGGTGCGGGTGCGTTTCCGCTGGACCTTGCCGCCGTGCAGGGCGGCGGCCGCGATACCGGTGTCGCGCAGTCGGCGGGTCAGGCGTTCGGCGCCGTATTGGGTGCGCACGAACAGCAGTGTTCGGCCGGGACGGGCCGCGATCCGGGCGACCGTCGCGAGCTTGTCCTCCGCCCGCACATACAGCAGATGGTGGGTCGCGGGCGGTGCGGTGGTGAACTGTGCTTCCGCGGTATGCGTGACGGGGTCGCGCAGGTATCGGTCGACGAGGGCCTGGACGTCCTGGTCCAGAGTGGCCGAGAACAGCAGGCGCCGGCCGTCGGCGCGGGTCAGGTCCAACAGGCGCCGAACCTGCGGCAGGAAGCCGAATTCGGCCATATGGTCGGCCTCGTCGACGGCGGTGACGCGCACCTCGTCGAGCGCCGCCGCGCCCCGATCGACCAGATCGGCCAGCCGGCCGGGTGTCGCGACGAGCAGATCCAGGCCGCGCAGCAGTCGATCGGCCTGCCGCGCCGCGGGTATTCCGCCGACCGCCGTACCCGAGCGCAGGCCCAGCGCGGTGGCGAAGGGTTCCAGGGCGCGCTCGATCTGCATCGCCAGTTCCCGCGTGGGAGCGAGGATCAGACCGCGCGGGCGGCGCGGTATCGCGGGCGCGTTGGCCAGCCGGGTCAGGATCGGCAGCCCGAAGGCGAGGGTTTTGCCGGAGCCGGTGGGTGCCCGGCCCAACACATCGCGGCCCGCGAGAGCGTCGGGGATGGTCGCCGCCTGGATCGGGAAGGCGTCGGTGATCCCTTCCCGTCGCAATGCCTGGACCAGGGGTACCGGCAGACCCAGCTCGGTGAACGGGAGACGCCCCGGCGGGGTGTCCGGCGGAGCGGGGTCAGGCACGGAACAGCCGGCTCAACTCGACCAGCCAGGGGATGGCCACGGCCAGCGTCGGCACCACGAGGATGGAGGCCGAGGCCAGATAGGCGGCGGCCGCGATCCGCGTATCGCCCACCGGACCGGCCAGCCGCTGGATGCGGATAAGGGTGCTGGGCCCGCCCACCGCCAGCGCGCCGCGCGGAGCGATGGATTTCGAACACGCCACCAGGGCGCGTGCCAGTGGTTTGGGGCCGGTCACCTTCACCGCGGAATCGTCGGCGAGCAGTTCGATGAGCAGCTTCACCGAATCCAACGCCGATTTGCTGCGGACGAACCGGGGGAAGGCCTGGTGGGCCGCGGTGAACGCCTCCAGCACCAGATCGTGCCGGGCCCGCAGATGGGAGCGTTCATGGCTGAGAATGGCGGTGAGTTCCTGCTCGTCCAGGTTGTGCAGGGTGCCCGCGCTGACCACCACCCGCTGCCGCAGACCGGGCAGACAGTAGGCGATGGGTTCGGTGGCCGCGAGCACCCGGATATCGGCGGCGCGGCGCACCGGTCCGCTCTGGTCCAACAGATCGACCAGCATGCGATGGCGGGCGCGGCGCCGTCGGGTGTGCACGCCGACCCGGACCACCGCGTAGATCAGCCGGGCGCCGACCAGCAGGGTGAGGGCGAAGACGACGACATAGGCCAGCCACAGCGGCAGACCCAGGACATCGATCTCGTCGGTGGGGCTGGTGGTCGGCCGTCCGTCGGGGCCGGGGACCAGGAGTTCGCTGGCGATCGCCAGACCGGAGCCGAACGCGCTGAGTACTGCGGCCAAGGCGATGGCCTGCCAGAGTACGAGTGCCGCGCGGGGAGTTCGATGGGTCCACTTCGCCCTGCTGAGCAATTCCGGGGCGGGCCCCGCGAGAAGCAAAGCGAGTCCGGCGAAAACCGGCGCGGTTGCGTTCATCGACTCGACTCACTGCGTTGTGCGGCCAGGGTCGGAGGTCACTTCGACGTGCCGGTGTCCTCCGTTGCTTCGAGCTTGGCGAGCGCCTCGCGGAGCGCCGCGGCTTCGTCCTTGCCGACCTGCTCCACGAAGTGCACCAGGGCCGCGGCCCGGCTGCCTGCCTCGTCGGCCTGCTGTAGGGCGTCCATCATGAGACCGGCCACCAGCTCGTCGCGGGTATGTACGGGAGCGTACCTGTGCGCACGGTCGTCGCGCTGCTGGACCACCAAGTTTTTCTTCGCCAGTCGCTGCAGCACCGTCATCACGGTGGTGTACGCGAGTTCGCGGCGTGCGGACAAGGCCTCGTGCACCTGTCGGACCGTTTGCGGTTCATCGGCCGACCACAACTGGTCCATGACCGCTTTCTCGAGTTCACCAAGACCTGCCATTCCTCGATTTTACGGGTACAACGACAGAGAGGCGTACTACAGGGTGTCGTAACCGGGTGGTAGCTGTGTGGTATTTGTCATAGCTCGCCCGTCGGCGTGTCGGGACCTCCGACGGCGCCGACGATATGCCGCGTACCGATCGGCACGATCATCGGCCGGCCCGAGACCGGATCCCGCAGAACCGAGGCGCGCAGTCCGAAGACCTCGTACAGCAGATCGGCCTCGATGATCTCGGCGGGCACGCCCTGGGCGACGATCCGGCCCGCGCGCATGACCACCAGTCGATCGCTGTAACGGATGGCCAGGTTCAGGTCGTGCAGCACCATGACCACGGTGCGGCCGAGATCGGCGTGTAGCCGGTCGACCAGATCGAGCACCTCGAGCGCGTGCGCGAGGTCCAGATAGGTGGTCGGCTCGTCGAGCAGCAGGATATCGGTGCCCTGCGCCAAGGTCATGGAAATCCAGGCGCGCTGGCGCTGCCCGCCGGACAGTTCGTCCAGCGGCCGGTCGGCCAGGTCTGCGATACCGGTCTGCTCCAGCGCGGCGAGCACCTCGGCCTCGTCGCCGGACGACCACTGCCGCAGCCAGGACTGGTGCGGATGCCGTCCGCGGGCGACCAGGTCGGCGACGGTCAGTCCCTCGGGGGCGACCGGACTCTGCGGCAGCATCCCGAGGACGCGGGCGACCTCCTTCGTCTTCAGCGACGAAATGGCCTTACCGTCCAGGACGACCCGTCCGGCACGCGGCCGCAGCAGTCGCGCCAGCGAGCGCAGCAGCGTGGATTTGCCACAACCGTTCGGACCGATCACGGTGGTCACCACACCCGGGGTGATATCCAGGTGCAGGCCGTCGACAATGGTGCGCTCACCATAGCCGAGGGTGAGGTTCTCGGCGGAGAGCCGATGGTCGAAGGGTGCCCCGGATGGCCCGGCGGACACGGCTCGTCCGGTGGTCACAGCGTTGCCTTCCGATTGATGTGCACGAGCAGCAGAAGCAGGAACGGCCCACCGGCGGCGGCGGTGACGATACCGACCGGCAGATCGACGGGAAACAGCTTCCGGGCGGCGATATCCGCGCCGACCACCACGATCGCGCCGAGCAGCGCCGACCCGATGAGCGGTTCACCGGGCGTACGCAGCAGCCTGCGGGCCAGCTGCGGCGCGAGCAGGCCGACGAAGGCGATCGGCCCGGCCACGGCGGTCGCCACCGAGACGCCCACGACCGCGGTCCCGATCAACACCACTTGCCGGCTCTGGATGCGCATACCCAGCGCGCGGGTGGTATCGGCGCCGAGCCGCAGCGCGGCGAGAGCGTGGGCCGATCCCAGGGCGACCGGTACCATGAGCGCCGTTATCACGGCAGCGGTGACAAGTGTGGAGTAGGACGTCGTGGCGAGCGACCCGGTCAGCCACTGCTGTAGGCGTGTGACCTCGGTGAGCGGCGAGCGAGCGAGCAGCCAGTTGATCCCGGACAGCAGCAGCGAGTTCGCCCCGACGCCGATGAGCACCAGCCGCAGACCGCTCGCCCCCCGATCGCCGGTCGGGTTGCGGCCCCAGGCCAGAAGGTAGATCGCCGCGGCGGTCAATAGTCCCCCCGCGATGGCGGCCAGGGGGACGCCGAGGCCGGCGGCCAGACCCGTCACCGTGCCTCCGGTACCGACCAGCACCGCCACCGCCCCCAGTCCGGCGCCCGCGCTGATACCGAGGACATCGGGGGCGGCGAGCGGGTTGTACAGTACGGACTGGGTGATGGCGCCCGCGAGTCCCAGGGCGGTGCCCACCACGACCGCGGTGAGTGCCCGCGGCAGCCGGGATTCCAGCACGATGAACCGCTGTGAGCGGGTCCCGCTCCCGGTCAGCACCTCGAGCACCTGCGCCGGCGGCAACGGGGTCTCGCCGAAAGCGATATGCAGGCAGAACAGTGTGAGCAGCGCCAGCGCCATCACCGCGACCACGGCCACCATCGTCGGACGCAGCACCAGCGATACGGGACCGAGCCGCAGTGCGGCCGGCAGTGGGGCGGTCCCCGGAGCACCCGGGGTGGTCTTGCGGAGGGAGATGGTCACGGGTTCGCCGGCTTCCGTCGCCGTACCAGGGCGATGAAGAACGGCACGCCCAGTATCGACAGCATCACCCCGGCCTGGAGTTCCGCGGGCCGGGCCACGATTCGTCCGGCGATATCGGCGATCAGCAGTACCGCCGCGCCGAACAGCGCCGAATACGGCAACAGCCATCGGTGGTCCGGTCCGGTACAGGCCCGGGCGATATGCGGAACGGCCAGGCCGAGAAACGCGATCGGTCCCACCGCGGCGGTAGCCGCGCCGCACAGCAGCACCACCGCGGTCAGGCCCACCATGCGGCTGCGGCCGATGTGTACACCGAGCCCGCGCGCCACATCCTCGCCGAGGCCGAGCAGGTTCAGTCCCGGCGCGGCGGCCAGGGCCAAGAGCATCCCCACCACCAGGAACGGTAGAACCTGCCAGAACACCGACGCGTCTCGTCCCCCTATTTCGCCGATCACCCAGAAGCGGTAACTGTCCAGCACGGTCGCGTCGAGCGCGACAATGGCATTGGTCAGGGCCTGCAGGAACGCGGTCATCGCGGCACCGGCCAGGATCAGGCTCAGCGGGCCGCCCCGGCCCGTGCCGACACCCGAGGCGGCGAAGACCGCCAGGCCCGCCAGCAGTGCTCCGGCGAAGGCGAACCAGATGTACTGGACGGGTGTGGTGAAGGCGAACAGGTACATGCTCAGCGCGGAGAGGAAACCCGCACCCGCGGTGAGACCGAGCAGTCCGCCGTCGGCGAGCGGATTGCGGGTGTAGCCCTGAATCAGCGCGCCGGTCAGCCCCAACGCCATCCCGGTGACCAACGCCAAGGCGGTACGCGGCAGGCGCAGACCGCGCACGATCTGTTCGTCCGTCGAGCGTGCCGCGCATCGGAACGGGCCGTCGGGGCAGGACAGGGCGTATTCGAGTGCCTGGTAGGCCACGGTGGGCGAGATCGTCCGGCTGCCCACCGCCACCCCGAGGATCAGCAGCGCCGACAGCACGGCGAGCAGTGCGAGACCGGTCGGGCGCCGGCGGCGCGCGGTGCCGAGGATTACCACGCGGGGCGACTCCTTGTTCGAGCGAAATACTTGCTAGGCCTGGTAAGGCTAACCTACCTTTCGGGAAGTCGCTGTGCGACTTCCCGTCCCGAGGAGGCCTTATGTCCGAACTCGCAACCCTTGCGCACCACCCGCTTCTACGAGTCGGCGTTCGGATATGCCTGTTCCCGGCTGCGCGCTGCAACCGGAGCATTCCCGGGTCCATGCCGTGGCGGCCATGGCCGACCAGGGCGAATGGCGGTGGTGGCGGTTGGCCGCCGGTCCCGAGGAGGGCGGACCGAGCTGATGTACCGCCGGTACGCCGCGGAGATGATCAATGCTCGGGCGGCGGCGGAAGTCGTTGCCATGGCGCTGATCCACGCGGTGGTCGGTCGCGTCGTCGCCCTCGTGGTCGCCGACGGACGGGCCTGAGATCCAGGGCTGGAGAACCTGTGGATTCACACCGACAACGACGGCGGTATCGACTGGGCCGGTCTGATGGACACCACGATTCGAGTGGTGGACGGTGACCGGCCGGCCGGTGCACCCAGGGTGGTGGTGCTGCCGTGTGAACAGGCGATGTCGGTGTGGCCGGCCCATCGGTGTGAACCCGCGCTGACCCTGGTGCAGGAGACCCTGGCGCGGTGCGCGGATCTGCCCGCGCGTCGTTTCTGGTCCCTGGTGGACGAATCCGTTTCCGGGGTCGCCGCGTATGTCCCCGATCTGGCCCGAACCGATGCCGTGGCCGGTATGCGGCGCGGTCAGGGCCTGTTGCCGGCATTGGAGGATCGCGGGTTGCCGGTCCGGCGAATCCAATGGTTGTCTAGTTAGGTAAGGCTGACCTATAGTATAGTTCGGCGTCGGATCGCGTGAGAGTCCCGAGGGCTGCGGTGACCCCCGAGCCGACCGCGGCGGGCTCCACTCCGGTGGAGCCCGCCCTTTTCGTAGGGCGCCCTTGCCGTTTCGTCGCGGACCCCTGCGCGGTGGGGCCCCGCCGAGGCCGGCCGGCTCGGCCTTTCGCAGGTCGTGTCATGGTTTAGGCATGACGCAACAGCAAACCCGGGCGCCGCGCTCGCCGGCCGATGTCACCCCCGAACAGCTGACCGAACTCAGCAAGGGCACGTTCAGCGATCTGATCGGTCTGCGGTTCACGGCGCTCGGCCCGGACCTGGTGCGCGGTGAATGGGTCGTTACCCCGCAACTGCACCAGCCCGCGGGGATCCAGAACGGCGGCGTCCTGTGCACCGTCGTCGAAACGCTCGCCAGTACCGGCGCCGGTGCCTGGTACGGGGACCAGGGCACCGTGGTGGGGGTGCACAACAGCACCGACTTCCTGCGTGCGGTCCGGGAGGGCACCCTGTTCGGCGAGGCGACCCCGCTGCACCGCGGCCGGTTGCAGCAGCTGTGGCAGGTGGTGATCACCGACGAGGAGGGCCGGACCGTGGCCCGCGGGCAGGTGCGGCTGCAGAACCTACCCATACGCTCCTGACCTACCGCGGGACGCGAGAGCCCGGCGCCCGGCCGACCGGTCGCCGGGCTCTCGGCCGTGCACGCATCTTTCGGTTTCGGTCACGGGCCGATCTCGACCGTGTCGCGGCAGCCTTCGCGATACCGGGCCGCGCCCCGACGGTTCAGATACCGCCGGTGGAGAGCAGACCACCGTCGACGCGGATGGTCTCACCGGTGATCCAGGACGCCTCGTCGGAGACCAGGAAACCGATCAGCCGGGCCACGTCCTCGGGCGCGCCCAACCGCTTCAGGGGGTACGTCTGCGCCGCGGTCTCTTCGTCGGCGGAATACAGCGCGTCGGCGAACTTGGTCTTCACCACACCCGGCGCCACCGCGTTCACCCGAATCCTCGGGCCCAGCTGCCAGGCGAGCTCGTCGGTGAGTCGGATGAGCGCCGCCTTGGACGCGCCGTAGGCGGCGGTGACTCCCGTCGAACGGATACCGGCCACACTGGCCACGTTCACGATCGCGCCGCCGTTATCGCGCATCCACGTCTTGTACGCCTGTTGGACATAGCCGAGCGCGGCGACGACATTCACGTCGAAGATCTTGCGCACCGCGTCCAGGTCGGCCTCCATCAGCGACCCGTATACCGGGTTGATACCGGTGTTGTTGATCAGGATGTCGAGCGAACCGAATTCGGAGACCACCCGTTCGACGGCGGCCGCGCGCGCCTCGGCGTCCCCGGAATTACCCGCCAACGCCACGACCTCACCCTGGTGACCGAGTTCACGGAGCTCCTTCGCGGCCTGTTCCAGCGGCTCCGGTTTACGTGCGGTGATCAGTACGTTGGCGCCGCGTCGCAGCAGCTCCGCGGCCACGGCGTGGCCGATTCCCCGGCTGGCGCCGGAGACCAGCGCGCTCTTGCCCAACAGATCGGTACTCATGTGCAGGCAGGTTACGGCAGTTATCGGTGTCGGCGTCCGCCGGGGCGGCGCGTGGGGCGGGGTAAAATCGGTGGTTCCGTGTCCGGCGTTCGGCCACACTGCACCGAGGCGGATGTGGGCCGCCCTTTCCCGCGGCCGCCCGCATGAGCCGGACAGCTGCCCTGCGACCATGTGCTGAGGAGACATCTGTGATCACCGCGACGGACCTCGAGGTCCGGGCCGGCATCCGTACCCTGCTGTCGGCACCGGGGCCCGCGCTGCGGGTGCAGACCGGGGACCGGATCGGGTTGGTCGGCCGCAACGGGGCGGGCAAGACCACCACCCTGCGCATCCTCGCGGGTGAGGGCGAACCCTATGCCGGGAAGATCGTCCGCTCGAGCGAGATCGGCTATCTGCCGCAGGACCCGCGTGAGGGCAACCTGGATATGCTGGCCCGCGACCGGGTGCTGTCCGCCCGTGGCCTGGACACCCTCATCCGGGATATGGAGAAGCAGCAAGCGCTGATGGCGGAGGTGGCCGACGACGCCGAGCGGGAACGCGCCGTGCGCAAGTACGGCCGGCTCGAGGAGCGTTTCTCGGCGCTCGGTGGGTATGTCGCCGAAAGCGAGGCCGCCCGGATCTGCCACAGCCTCGGCCTACCCGACCGGGTGCTGGACCAGGCGCTGCGCACCCTGTCCGGTGGCCAGCGGCGCCGAATCGAACTGGCGCGCATCCTGTTCGCCGCCTCCGACGGCAGCGGCGGCCGTTCGGACACCATCCTGCTGCTCGACGAGCCCACCAACCATCTCGACGCCGATTCGATCACCTGGCTGCGTGGCTTCCTCCAGAACCACGACGGCGGTCTCATCGTCATCAGCCACGATGTTGACCTGCTCGCCGATGTGGTCAACAAGGTGTGGTTCCTGGACGCGGTGCGTGGCGAGGTCGATGTGTACAACATGGGCTGGCACAAATACCTCGACGCCCGTGCCACCGACGAACAGCGCCGCCGCCGCGAACGCGCCAATGCCGAGAAGAAGGCCGCGGCCCTACGGGCCCAGGCGGCGAAAATGGGCGCCAAGGCCACTAAAGCCGTTGCCGCCCAGAACATGGTCAAGCGTGCCGACCGCCTGTTGGCGGAACTCGACGAGGTACGGGTGGCCGACAAGGTGGCCCGGATCAAGTTCCCGGAACCGGCCCCCTGCGGCAAGACGCCGCTGATGGCGGAGAACCTCACCAAGGTCTACGGCTCGCTGGAGATCTTCACCGGTGTGGACCTGGCCATCGACCGCGGCAGCCGGGTCGTGGTCCTCGGCCTCAACGGTGCGGGCAAGACGACACTGCTGCGGTTGCTCGCCGGGGTGGAGCAGCCCACCGGGGGACGGCTGGTTCCCGGTCACGGTCTGAAAGTGGGCTATTTCGCCCAGGAGCACGACACCCTCGACGATAACGCCACCGTGTGGGAGAACATCCGGCACGCGGCGCCCGACGCCGGGGAACAAGAACTGCGCGGGCTGCTGGGCGCGTTCATGTTCAGCGGACCCCAGTTGGAGCAGCCCGCCGGAACCCTGTCCGGCGGTGAGAAGACCCGCCTCGCGCTGGCCGGCCTGGTGTCCTCGGCGGCGAACGTCCTGCTGTTGGACGAACCCACCAACAACTTGGACCCGGTATCCCGTGAACAGGTGCTCGACGCGCTGCGCACCTATGCGGGCGCGGTCGTCCTGGTCACCCATGATCCCGGTGCGGCCGAGGCGCTGTCACCGGAACGGGTGATCCTGCTGCCGGACGGCACCGAGGACCACTGGTCGGCGGAGTACCTGGAATTGATTCAGCTCGCGTGAGTTTCGTCCGATGATTTTCCTGATATCGAACGTGACATTACTCACAAGAACTGATTGCTCATCGCTCGCCGAGTGCTTAGCCTGAGGAGGACGCTGCTCGGCGACTCGGAGGAAGCCATGGGCGACAGGCCGGCACAGAGTAAAACCACCAAAACCACACTGGGCAAGGGCACACGCGTCACGGGCAAGTCCCGCGATCGCCTGCAATCGCAGTTGAAGAAGCAATACGAGGCGGGAGCGAGCATTCGTTCGCTGGCCCGGTCCACCGGACGCTCCTACGGCTTCATCCACAATGTACTGGTGGAGTCGCACGTCCAACTCCGCAGCCGTGGTGGGGCCAACCGCCGCAAAGCGCGCTAGACCTCCCATACCGCGAGAACCGGCCGCCTCGCCACACCCGGCGGCCGCTTCCGCACGCCTGCCCACGCCGAGCACGCGGGTGCCCGGCGTACCCGGTCGATCACCATTCATCTCGGCAGTCGCGGCCACGGGCCGGACACCGTGGTGCCTCGGTGCGGGACCATCACCTCGATGGCCGCATCGTGGACCGATCACCCGGCGGTCGCGACCCGCCCGAGTCCGGACCGACGCAGCGGATCCGCGTCCACGGACTCGCGGCAAAAGGGGAGATTCCGGTAGAGCTGTACCGCCAGGTGGTACAGCACCTCCGTGCTCGGGGCCTGCCCGGGGTCTGGACCGACCGGAGCGGATTCGCGCAGGGAAGGAAGATCCGAGGTCACAAGGGCCCCGACCCGCGCCGCCGGGAAGCGGCGCAATCAAACACAGCCCGGCACTGTGCCGTCGCCCCGCACCAGCAGATTGCCAAGGCTGGTGAAGAGGGGAAGCCCCGTCTTGATCTCCAGATAGGCGAACTGTCCCTGGGGGTTGACCTCGAGGAAATAGTACTCCCCGTCCGTGCCGAGCCGGAGGTCGAGCACCCCGAATTCGAGTCCGAGCGCGCCCATCAACGTGGTGAGCGATTTGCTGACCGAGGCGGGAAGTCGAGCGGGGGTGAAATCGACGGATGTATCGAGCCGGGAATCCACTCGCCCGGCGCCCGCCTGGGAGTCGATACGAACCGTCCACGCCACGCCGTCGACCCATACCACCCGCAGATCGCACCGGGCGTCGACGAAGTCCTGGAAAGTGGTGGGCGCCGAACGGATCCCGTCGAGGTGGTCCAGGTCGGCGGCGCCGACGATTCGGGTTTCGGTGAATTCGGCGCGGCTGGTGCCGGTGCGCTTGTACACCACGGTGCCGGGCCGGGATTCGATGAAATCGCGGGCGAGCACAGGGTCATTGGTGATCAGCGTTTCCGGGATCGCGAACCCGGCCCGGGACGCCGTCTCCAATTGCACGATCTTGCGGTGCGCGGTGCGGTCGTGCCCGGGATCGTTGACCCACAGCGCGGGAATCGACCACAGCAGCCCCTGGATGAAACCGTCGCATTCGGCCTGCCGGTAGGCGTCGTCGTCGGCTCGGATACCGAGGGGCACCCGACTCGGGTGCGGGCGCCGCCACCAGACCGCTTGCACCTCGTCGAGTCCGTCCAGATGCGACAGCGATCGGGTGGTCCCCAGCGCGTCGAGTCGGAAACTTCCCGCCGCGGCGGGAAAATCGCGCAGATCGAACCGGAGCGGGTTGACGCGGTGCTGTTCTCGCAGCGTCACTGCCAGGGCGGTCGCATGCAGATCATCGGATTCGGACACAATGAGCACCGAACCCCTCGGCGCCGCGGTCATCCGGACGGCCGCTCAGTAGAGGCTGTCGCGGTTGACGCCGTCGTCGCTGCCGTCCATCGGTTTCGTCTGGCAGAAGGTGAATGTCGCGCCGGTGGCGGGGGAGTCGGCGATCCGGAGTCGGTCCGTCCATGCTTCGGTGAGCCGGCGCAGTTGATCGTCGCCGAACGCCTCCGACGGCGGCGCGGCCAGGGTCATCGGCCGGCCCACTATGTCGATGCGCAGGCGACGGGTGAAATCGGCGGTGGCGCCGGGGCGGATGTCGACCGGTACAGGTTGCCCGGGGGCGTAACTGTCGGTTTCCCGGATATCGAACGCATCGTCGCGCCGGAAGGTCCACGTTCCCTCGGTAACCCTGACACTGATATCGCGGCCGGGCCGAGCGACGAGTATGCCCTGGAGTGCGGGGGCGCGATATCTATCCGGTGCGGCGGGGAGGTGGAGGGCGTCGATCATGGTGGATTCTCCGATCTGGTCGATCTACTGGCTGTTCGCCATAATCCCCGAGTGTGATCCGGATCATATCGCGGTGTGATGTGGTCGCGGCCGATATCGACGGATTTCCGATTTCGGCATACCGATCGGTTTACCGGTATGGGTGGTAAGCGGAAATTTTCCGACGCGGTGTATTCACAATCCGAGTAACTCGGGGTTCTCGGCCAGTTCGCGGAACCGATCGGCGGGATTCGGGAGCAGTTTTCGTGCCTCGAGGTCCAAGAGACCGCCGATCACCCGTATATCGGCGGACAGGGTGCCGTCCAGTTTGCGTGTCTCCTGATGGATGCGAAAGGTTTTGCCGGTGCCCCACTTGAATTCACAGCCGATCCCCACCTCGTCACCGCCGCGCAATTCCCGCCGATAGCTGATCGTGGTCTCCAGTGTCACCGGACCGACGCGGCCGGCACGTAGTTTCTCCTGATCGATACCGGCGGCCTGCAGGCACTCCCATCGTGCGTGCTCGGCATGTTGCAGATATACCGCCTGATTGAGGTGGCCGAGGGCATCCAGTTCGTAGCCGCGGACAGTAACGGGCACGGTGAAGGTCATAGCAGGGCGAACGGCGCGTGCCCCGGCGTTGTTCCCGTTACGGTGGGGACACCGGTCCGAGAGAAAGGCCGCGATGGGCGAGCAGTGGCGGCCCATACGGTGGTGGATGCCCGGCTCAGGGGCGGCGGCGTACCGACGCCTCCACCAGATCCAGGACCGCAGAAAGGTTTTCGTTCGTATGCCCGGACGCGATCCGGGCGATCAGACCGTCCAGCACCAGGTCGAGATAGCCCAGCAGCACATCGGTCGGCACGTCGTCGCGCAGCGCCCCCGCGGCCTTGCGGCGTTCCAGCCGGGCCAGGGTGGCGGCGGTCAGCTCGGCCGAACGCTGGGTCCAGCTCGCCCGGAACTCCGGATCGGTGCGCAGCCGGCGGGCGATTTCCAGCCGGGTACCGAGCCAGTTGTAGGCCTGCGGGTCGGCCAGCATATCCCGCATGACCTGCACGATGCCCTGATTGGCGGCGACTTCGGCCATCCGTCCCGCATCCTCCTGCGCGAGGGCGAGGAACAGTGCGTCTTTGTCCCGGAAATGGTGGAAGATCGCGCCGCGGGACAGCCCGATGGCTTCCTCCAGGCGGCGCACCGTGGCGCCGTCGTACCCGAACTCGGCGAAGCAGCGGCGCGCGCCGTCGAGTATCTGCGAGCGCCGGGCGGCCAGATGATCATCGCTGACCTTGGGCATCGGTCTCCTTCAACGGATATACGAACCCCGCGCGGCGGATCACCGCGCGGGGCCCTCAGATTACGAGCGAGCAAACAAGAGGCCTGTCGGCACCCTCGCAACCCCGCCGGGAGCGAGTTCTACGGGCGATGTTCGCGCCTGTCTCGTCGCGGCGCGCCCGAAGCGCATGCGCCGTAGGCGCGAGTCTCGGGTGCGCCACGAGGAGACCTCAGGGGCGCGAACACGCGCCGCCGGAGGCGGCGCAATCAAGCACGAATCATATTCCGCAGCACATACTGAAGAATGCCGCCGTTGCGGTAGTAGTCGGCCTCGCCGGGGGTGTCGATACGCACCACCGCGTCGAACTCGACCTTCTCGCCGCTGTCCTTGGTGGCGGTCACCTTCACCGTGCGGGGCGTCGCGTCCTCGTTGAGGGCGGTGATGCCCTCGATATCGAAGACCTCGGTGCCGTCCAGCCCCAGCGACTCGGCGGATTCGCCCTCGGGGAACTGCAGCGGGATGACACCCATGCCGATCAGGTTGGAGCGGTGGATGCGCTCGAACGATTCGGTGATGACGGCCCGCACGCCCAGCAGGCGGGTGCCCTTGGCCGCCCAGTCACGCGAGGAACCCGAGCCGTACTCCTTACCGCCCAGCACGACCAGCGGAATACCGGCCTTCTGGTAGTTCTGCGCGGCGTCGTAGATGAACGTCTGCGGGCCGCCCTCCTGAGTGAAGTCGCGGGTGTAACCGCCCGAGACATCGTCGAGGAGCTGGTTGCGCAGCCGGATATTGGCGAAGGTGCCGCGGATCATCACCTCGTGGTTACCGCGCCGCGAGCCGAGGGAGTTGAAGTCCTTGCGCTCCACGCCGTGGGCCTCGAGGTAGTCGGCCGCGGGGGTGCCCGACTTGATGGCGCCGGCCGGCGAGATGTGGTCGGTGGTAACCGAATCGCCGAGCAGGGCCAGCACGCGCGCGCCCTTGATGTCCTCGACGGGGGTCGGTTCCTTGCTCATCCCGTCGAAGTACGGGGCCTTGCGGACGTAGGTCGAGTTCTCGTCCCAGGCGAAGGTATTGCCCTCGGGGGTGGGCAGGTTCTGCCAGCGCTCGTCACCCTTGAACACGTCCGCGTAGGATTTGGTGAACATGTCCTGGCTGATCGCAGACTTGATGGTGTCGTCGATCTCCTGCGACGAGGGCCAGACATCACGCAGGAACACCTCGTTGCCCTGCGGGTCCGTGCCCAGCGGCTGGGTCTCGAAGTCGAAGTCCATGGTGCCCGCCAGGGCGTAGGCGATGACCAGCGGCGGTGAGGCCAGATAGTTCATCTTCACGTCGGGGGAGATACGGCCCTCGAAGTTGCGGTTGCCGGACAGCACCGCGGTGACGGTGAGATCGTTGTCGTTGACGGCCTCGGAGATCTCCTCCGGCAGCGGACCGGTGTTGCCGATGCAGGTGGTGCAGCCGTAACCGCCGAGGTAGAAGCCGAGCTTCTCCAGGTACGGCCACAGGCCGGCCTTCTCGTAGTAGTCGGTGACGATCTGCGAGCCCGGAGCCATATTGGTCTTGACCCACGGCTTGGTCGACAGGCCCTTCTCCACCGCGTTGCGGGCCAGCAGCGCCGCACCCAACATTACCGAGGGGTTGGAGGTGTTGGTGCAGGAGGTGATGCCCGCGACGACGACCGCGCCGTGGTCGAGGATGAACTCACCGCGTTCCTCCGAGACAATCCGTACCGGTTTGGACGGCCGGCCGTCGGCATGGGTGGCCGCGGACTGGACGTCGACCGCCCCGTCGTCGGCGAAGGCCGGGGCCGGGGCCGGATCGGAGGCCGGGAAGGTCTCCTCGACCGCCTCGTCCAGCTGGGTGTGCGGGACCGGATGCTCCTCCTCCACATAGTTGTGGATGTCCTTGCGGAACGCGATCTTCGACTCGCTCAGCAGGATACGGTCCTGCGGACGCTTGGGGCCGGCGATGGACGGCACCACGGTGCCCAGGTCGAGCTCCAGGTACTCGGAGTAGGCCGGCTCTTTCGCCGGGTCGTGCCACATGCCCTGTTCCTTGGCATAGGCCTCGACGAGTGCGAGCTGCTCCTCGGACCGACCGGTCATGCGCAGGTAGTTGATGGTTTCCGCATCGATCGGGAAGATTGCCGCGGTGGAGCCGAACTCGGGGCTCATATTGCCCAGGGTCGCGCGGTTGGCGAGCGGGACCTCGGCCACACCCTGACCGTAGAACTCCACGAACTTGCCGACCACACCGTGCTTGCGCAGCATATCGGTGACGGTGAGCACCACGTCGGTGGCGGTGACGCCCGGCTGGATCTCGCCGGTCAGCTTGAATCCGACCACGCGCGGGATGAGCATCGACACCGGCTGGCCCAGCATGGCCGCCTCGGCCTCGATACCGCCGACACCCCAGCCCAGCACACCCAGCCCGTTGACCATGGTGGTGTGCGAATCGGTGCCCACGCAGGTGTCCGGGTAGGCCTGGCCGTTGCGAACCATGACGGTGCGTGCCAGGTATTCGAGGTTCACCTGGTGCACGATTCCAGTGCCCGGGGGGACGACCTTGAAGTCGTCGAACGCGCCCTGACCCCAGCGCAGGAACTGGTAGCGCTCGCCGTTACGCTGGTATTCGAGCTCGACGTTGCGCTCGAAGGCGTCGGCACGGCCGAAGACGTCGAGAATGACCGAGTGGTCGATGACCAGTTCGGCGGGGGAGAGCGGGTTGACCTTCGCGGGGTCGCCGCCGAGAGCGACGACGGCCTCGCGCATGGTGGCGAGGTCCACCACACAGGGCACGCCGGTGAAGTCCTGCATGATCACGCGCGCAGGGGTGAACTGGATCTCGACGCTGGGTTCGGCGCTGGGATCCCAGTTCGCGATGGCACGGATGTGGTCGGCGGTGATATTGGCGCCGTCCTCGGTGCGGAGCAGGTTCTCCGCGAGGACCTTCAGTGCGTAGGGGAGTTTCTCGGTGCCCGGGACGGCCGAGAGCCGGAAGATCTCGTAGGAGTTGCTTCCGACCTCGAGAGTGCCCTTGGCGCCGAAAGTATCGATACTTTTCGTCACGTCAGCTCCACTCGTCGGGTGAGGGTGCCGTCGGCGGGGCTGTGCCGACGGCTGGGTATGTCTTCGAAAGGACCACCGGCCGGTTACGTACCGGGTTTCCCGCATCTTCGACTCTAACAGTACGCTTGTCCTGTGAGACGTGCGGGGCGGCCTCGGCGCACCGTCGGCGTGGCGTGCGTCATGGTATCGGGAGCGCATCGCGTACTGTGCCTGTCGGGTTTGCCGGGGTGTGATCCGTGCCCGCGGACGCATCTTCTACGCTCACCCCGCAGTGTTGGATTCCCGTCGCCTCGCGTGTCGATGCGGCTCGACATGACCGGATGGAAAATGACCGTTTCGTACACTCGGGTTTTCGTCCCCAAGGTTGCCGGCTTGCCGCAGAATGTCGACTTGGACGACGTCCGCACGGACCTCGCGGACAACCATGTGGCGGCACCGGCCGACGTGGACCAGGACGAGGTGGCCGCCATCGTGCAGCACGCGCGGGCGCAGGGGATCGATCTCAGCGTAGTGGTCACGGAGGGCAATCCCTGGCACGACTCGGAGTTGCGTGACCTGGCCACCGAGGTGGCGAAGAGCGAGCACGGCACCGTACTGGTCCTGAGCCGGGACTGGGCGGGCACCTACAGCGACACCTTCAGCCGGGTGAAGCTCGAGGCCGCCGAGGACGCTGTCGAGTGGGTACGCCCGGTCGAAGCGGTTGCGACCAAAACCCAGACCTTCGTCGACCGGGTTGAATACGAGCCCGTGATCACCTGGACCCACATCACGATCGTCCTTCTGGCGGGGATGCTGCTGACGGTCGGTGGGCTGTACTGGGTGAAGTCGCGCCGCGCCAAGCACGAGATATGAAGCGCACCAAAATATTTCGTGGGTCCCGCCGGTGACGGCCTGATATCCTTGCCCAAGCCGCTCGGAGGGGGCGGCTTCCAGGGAGGGACAGATAACAAAGAAATTGATCGTTGCGGCCATTGTTGCCATCGGATTGATGGGTGTGTTGCCTGCCTCGGCTTCGGCAGCCGTGCACGGGCCGTTCAGAGATCGTGATGGTAAGAGTGGCAAGTACTGGTGCGAGTTCGATCATGGTGGTAACGGCCCCTGCTACGGAGACTGCTACGAACGGCCGGCGGGTAGCGGTAACTGGTACTACACCAGTAAGCCGTAATTCGCCGTGACGTATGTCTCGTGAACCGAGGCCATCTTCGATCTCTTTGTCCTATGTGCCCCGACCATGGTGTCGGGGCACATTCATTTCGGTCGCGGCAACCGTAGGGCCCGCTCGGCCGAAGGAGCGGTCTTGTTTGCCGGGCTGCTGTCGAATCCGGTTTTGCTCTCTAGTTATAAATCCGTCCAATGGGCGGGATAATTTTGCGCAACCGATAGGTAGCGTTTCTGCAATTCGGACTGTCGCATCCGCTTCGTGACCGATCCGGCCGTACCGTTCGACTGACCGTAGCTGGAAAGAGCGTTGTCCGTGCGTTGGCGGGTCGCCGAACAGTCGGTTCGTCCGATACCTGCCAGGCGAGGTAGCAATCGGAACCGCTGGAGGTGCGATGCACTGGGTTCGGCGAACAGGTCACGGTCATCCTATTTGGATAACAATATGTTTGCTGCTTTGCATCATGATTGTCTCGTCCGCTCCAACTGTCGCGGCTCCGCCACCACCTCTCCGGCCCGGCGAAGGGGATATCGCCGACGCGCAGGCACAGGTGGAGACCGGGATCGGTGCAGTCGGGGCGTTGATCAACACCGTGGCGGCGGCCGACGAACAGATTCGACAGCACGACGACGAGGTCGCCCGCACGCGCGAAGAGGTCAACAAGGCGCTGGTGGACCTGCAGAACGCGCGAGCCGCCGCCGATACCGCGGCGTCCGAGGTCGACACCACCGGGCGGTCGCTGGCCGATGCCGGAACCTCTCTCCGGCAGGCCCGCGGGGAATTCGACCGATTCGCCGCAGGCGTCTACACACAGCCGTCCGCCGATACGGTGCTCTCCTACCTCGCACCCGGCGGGCCCACCGCGGCCCTCGACCGCGCCCAGGTTCTGGGCCTGGTGACCCGGGACCGGCAGAAGGTACTCGACGACCTGCGCCGCGCGCAGATCGAACTGGGCAACGCCCACGCCGATGCCCGGCGCGCCCAGGACCTCGCCGAAGCAGCCCGCGTCACCGCCGAACAGCGCAGGACCGACGCCGAAGCGGCGATGCGGACCGCGACGGCCGAACTGGACCGCCGGACCGCCCTCCGCGACGACCTGCTGCGGCAGCGCGCCGACGCCCAGGCCCGGCTGGACGCCGCACGCAGCCAGGCGACCGGCCTGCAGCATCAGCAGACGGCTTATCTGGACTGGGAACGACAGCGCCGAGCCGAGGAAACACTCGCGGCCGCCACCGCCGCCGCCCGCGCCGCCGCCGACCACGCCTCCCAGGCCCGGGCCGCCGAGGCGGGCGCGGGGAAACCTGCACACACCCTGCTGGAGGACCAGCCGCGGCGAACCGGCAAGATCGGCGTGCAGCCCTACGACACCGGCGGCTCCGCCGAGGAATTCGACACTCCGCGAGTCACCGGGCCGGCAGCCGTCGAGATCGTGGTCGACCGCGCCCTGTCCCAGCTCGGTGTCAACTATGCCTGGGGCGGTGGCAGTGAGACCGGCCCCACGCGCGGTATCCGCGACGGTGGGGCGGCCGACAATCACGGCGACTACCGCAAGGTCGGATTCGACTGCTCCGGGCTGATGGTCTACGCCTTCGCGGGTATCGGCGTGTCGCTGCCGCACTACAGCGGTTACCAGTACAACGCGGGCGCCCGCGTTCCGGTGGCCGCACGGGAACGCGGGGACATGCTGTTCTGGGGGCCGGGCGGCAGTTCGCACGTGGCGGTGTACCTGGGTGACGGCATCATGGTGGAGGCCCCGGAATCCGGGGACGTGGTCAAGGTTTCGCCCGTCCGCGAGGCGGGCATCATGCCGTTCGCGGTGCGTATCGTCGGCTGAGCCGGCCACCGCGGTGGCCGCCGGACCACGGCCGAGCGGTTACCGTTCGCTCCGGATCTCCAGTGCCCGCGGGGCCGGGTTTTCGTCCACGGTGTCCCCGGTTGCGGCACGGAAGGCCATTACCTGGAATAGTTGTGGCAGCACGCACAGGACCGAGGCGAAAGCGGGGATGTTGGTGACTTCGACGGACGGTGTCAGCGGGGTGGATGTGGCGAAACGGCCACAGGCGTCCTCATCCGGCACCCTCGAGCGTGACGTCCAGACCCTGGAGAAGGCGATCTACGAGGTCAAGCGGGTCATCGTGGGCCAGGACCGGCTGGTCGAACGGCTGCTCGTCGGGGTGCTGGCGCGCGGGCACGTCCTGCTCGAAGGTGTCCCCGGTATCGCGAAGACGCTCGCGGTGGAAACCTTCGCCAAGGTGGTCGGCGGCACGTTCTCCCGTGTGCAGTTCACCCCCGATCTGGTGCCCACCGACCTGATCGGTACCCGGATCTATCGGCAGGGCCGCGAGGAGTTCGACACCGAACTCGGCCCGGTCGTGGCCAACTTCGTACTGGCCGACGAAATCAACCGCGCGCCCGCGAAGGTGCAGTCGGCGCTGCTCGAGGTGATGGCCGAACGGCATGTGTCGATCGGCGGCAAGACCTATCCCATGCCGGATCCGTTCCTGGTGATGGCCACGCAGAACCCGATCGAGAGCGAAGGCGTGTATCCGCTGCCGGAGGCCCAGCGCGACCGCTTCCTGTTCAAGGTGGTCGTCGACTACCCCTCGGTGGAGGAGGAGCGCGAGATCATCTACCGGATGGGTGTCACCCCGCCGGAGCCCAGGCAGATCCTGGAACCGTCCGAGCTGCTGCGGCTGCAGAAACTGGCCTCGAGCACCTTCGTGCATCACGCGCTGGTCGACTATGTGGTCCGGGTGATCTCGGCCACCCGCGCACCGGCCGAGTTCGGAATGAACGACGTCGCGGGCTGGGTGTCCTACGGCGCCTCGCCGCGCGCCAGTCTCGGCATCATCGCCGCCGCCCGGGCCGTCGCGCTGATCCGCGGCCGCGACTACGTGGTGCCACAGGATGTGGTCGAGGTGATCCCGGATGTGCTGCGCCACCGCTTGGTGCTGTCCTACGACGCGCTCGCCGACGAGATCAGCCCCGAGGACGTGATCACCAGGGTGCTGCAGACCGTCGGTATGCCGCAGGTCGCGCCGCAGGCCGTGGGGCAGGCCGCGCCCGTGGGAGACAGCAACGGCCGGGGACATGTCCCGCCGCCCGCGCCGCAGGGTCCGCCGCAAGGGCAGCAGGTTCCGCCGCCCCCGGGCCAGGTATCGCAGGCCGCCGGCAACAATCAGCCCAAGTGACCCGGCCTTCGGAATACCCCGCCTCGATGCCCGGTCACGCTCCGCCGTCGTTCCGCGGCGGCGAGCTCAGCGATCCGCGCCTGTCGGCCGCGCTGCGGACGCTCGAGCTCACCGTGCGTCGTCGTCTCGACGGGGTGCTGCACGGGGAACACCTCGGCCTGATCCCGGGCCCGGGTTCGGAGCCGGGGGAGGCGCGCGCCTATCAGCCCGGTGACGATGTGCGGCAGATGGACTGGTCGGTCACCGCCCGCACCACCCACCCGCATGTGCGGCAGATGATCGCCGACCGGGAACTGGAGACCTGGATGGTGGTCGACCTGTCGGCCAGCCTGGACTTCGGCACCGCGGCCTGTCAGAAACGCGATCTGGCCATTGCCGCCGCGGCGGCCATCACCCACCTCACCAGCGGCGGCGGCAACCGGATCGGTGCCGTCGTGGCGACCGGTGAACGGCTGGTCCGCATACCCGCGCGCGGCGGACGGGTGCACGCGCAGTCGCTGCTGCGCTCCATCGCCACCACCCCCCATGCCCGCGACGGTGTGCGCGGCGATCTGCGCGGGGCGATCGAATCGCTGCGGCGGCCCCAGCGCAAACGCGGACTCGCGGTGGTCATCAGCGATTTCCTGGGCGAGATCGATTGGCAGCGGCCGCTGCGGGCCATCTCCGGCCGACATGAACTGCTCGCGGTGGAGGTGCTCGACCCGCGTGACCTCACCCTGCCCGATCTGGGCGATGCGGTGCTGCACGACCCGGAGACCGGGCGCACCCGGGAGTTCAGCATCACTCCCACCCTGCGCGCCGACTATGCCGCCGCCGCCCGGCAGCACCGTGAGCAGGTCGCGCAGGTGTTGCGGAACTGCGCCGCGCCCGTGCTGACCCTGCAGACCGACCGGGACTGGATCGCCGATGTGGTCCGGTTCGTCGCCACCCGGCGCCACAGCCTCGGCGCCCCGACCCAGCGGGTGCCCCGCCAATGAGTATTTCGCATTTCACCGCCCCGATCTGGCTCGGCTTCCTCGCCGTCATCGTGCTGATAGCGCTGGGATATCTCTTGGTTCAGCGCCGCAAGCACAAGCACATGATGCGGTTCACCAATATGGAGCTGCTGGAGCAGGTGGCCCCGAACCGCCCCGATTTCCGGCGTCACCTGCCGATCGTGCTGTTGCTGATCGGCATGGTGTTCTCGACCATCGGCGCGGCTGCCCCCACCGCGGTGGAGAAGGTGCCGCGCAACCGGGCGACCGTCGTACTCGTGATGGACGTGTCGTTGTCGATGGAAGCGACGGATGTCCAGCCGAGCCGGCTACAGGTCGCGCAGGAGGCCGCGAAGAACTTCGCCGACGGCCTGACCCCGGGTATCAACCTGGGCCTGGTCACCTACGCGGGGACCGCGTCGGTGATGGTCAGCCCGACGACGAACCGGGAAGCGGTGAAGGCCGCCATCGACAACATCAAGTTGGCCGAGCGGACCGCGACCGGCGAAGGGATACACACCGCTTTGCAGGCCATCGACGTCCTGGGATCGGTGCTCGGCGGTGCGGAGACACCGCCGCCGGCTCGGATCGTGCTGATGTCGGACGGCAAGCAGACGGTCCCGGACTTCGACGACGTCGACAATCCCCGGCACGAATACGTCGCCGCCCGACTGGCGAAGGAGAAGGGGGTGCCGGTGTCGACGATCGCGTTCGGCACGAAATGGGGCACGGTCGACATCCCCCGCGAAGACGGCGGCACGGACCGGGTGAAGGTGGAGGTCGACGACGAGGCGATGCGTGAGATCGCACGGTTGTCGGGCGGTGAGTACTACAGCGCCGCCACCCTCCAGGAACTGTCCAACGTGTACGACACCTTGGAGCAGCAGATCGGATACGAGATGAGACGAGGCGACGCGAGCCGGCCGTGGTGGCTGCTCGGACTGACCGCCACCCTCGCGGGCGTCGTTCTGGCGATCGCGTTCCGACAGCGCCTTCCGTGATCTGTCCGCGGTGAAAAGCGTTGGGGCGGCGTCCGTTGCGGAACAAAACGGGCGCCGTCCCCGCTGTCGGCGTGTTACGTTCTCCCTGCGGCGCCGCCGAAGGTGCGGCACTTCGATGGGAGGGGTTCGATGCGTGGAGTCGTCGTTGCCGCTTCGGTGGCATCGGCCGCGCTCGCTGTCGCTGTGGCGCCGACGCCATCGGCGTCGGCTGCCGCGTGTACGGACAGAGACGCGTGTTTCCGGCCCGGTGACAACTACTCCGGTGAGATGACCTATCTGAACAATTCCCGAAGTAGGGCGAATTACTGCGTCGATCTGCCGGTACCCGCCAGGTCGGTCGCCAGTCGCGCGGGAGTGCAAATCTTGCTGAGCGAGAACCCGTGCGGGGGACCGGCGGGACAGCATCGGTACGTGAGTACCGATGAGAAGGTGCCGTCACTGGGTTTCTTCGCCCGATCGGTCAGCTGGTGCCCGTCCTGCTGATGTGGCCGTGCGCCGAGCCGATTCGGACCGGAGTCGTCACCCGCGGCTCCGGCCCGAATCGTGTCCGTCCCCGGTGATCCCGAGGGACGATCACCGCCGACATGCGTGGGAGGTCCTGATGGTCTGCGGGAAACGCGGCCGGGTAGGTTGGTCCGCATGTCGAACACAGTATCGCGCTCGGTCCTGGTGACCGGCGGTAACCGCGGTATCGGGCTCGCGGTCGCACAGCGTCTGCTCGCCGACGGCCACAAGGTGGCGGTCACCCACCGGGGTTCCGGTGTGCCGGAGGGACTGCTCGGCGTGAAATGCGATGTCACCGACTCCGAATCGGTGGATCGCGCGTTCGCCGAGGTGGAGGAGCGGCAGGGCCCGGTGGAGGTCTTGGTCGCCAATGCCGGTATCACCGAGGACACTCTGCTCATGCGGATGAGTGAGGAGCAGTTCAGCCGGGTCGTCGACGCCAATCTGACCGGCGCCTTCCGCTGCGCCAAGCGGGCCAACCGGGCCATGCTGCGGGCGCGCTGGGGCCGACTTGTCTTCCTCGGCTCAGTGGTCGGGATGGCCGGTATGGCAGGACAGGTCAACTACGCCTCCACCAAGGCCGGTCTCATCGGTATGGCGCGGTCGCTGACCCGCGAACTGGGGTCGCGTTCCATCACCGCCAATGTGGTGGCTCCCGGCTTCATCGAAACCGATATGACCAACGCCCTGGACGACAAGTACCAGGAGATGGCGGTCCAGGCCATTCCGCTGCAGCGCAAGGGAAAACCGGAGGATGTCGCCGCGGTGATCAGCTTCCTGGCCTCCGATGATTCCGGCTACGTCTCCGGTGCGGTCATCCCGGTCGACGGCGGCCTCGGCATGGGTCACTGAGCGCACCGACACACATCCAACGTCAGGAGAATCGAATACTCATGGGCGGATTGCTCGACGGCAAGACCATCCTCGTCACCGGCATCATCACCGATGCCTCCATCGCCTTCCACGCCGCCGCGATCGCGCAGGAGCAGGGCGCGAAGGTGCTCATCACCGGTATTCCGGAACGGCTGCGGCTCATCGACCGCATCGCCAAGCGCCTGCCGAAAGAGGTACCGCCCGCCATCGGGCTCGACATCACCAGCGAAGAGGACCTCGCCGCTCTGGCGGACAAGGTCCGGGAACTGGCCCCCGAGGGCCTGGACGGGGTGCTGCACTCGATCGCCTTCGCCCCGAAGACCCTCATGGGCCCGGAGGCGAAGCCCTTCCTCGACGGTCCCGGCCCGGACGCCGCCAAGGCGTTCGAGATCTCCGCGTGGAGCTATGCCTCGCTGGCCCGCGCTGTCCTGCCGGTGATGAACGAGGGTGGTTCGCTGGTCGGTATGGATTTCGATCCGCGCACCGCACTGCCGTACTACAACTGGATGGGTGTTGCCAAGGCGGCGCTGGAATCGGTGAACCGGTATGTGGCGCGTGAGGTCGGCCAGGCCAAGAAGGTCCGGTCCAATCTGATCGCGGCGGGCCCGATCAAGACCTTGGCCGCCAAGGCCATCGCCGGCACCGCTACCGATGACGCCGCCAAACTGAACCAGTTGAACGTCTACTGGGACGGTGCCTCGCCCATCGGCTGGGATGTGGACGATCCGACGGTCGTCGGCAAATCCATCGTCGCGTTGCTGTCGGACTGGCTGCCCGGTACCACCGGGTCGATCATCTACGTCGACGGCGGCGCCAGCCACAACACCTGGTTCCCGGAGAACATGCCGGTCGCCTGACCGGATACCTCCACCACAGCTGGAAGGAGATCCCCGTGGCCCGGGCGGCCGACGCACTGTTGCTGCTGTCCTTCGGCGGTCCCGAAGGACCCGACGAGGTGATGCCGTTCCTGGAGAACGTCACCCGGGGACGCGGGGTACCGCCGGAACGCCTCGCCGAAGTGGCCGAACATTATCTGCACTTCGGCGGGGTCTCCCCGATCAACGCACTCAATCGCGACATCATCGCCGCTGTCGAGCGGGAGTTGGACGTGGTCGGTCTGGACCTGCCGGTGTACTTCGGCAACCGCAACTGGCACCCCCTGGTGGAGGACACCGTCGCGCGGATGGCCGCCGACGGTGTGCGATCGGCGCTGGTGTTCCCCACCTCGGCCTGGGGCGGGTATTCCGGATGCCGCCAGTACCATGAGGACATCACGCGGGCCCGTGCCGCGGTCGGCTCCGACGCGCCGGAACTGGTGAAGCTGCGCCAGTACTTCGACCACCCGCTGTTGATCGAATCCTTCGCCGATGCCGTCCGGGGCGCGCGGGAGCGCCTGCCGGCCGATCGACGGGAGGGCACACGGTTGGTGTTCACCGCGCATTCGGTGCCGGTGGCCGCCGACGCCGCCGCCGGACCGGCCGCCGACGGAGGCCGGCTCTACAGTCGTCAGGTCGCCGACGCTGCCCGGTTGTGCGCCGCGGCAACGGGTTTCGCAGGCTACGACCTGGTCTGGCAGTCCCGCTCCGGCCCGCCGCAGGTGCCGTGGCTGGAACCGGACATCGTGGACCATCTGGAAGACCTCTCCGGTAGGGGCGTCGGTTCGGTGGTGGTGTGTCCGGTGGGTTTCGTCTCCGATCACCTCGAGGTGATCTGGGATCTCGACAACGAGGCCGCCGAGAAGGCCGCCGAACTCGGTATGGCCTTCGCCCGGGCCGCCACCCCGGGAACCGACCCCCGGTTCGCTCGGCTGGTGGTGGAATTGATCGGCGAACATATGCGCGATATACCGCCGCGCCGACTCGGCGAGGTCCCTGGCTACGGGTGCACCGTCGACGGCGCTTCCTGTAGAGCGGGATGCTGCGAACCGCTCCGTCGCGCCCCCGAGCAGTAGAGGCGTCCGGTAGTCCGTGCCGCCGGCTCGGGTGCGCCGGTATCCGAGAGGTTCGAGCGGTGTCCGCGCGTTCGTGACCCGAATGCGGAAGAACGGTCAGCGTGAGCCGGGTGTCGAGGTGTGGATGGCGATGAGCCGGGCGGCGCGGATGGCGTCCCAGAGGGGCCGCAGCAGGGATTCGTGGGCGGTGGCGGCGCTGGCGGAGGTCGGCGAGGACGCCGGTTCCCGCTGAGCGACGGTGAGGATGGCCGCCACATGGTCGGCGGTATCGAGAATCCGCTTGGCGCGCAAAGGGATCGAATCCGGATAGATATGCCGGGAATAGTCGGCGAGTTCGGCTTCGATGAGTTCCCTCGGGTCGGCGTCGCCGGTCTCGAGGCCGGTGGTGTGCAGCCGCATGAGGGCGTCGGCCGCGTCGCGCACCGCTTCGCGCATGGCGTATTCGGCCTCACCCAGCGTCATATCGGGGCCGGGAAGGGCGGGTGTCGCCGTGGTGTAGATACTCCACTGCAGGGTGTTCTCATCCACCCACTGCGGGATCAGACCGGTGCCCTCGCTCTCCGGTACACCGATCAGGATTCCTTCCCCGGCCTCGAGGGCGTCGGCGGCGAAAGCGGTGCCGACGGGCAGGCCGCGCACATCGCCGGGAACCGGCAGCACCAGCCGCAACTGCGTACCGGGCGTCGCCATGGTTTCCCGAACCATCTTGAGCAGTGCCATGACCCCGGTGTTGGGCCTATCGCCCCGAGAGGACCACGGCAGATCGGTACGGCCGCCGGTCACCGGATCGCCCGCCGCGATGGTGTGCACGGACGCCCAGGCGTGCATGGCCCCCAGCACGTCGTCGGGCGCGCTGCAGCCGGCCAGCCAGGAGCCGGCCCACACCGTGAGGGTCGCGCTGGGAGAGCACATAATCATCGAGCATAAATGCTCGCCGCTACTCGCGGACGACCTCGGGGGTCATGCGGGTTCGGTGACGAAGTCGATGAGCCGTTCCACCGCCCCCAGCAGCGGCGCCTTCAGATCCCGGAACGTGCGCACCGCCGCGTAGACCCGCTGCCAGCCGTCTTGCGGCGTGCCCCAGCCGAGCCGGCGGCAGACACCGGTCTTCCAGTCCTCTCCGTGCGGTACCGTCGGCCATTCCCGGATCCCCAGCGCGGCCGGGCGCACCGCCTGCCAGATATCGACGTATGGATGCCCGGTGACCAGGACATACGGTCCCAGCCCGGTGGTGAGGTGGGTCTCCTTCGACCCGGTCACCAGGTGGTCCACCAGCACCCCCACCCGTCGACCCGGCCCGGGCCCGAACTCGGCGAGCCGGGCACCGAGATTGTCCAGTCCCTCCAGTTGCTCGACCACCACGCCTTCCACTCGCAGATCGTGGCCCCATACCCGCTCCACCAGCGCGGCGTCGTGCACCCCCTCCACCCAGATCCGACCGGCCGCCGCGACCCGGGCCCGCAGCCCCTCCACCCGGGTCGAGCCGGACGCCGAACGGGTGGGTGCCGCCGGCGCCGGGGTCTTCGGTCGGACCAGTGTGACCGGTTCGCCGTCGATCAGGAACGCGGCCTCGCGGAGCGCGAACAGGCGCACGGCGCCGCGGGCGTCCTCGAGTTTCACGAAATCCCCGTCGTGGCTGCGGTCGAATCCCACCACCGCCCCGCAGAAACCACTGGCCGCGTCCTCCACCACGAGGTCGCGTTCGGCGATCACCTCCGGGACCGCCCGCTTCCTGGTCCGCGTATGTCCGGAAAAGATGTCGCCGTATCTGTCACCCGCACTCACGGGGCCGAAACTACTGCACCCGACGGTAGCCGGTAGCCGGCGGTGTCGCGCGGTCGGCCACGAATCGCGGCCGCAGATACTACAGTGAGGTCGTGGCCGCAGTTTTCTGGCTCGTCGCCGGCTTCGTGCTCGCGGCGGCCGAGGTGTTCGTCGGTGAGCTGACGCTGTTGATGCTCGGGGGTAGTGCCCTGATCACCGCCGGCGTCGCGTTCGCAGCCGATACCGGTCCGGTGGTCGATGCGGTGGTCTTCGCCGTCTCGGCCGTCGTGCTGTTGCTGGGTGTACGTCCGGTTCTGTTGCGGCGCTTCGGAACTCCACCGCCGACACCCACCAACGTCGACGCGCTGACCGGGAAAACGGCGCTGGTGCTGGAACCGGTGGGCGAGCACAGCGGCCGGGTGAAGCTGGGCGGTGAGGTGTGGACCGCGCGGCCGCTCGATCCGGGGGAGAAATACCCGGAGGGAACCACGGTGTACGTGATGAAGATCGACGGCGCGACCGCCGTCGTCTGGAAAGGACCGTAATGGCTGTGTTGATACTGGCGGTCGTCCTCATCCTGCTGGTAGCGGTGGTGGTCCTCAAATCGGTGGCACTGGTGCCGCAGGCCGAGGCCGCCGTCATCGAGCGCCTCGGGAGATATCAGCGGACGGTCTCGGGGCAGCTCACCTTCCTGGTGCCGTTCGCCGACCGGGTCCGCGCCAAGGTGGACCTGCGCGAGCGGGTGGTGTCGTTCCCCCCGCAGCCGGTGATCACCCAGGACAACCTCACCCTCCAGATCGACTCGGTGGTCTACTTCCAGGTGACCAATCCGCAGGCCGCGGTATACGAGATCAGCAACTACATCGCCGCCGTCGAACAACTCACCGTCACCACCCTGCGCAATGTGGTCGGCGGGATGACCCTCGAGGAAACCCTCACCTCCCGCGACCAGATCAATAGCCAACTGCGTGGTGTCCTGGACGAAGCCACCGGCCGCTGGGGCCTGCGCGTGGCCCGCGTCGAACTCAAGGCCATCGATCCGCCGCCGTCGATCCAGGAGTCGATGGAGAAGCAGATGAAGGCCGACCGGGAGAAGCGCGCCATGATCCTCACGGCGGAGGGCACCCGGGAATCGCAGATCAAAACCGCCGAGGGCTCCAAACAGGCGCAGATCCTGGCCGCCGAGGGCTCCAAGCAGTCGGCCATCCTGGCGGCCGAGGGCGAACGGCAGAGTCGGATCCTGCGCGCCCAGGGTGAACGCGCCGCCGCCTATCTGCAGGCACAAGGTCAGGCCAAGGCCATCGAAAAGGTCTTCGCCGCCATCAAATCCGGTAAACCCACCCCGGAACTGCTGGCCTACCAGTACATGCAGACCCTGCCGATGCTCGCCCGCGGCGACGCGAACAAGGTGTGGCTGGTGCCCAGCGACTTCGGCAAGGCCCTGGAAGGTTTCGCGCGAAGCCTGGGCACCCAGGGTGAAGACGGGGTGTTCCGCTACGAACCGTCCGTCGACGAGGAGGCCCCGCCCAAACCGGAGGATGATTCCGATGAGGTCGCGGACTGGTTCGACACCAGCACCGATCCGGCCGTCGAGCGCGCGGTACGGGCCGCTGAATCCGTCGCGCGCACCCCGGTGGACTCGTCCGTGCCGACCGTGGCACATACGATGAAGCCGGCGGTTCCGCCGCCGCCGATCCCGCCCCGTGACCAGCCGCTGCCGCCGTTCCCGCCGAACCAGCAGTAACGCACCGGTTCGCCGGCGGTCTTCCGGCCGGTCCGGTCGTCGACGGTGAAACCCGCCCCGAGAATTCGGGGCGGCCGAAGCCGCACGCTCGAGCCGTATCGCGGGGATAATCGGAACCCTCTGTCGGGCAATGACATCGGGGGTTCGTGAGAACACGTCGCACAGTTCTGCAGGCGGTCGCGCTCGCGCCGCTGGCCGCCGCCTGCGCACCCGATGTTCTGCTCGGCAGCCCGGACGCGGTGCGGATCGCGGTCTCCTGGAGCGGTTTCGAGCTGGCGGCGTTCCGGTCGCTGGCGGCGGTGCCGATGCTGCCGTGCCCGGTGGAGGTGGTGCCGCTGGGCGACGATATCGGGACCGCGTTCACCGCCGGCGGACGGTCGGCGCCCGATATCGTCATGCTGCCACAGGCCGGCCGGGTCCGTGACCTGGCCGAGCGCGGCAGGCTGCGGCCGCTGCCGAAATCGCTGTGGGACGACGCCCAGGGGCCCCGGTATGTCGAGCAGTGGCGTCGGCTGTGCTGGTACCGGGACACACCGTATGCGGTGCCGTTCAAGGCGGCGGCCAAATCCCTGGTGTGGTACGACCGGGAATCGTTGCCGGAACACCGGCTGAGTGATCCACGGGACTGGACCCTGTCGGACTGGGGCGACCGGATGCGTGGGCTCATCGACGCGCCGCGGAAACTGCTCGCGCTCGGGGCCGCCGACGGCTGGGTGCTCACCGATCTGTTCGAGAACCTGCTGCTTGCCGAATCGCCTGCGGTCTACGAGACGATGGGAACCGCGGGCGCCGAACGGGTCTGGGATCAACCGGCCGTCCGCGCCGCCTTCGGGCATCTCGGTGGCCTGTGGGGGCGGCGGGCCGCGCCGGCGGGCGGGATCGGTCCGGCGCTGACCCGTCAATTTCCCGACGCGGTACGCGAGGTGTTCGAACATCGGCGGGCAGCGGTGGTGGTGGCCCCCGATTTCGCGGAACCGGTGGTGCGTGGCGCGCTGCGCCGCGCCCGGCGCCGGGAGGATGTGGTGGGTGTCGCGGAATTCCCGGCGGCCGGGCCCGGTGGGTACCGCCCACGGATCGTGGGTGGGGACGTCATGGTGGTGACCGCCTCGGCGAATCCACGGGCGGATGCGGTGGTCACGGCGCTGGCGACCCCGCAGGCCCCGGTGCCGTGGATCGAGCGGACCGGCGGCTTCCTCGGACCGAATCTGCGCACCGTCGCCTGTTATTCGGCGTGGCTGGCACCCACCGCCGAGCGGTTGCCGTCCTGGCCGATCTTCGACCTGTCCGACCGTATCGGGGAGGTCGGCGGCCGGGACGGACTGTGGCGGGTGCTGACCGATTTCCTGATCGCGGTCGGCGACAGCGGCGACGATATCGGTGCCGCCACAGCCCGGGCCGTGGCCGCGCTCGACCGATTCGAACGGAGACGGCGATGACGGGTGCATCGGAGTTCCGGGCGCACGGCCTGACCCTGGAGTTGGCTACCCGCCGTATACGCGGCCCACTGGTGCCCGGCTCCCCGCCCCGCCGCGGGCTGAGCTGGTTGGCCTGCCTGCCCGCCGCCGTATTGTCGATGTTGCTGGTGGTGCCGGCCGGATGGACGCTGGTGTCGGCGGTACACGCCCGCCCCGGGATCATCGGGTGCTGCGCGGTGTTCGCCGCGTCGGTCGTCGCGCTGGTCCGGTTCGTGCGCCTGATATCGGCCGATCGCGAGGCCCGGCCACGTGCCGCATCGAGCGGCGCCGCCGCGTCCGGAGAGGCATCGGGCGGTACTGCCGCGTCCGGCGATAGCGCGACCGGTGCGGTGTCGGGCAGTGGCTCCTCGGCGGGCCGCGTCCGAACTCTGCTGTGGGCGGGGACGGTGGTGGCCGGGACCGTCGCCGGTATCGCGCTGTTCGCCCTGGGTGGCGCGCTCGGCCGCGACGGGACATGGTCGTACGTGCGGACCCTCGGATGGGTGGTGTTCGGATTCGCCCTGTTGTTCCTCGCCTTGGTGTTGGCATGGTGGAGCCGTAACGCTCGATGGCTGTGGCGGCCGCTGATCGTGCCGTTCGGTATCTCGGCCTTCGTATCGGGCGTGGCGTTCCGATTGATCTTCCAGTACTTTGCCGGCCGTCTCGGTATCGAGAGCGTGTTCGGGTACCGACTGTGGTTCGTGGCCATGCTCTGCTCGGCATTCCTGTGGACCTGGCTGGGGTTCCTCATCGGGATCTTCCGCGCCGGTATCGGCGCCATCCAGGACGATCCGGTGCGCTGGGGATACCTATGGGCCGACGGTGCGCCGACGCTGCGGCGGCTCTACGAATTGCTGCGCCCTATCGTGCTGGTGGCCGGGCTGGTGGTGGGCGTCGCCGCGGCCCGGGTCTTCGACGTGGTGCTGATCGGGGTTCCGGGTTCGATGCACTATCAGGTGGACAGCGCCACCGTGCACTGGTGGCGGCTGGCCACCGAGCCGGATCCCATGCCGGGGGAGGCAGCCGCCTACAGCGTGCCCCTGGCGATTCTGGTGGGGTTGGTCGCCTGGGTGCTGCGGACCGGTGTCCGCCGGCATCGGGTAGGTCTGGTACCGGACCCGGTCGAACCCGTCGAGACCCGGCGCGCGATCGCGGCCGGTCCCGTCACGGGGCGGATCGCGCGCACGGCGGGTATCGCCCTGGTCTCCGCGGCGGCGCTGGTGCCGCTGGTCGTTCTGGTCGTCGCCGCGCTGCGGGGCCCGCACGGTTGGAGTCCGGTGGCCCTCGCCGAGATCTGGCGCGACGAGGCGCTGCGAACTTCCCTCCAGGCCACCGCCTGGGTGGCCGCACTGGCGATGGTCGTGGTCGTCGCGGCGGCGGCGCCGTTGGCACACCGACTCGCCGGCCTGCACCCCGGACACGCCCTGTCGGGCGGGATCGTCACCGTCCTCGTGGTGTTCGCGGTGTTGCCCGTGCAGAGCTACCTGGGACCGCTGGACGCGCTGATCGACAAATACGGGCTGTCCGGCACCCGGATACCGCTCATTCTGGTGCATGCCGCCGCCGGACTGCCGATCGCGGTGCTGATCCTGCGCGGGGCGCTGCTGTCGCCGCCGGACAGTGCGGCGGCCGACGCGCTGCGTGGTCCCGCCCCACCCGGCGTCATCGCGCGTCGGATCCTGACCACCGCCGGGCCCGCTCTCGGGGCCGTTGCGGTACTGGAGTTCGTGCAGGTGTGGAACGATTTCGTGGTCGGTCTGCTGGCCAGCGGCGCCGGCTCGTCCCCGTGGTCGCTGCTGCTGTGGGGGGAGGCCCGGCAGTTCGGTGAGAACGCCGCCCAACTGGCCGCCGGCTCCCTCGCCGCGGCCGTGCTGCCGGTGCTGTTGGTATTGGCCACGTGGCGGCGGTGGTTGCTGCCCGGGCTGACCGGGGGAGCGCTGCGATGAGCGGTCCCGCGTCCAGGCCGACGTTTCTGGAAGGGCTGCTGGCCGGTTCATCGGTATTGGCCACGGCGCTGCTGCTGGAGCTGGCCCGCAATCTGGTGGTGAACTCGTTCAGCGAGAGCGCCGCGCTGCAGGTGCTCGGCAGTACGCTGCGGTGGCTATCGGTGTTGATCGTGGCGGTGTCCATGGTCTACGCCGGATACCAGTTCCTGAACGGTCGACGCGAACAGACAAGTCTCGCGCGCCGTCTGGGACTACTGGCCGATCTGGAGGAGCTCGGTCTGCCGGTTGAGGAGGCGGCGCCGCGCCCCCTGGCGCCGGACCCGGAGTCGGCGCCGAATCTCGAACGCCATTGGATCGCGGCCACACTGCGCGAACTGCCGGTGACGGAATTCGATACCGCGACCCTGCTGGCGGTCCTGACAGCGATCCTGGACGCACCGACGCTTCTGCCGCTCGAGGTACCTCCTCGGGGCCGGTCGCAGCGGCGCATCGCCACGGTGCTGCTCGAAGAGTTGGAGCAGGCGGGGATCCTGGCCCGGCACGGCGTCCAGCGATATCGCCTCTCGCGGATCCCGGTCGAACCTCGCTGTGCCGAGGTGGTCGCCGATAAGCGCTGGCAGGCCGCGTTGCCTGCGCTGCTGCGCCATTGTGCCGACCGTGCCTGCGGGTGGGCGGTCGCGCTGGACACCGCGCCGTATGCGGAGAGCGCGCGCCGCTGGTTCACTGCGGAGGAACCGTATCTGTGTCGGTTGGTGAAGAAATGCGCCGACCTCGCGGTCCCCGTCTCGGTGACCGCGGCCGCGGAGCTGGTCAGGATCTCCGATGCTCTGGACAGCTGGTATGCCCGCACCGGTCGGCCGGAGAACGAGAACCAGGTGGCGGAGTCGCTGCAGAATATCCGTGGTCTCGACACGCTGGTGCTCAGCCGCGATCTGGCCAGGCTGCGTGCCGGCCTCCTGCGCGAGAGGCCCTGTCGGTACCGCCCGCGCAGGCTGTCCACCGGACTGGCCGCGCGGTGGGAACACCGTGTGGCGGTGGAGTTGCTCGCCGGGACGTCCGCCCATGTGGACGAGGCGGTGGACCGACTGGAATCCGCCTGGTCGCTGTTGCCCCGCGAGGATATCGCGGGCGAGGTGTGCATTCTGATCAATCTCGCCGTGGCCCATATCCGCCAGGGCCGTCTCGACGCCGCCCGGGACCGTCTGGAATTGGCCGAAGTCCGGACCCGTGGCGGGCACGACCCGGGTGGGCGAGCGCAGGCCCACGAGCTGACGGGTGTGGTGTGGTGGGTGCGCGGCGAGCCGCGTCGGGCGCTGCGCTCGTGGCAACGGGCACTGACCTGTTACCGGGACCTCGCCGACGACCTCGGTACCGCGCGCTGCCTGCGGCACCTCGGTTCGGCGATTGTTCTGGTCCCCGAACACGGTGATCTGCTGCTCGGTGCCGATCCGCCCCCCGACACCGATGAGGTGCTGCGCCGGGCCCGGGGTTGGCTGGTGGAGGCGCAGCGCCGTCGGCCGGGTGCCTCCCGTGCGGACGTATACACCGAACGAGCCGGTGGGGCGCATGTTTCGCGCCGACCCCGTCGGACTCGTCCGAATCGCCTGATCGTTCCGGACGGTTACCGCGCTGTGCCCAGCCCGCTGTTCCGGTGGCCGCTGCCCGCGCCGGACCGACCGGCCGAGGATCCCTCCTGACGATCCGACTCAGCGCTCGATGCGGGCCGGTATGCGAGGTTTCGGTTCCTCGACCGGTTTCCAACGCTGGTCGACGACCAAACCGAGCAGACCGACGGCGATACAGGCGATCGAGACCGCGACCATGGCCGGATGGGTACCGCCGGTGAGCGCGTCGGCGAGGATCACGGTGGCCACGGTGCCGGGCATGATCCCGACGACGGTGGCCGCCACATACGGCCAGAACCGCACCGACGACAGTGCGCAGCAGTAGTTCACCACCGAGAACGGTGCGAAGGCGATGAGCCGCAGCGATCCCACCGCCAGCCAGCCGCGCCGCGCCAACCGGTCGTCGATGCCCCGCACGGCCGGGTGGTTCAGCCGCGCCCTGACCCGCTCATGGTCCAGCGTCCGCACCAGCAGGAACGCCAGAACCGCGCTGATGGTCGTGGCGCCGGCGGCGATGGCGAGCCCCAATACCGGGCCGAACAGTATCCCGGAGCTGACGGTGAACACGGTACGCGGGACCGGCGCCACCGTGATCAAGGTGTGGGCGATGAAGAACAGCAGCGGGAAGGCGGGCCCCACGGTCTGGGCCCACTCCTGGATCTGGCGGGGGTTCGGCAGCGGGAACACGAGCGCGGCCGCGCAGACCACCACCGCACCGAACAGCAGTAGGGCGATACGTCGGTCACGGATCAGTTTGGGCACCGGCCGAGGTTACCCGCCGGTAGTGGCGGGTAGGGGGAGATGGTGTGACGTCGGCCGCTAGCATCGGAGGAAACGGGCTGAATGCTCGTTAACCAAAGTATTCGCTGAGCTGGGCGGATGCGAAGGTACCTGCGTACAAAACGGTGCGCTCGTACTGGAACGAGAATGAGGGAAACAGGGTATGGCGATTGCTTCAGAGCCCGCGGCCGGAGCGGACCCCGGTTCGTCCGCGGTGCCCGAATACCCCGCCTGGCGCAAGGGCGTGGCGGGCGTACTGGCCAAGGCCCGCAAGGTCGATGCCGCCGAACTCGGTGCGGAGCCGGAAAAGCTGCTGAACCAGACCACCTACGACGGGCTGACCATCGCCCCGCTGTACACCCGTCGCGATGAGCTGCCCGAACAGCCGCTGCCCGGCGCGTATCCGTTCGTCCGTGGCGGTTCGGCCACTCGGGATGTGCACCGTGGCTGGTATGTCAGCGCTCGGATCGGCGCCGAGAATGCCGCGGCGGCCAACCAAGAGATCCTGTCCGGGCTGGAGAACGGCCTGAGCGCGATCTGGCTGGGTGTCGGCGACCACGGGGTGCCGGTAGCGGACCTGCCCGCGGCGCTGTCCGGTCTGCTGTTCGAACTGGCGCCGCTGACCCTGTACGCCGGGACCGCGGTGCGTGAGGCCGCGACAGCGATTTTCGAGGTCCTCGACGGTTACGGCGCTCGAGAACGCACCGATATCCGCATCGGGTTGGGTGCCGCCCCGCTGACCGACCGGTTCGCCGGGATCGAGAATATCGATCTCGCGGACGCGGTATCCCTGGCCGCGCGGTCCGCTGCCCGGGCCGAGAGCGTGCGGGCGATCACCGTGGACGGTACCGTCTTCCACGATGCCGGCGCCGCCGATATCCAGGAATTGGGTGCGGCCGTGGCCGCCGGTCTGGAGTACCTGCGCGCATTGACGGGACAGATGCCGGCGGCTCGGGCGCTGCGGCAGGTGGAGTTCCGTTTCGCCGCCACCGACGACCAGTTCGCGACCGTCGCCAAATTCCGTGCCGCCCGGCAGTTGTGGGCCCGGGTCGCGCATGTCTGTGGTGCCTCCTCCGAGGGTGCGGCACCACAGCACGCGGTGACCTCGGCGGCCATGATGAGCCGCCGCGACCCCTGGGTGAACCTGCTGCGTACCACCCTGGCCGCCTTCGGTGCCGGTGTCGGCGGTGCCGACACCGTGACCGTGCTCCCGTTCGATTCCGCGCTTCCCCCAGGCGAACTCGGCGTATCGCGGACGTTCTCGGAGCGGATGGCGCGTAACACCCAGCTGCTGCTGCTCGAGGAATCCCACCTCGGACACGTCCAGGATCCAGGGGCGGGCTCCTGGTATGTAGAGAGCCTCACCGCCGAGATGGCGGCCGCGGCATGGGAGTTCATGCAGGAGATCGAGGCCGCCGGCGGTTATCGGGCGGCGCTGGAGTCCGGCATGCCGGCCGAGCGTATCGCTGCGACCAAGACCGCGCGGGAGACCGATATCGCCCACCGCAAGACCGCGGTCACCGGTGTGAACGAATTCCCGAATCCGAGTGAGCCGCCGCTGTCGGAGACCGCCCGCGCCGCGGGCCCCGGTAACGGCTACGGCGCCGCGTTCGAGGCGCTGCGTGATCGCTCCGATGCCTATCTGGCGCGGCACGGCACCCGTCCCCAAGCGCTGTTGGTGCCGTTGGGCAAGGTGGCCGAGCACAATGCGCGGGTGACCTTCATCGCCAACCTGCTGGCCTCAGGCGGTATCGAATCCATCAACCCGGGCCCGCTGGAAGGTGACGGAATCACCGCCGCCGCCAAGGAATCCGGTGCGCGGATCGCGGTGCTGTGCGGTACGGACGCCCGCTATGCCACCGAGGCCGGACCCGCGGTGCAGCTGCTGCGTGCCGCCGGCGTGGAGGCCGTGCTGGTTGCGGGTCAGGCCAAGGCACTCGCCGATGTGGACCCGGCACGGCATCCGGACGGATACCTGACGGCGCGGATCGACGCGGTCGCCGCGCTGAGCGACCTGCTGGAGAAGGTGGGAGCCTGATGACGACACAGCGAATCGAGCATCTGATCGGCAGCTTCGCCGATGTGCCGTTGACCGATCGGACCCCCGAGCCCGCCGCGGTCGACACCGCGGGGGTGGATGCCTTCCTGAAGGCGTCGGCCGCGGCCAACAACTACACCCCCGAACAACTGGTGTGGTCGACTCCCGAGGGTATCGATGTCCCGCCGGTCTTCACCAAGGCCGACCGGGACGCAATCGCCGCGGCCGGCTTTCCGCTGGACAGCGTCCCCGGTACCGCCCCGTTCGTGCGCGGGCCCTACCCCACGATGTACGTGAACCAGCCGTGGACCATCCGCCAGTACGCGGGCTTCTCCACCGCCGCCGACTCCAACGCCTTCTACCGTCGTAACCTTCAGGCGGGTCAGAAGGGCCTGTCGGTGGCGTTCGACCTGGCCACCCACCGCGGCTACGACTCCGACCATCCACGGGTGCAGGGCGATGTCGGTATGGCCGGTGTGGCCATCGACTCCATTCTGGACATGCGCCAACTCTTCGACCACATCCCGCTGGACCAGGTCAGCGTCTCCATGACGATGAACGGCGCTGTCCTGCCGATTCTCGCGCTGTATGTGGTGGCCGCCGAGGAGCAGGGCGTGGCTCCCGAGCAGCTGGTCGGAACCATTCAGAACGACATTCTGAAGGAGTTCATGGTCCGCAACACCTATATCTACCCGCCGAAGCCGTCGATGCGGATCATCTCCGATATCTTCGCCTACACCAGTGCGAAGATGCCGAAGTTCAACTCGATCTCCATTTCCGGCTACCACATCCAGGAAGCGGGTGCGACCGCCGACCTGGAGCTCGCCTACACCCTCGCCGACGGCGTGGAATATATTCGCGCCGGTATCGACGCGGGGATGGAGATCGACAAGTTCGCGCCGCGGCTGTCGTTCTTCTGGGCGATCGGCATGAACTTCTTCATGGAGGTCGCGAAACTGCGCGCGGGCCGGCTGCTGTGGAGCGAGCTGGTGGCGAAGTTCGATCCGAAGAACCCGAAATCGCTGTCCCTGCGCACCCATTCGCAGACCTCGGGCTGGTCGCTGACCGCTCAGGACGCCTATAACAATGTGGCGCGCACCTGTATCGAGGCGATGGCCGCGACCCAGGGCCACACCCAGTCGCTGCACACCAACGCCCTCGACGAGGCCCTGGCGCTGCCGACGGACTTCTCCGCCCGCATCGCCCGCAATACCCAGCTGCTCATCCAGCAGGAGTCGCGCACCACCCGGCCGATCGATCCATGGGGCGGCTCCTATTACGTGGAATGGCTCACCCACCACCTCGCCGAACGCGCCCGCGCGCATATCGCCGAGGTGGAGGCGCACGGCGGTATGGCCCAGGCGATCAGTGAGGGTATCCCGAAGCTGCGCATCGAGGAGGCCGCTGCCCGCACCCAGGCCCGCATCGATACCGGTCAGCAGCCGGTGATCGGCGTGAACAAGTACCAGGTGGCCGAGGATCACGAGATCGAGGTCCTCAAGGTCGAGAATTCCCGGGTGCGTGCCGAACAGATCGAGAAGCTGCGCCGGCTGCGCGCCGAACGCGACCAGGACGCGGTGGACCGCGCGCTGGCCGCGCTCACCCGGGCCGCGGCCGCCACCGAGGGGGGAATGGAGAACAACCTCCTCGCCCTGGCCATCGATGCGGCCCGTGCCAAGGCCACCGTCGGCGAGATCTCCGATGCCCTGGAGAAGGTGTACGGCCGGCACCAGGCCGAGATCCGTACCCTGTCGGGTGTGTATCGCGACGAGGCAGGCAAGGTCACCAATATCGCCACCGCGAGCCGCCTGGTCGAGGAGTTCGCCGAAGCGGAGGGCCGCCGCCCCCGCATCCTGGTGGCCAAGATGGGCCAGGACGGCCACGATCGCGGTCAGAAGGTGATCGCCACCGCTTTCGCCGATCTCGGTTTCGACGTCGATGTGGGCCCGCTGTTCCAGACCCCGGAAGAAGTGGCGCGCCAGGCCGCGGACAACGATGTGCACGTCGTGGGTGTGTCCTCGCTGGCGGCCGGCCACCTCACACTGGTACCCGCCCTGCGGCAGGCACTGGCCGATGTCGGCAGGCCCGACATCATGGTCATCGTCGGCGGCGTCATCCCACCCGGTGACTTCGAGGAGCTGTATGCGGCGGGCGCGGCGGCGATCTTCCCGCCCGGCACGGTGATCGCCGACGCGGCCATCGACCTGTTGCGCAAACTCGGCGCCGAACTGGGCCACGACCTGGGCGCCGCGGGAGCGAGCGCGCAGGAATGACCCGGGAATGAACAAGCGCGTCATTGATGTCGACGCGCTCGCGCAGGCGGTCGGCTCCGGCGAGCGGGCCGCCCTGGCGCGGGCGATCACCCTGGTCGAATCCACCCGGGCCGACCACCGTGAGCTGGCCCAACAGTTGCTGCTGCAGCTCACCCCCGCCCGGGGGGAGGTGCTGTCGAATCGGGTCGGGATCACCGGGGTGCCCGGTGTCGGGAAATCCACCTTCATCGATTCGATGGGGATGTATCTGATCGGGCAGGGGCACCGGGTGGCGGTCTTGGCCGTGGACCCGTCGTCCACCCGCACCGGCGGGTCCATCCTCGGCGACAAGACCCGGATGGCGCGGCTGGCGGTGGAACCGAACGCCTACATCCGGCCTTCACCCACCGCCGGCACTCTCGGCGGTGTCGCCAAGGCCACCCGCGAAACCATCGTGCTGCTGGAGGCCGCCGGTTACGACGTGATCCTCGTGGAAACGGTCGGCGTTGGGCAGTCCGAGGTGACCGTCGCCAATATGGTGGACGTCTTCTGCTTCCTCACCCTCGCCCGTACCGGCGATCAGCTCCAGGGCATCAAGAAAGGTGTGCTCGAGCTCGCTGACCTGGTCGCGGTGAACAAGGCCGACGGCAAACACGAGGTCGAGGCCAAGGCCGCCGCCCGGGAACTATCGGGTGCGCTGCGGTTGATTCATCCGCACGACGCGCTGTGGCGGCCGCCGGTGCTCACCATGAGCGGTCTGGAGGGGGTGGGCCTGGAGAAATTCTGGTCTACCGTGCTGGAACACCGTCGGGTGCTCACCGACGCCGGGGAATTCGACGAGAAGCGCCGTCGCCAGCAGGTGGACTGGACCTGGACGATGGTGCACGACCAGTTGCTGCGCCGGTTGGGGGACAACCCGAAGGTCAAGGCCATACGCGGCAACGTGGAGCGGCAGGTCCGCGAAGGGACGCTCACCGCAGCCTTGGCCGCGGAACAACTTCTGGACGCCTTCGACAGTTGAGCCCGTGCGATCCCGGCCGGCTCGGGAACCTGCTTCCGAGCTCTTCGGTGTTCCGGATCGGGTGTTGTCGGCCCGGCGCGGTGCCGATGTGGCCGAGATTCCTGGTTCGGGGTCGGACAGGGTGTCCTGCCCACTTCACTCCAGGGCGCTCGGTCGTCCGCGGCCTGTTCGTTTCGGTTGTCCGGTTTCGTCCCGAGGGTGAGGTCGAGCAGACGGTCGACAGCACGACCGGGTCCGGGCATAGATTGCGGGTTCCACGCACCCGGCCGGTTCCATTCATCGACGAGGCTCTCCGGTGCAAGGTGGCGAACCGTGGGTCGACGGTCTACTTCCGCTTGGGGAGCAGTGCGCGCTGTTCGGAAATTAAATGTCACTACTTGGATATGCGCATCTAACTATTTAAATTCCCACATATAGGGAAACAGCCGAAAACGATACGACAAAGAGATGCTCAGGCGACTCCGAACAGTGTCGCGGCATTGCCGTAACAGACCGCCCGCAGCCACTCGTCTCCGAGATCGAGCCGTTCCAGCGCCGCGACGGCGTGGTGGTACGGGTGGGGGATATTCGGGAAATCGCTGCCGAACAGAATCCGTTCGCCCAGGTCGCGTAGTCGGGGTCGATCGGCCGATGGGAAAGGGACATCCTCCTCGGTGAAATCGGTGAACACCATGGTGGTATCGAGCAGGACGTTTCGATACCGCTCGGCCAGTTCGAAGAACTCCGTGTACTCCGGCATGCCCATATGCGCCACGATCAGCCGCAGCCGCGGGAACCGACGGAGCACCTCGGCGATCGGCCCCGGACCGGTGAACGTTCCGGGTGCCGGGCCGGAGCCGCAGTGCACGATCACCGGCACACCCGCGTCCTCCAGCGCCCCCCAGACCGGGTCGAGCAGCGGGTTCCGCGGATCGTAGTCGCCGACCTGGATATGCGCCTTGAAGATCCGTGCACCCTCCGACAGCGCCGTGTCCACATAGGCCACCGCCTCCGGTTCCGGATAGAAGGTGGCGGTGTGCAGACAGTCGGGTACCCGTGCGGCGAATTCGGCGGTCCATCCGTTCAGCCATTCCGCCATCCGCGGTTTGTGCGGATACACCAGCGAGGAGAAGGCGCGTACGCCGAAGCCGCGCAGCGTTTCCAAGCGCACCGCTTCATCGTCACGGTAGGTGATCGGCCACGGCCGCCCCGTCAGCGGGCCCGCCGAGTCGAAATACGCCCACACCTTGCGCATCACCCGTTCGGGCATGAAATGCGTGTGCACGTCGATGATCCCCGGCAGCCCCAGGCGTTCGCGGAAGTTCGTCAGATACACGTGGTCGTCGCCCATCACGCCTCCCGTGGTCTCGCCAGGTCACGCAGGTCGGTATCGCGGGGCGCCCGGGAGACCTGTGCCCCCGGGCTCGACGCGGCCGGGCACCCGTCGCGGTGATGCGGGGCGGGTGCTTCGAGGGGATAGAGGGCGCGGGCGAAATCGCCGATTCGGGTGATCATTCGGTCGAAGAAGAGTTCCGGATCGGTACCCACCACGATCTCGGCATTGGGTTCGCGGCCCCACATTCCGGCCCAGTCCGCGACGGTGGTGGCCCGGGTGATCGTGCCGGCCAGTTCGACATCCACCGTGGCGGAACGCGTGTGGGCAAGGGCCGGATCGAGGGCGACCGCCGCGGCGAACGGGTCGTGCATATGCGCCAGATAGCCCAGGTCGTAGGAGTGGTGGAAGTCGAAGTAGAACCGCACCGCATCGGTCAGATACCGCACGATGGGATTGCTTGCCGTCGACCGGGTGTTCGGCGGGCAGTCGGGTGACAGTATCTCGTGTGGAACGCTGCCCGCGCGCCGGGCGAGCCGGAGCAGATGCTCGGGGCGCATCTCGATGGTTTCGGTGATATCGAGCGCGCAGACCAGCGGCCGCCGGTCCGCCGGTGCGGTGGAGAAGGCATCGAAAACCGCTTTCGCGGCCTCGGGGTCCACGTGTACGTTCCATTCATTGGTGGGGGTGGTGTTGCCGGGATGGTTGAACGCCCCGCCCATGACGACCAGTCGGCGCAACAGCAGCGGTAGCCGTGGTTCCTCCCGGAGCGCGAGTGCGAGGTTGGTGAGCGGGCCGGTGCACAGTCCGACGATCTGTCCGGGGCGTTCCCGCACCAGATCTACCCACATGCGGGCCGCGGACCGGTCCGATACCCGCCGCGTCGGCGCCGGGAGTTCCGCGTATCCGACACCGTGCGGTCCGTGTGTGTCCTCGGTGGTGCGCAGGGGCACGGCCAGCGGCCGGGCCGCCCCGAGCGCCACCTCGATCTCGGGTGCCCGGCACAGTTCGAGCCACGCCAGGTTGTTCACCGCGACCTGCGCGGCGCCCACGTTCCCCGCGGTGGACGCTATTCCGACGATCTCGGCTTCCGGGCTCGCCAGGAGATAGAGCAGGGCCAGGGAATCGTCCACCCCGGTATCGACGTCCACGATGATCTGCCTGCGCACCCTGCGAGCCTATCCGGGACCTGCGGCGAAGTTGTCGGCCGGTGGGTCACCGTCGATCCGTGCCGGTGGGTCCGAGAACTCCGCCCGGGTCGGGTTCTGTGCCGGCTCGTCCCGAATACCGTGCGACCTCGCGCATTGCTCGACCGGGTCGCGGGGAGGTGTTCAGCCCCTGGTGGGCCAGTGGTGCTCGGCGGCGCGGGAACGCCGGAGCGGTTGCTGGTTCGGCTCGTTCGCCTCGGTGATTCCCAGATGTAGCAGCATGCCCACGGTGATCAGACTGACGGTCACGATCAGCGGCGTCAGCAGCTGCGCCGCCCCGGCGCCCGACGGGGTGTGCGACTGTCCGCTGTGATGGGCGTGCATGGCGAACATGCCGGTGTAATGCATTCCGGCGACCGCGATACCCATGACCAGCGCCGCTCCGATGGTGGCGAGCGTGCCGCGCACGTGCAGGGTGAACCAGAGCGCGGCGATCGACGCGACCACGGCAATCACCAGCGAGAGGATGACGATCTGCCCGTCGTAGCCGATCACCGCATCGGTTTTCATGGCATACATACCGGAGTAGTGCATGACGCCCACTCCCGCGCCGGCGATGGTGCCGCCGAGCAGCAGCGCGGAGACGCCGAGCGCTCGCTGTTGGGTCAGGGCCAGTCCGACCCACACCACGAGCATGGCGACGATCGCGCTGAATATGGTGACGGGCACGTCATAACGGATCGAGGCCCCATTGATCCGGAAACCGAGCATCGCCACGAAATGCATGACCCAGATACCGGTACCGCCGATGGCGACCGCGGCGGCGATGAGCCAGCCGTTTCGGGGGGAACCGTCCCGGACGCGGGCCATGCAGCGCAGGCCGAGCAACGATCCGGTGAACGACATGATGTAGGCGACCACGGGCGTCAGCCACCCGTGACTTAAGTGGTCGATCTCCAGCACGTAACCTCCAAGCTGGATGGATGCTCGCCTGCCGGAGGGTGAAGTGAGCATCTCGAAATAATGAACATGCAGCTAGTGAATTTAGAGTAGGTAACTAGTTCAAAACAAGGGGTTGACAGAAACGGTGGTGACTCACCTATAGCGCGCGTAACACCGCTTTCCGCGTGGTCGAATCCCCCTCTTGGAATTCATCCCCCGGCAATCGATTCGCACACATACCGCGAGCCCGTCGAGGGGTCGGACGCGGTCGACGCGAACTCGACGACCTGGTCGGCATGTTCGTCGGTACCCTCACCGTCCTCTGATGGCGGGTCCGGTACCCGACTCGGGGTTCCGGTAGTAGTCGCGCGGAAAACAACGAAGTTGCCTGGACCAGCGGTGATGGCGGGTTCGGGCTGCGGGGCGTCGTGTTTGGTGCTCGGCTTGGCTGCCGATGAGGTTGGTCGGTGTGCTGGAGGTCGGGTTTCGTGGCGACGTGGATGTTCGCGGACGAGGAGTTGGCGCGGCTGCGCGGGTTTCCGGAGGTCGGCCGCGAGGAGTTGTTCCGGTTCTTCACGCTGAGCCCGGCCGATGTTGTGTTCGTCGCGCCGGTGCGGGGGCGTGGACCGGCTGGGTTTGTCGGTGGCGTTGTGCACGTTGCCGTGGTTGGGGTTCGTGCCGGACAAGGTGGCGGCCGCGCCGCCGGTAGTGGTGGCGCGGTTGGTGGAGCAGTTGAACGTTGATGCGGCGCTGATCGGTTCGTATGGTCGGCGGGCGCAGACGCGTTCCGAGCATCTGCGGCTGGTCGCCTGGTATCTGGGCTGGCGTTCGGCGGGTGCGATGGAGTTGAAGGAGCTGGACGAGTTCTTGTTGGTGCGGGCGATGGAGCATGATTCGCCGACGTTGTTGTTCCGGTTGGGGTGTGAGTATCTGCTCTCGGCGTGGAGTTGGACGGCTTGCTGGTCACCGATGCTTCGATACGGATGTCACGGTTGCGGTGGCTGGCGACCGGCCCTGTGGAGGCATCCGCGGCCGCAGTGCGCAACGAGGTCGAGAAGCTGGGGTTTGTGCGCGGCCTGGGCGCGGACGCCCTCGATCTGTCGGTGCTGCCCGCCGAGCGTCGTCGGTTCCTGGCCATGCTGGGCCGCCGCCTGACTCCGCAGGCTCTGGAACGTCGTGATCCGGAGCGTCGGTATCCGATCTTGTTGACGGTGCTGGCGCAGTCGGGGACCGATGTGCTCGATGAGGTGGTGGCGCTGTTCGATCAGGAGCAGGCCCGCAGCCCGGAGTTGAAACGCAATCTGATCGCGGTGCTGCTGGCCTATTCCACGAATCTGGGGCTCATGCGGATGGCGGAGGCGTCCGGCATCTCCTACGACATCCTCGCCTGGACGTCGGAGTGGTACGTGCGGGAGGAGACGCTGCGCGCGGCGAACCTGGCGATCATCGGCTACCACCAGAGGCTGCCGCTGACCATGGTGTTCGGGACCGGCACTCTGTCGTCCTCGGACGGGCAGCGGTTCCCCACCCGCGGCAAATCCACCACCGCCCGCGCGGTGAACCTGTGGTTCGCCGAGGAGGGCCTGTCGACCTACACTCATGTGACCGATCAGCACACCACCTACGGCACCAAGGTGATCGTCACCACCCGCCGCGAAGCCCACTACGTGCTGGATGAAATCCTCGGCAACGCGACCGATCTGCCGATCACCGAGCACGCGACCGACACTCACAGGGTCACCCTGGTGAACTTCGCGCTGTTCGATCTGCTCGGGATGCAGCTGTCCCCGTGCATCCGGGACCTGGGCAAGATCACCTTGCACCGACCGGTGCCGCGCGCCGAGGCCGACATGCGGTTCCCGCACGCTGAGCCGTTGCTGACCCGCAAACTGAATCTGGATTTGATCGCCGAACACTACGACGACCTGATCAGATTGGCCGGGTCGCTGAAGTTCGGGCATGCCACCGCGTCGCTGCTGGTCGGCAAGCTGTCGGCGTCGGGCCGGCAGAACGCTCTGGCGGCGGCGCTCAAGGAGTACGGCGCGATGCGCCGCACCATCTACGCCTGCCGGTACCTGACCGACCCGGACTACCGGCGCAGGATCTCGCGCCAGCTCAATAAGGGCGAATCCATCCACGCCCTCAAACGCGGCCTCATCTACGCCCACGAAGGCGCCTTCCGGGCCCGTCACCCGGAAGCCCAGACCGAGCAGGCCTGGTGTTTGACCCTGGCCACGAATGCGGTGATCGCCTGGACGACAGATCGCGGTCGAGCAGATACGCCGTCAGGGCCGCCGCATCGATGCCGATGTGCTGGCTCACATCTCGCCTGCGCACAGCGAGAACATCAACTTCTTCGGCGCGATCGAGTTCTTCGGCGCGATCGAGGTCGATATCGACGCCGAGCTCGCCGCGCTCGGTCCGACCGGGTACCGGCCGCTGCAGGCCTGCGACACCCTGTTCTGATCGCCGCACGCGGCCCGCGGGTGCGCCTCAGGTGCGGGCGGGCAGCAACTCGGCGACGAGTTCTTCGACGAGACTGCGGGTCTCGTCGCGGATTGCACACACCTTCAACTGCGTGGTGTTGTGGAAAACCGTCTACATGGGCCGAGCGTCCGCCGTGCTTCGCCCGCAGAAGCATCCGGTGCTCGACGCGGACGTGGCACGGTTGTCGCCGTTCATACGCACCCCACATCGGCATCGACGGGCATTACGGCTTCTACCTGCCCGACCTGGGCGGGACACGCCGCTACGTGATCCCGACGCCCGCGACGAACGAGTGTCGTTGTCGGTGCCGGTGGCGATACGAGGTGGTCGATGCCGAGGAGCCTCACCACCGGGTAGCGGCGGGCAGGGCAAGGCGCCGTGGTCGGCCGTGACGGTGGGTCCCGGGGCGGTTCATGGTCTCGGAGGGTTGGCGATGGTGCCTGCGGCCTTGCGCATCTGTGCTTCGGCGCGGGCTGTGTGGGTGGCGGGGTCGATCACCAGCAGTCGTAGGCGCCGATCGTGCGGACCGAAGACATACATCACCTGGGGCGGCTGGTCGGGAAGCGGACCGGAAACCTCGATCCCGTCGGGAGCGTCGATGGCCCGTTGGGTCAGGCTCAGCGAATTCCAGTCGAAGGTGATCCGGATGGTCGCGCCCAGTCGCGTGGTGAGCGCGGACACCAGGTCGTGCAGTTCGGTGGTGAGGTTGTCGGTTCTGGGCCACCAGGCGCCGTCGATGTCCTCGGAGCGCTCGTCACGGTCGCGCAGCAGCAGTCGTGGTGTGCGGGTCGGCGTGTCGAACGGTTGTCCACCACCGGCGGTGGCCTGGAATCGCCCCAGACCGCGGTCGGCGGCGGCACCGCCCCTGCCCCGCGGCGGGTTCTGTGTCATATCCGTCCTCCCGCAGGGGTCGGGTATCCCGCAAAGGATGGGAGATGGTCCGTGTCCGGGTCCACTGGCGCGCCATGGCCGCCTTCGTCATCCCAGCGGCGCAGCGCGGTCGCGTTCTGACTGCGATCGAGGACAGCCCGGGTGTCGGCTGCCACCAGTTCGTCGGCGGTGAGTTCATTTCCCGGTCGGGATGCCGCGGACAGCAGCGCTTGGGCGGAGACGGTCTCGGTGCCCGCGGGGATCACCAGGAGAACGAGCCGGGTCCGATCCAGTCCCAGGACGCAGAGCGTGTGGGTGGGCAGATGTCGGTAGCCGTCCAAATGAACCGAACGTCCGCCGAGCGTCGTGCGTCTCGGCGCCGCTTGCCAGGCGTCCATGTTGTACATGACGCGGTCGATGGTGCCTGTCTGTCCGATGAACAGCGCCTCCAGCTCGACCAGTTCGGCGACCAGGTCACGTGTGCGGGGCCACCAGGCCCCGTCCACTACCCCGGGGCGGGGCGCTCGCGGTGTCGGCGACCGCCGCGATGCCGGCGGACCGCTGCGAAGGGAAAGCCGTGCGGAACGGTCCGGCAGGATCCGCTCATGTTGTAGCGTCATCACGACGCTCCTGACCGGGACCGCATAGCGGCCCCTTTCATTCGCCGGGTGACGACGAGACCACCGATGGTCTCGTACGAAAAGCCCCCGACACTCTCAGCCTACCCTCCGGGTACATACCGGCCCGACGTGCACGCATGTACGGTGACCTGCGGCACCACACAGGCACCTCGCCGTGTCGGATAATCTCTCCGCAGGCCGAACCCTTCCGAACCGCTCCCCTTCGACGGATGAACATCGCCATCGGGGTATGTGTCCGCGCGGCGCCGAGGATGGTTACCGAGTCGCAGCACTGAGCGGCGTGGTCGAGTCTCGACACGGGGGAAGACCGGGCGTTGACTGGGGTAGGTCCGTACTCCCCAGGCCTTGGAGGCCGTCATGATCATCATTTTGGGGCTCGTCGTTCTGCTCGCCGCCGTGATCATCGGTGTGGTCGGGGTGCTGGGCAACGCCGGGGCCGCTCATGCGTTGACCGACAACTTCACCGTGCTGGGGTACCACGTCACCGGTTCGACCGGGGCACTATTCCTCTCCGGCATCGTCGTCGGTGCGGTCGCCGCGTTCGGCCTGGGTCTGCTGCTTGCCAGTGCACGGTGGACCTCGCGCCGCGGTCGCCTCGCCCGCCGCGAACTGAAACAATCCCGCCTCGAGACCGCCGCAGCGAGGCAGGACCGCGACCGACTCACCGCTGCACCGACCGATACCACCGTCGCGCCGACGGCCCACGGGTCGCCCTACGGCAGCCCCCGAACCTGGCGTCATCCGTTCGGCAATCGATCCGCCGGATCGACCACCGCCCCACATTGATAGACCACGAGACCGTGCGGGAGCCGAGTTCCTGCCATCGCCGTTCCCCTCGACCGACCACACCCGAGCCGCTCAATACAATAGCGAGGGTGCCGGTCGGCAATGCTCGACAGGCCCGCTCCTCGCGTCCGACTCGTACCTGTACCTGCTTGCCGTGTCGCCGAGCAAAAGTATGGAGGATCGATCGCATGGTCGGACTCATCGATCTGGTTCAGACCCTTACCGCGCCGCACCCGCTCGACCGGTACCTGGAGCTGGTGCGCCCGACCTTCACGCTGCGCGATATGCGCGCCCAGATCACAGATGTGTGCCGCTCGGTTCCCGGCTCGGTGACTTTTGTCCTGCGTCCGACACGGCAGTGGCGCGGGCATCTGGCCGGCCAGTTCGTGCGGCTCGGTGTGCTGATCGACGGTGTCAAACACACTCGCTGCTATTCACCGGTGAACTCCCAGGCACGCGGTGACCGGCGTATCGAGCTCACCGTCAAGGCACACCCGAACGGGCTCGTGTCGCAATACCTTTATCATCATGCGGCGCCCGGAATGGTGGTCGACCTTGCCCCGGCGGCGGGGGTGTTCCATCTGCCCGATCCGCGCCCGGAGCGGGTTGTGCTGATCAGCGGCGGTAGCGGCATCACCCCGGTGCTGTCCATGCTGCGGACGCTGGCCGACGAGAACCATGTCGGTGAGGTGCTGTTCTTACACTATGCGCGCTCGCCGCAGGTGGTGCCGTATCGGGCCGAGCTCGAAACACTCACGCAGCGGCATGCCGGCCTCCGCATCGAACTGCGCTACACCCAGCAGGCCACCAGGCAGCGGACTGCCTCCGACACCGCCGCACCGCGGACCTGCGCGGCCACCGCCCCCAGCCGCTTCGGATACGACGAGCTGGAGCGGGTGGCGCCGTGGTTCGCCCAGGCGCAGACCTACGTGTGTGGCCCGCCGTCGCTGATGTCGGCGGTGCGTACTGTCTACGAGGCCGAGCAGCTCGACGACCGGCTGCACACCGAGGAATTCACGGTGACCGCGGCCCCCACGGACCCGACGGATGCCAGAGGGGAGGTGACCTTCTTCGGCAGCGGCGTCACCGCCGAGAACACCGGCGCCACCCTGCTCGAACAGGCCGAATCCGCCGGCCTCACCCCGACATACGGCTGCCGCATGGGGATCTGCTTGTCCTGCACCGTCATCCGCCGCTCGGGCTGTACCCGCAATATCCGCACCGGTGAGCTCGACAGCGACCCGGACCGGCCCATCCAGCTCTGCATCAATGCTCCGGTCGGCGACGTGGATGTCGCAATCTGAGAAGGGAGTGCCCCATGGTCATGCGGACCGAAACGAAGGACGGACCGGTCGCGCTGTCCGCCGAACAGGTGACAGAACTCGGCCGTGCACTGGACGAATTGCGCGACCGTATCACCGCCGACCTGGGTGAGCGCGATCGCGAATACATCTACTCGATCATCACCACACAACGCGGTCTCGAGATCACCGGCCGCGGCCTGATGTATCTCGGCTTCCTGCCACCGTTCTGGCTGGCAGGCGTCGCGGCACTGAGCATGTCCAAGATCCTGGACAACATGGAGATCGGCCACAACGTCATGCACGGTCAGTGGGACTGGATGCGCGAACCCGGGCTGAACTCCCGTGTATTCGAATGGGACAACGTCTGCCCCGCGGACCAGTGGAAGCATTCGCACAACTACGTACACCACACCTTCACCAATATCCACGGCCGCGACCGCGATATCGGGTACGGCGTGTTACGCATCGACGAGGCTCAGAAGTGGCATCCGTACTATCTGGGCAACCCGATGTATGCGTTCCTGGGAATGCTGCTGTTCGAATGGGGCGTGATGCTGCACGACCTGGAGTTCGACAACATCATCCAAGGCAAACGCACATGGTGGGATATCAAGCGGTTGCTCGAGGGCCAGTGGCGCAAGGCGCGTAAACAAATCCTCAAGGACTACGTCGTCTTCCCGCTGCTCAGCGGCCCACTGATGCTGTCCACCCTGGCCGGGAACGCCACCGCCAATCTGGTCCGCAACATCTGGGCCCACTCGATCATCTTCTGCGGCCACTTCCCTTCCGGGGTACAAACATTCACCCAGGAAGAAACCGAGAACGAAACCCGCGGCGAATGGTATGTGCGGCAGATGCTGGGCTCGTCGAACATCACCGGCGGCAAGTTGTTTCACATCATGGCGGGCAACCTGTCACATCAGATCGAGCACCATCTGTTCCCCGACCTGCCCGCCAACCGTTATTCGGAAATCGCGCCCGAGGTGCACTCGCTGTGCCAAAAGTATGGCCTGCCCTACAACACCGGTCCCCTGGGCAGACAGATCGGGTCGGTGTGGCTCAAGATCTTCCGCCTCGCACTGCCACCATGGCCGGCCAGGAAAACGCCGGAACCAGGTGTTGTCGTGATGCGGAACCAGAAGGACGACGAAACGGCCTCCGAAGGATCGGCGCCTTCGAAAGCAACACAGATCTGAGCCGGGAATCGACCTCGTCCGGGACACGACACATCGGCCGTTCCGGTCGCATGTGCTGCTCTACGAGCGCGAACTCGACACGGCCGACCGCATCACCCTCGACGGCGGCCGATCACAGCGGGTCGGTCGGGCGCACCCGACCGACCCGATTCTCCTGTTCCGGTATTAGGAGAGGAGACTCGAGGGATGAATCGTAGATACCGGCCACCGCCGAGCCTGTTCAGTCATCTCGAGGAACCCGCCGTCACCTCTTTACCGGCCGGTGCGGGCGTGGTGTGCTCTCCGGTGTTCAGCAGCGTCGTATCGGGTGCCGCGGCGGCGGATGATGCCGCGGTGACGGACGGGGATGATCGGTGAACCCGAAGGCCCGGGCCTGGGATCTCGGGTACACGACCGGTTGGCGGCTGGTGCGCGCCCTACCGCGGCGGTGGGCAATGCGCCTGTTCGACCTCGCGGCCCGCGACAGTGGCCCGCTCCGATTGCGGCGCAACCTGGCGCGGGTACTGCATCGCCACACAGCCGGCCGATCGGCGCATGCCGCCACCGGTGTGGACCGCCGATCACACCGCCGACGGCTCGCCCGTGAGCACGCTCACAGCATCCCGCCGCACTGACCGGACGCCCCACTCTATTCGCCGTTGCGTCTCGTATACGTCGAGACCGGTCGCCGCATCTGCGTGTAGGCTCGACGGTATTCGGCGGCAACACGCGCGCTGACCAGCAGAGGTCGCGCCGCCCCGGGTTACCGATCCGGCCCTTTCCTGGCCGTGACAGGAGCGTCCGATGACGCCACAATCGATCAATGTGCCTTCGGCACCGCTTGGTCGCACACCTACTCTCACCCCACGATTACGTCTGCGTCCGGATCCCAGCGGCTATATCGATGCGGCCTGGTGGCCCCGATCGAGCAACCTGACTACCGAGCTCCCCGACCTGATCACCACGCTCGGACTGCGGACAGGGCCGATATGGCGCATCGTCTACGACCCACGTGCCTGGTCACCCACCGACCGGCACCTCGTCGTGGCCGACCGCACCATACAGCTCGACCCGTATCCGTTCGAACTGTTCGGCACCATGTACATATGCGGGAGCGGTGGTGCCGTGCTAGTGGTGCAGGCCATACCCGCCGGTGCCGACGCGGCCTTCGCGCGATCCGCGCTCGCAGCGGCCGGGGACCTGCCGGATCCGATCTGGGACCACGGCGACTGTCATGAGCCATGACTCCGCGTCACGCCCCATAACCAACCATGCCGCGATGGGCGCCGCGACCACGTCCTCTCGCAACCGGCAGCCTTTTCTCTTCCCGACCCGTACCCCTCGCCTGCTCCTGCGCCGCCGCGACGCCGAACCGGCACCGGTCGATGGGGCCTGGTGGCCACGGACACGGAACCTCACCACCGAACTGCACGAGCTGATCAGCGCCCTCTCCTCCCGGCTCGGACCCCTCGCCCGCATCGGATTCGACTGGAACGCGAACAGCCGCGCACAACGCCGCATCGAAGACGACGACGGCATACCCACCCCCAGCCCAGAACCCGACCGGCCACCCGATGTCATGCAACTGGTCGCAACCGACGGCACCAGCGTGTCCCTGCTGATCGTCCCGTCCGACACCGATCTGCGTCTTGCCGGTGAACGGATGCGGCAAGCAGTGGCATAACCCTCCCATGTCCCCACCCACGGGGGGAGTGTCGGGATCGGCTGCAGCCGCCATGGCCGGGGTTCTCGATCAGCACCGGCTTCAGCGGCGGCTCGGCGATCGCGAAAGTTCACATACCCCGGCTTGCGCTTGGCCGGCTCCGTGCCGAACAAGGTCGAGTAGAAGGTGACGGCCTGGTCGAATCCGAGCGGCGCGGGATGAACGTCGTCCACCGGGCACGCCGTGACGCCCTCGCCGCCCTGTGTCCGGTGCTCGATCCCCACTGCTGCACCTGAACCGGATCCGCCGCTTGCCACGGATAACGGCCTGTTATCTGTGGCAGCATAAACCTGGCCTGCGGCAACACCGTTCCGGCGGTGCGCGAAGCGGCCCCGTTATCTGTAGCAAGCCCGGCGAGGGAGGTCACCGCGATGCCGTCGCCGATCACTGTCCGCGCGGCCGCCGACGCCTACCTCGAGTTCAATCCGGTCGGCGAATACCCGCCGCGCCTACACTAACGCCGTCGACAAGACCACCGACCAGCTCGGCGAGAACCGACCGCTGGCCGACGTGGTCGACGACGAGATCGGCGAAGCTCTCGAAACTCTCTGGGGTGAAGCGGCGGTCAATACCTGGAACGCCCGCTGCGCCGCCGTCGCGTCCTGGCTGGCGTGGTGCCGCGAGCACGGGCACACCGCCCCGGCGGTCCTGGCCTGGGTGAAACGCTGCACCCACCCGACTCGACCACACCAGTGCACTCACGCACCGCGATCGACCGGCTCATCGCCCGCCGCGACATCGCCCTGCGGGAGAAGGCACTGGGGCGGATGCTCTACGAAACCTGCGCCCGCACAGACGAACTCCTGCACATCAACATCGAAGAAGCGGCCGATACGGGTTCACCCCGCCGGGACATCGGCAGGGTCGTGGGGTCGATCCCCGTGTCCGCGCGGTGCTGGGCGCCGATCCGTTCCGTTCGGATGTGTTGATGAGCCCGGGTCTCGACGACCGGCTCTCCCGCGGCGGCTACCTCGCCGAGGCCGAAGCGCTCATGGCGGACGCAGTGGGCGCCGACAGCGCGTTCTTCTCCACCTGCGGTAGCTCACTGTCGGTGAAGGCGGCAATGCTGGCCGTGGCCGGCGGATGCGACGGCGGCCTGCTCGTACCCCGCGATAGTCACAAATCCATTGTGGCCGGACTGATCTTCTCCGGGGTGCTACCGCGCTGGATCCCGCCTCGCTGGGATGCCGAACGCCATATGTCACACCCGCCGTCACCCGACCAGGTACGTCGGGCATGGGACGAATATCCCGACGCGGCGGGCGCGCTGATCGTCAGCCCCAGTCCGTACGGCACCTGCGCGGACCTCGCCGGGATCGTCGAGGTGTGCCACGAACGGGGTAAGCCCCTGATCGTGGACGAGGCGTGGGGCGCGCATCTGCCGTTCCACGAGGGTCTGCCGACCTGGGCGATGGATGTGGGGGCCGATGTGTGCGTGGTCAGCGTGCACAAGATGGGTGCCGGCTTCGAACAGGGGTCGGTGTTCCACGTGCAAGGGGATCTGATCGATTGTGATCGACTCAGTGCCTGTGCGGATCTGCTGATGACGACCAGTCCGAGTGTGCCGATCTACGCGGCGTTGGACGGATGGCGGCGGCAGATGGTCGAACACGGTGGCAAACTGCTCGACGCCGCCCTGCGCACGGCGGATCGCGCCCGTACCGCACTGGCCGAGATCGACGGTATCGAGGTGCTCGACGATGTACTGGTCGGTGAACAGGCCTCCCACGACCTGGATCGGCTGCAGGTGCTGATGGACCTGCACGAGACCGGGGTGACGGGATACGAGGCGGCCGACTGGTTACGGCGCCGGCGTGCGATCGATATGGGACTCAGCGACCACCGCAGAATCCTGGCGACGCTGTCCCCGGCCGATGACGACGAAACCGTAGACACCCTGACCGAGGCAATGACCGCGTGGCGGGCGCAGAGCGACGGGAGCACGGCCCCGTCGAATCGGTTCCGGCGCAGGAGGCGGTGGGACGGATCGCGGCCGAACAGCTCACCCCGTATCCCCCGGGTATTCCGGTGGTCCTGCCGGGCGAGTGTATTGATACCGCCGTGGTGGAGTATCTGCGCTCGGGGGTGGCGGCGGGGATGAACGTGCCGGATGCCGCGGACGCGACCCTGGCCACTTTCAGGGTGGTCGATCGGTCCCGCTGATCCTGTTCGCCCCGCACGGCCCGAGCGGCATGACGACGGTACGAAACGGGTCGGTCCCCCATTGCCATATGGTGGGGGACCGGACCCTTATGCGATCAGCCCCGGCCGAGCCGGGTGGCGAGCAGAGCCTTGGCCTGTTCGGCCCCCTTGCGGCTCTCGGCCTGTGCGCGCCGGAAGAACTCGGCGAGTTCGTTGTCGCCCGCGCGTTCGGCGTCCTGGCAATACACCTCCATCCGCAGGGCATTGCTCATTGATGCCTCAGCAAACCAGATGAGGTCGTAGTCCTTGTCCTTGGTCCCGGTGAACTGACCGGTTTCCTGGCCCACGGCCATCACAAACCTCCTGTCCGATTGGTGACATTCGGCGCCATACCCGGTACGTGTACGCCGAAACAGTGGCCCGCGGCCGGTTCTCCCGCGGCAGCGGTTTCGAGGCCCGTCCCCGGGGTAGGCCGTAAGCAGTTCCCACCCGGAACGGGCCGGTGGACCCGTGAGGACAGGAGGTTTCGATGGTCTCGAGGGACACGATCGCCCAGCTTCGGCAGGACATCACCACGGCATCCGACGCGGGGGACGAGCCGACGGCCCGAAAGCTGCGCGCCGAACTCGAGGAGGCGCTGCGCACCGAGCGTGACGAGGACGAAACCCGCGGCGAATGACCTCCGACCGGCCTGTCGGTATCGCGCACCGAGCGCCGACGGGCCGGTACTGTTCGGTGTCCTGCGCGCCCCGGAAGTCCCGTCGATTCCGCCGCACGCCACCGGGAGCAGAGGAAGGACACGGCCGAAGCCGAACACAGGGAGCGGAGTATGGGTTTCCCCGAACAGCAGCAGAAGGTCCCCGGCCTCCAGGCGCGGATGTCGCCGAAGCCCGATTGCGGCGAACAGAGCTATCGCGGATCCGGCAAATTGACCGATAAATCCGCGGTCGTCACCGGTGCCGACAGTGGTATCGGACGGGCGGTGGCGATCGCTTTCGCCCGCGAAGGCGCCGATGTGCTGATCTCCTACCTCGCCGAGGAGGAGACCGACGCCCGGGAGGTGGCCGATCTGGTCGCCGATGCGGGGTGCAAGGCCGTCCTCGTGCCCGGTGACCTGTCCGAGCCGGGGCAGTGTCGGGCCGTCATCGACCGGGCGATCCAGGAATTCGGCAAGATCGATGTGCTGGTGAGCAACGCGGCCTACCAGATGACCCACAACACTCTGGAGGAGATCACCGACGAGGAGTTCGACTACACGTTCGATCTCAATGTCGGTGCCTATTTCCGTCTCGTCAAGGCGGCGCTACCACATATGCCGCCGGGTTCGTCGATCATCGGCAGTTCGTCGGTGAATTCCGATATGCCCGCGCCGACCCTGGCGCCGTACGCGGCGACCAAGGCGGCGATCGCGAACTTCTCCGCCAGCCTCGCCCAACTGCTGGGCGAGCGGGGTATCCGCGTGAACAGCGTTGCGCCCGGCCCCATCTGGACGCCGCTGATCCCGTCGACGATGCCGCCGGAGAAGGTCGGCGGTTTCGGCGACGATGTGCCCCTGGGCCGGGCGGGACAACCGGCGGAGCTGGCGGCGGCCTATGTGCTGCTCGCCTCCGATGAGGGCAGCTATATCTCGGGCGCCCGCCTGGCGGTCACGGGCGGCCGTCCGATCCTCTGAAGGAACCCGGCGGTGCCGGGGCGTCGGCTACGCGGACTCGCGGTCTTCCAGGCCGACCGCTTCGGTCAGTTCCTTGCGATGCCTGCCCAGTTCGGGATAGGTCTCGCCGAGTTCGTCCATGAGGTCGGCGAGCGCGTCGGCGATGGCGTTGAGTTTCTGCTGCACCGCCTCGTCATAGCGGGACTGGGTGTTCTGCAACAGAGCCACCAGCAGAAACGTCACGATGGTGGTAGCGGTGTTGATCACCAGCTGCCAGGTGTCGATGCTTGGCAGGACGAGGAATGTCGGCGCCCACACGATCACCAGGAGCACACAGAACACGAAGAACCCCGCCTTGGCTACGAAGGATCCCATGGAGGTGGCGAAGCGGTCGAAGAACGTCGGCTTGTCGGCGACGTCCGAGGGCATCGTCGGGTGACCGTGTGGAGAGTGCGGCTGTGTGCTCATCGGGATTCCTCAGGGGTCGGCGATCGACACGAAACCTTTCACGGAGTCGCGCCCGCGACGGCCTGCGGGCGGAATCGTCTCGTGCGGCGGTGCGCTCGGGGACCGAGCATGAGGCAGATACCCGCGAACCGGTACTCGAAACGATGGGGGACGATTCAGGTATGAAGAGCACGCTGATATCGGTGCGGACGGGACACAGTGACAGCGTCGTCGATATCACTCCCCAGTGTGCGGCGTTCGTGCGCGCCGCCGGCGGCGACGGACTGTTACACATCTTCGTGCCCCATGCCACCGCGGGTGTGGCGGTGATGGAACTGGGGGCGCGCAGCGACGAGGATTTGTTGGCGGCGCTGCGGGATCTGCTGCCCGCCGACGACCGGTGGCGCCATGCGCACGGTTCACGCGGCCACGGGCGCTCCCATGTGATGCCGGCGCTGATCGCGCCCTATGCGACGATCCCGGTGCTCGACGGATCGTTGGCGCTGGGCACCTGGCAGTCGATCGCGCTGGTGGACGTGAACGTCGACAATCCGGATCGACAGGTGCGACTGTCGTTTCTGACCGACACCGGTTGATCCGTGCCGCCGGTTTCGACTGCGGCCCCGGCGATTCCGGAACCGGCCGAACAGTGTGTTCCGTTGCGCGGACTACTGTCGGGGCATGACGAGCACGAACAAGGGCGAGCCATCTTTCCGTTGGGACGAGACCGCCGAGCACGACAGCGGCGCGCAGGCGCAGGACGAGTCGACACGCCTGTTGGTCGGGGTGCTCGATCTCCAGGCGCAGCTGGCGAGTATTCAGCGGATGCGCCGCTGGGGACACGACGCCCTGGCAGTCGGTTCGGGGGAGCGGGCGCTGGATGTCGGCTCCGGAACCGGCAGCGAAGTTCTCGAGTTCGCCGCGCGTGTCGGCGCCAGAGGCGAGGCGGTGGGAGTGGATCCGAACCCGGCGATGCTCGCCGTGGCGCGGGAGCGGGCCGAGGAGGCCGGGGCGAGTGCCCGTTTCGTCGAAGGCACGGCCTACCGACTGCCGTTTCCGGATGATTCCTTCGACGCGGTGCGGTGTGAGCGCGTATTCCAGCATCTCGACGATCCGGCGGCGGCGACGGCCGAGATCGCGCGGGTGCTGCGGCCGGGCGGCCGAGTACTGCTGGTCGACAGCGACTGGCGCACCTCGATCATCCACCCGGGTGATCCGGAGGTCCTCGACCGGTTGACCACGGCAATGCTGTCGGAAACCCCGAACCCCACCTCCGGGCGGCGGTTGCGGGGTCTGCTCACCGCGGCCGGGTTCGTGATCGACGATATGGGCTCGGAAGCGGTGATCTGGGACGAGTCCATCGCCCGGGTCATGGCCGCGGAGATGGGGGAGCGGGCCGTCGCGCGGGGTGTGCTCACCGAAGGGGAACGCGCCGAACTCACCGCCGACCTGGACGCGGGTATCGCCTCGGGCGATTTCCATGTCTCGGTGACCATGTTCGCGGTGCTCGCCCACCTCGGACAGGACATCGTGCGCTGACTCGCCGGCGATGGGCGGTGTCCCGCGACCCAGGGACGGTTCCGCGCGCGAAGATGGGGTATGGCCGCGAGCACCCCTGATACCAGCACCCGCCTCGACTCCCGGAACCTGCTGCGGACCTGTCCGCTGTGCGAAGCGGTCTGCGGGCTCGAGATAACCCTCGACGCCGATGACCATGTGACAGCCGTGCGCGGTGATCGCGAGGACCCGTTCAGCGCCGGGTTCATCTGCCCGAAGGGCGCGAGCCTGGGGTACCTCGACGAGGATCCCGACCGGGTGACCGAACCGCTGATCCGCAACCGTGCGACCGGCACCTGGCGCACCGCGTCCTGGGACGAGGCGTTCGAGGTGATCGCCGAGCATATCCCGGCGATCACGTCCGCCTACGGAAACCAGGCCACCGCGCTGTATCTGGGCAACCCCAACGCGCATACCGTGGCCGGCGCGTTGTATGTCCCCGCGCTGATTCGAGCGCTGGGCACCAAGAACCTGTTCTCGGCCGGAACCGCCGACCAGATGCCCAAACAGGTGGCCTGCGGACTGATGTTCGGCGACCCCCTCGCGATACCGGTACCCGATCTCGACCACACCGACTATCTGCTGATGTTGGGCGCCAATCCGCTCGAATCCAACGGTTCACTGTGTACCGCGCCGGATTTCCCGGGCCGATTGAAGGCGCTGCGCGTTCGCGGCGGGCGCCTCGTGGTGGTGGACCCACGTCGCACCCGCACCGCCGAAATCGCCGACGAACATCTGTTCATCCGCCCGGGCAGCGACGCCTACCTGCTGTTCGGGATTGTGCGCACCCTGTTCGCGGAGGGTCTGATCGATCTCCGGGTCGAGGCCACCGGACTCGACGAGCTACGCTCCGTCGCAAGCGATTTCACCCCCGAGGCGGTGGCGTGGCGAACCGGTGTGTCCGCGGAGACGGTGGTCCGGCTGGCCCGGGAACTGGCGGCGGCGCCGACCGCGGCCGTCTACGCCCGGATCGGCACCTGCACAGCCGAATTCGGCACCCTCACCCAGTGGCTGGTGGAGGTGATCAACGCCCTCACCGGCAATCTGGACTCGCCGGGCGGGGCGATGTTCGCGACCGCGGCGGCGCTGGGCATCGTGCGGACGAAACCGTTCCGCCCCGGTCGTTGGAGTGCCCGGGTTCGCGATCTGCCGGAAGCCATGGGCGAGTTGCCGGTGGCCACGCTCGCCGACGAGATCGCCACACCCGGTGAGGGACAGGTGCGTGCGCTGGTGACGGTCGCGGGCAATCCGGTGCTGTCGGCGCCCAACGGGACCCGACTCGATATCGCGTTCGCCGAACTCGAATTCATGGTGAGCGTGGACCGCTATATCAACGAGACCACCCGGCACGCCGATGTGATCCTGCCGCCGCCCCGGCCGCTGCAGTCCCCACACTACGACTTCGCGCTGCTGCAGTTCGCCGTGCGCAACTATGCGCGCTACTCCCGTCCGCTGGTGCCGCTCGGCGACCGGCCGTCGGAGTCGGTGGTGATCGCACGACTGGCGGCGGCGGTCTGCGGACAGCAGCACCGCGCCGACGACGGGTACGACCCGGTGGCGTCGTTCGACGAGGTCGTGATCGCCGGAATGCTGCACAAGGCCGGTATGGACGAGCGCCGGCACGAACTGATCGGCGAGAACAGCGCCGAACAGCGTATCGATCTGATGCTGCGCCTCGGGCCGTACGGCGAATGGAACGGGGGCACCTTGAACCTGCAGACCCTGCTGGACAATCCGCACGGTGTCGACCTCGGTCCGTTGCGACCTCGGCTGTCGGAGGTCCTGCGCACCGCGTCCGGCAGGGTGGACCTGGCGCCGCCGCTGCTGCTCGCCGACGTGGTCCGCTTGCGGGGCGCGCTGTCGGAGCCGGCCCCCGAAGTGGTACTGATCGGACGCCGTCACCTGCGGTCGAACAACAGTTGGATGCACAATGTGCCGCGGCTGGTGAGCGGAACGAACCGCTGCACCCTGCATATTCACCCCGATGATGTGGCGCGGTGGGGGCTCGGTGACCACGCGATCGTGAAATCGGCCGCCGGATCGCTCACCGTCCCACTGGAACCCACCGAGGCGATCATGCCCGGGGTGGTGAGCCTGCCGCACGGGTGGGGGCACGGTGACAGCGGGCAGCAGGTGGCGCGGGAAAACGCGGGGGTGAACGTCAATATCCTCACCGACGATTCGGTGCTGGATGTGCCGTCCGGTAACGCGGTCTTCAACGGCGTTCCCGTTTCACTCATGCCCGCGTAATCCGCGGTTACGGTGAATATGACCGGCCCGAGCGTCCGCGATATCTCGGCCGAACCGGCACGGTTCGGCCGAGACCCGGCGGCTCCGGATACTGTGGTCTCGGTGGCTCCGTTCCACCGGTGAGGGCGAGCCGGGAGCCTGGATCGCCCTCACCGGCGGCGCAGTTCGAAGATCCTGAACTCGCGCCCGCCGGCCAGTTCTTCCTCGACCCGGTAGCCGGGCCAGTATTCGACCACCCGCTCCCAGGCGCGGGCCCGGTCAAGGCCCTCGAGTTCGGTGGCGCTCACCGGGAAGGTTTCGCCGTGGAGGTGTACCAGCGCGGTCCCGGCCGCACGAAGATTGGTCGACCATGCGGGATGGTGTGGGCTACCCCAGTTGGAGCCGATGATCAGAAAGCCCTCACCGCGCGGCACACACAGCAGCGACGTCTCCCGCGGCTGCCCGGTTCTCCGATCCGCCACGGTAAGACGCAGTGACGGTAGACCGGCGAGGTCGAGCACGCCGAGTCGGTTGCCGCTGAGCGCGCGGATCAGCCGCTCGGCCGGCAAAACCAGAGGCGCCGTTCGCATTACCCATGGTTGCCTGCCGAGCCGGCGGGCCAGACGCGCCAAAGGGTTGGATAGCATCGTGCAATCGTCGCAGACATACCCTGTTGCCGGCGAGCGCCGTTTCGCCCCCGCGCTGTCGACCGCGTGACCAGGTTGTCGAAGGGTTTCACGTGAGGATGATACGGACGCACCGGGCTCGGGCGAAGCGCTTTTGCCCGGGTACGCTGCCGGCCCGAGGGTTAGAAGGTGGGCAACGGGGGAGAGGACGGGAACCGCACCGGCAGTGATGCGAGCGAACGAGCGAACGGTCCCGGCCGCCAGGTCAGCGCGTCGCGCGGCGTGGCGAGTTCCATCTCGGGCAGCGCGTCGAGGAGTTGGTCGATCGCCTCTTGGGCGATCAGGTAGGCGACGCTCCGGGCCGGACAGGCATGCGAGCCGCCACCCCATGCCAGATGTGACCGGTTGCCGATCCTGTCGCCGCCGGCGATGGCCGGGTCGTTGTTGCATGCCGCCATGCTGACGAGCACCGGCTGATGGGCGGGAAGCCAGTAGTTATCGACCAGAATCGGCTGCCGCGGATAGGACATGCAGAGGTTGGCGATGGGCGGGTTGTCGAACAGCACCTTGTCGATCGCGTCTCGGGTCGACAGGCTGCCGCCGACGACCGATCCGCCGGAACGCTCGTCATCGATCACCAGTAGCAGGGCATTGGCGATCAGATTGTGCAGCGGTTCCACCCCCGCGCCGTAGAAATCGAACAGCTGATGCAGAAGCTCGGTGTCGTCGAGCCGAGCCGGGTGCCGCGCCATCCACGAGGCCACATTGTCACCGGGATCTTCCCGGCGCAGCCGGACCAGCTCCCCCAGCGCATCCTCGATCATGCGGAACGCCTTCGCGCCGTCTTCGGCGGCGTCGCTGACCGCCGCCATTCCGGCGGCGATCCGTGCACCGAGTTCCGGTGGACAGCCGACGAGTTCGTTCAGCATCCGGAACACGATCGGGAAGACGTACTGTGCCGTCAGATCGGCCGAACCGGTTTCGCAGAAATCATTTATCAACGGCGTCGCGATCGCGGCGACCGTACTGTGGAGGGAATGCAGGTCGATACGATCGACGCTGTCGGTGTAGGCCTGGCGATACCGGCGATGTTCCGTGCCGGTGCTGCGTCGGGCGTTGGGGCACCACTCCATGACGGGCCTGATCGGCGAATCGGCCGGAATCGTCTGCTGCCAGGTACGTGGATCAGCCGGGAAATGCTCCGGATCCTGCAGAATGCGCACCGCCGTGTGGTACCCGAGCACCAGTGTCGCGGGGACGCCGGGCGCCAGCTCGATCGGCGCCATCGAACCGTATTTCGCGCGCATCTCCTGGAAGACCCGCATCGGATCGCGCGTGTATTCACCCGTGTATAACGGCACTCGTTCACCATCGGGCTCCATGCCCGGGTGATGCGCGGTCCGGGGTCCGGGGGCAGCGGAATGCTGTCCGACGGCTTCGGAAAAGGGATGCGTGGTCAAAATCTCACTCCGCCTGATGGAATCGGCACTGGGTGACGCTTGGCCCGGTCTGCAGCGATACGGTCGCGTCTGCCCGGGTCGACGCTGTGACCATAGTGTCGAAATGTTCGCCTCCTCAAGTCAGGGTCTGGGCCGATGGCGAATCGGTAGAGTGCCTGCCGGCAACTGTGTGGATCACCCCCGTTCGGGGGTAGACCCGAAATGGTGACCTGGATCACCATCTCTTCATGAGCACGCACCAGATCAGCTATAGCTCCGGCGCATGGGACGTCCCGCTGCTCGGGGATACGATCGGCGACAATTTCGATCGCACCGTGGCCGCCTTTCCCGACAACGATGCACTGGTGGACATGGCCGGCGGACGGCGGTGGACCTACCGCGCCCTCGCCGAGGAGATCGACGCACTCGCCGCGGGTCTGCTCGCCGCCGGGATCGGTAGCGGTGACCGGGTCGGTATCTGGGCGCCCAACTGCCCCGAATGGGTTTTCGTCCAGTACGCGACGGCGAAGATCGGTGCCATCCTGGTCACTGTCAATCCCGCCTACCGGGTGCACGAACTGGAGTACGTGCTCCGGCAGGCCGGTATCCGGATGGTCGTCTCGACCCGGTCGTTCAAGACTTCGGACTACGCCGCCATGCTGGAGGAGGTGCGCGGGCGGTGCCCGGCCCTGGAGCGGATCGTTTTCCTCGGCGGTGCGGATTGGTCGGCCCTGCTGTCGGCGGGCCGCGCGGCCGATCCCGCCGCCCTGGCCGCCGCGCAGGCCGAGCTTTCAGCGGACGATCCGATCAATATCCAATACACCTCAGGCACCACCGGCTTCCCCAAGGGCGCGACCCTGAGCCACCACAACATCCTCAACAACGGGTTCTTCGTCGGCGAGATCTGCGGCTACACCGATCGCGATCGCGTCTGTATTCCGGTGCCGTTCTATCACTGCTTCGGCATGGTGATGGGCAACCTGGCCTGCACGAGCCATGGCGCCACCATGGTGATCCCGGGCCCGGCGTTCGACCCCGCGGTCACGCTTGCCGCCGTGGAAGCCGAGCGGTGTACCTCGCTGTACGGTGTCCCGACCATGTTCATCGCCGAACTCGCCGACCCCGGGTTCGACGATTACCGGCTGACCACGCTGCGGACCGGGATCATGGCGGGGTCGCCGTGCCCGGTGGAGGTGATGAAGCAGGTCATCGAGCGAATGGGGATGAACGAGGTGACCATCTGCTACGGCATGACCGAGACATCACCGGTCTCGGTCATGACCAGGCCTGACGACAGCATCGTGCAGCGCACGGCGACGGTAGGTAGGGTCGGCCCGCATCTGGAGATCAAGATCATCGACCCGGATACCGGCCGCACGCTGCCGCGCGGCGAGCCCGGGGAAGTGTGCACCCGGGGTTATTCGGTCATGCTCGGCTATTGGGAGGATTCGGAGAAGACCGCGGAAGTCGTCGACGCCGCCCGCTGGATGCACACCGGCGACCTCGGTGTGATGGACGAGGACGGCTACGTGGCCATCACCGGTCGGATCAAGGACATGGTGATCCGCGGCGGCGAGAACATCTACCCCCGGGAGATCGAGGAGTTCCTCTACACCCACCCCGACATTCTCGACGCCCAGGTGATCGGTGTCCCGGACGCCGAATACGGCGAGGAGTTGATGGCCTGGATCCGGATGCGCCAGGGCGCCCCCGCGCTCGACGCCGAGTCGCTGCGCCGGTTCTGCGTGGGAAAACTGGCGCACTACAAGATTCCGCGCTACGTGTATGTGGTGGACGAATTCCCGATGACCGTCACCGGGAAGGTGCGCAAGGTGCAGATGCGGGAGCAGGCGCCGGCGCTGATCGAAAGCGGTGCCTGCGGGTGAGCGGATATGCCGCCGTGCGGTCGGGTGCGAGTCGTCACCCGAATGGCAGTAGTCGATCTGCGGATGCGTTACTCGGTGTCGGTCTCGCCGCCGTGGGTTCGGCGGCTGTTGCCCGCCGGCGCGGAGCACGTCGAGCAGTCGAACCGCTCGACGGCGGCGGCCGGGTGAGGTCGCGCATCTCAGTATCCGCCGTGAGAGATGTTGTGCAAGAATGCCTTTGCGATGGATTGCGCGAAATGGGCTCACTTGCTTGCTCGGCGTGCGACCACAACCGGCCGATGATACGTCCGCTCATACCGAGTCCCGTGAGATTGAGTTCTGTGGGGGATAGGGGAGTATCCGCCGGAAATCCGGCGCCGAGCCGTTGGCTCGCCGAATGGTGGTGGGCTGTGTTCTTACGCCGGCCGAGCATTTGCTGGGCAGCACTGCTGCTCGGGGAACACATCGGCCGGCTCACGTTCGCGGGTGGGCTCATGGTTATCGCCTGCGCGAGTGGTGCGGTTCGCACCCGGCTCGATCTCGCCAAAGCCGGTGCGGAGGAATGATGAGGCGCAGTCGGGCCGTACACGGCTCGGAAGGTTTTCTGCGAGCGCCAACCGGGGCGAATCGGACACGTTTCGGGGGTCTCGCGTAACCTCTCGCGACCGCCGTTCACGAGGCGCCGGGTCTGCGACATGTCGGTGCCGACGCCGAACGCTACGGCATACGTCGGTGGGCGTATTCGTTGCGCTTGTCTCTCCGCGCGACCCGTCCCGTATAGCCGACGAATCCGAATGCCGCGAATTCGCGGCCGATTACGGGCTCGCGATGGCGGGCTCGTTTACGGACACACCTCCGGGTACCGCCGGCCGTGCGTTCCACACGCTGGTCGACGCCCGTTCGGTCGGATCGGCTGTCACCGGAACTATGGCGCTGCCCGCCCGCAGCGTCGAGAGGAGGGGACGGTACTCGTGTCGGGCTTCAGGACCCGCCGCTATCGGCGGGCGGCTTGGTTCACGCGGGTGAGGACGGTGTGTAGCTCCTCGAGGTCGTCGAGGCCGACGCCCAGTCGTTCGACCACCGCCGGCGGGATCTTCTCGGCCTCGGCGCGCAGGGCCCGACCGGTGGGTGTGAGGTCGATGACCAGGTTGCGTTCGTCGCGGGGGTCTCGAGTGCGGGTGATGTAGTCCAATGCCTCGAGTCGCTTGAGCAGAGGGGACAGGGTCGGCGAATCCAGCTGCAGCAGTTCGCCGATTTCTTTCACCGACAGCGGTGCGTCACTCCACAACGTGAGCATCACCAGATATTGGGGGTGGGTGAGTTTCAGCGGCTCCAGCAAGGGGCGGTAGATGGCCAGCACGGCGCGGTTGGCCAGCGCCAGCGCGAAACACACCTGCCGATCCAGCCGCAGGGGATCGTCCGTCGCGGTATCCATGTGCACACTCCTCACAGGCGTCAACCGGATGCCACGGTAATGGTTCGCGCCCTGGCCAAGTGTTCGTCGGGGCGTTTGTGAGCTCTCGGTCCGGGCCGGTTGCGTGACAATAGTTAGTGTACGATACGTTAGTGTGCAACTAAAAGAGGCCGGTGATGCTGCCGATCGCCTGTCCCGGGACGGCGAGGACCGAGGGGAGCCGATGATGGGTTCTCGAACGAAACCGACAGTCATTCAACGGATCCGCTACATCTGCGGCGCAACACTGCCGCCCGAGATGGCGGACTGGGTGATCCACGACCTCACCGGGCCGGGAGCGACCCGCCGCTACCTGGCGCGCTTCTTGATACCGGTCATTCTGCCGCTGTGCCTGTTTCTGCTGCTGCCGGGCCCGTTGTGGATGCAACTGTCCATGATGGGGTTGCTGTATCTGCCGTTGGTCTACTTCACCATCGCGCTGATATACGTCTACCGGCGCCATCGCCTGGTCAAACACGGCCTCGATCCCGCGCTCGCGGACGCGGAGGAACGTCGGCGCGACGCCGAGGAACGCCTGGCGTACGAACGTCGACACGGCAGGGCGTAGACCCTTCGACCGAGCGTCCGCGGTATCGGTGGATGCAGCCGGTATATGAGATTCGTTCCGCCCGGCACTTCTGCGCGAATCGCGCCCGGGACGGCCGGGTCGGCGACGGTCCGACCCAACACGTCCTCCGGGTCGGACCGGCCGAAGAAATACGGATCGCTCCCACCGGCTTCGCCGAGGCCGCTCCAGTCGATATCCCCCCGGTGTCCACCCGGCATCGTTGCGCCGGCGGTGCATACCGTTGTACAGCTCGATGCTGTACGGGACGGCGCCGGTCACGGTCCGCGTCTCGAACTCCGGGACAGAACTCGCCACCCCGAATTCCGGAAAGTATCGGGTTACTCGGATCGTATTCGTCCTTCAGAATGTCGTGTGTCACTCGTGCCGAACGGGTCTCGTCGCTCGCCAGACTGGAGGCTGCCAATGCCACCGACCGCAATGCCGCGTATCACCGGGGCATCCGAAATCCGATCCCATCCCGGGGTCGTCGTCCTGTGCATGTTCATCACCGTGATCGAGGGCTTCAATCTCATCGTGTACGGTTCCGTCGTTCCGCTCCTGCTGGACGACGCCGCACTGGGTTTGACCGATCAGCAGACCGGCCTGGTCGGTGGTCTCGTCTACATCGGCGCGATCCTGGGGTCGGTGACAGCTCCGGGGGTTGCCGATCGCATCGGCCGCAAGCGCGTATTGCTGACCGCGATCGGGTTGTTCGCTCTCGGCGCGCTCCTGACCGGCTCGGCGGTCAATGTGGTCACCTTGGCGGTCGCGCGATTCGTCACCGGTTTCGGTATCGGCGGGTCATTGACGACGGCCATGACCACGGCCCGCAACAGTTCGGCCGCGAAGCGCGCGTCGGTGGTCGTCACGATCACCATGGCCGGAATTCCCCTCGGGGGTGTCGTGGCGGCACTACTGGCCATCCCGATTCTGCCCGCATTCGGTTGGCGGCCGATGTTCTTCGTCGGCGCGGGCACCGCGATGCTGATCATGATCGCCGTGGCGGTCATGACGATCCCGGCCGACACTCCGCAGGAAGTGGCGGGCCGGATGTGGTCGACGCACCGAAAACTCCGCACCATGTTCTCCGGGCGCGGGCTCGGGGCGACAGCGATCATCGCCGTATGCGCGATCGCGAACATGGTGGCCTGGCAGGGCCTGAACGTATGGGCGACACAAGCCATGGTCGAACTGGGCTACGCACTGTCGGTAGCGCTGCTGTTCGGCTTCACGCTGACCGGAGCGGCGGTGGCCGGCTCGTTCGTCACGGCCTGGGCGGCCGACCGTCGCGGGCCGGCGCTGATCGCCGTCGCCACCGGTGCGTGCACACTGGGGGGACTGGTCGGCATGCTGGTCCTGCCGACCTCCGTGGTGACCACGGTCGTGTGCGTGGCATTGATGGGGATCGGCGGGCACTCGACGATGAATCTCGTGCACACCACCACTGCGGATATCTTCCCGCTGCCCGTCCGCGCCACCGCGTTGGGCTGGTCCAACGGCACCTCGTTCATCGGGGCGTTCCTGGGACCCGTACTCGGTGGCGCCGCGATCGCGACGCGCGGAGCGCACGGCGTCTTCGCGACGTTCACCGCGTCGGCCACGGTGTGCCTGTTCGCCGTGATCGGCCTGTACATCGCCGATCGCGCCACGCGAGCGCGGCTGCGTGACGCCATCGGAGACCCCTTGCCGGTCCCGCCGGTGTCGCAGGCCACCGCCTGACGGGCCGGTGTGAGCCGGTCACGCTCCTGAGGACCGGGTGCCACTAGGGCCATGCTGTGCGGTACGAGCGCGAGGCCGCAGGCACGGTCATGATCGCCACAATCCCTGCGAGCGACGCCGCGACCGGGTGGCGCAGCGGCCACGCCACGTCGTCCGCCACCACGCCGGGCGCGCCGAGCGATCCGTGCGGCGCGTCGCCAAGCGCGCTCACCGGGTTTCATTCCGCCACCGCGCACCACGCCGGCATGGTGTCGGCCGGCACGAAGATTCCGCATCCGGCCGCCTTGCTCGCCCGCTTGGAGGTCCCCGGGTCGACTGTGGACGATGTCACATTCCGTGCGGGTATCGAGGCGAGCCGCCCGCATGTCGCCTGTACGTGGCGCTTCCCGATTCGGTCATGCGGTCTCGCGTGTTCTGGCGCGCGCCTGATCCTTCTCGGGCCACCCGGGCCCCGCCCCATGGCACCACATGTCGGATCGCGGGAGCATTGATGTCTTTACATTGACGGATCCATGGATACTGGAGTCGGTGTCAGGAAGTAGCCAGAGGGCCGCATCTATACAACCACCCCCGGCGTCGAACACCTCGTCGTGGCCGGTCCGAAACCCGGTGTTGCCGTCGTCGAATCCACCCAGGGCACCGTGCGATCCGGTGGTATCGGAGTCGGCGACCACAGCGCCGCGGCTGCCGTGGGTGCGGAACGTCAACGGGACGAGCGCATTCCGAAGCGACGCCGGCGGACGAGTAGCGCGCCCGGGTTTGCGGACCTCGGCAGGGGGAAAAGCTGCGGCATGACCACGGTGCGCACCCGGATCCCGGCCCGGCTCGATCGTCTGCCCTGGGCGCGCTGGCACTGGATGATCGTGATCGGGTTGGGATCGGTGTGGATCGTCGACGGTTTCGAGGTCACCGTCGTCGGCAGCATCGCGGCGAAACTGTCCGAACCGGACAGTGGCCTGGCCATCTCCTCGGCGCAGGTGTCCGGAGCGGCGGCCGCCATGTATGTAGCGGGCGCGTGTAGCGGCGCCCTGCTGTTCGGCCGGCTGACCGACCGCTATGGCCGAAAACGGCTGTTCATCATCACGCTGGTGGTGTATCTGGCGGCCACCGCCATGACTGCGTTCTCCTTCTCGGTCTGGTGGTTCGTGCTGTTCCGGTTTCTCACCGGGCTCGGCATCGGCGGCGAGTACGCGGCCATCAATTCCGCGATCGACGAACTGATTCCGAGCAAATACCGCGGCCGCGTCGACATCGTCATCAACGGCACCTATTGGCTGGGCGCGTCCGGCGGCGCGCTGCTCTCGGTGGTCGCGCTGAATCCGGAACTGTTCGCGCCGAATATCGGCTGGCGCGCGATGTTCGGGATCGGCGTGATCTTCGCCCTGCTGGTGCTGGCGGTGCGGCGGCACGTGCCGGAAAGCCCGCGATGGATGTTCATCCACGGCCGCGACCGGCAGGCCGAGGACCTGGTCGACGAGGTGGAGGAACAGGTGCGCCGGGAGACCGGCGCCGACCTGCCGGCCGTCGAGGAGACCATCGAGGTGCGGCAACGCCGCTCCACCGGGTTCGGCGAGATCGCGTCGGTCATGATTCGCAAGTACCCGCGCCGCAGCACGCTCGGACTGGCACTCTTCGTCGGGCAGGCGTTCCTCTACAATGCGGTCACCTTCAATTTCGCGGTCATCCTCGGCGAATTGTTCGACGTGCCCAGCGACCGCACCGGCTACTTCTACGCCGTCATGTGTCTGGGCAGCTTCTTCGGGCCGCTGGTGCTCGGCCGTTACTTCGACACCATCGGTCGCAAACCCATGATCGGGGGCTCGTACCTGGGATCGGGAATTCTGTTGTTGCTCACCGCCGTACTGCTGGTGCGCGGCGATCTCACCGCCGTCACGCTCACCGCGTGCTGGACCGTGGTGCTGTTCGTGGCCTCGTGCGGCGCCAGTTCCGCGTATCTCACGGTGAGCGAGATCTTCCCGATGGAGACCAGGGCCATGGCCATTGCCTTCTTCTACGCCGTGGGCACCGCCGCGGGCGGTATCGCGGGCCCGTTGGTCTTCGCGGAGCTCACCGGCGACGGCGACGCCGGCCGTACCGCGCTGGCCTTCACCATCGGCGCGGTCATGATGATGCTCGGCGGAGTCGTCGAGCTGTTCCTCGGTGTACGAGCCGAGGGTCGGTCTCTGGAAAGCATTGCCGACCCGTTGAGTTCGCGGCGCACCGGCTGAGCCGGCGTCGCTCGGGTTCTGTTGCGAAGTGGGAGCGGCGGGGCGGGCGTTCGATACTCGGCGAGGCGTGATCATCCGCGGCGTATGCGCGGGTTAGCATCGGCTCCTTGTTCGCATATCGTGCCGGAAGGGGTGGTTCGTCGCATGGGACTGCGCACTCGGGTGCGATGGTCGACCGCGGCCGTGCTGGTCGCGAGTGTTTTCGCAACATCCGCGCAGGCGCAGCCGCTTACGGACCCGTTCGTCGGTTCCTCGGGCCTCGGGGATCCGTACTATCCGGACGACGGCAATGGCGGTTACCAGGTCGAGCACTACGATGTCGCGATCTCCTACGACCCGCCGAGCCGCCATCTGGCCGGGACCGTGCGCCTGGATGCGGTGGCCACCCAGGGGATGCGGATGTTCGATCTGGATTTCAACGGGCCGCAGATACTCCGGGTGACGGTGAACAACCTGCCCGCCGGGTTCGTCCGCCACGGTGAACACAAGGTGAGCGTGTCCCCGGGGCTGCCCGTGCTGCCGGGGCTGCCGTTCACCGTGACCGTTGAATACGCAGGAGCCATCATGGAGAATCCGGGCCGCGGGTGGACGTTCTCGCCCGGCGGCGGGGCGTTCGTGGCGGGGGAACCGCATTCGGCCGCCGCCTGGTATCCGCTCAACGACACTGTCACCGACAAGGCCACTTTCGATGTGCGGGTGAGCGTTCCGCGGGAGTGGCAGGCGGTATCGAATGGTTTGCGCGTGCGCGACGTGGTCGACGGTCCGAACCGCACCGTGGAATGGGAGTCGCGGCGTCCGACGGTCGGATATCTGACGACGGTCGCGATCGGTCACTTCGACTTTCTCTATCAGGCCCGCGCCAACGGCACGCCGCTGATCAGTGCCTTCGCCCCCGGCTCCGGTCGGGGACGGGACCTGGAGCGGCGCCTGCCCGAGGTGCTGGACTTCCTCGAATCCCTCTACGGCCCTTACCCGTTCGAGAGCGCGGGCGGGATCTACGTCGACACCGACCTGAACTTCTCCCTGGAGACCCAGACGCGCCCTATCTACGCGCCATGGGCAAACCTCGACACCGTCGTCCACGAGAACACCCACCAGTGGTGGGGGGATTCGACATCGGTGCGGCGGTGGTCGGACATCTGCCTCAACGAATGCTTCGCCAGTTACACCGCCGACTATCTGTGGCCGGAGCGCAAAGAGGGGGCCGATGTCGACGCGCTGTATCGCAAGACCGTCGCCGAGCGTCTGGACGAACCGAAGTTCTGGAAGATCCCGCTGCAGGACCCCGGGGCGGGAAGGGAGTTCACGGCTGTCTACTATCGCGGTCCGTTGTTCCTGCATGCCCTGCGCCGGTTCGTCGGCGACGCCGTGTTCTTCGGCGCGGCGCGGGATTTCGTGCAAACGCACGCCTACGGCAATGCGTCGATGCCGGAGTTCCGGCGGTTCGTGCAGTCACGCACCGGCGTCGACCTGACGGCCTTCTTCGAGGCCTGGCTCGATCACGAGGCCATTCCCGCGCCGGCATACTTGTACCCTGGATCGTTGCGCGCCTGAGCATCGCCGGCCTTCGGTAGCGGAGTGGTCCGGGGTAGCGGCCGAGTCGTATGTCGACGGGGGCAACCAGCACTGTGTCCGAGTGCACGAAGGCGGTGAAGTGCCGGCCGGCGTCGACATCGAGCACGGCGCCTTCGCCTGCGCGTTCGGCCTGGACGACAATTTACGCCTGTATGTCATCGGCCGGCATGGTTCCCGCTCCGTGGCCGTGGCGTGAGCTTCACCGATCAGCGGTTCGGCGGACTTCCCCAACGGGTGCCGAGAAGCTCCGTTCGGTAAGCGATTCGTCGGATGAGTTCGAATGCTATCTCGCGAGGAAATGCCATCCCAGCCAGGCCCACACGAGGACGGTAAGGATACGCGCCACGCGCTTGCGCATCAGGTAATCCACGACCTCGCCGAGCGTGGCGATTCGGTCCCGGCGCAGACGCGCTGTCAGGGCCGCGCCGCACGTCGCCGCCAAGAGCGCAGCGAAGCCGATGACGATCAGGGTGCGATCGCTCATCGCAGCAACCGCCACCCTACCGCCAGCCACAGCAGCCAGCCCACCCACCGCCCCGGCCCGTGCTCGAGCACGGGGTCCAGCAGTGTGGACAGCGTCGGAGCGGACGGGCTGGGTCGGTGCCATTCCGGTTGCCGTGCCAACGCGAACAGCTCCCATGCCACCACGGCAGCCGCCAGGGACGACCACAGCATCAGACCGTTACCCAGCCGACGGTCCCCCGGTGCGGAACCCGGCCGGGGGATCGCCGCACGCGCCAGGGCGACGGCGGTGATTGATACTACCAAAGCCGTTGCCGCCCATCCGAATGGACATGTCATCGCCCCCACACCGGCCGTCCCGGCCCACGCTGTCAGCACCGCTGCCCACCGCCATCGGGAGCCGCGGGCCGGGACCGACTTCGCCGTCACAGTCGCAGGGTACCGCCGCTGCCTCGGGATCGCCGAACCCGAACGTCATCTGCTTGTATGGACGCCCCGCTCGGTGATCTCATCGGAGTTGCCCTTATCCCGCGCGGTTCGTGACGTACCCGCATGAGGGTTCACCCGAGCATGCCCGCCTCGTCCATCCGCACTCTCCCCTCGGCCACGCCGGAGCCACCCGTTGCCGGGCGGGCCTCGAACAGGCACCGCGGGAGCTCCGAGGTGCCTGTCCGCTCGCTCCTACCCAACCGAGGCGCCGACCCTTACGCCGGCGGCCGGACTCATCGATGCCATACGCCGGGTGAGACAGACGAGACGGAAAACGCCGAGTATGTATCCGGTTGCGGCGCGAGCCGGGCGAGGCGGGGAAAATAGCGTAGGTGAGGCGCTCCGAGGAGGCTCGAACCGGATGGCTGGACTGCCAGGTGCAGATCACCTGGCCTGCCGGTCGACACCCGTGGTGGAGTGTCTGCCATACCGGTACGCGGGCCCAGGTCGCCGCCGCGCTCGACGAGCTCGCCGTCCGCATCGATATCGACCACTGGACGCATGTGCTGTCGGTACTCGACCACCCGCTCGTCGGCTACGACCTCACTCTGCGCCGGGCCGATACCGCCTTCGTCATCGACCATGCTGCCGATACCGTCCCCATCGACACGATGCCCGCCGTCCTGCACACCCATGCCACGGTTATCCGCACTCATCTCCCCGCCTGAGTTCCGAGGCCGCTGCCGGTGACGTCCGCACCGCGACAACCCGCCTGCCCTCCGGACGGGCCGGGGACTTCGATACGAGGCCGGCGAGGGACACCGTCCTGGTGCCGAACCAACAGCTCAGGATGTCGGGGGTGTCGTGGGCGCGGTGCCGATATTGTTCAGGAACCAGTCGGTGGCGAGCCGGGCGACCTGGTCGAGGGTCCCGGGTTCTGCGAACAGATGGGTGGCACCCGGCACGATCTCCAGTCTGGGGGCGATGGACATACGTCGCAGGGCCCGCCGGTTGAGGTCGAGGACAGTTTCGTCGTGTCCGCCGACGATCAGCAGAGTCGGTGCTCGCACGCGGGTGAGCGCGTCGCCGGCCAGGTCGGGACGCCCGCCCCGGGAGACGACGGCGTGGACAGCGGCGGGGCGCTCCGCGGCGGTGACGAGTGCGGCCGCGGCGCCGGTACTGGCGCCGAAGAGGCCGATCGGGTTCTGGCCGGTTGTCGGTTGGTCGGCCAGCCAATCCACGGTCCCCGCGAGACGTCCGGCGAGCAGCGGGATGTCGAAGCGCAGCTCGCCGGTGCGCAGGTCATGTTGTTCCTCCTCGGGGGTGAGCAGGTCGAGCAGAACGCTGCCGAGGCCGGCCTGCTGCAGCACGGCGGCCACGTGCCGATTGCGTGGACTGTGTCGACCGCTGCCGCTACCGTGTGCGAACACGACGATGCCGCCGGACCGGGTCGGTTGACACAACCAGGCCTCGAGATGGATACCGTCCAGTGGGATTCGCACGTCCTCATCGACAAACACCGCGTTCGCCACCTCCTCCGAGTTCTCCCCCTGTCCTTGCCCCGACGGCCGGGCTGTCCGGGCAAGCATCGACTGCCGGTCGGCCCGGTGTCGCACACCGAGCCTGATGACCGCCGGGCTCGACTCAGGTATTACCCCGAGCGGCGCTGATATCGGCGAGTGCGGAGCCGGAGTCCCTGTCGATGGCGGCGTCACCGATCGAGAGCATTCCGACCGGGTGCCCGTTTTCCACGACCGGGATACGGCGAACGGAACTCTCCCGCATCCGTCGGATGGCGCTGTCGGCGTCCTCATCAGGGGCGGCGGTGACCACATGCGCACTGCACACGTCACGCAGATGGCAGTCGGACAGATCGTTCCGGTCGGCAAGGCCACGAACGACGAGGTCACGGTCTGTGACGATCCCTTGCACCCGGTCGTCGTCCACGACGAGTACGGTGCCGATGTCGTTGTCGCGCATCGCCTGGGCCGCCTGTCGGACCGGTGTGTCCGGAGCCAACGTCACCGGGTGGGTGGTCATGAGGTCGCGCACGTACTGAACCATTGGGATCCTCCTGGGTGGTAGGTGTGATTGCGTTCCGTTCGCGGCTACCCACGACAATGGCGGATACACGTTCACACCGGCGTACACCGTCCACGCATGCGCCGCGGGCAGGTCACCCTCGTTTGAGATACGGAGGTGGGAGCCGGCGGACATGTTATTGAGTAATGCTCAATAAGGTTCTAGCCTGCAACCATGGATTTCGCCCTCTCTCCGCGCGCCTCCGACCTCCGCGATCGTGTGCGTGTGTTCGTCGAGACCGAAATCGAGCCGGTGGAGCACGAATACCATCGCACGATCGCCCGGGCCCGCGTATCCGGGGGCGACCCGTGGCAGCCGCTGCCTGTGATCGCCGAGCTGCAGCGGAAGGCCCGGGAGCAGGGGCTGTGGAATCTGTTTCTGCCCGCCGGGCACGAGGGGCCCTACGCCGAGCGGTATGGCACCGACGGGGGCGCGGGGCTCACGAACGTCGATTACGCGCCGGTCGCCGAGCAGATGGGCCGTTCGTTCCTCGCGCCGCTGGTGTTCAACTGCAACGCGCCGGACACCGGCAATATGGAGGTGCTGCTCCGCTACGGCAACCAGGAGCAACGCGACGAGTGGCTCGATCCGCTGCTCGACGGTCGTATTCGTAGCGCGTTCTGTATGACCGAGCCCGGTGTGGCCTCCAGCGACGCCACTACCATGGAGCTCACCGCGGTCGTGGATGGCGACGAGGTGGTGCTCAACGGCCGCAAATGGTTCTCCACCGGCCTCGGCCACCCGGACTGCCGGATCCTTATCGTCATGGGGCTCACCGACCCCGACGCCGACCGCCATCGCCGACACTCCATGGTGCTGGTGCCCCGCGACACGCCGGGCGTCGAGGTGGTGCGGATGCTGTCGACGATGGGGTTTCACGACGAGCCGCTCGGCCACGGCGAGGTGACGTTCACCGATGTGCGGGTACCTCTCGCCAATGTCATCGCCGGTCCCGGCCGAGCGTTCGAAATCGCCCAGGGTCGCCTGGGTCCGGGGCGTGTGCATCACTGTATGCGGTTGGTCGGGTTGGCCGAGAAGGCGCTGGAGCTGGCATGCCGCCGAGGCGGCGAGCGGGTGGCCTTCGGCAAGCCGCTGGTCGACCTCGGCGGCAATCGCGAGCGGATCGCCGAGGCCCGCATCGCCATCAGCTCTACGCGTCTGCTGATCCTCGACGCCGCGTGGAAGCTGGACACCGGTGGTCCGCTCAACGCGCTCAGCGAGGTCGGCCAGATCAAGGTGGCCGCGCCCCGAATGGCTCAGCAGGTGATCGACTTCGCGATCCAGCTCCACGGCGGCGCCGGCCTGACCGACGATTTCCCGCTCGCCGGTGCTTGGACCAACGCCCGGGCCCTGCGGTTGGCCGACGGGCCCGACGAGGTACACCTCGGGATGGTGGCGCGACTCGAGCTCGGTCGATACGGAGTGAGCCGATAAGTCGACGCGTGCCCGTCACCGGCGGCACCGCCGACGACGAGGCCGCGTTCACGGTGTTCGGCGACTTCGCGGGGCAACAAAAGCTGTCGGTGCCGGAGCCGTATCCGTTGGGTACCGACTGGCCTGTCCGGTTCGGTCGGCCATCGGTAGTACGGTCGGCGAGCACACCGCGATACCCGGCACGTCACCGCCCCGGGGTTCCGTCGGTATCACGGTCGTCGCCCGAAGGAGCGCCGACGGTACGAGAACAGAGGAGATTTCGAGTGTCCGGTCATGCCTCCGCCACGCGGTCGGCCGGTCGGTCGGCGCGGTAGCGGGCATAGGCGAGCACCTCTTCCACGTGGGTGGGCGCCTCTTCCGCGCCGCACTGTCGGAGACTGTGTATCGCCTCGTCGAGTTGCGGCCCTGGGCCGCGGTCGGCGAGCAGGACGACTATCGCCTCACAGGTGCGGAATCCTTGGTCGGGGCGGGCCAGTAGTTCGTCGAGATAGCGATCCGGTTCCAGCAGCTGTAGCGCTCTGCGCGCGTAGGCGTGAACGCGGCGGGGGAGCTGGGCGCGGATGGTGTCGATATCGGCTTGCGATGCGTGCTGTCCGGACTGGTTCGGGTCGAGTCGCAGGACCCATGGTGTGACGAGTTCGTCGGAGTGTGGGTGGACGCCGATCACATCGGGGCCGGTGGCGGTTTCCAGGGGGACAGGCGGTAGTCCCCGTTGTGCGTTACGCCAGTTGCAGTATTCCCACCACGGGATGGGTGTGGCGCTCAGGGTCAGGCCGAAGCTGCGGGTTTGTTGTCCATCGGTCCATGTGCGCAGGACACGGGTACGGCCGACCGAGGCGACACCGCCGGGCACGATTCGCGTCCAAGTGGGGTCGGTGCCGTGAAATCCATACCGCTGGAGCAGTTTTGCCATTTCGCGCAGGAGGCGGCGCAATGCCGTATCAGGGCTGACCATGATCAGCCAGATTAGCGTCGGGGTCCGACAGAGCGGCATGGCCGACCGCGGTACTGTCGAGGAGAGCGCGCTCGGTGCCATTGTGAACGTCGTGCACCTTCGCTATCCAGGCCTCGTGTCGCCACCGATACGCCGACGTGCTCGGCCACCGATATGCGACAGCGGCGTCCAGGTCGGTAACGAAACGCCGGCCGATACCGTGCGGCCGGGTACTACTCGGCCGCACGGCGACGGGCGCGGGGAGCGCGTTCCGCCTCCTCACGGAGGGCGCGGAATTCGTCGGACAGCGCGTCCGACGTGTAGTGGGCGTTGAGACCGCTCGGATTGGGAAGCACCCAGATCTCGGTGTCGTCGAGTGCGTCCGATTGGCGTCCCACGGTGGTACGCGGACGGCCGAACGCGGTTCGGTAGGCGCCCAGGCCCAGAACCGCCAGAATCCGCGGGCGATAACGCCTTACCCGTCCGACGAGAGCACGGCCGCCGTCACGCAACTCCTGCGTCGTCAACTCGTCCGCCTTCGCCGTCGCGCGGGGCACTACATTCGTGATGCCCAGTCCGAGCGCGAGCAGTTGATCCTGCTCGTCGGGGCGGAACGCTCGCGGAGTGAATCCTGATCGGAACAGTGCAGGCCAGAAGCGGTTTCCGGGCCGAGCGAAATGATAGCCGGTCGCCGCCGACCACAACCCCGGATTGATCCCGCAGAACAGCACACGCAGATCCGGCGCCAGCACATCGGGAATGGTCTTCCCTGCCGCGGCAGCCAGGTCGGCCGATGTGGGGCGGTACGCAGCGGAACGTGCCATCTGCCCAGTCTGCCCGAGCGGCCGGCAATCCGTGCTCGCTTCTCGATGGGTCCGGAGGCCGATGCGGTGATCAGGACAGCTCCTATCGGTATGGGCCGACCGCTTCCGAAACCGGGCGGACGACTATTCCGGCAATGGCTCGGGTGGTCATCGACCGGTCGTGGGAGCGGGAACCAGTAGCACGGGACGGTGGGCGTGGTGGACCAGGTTCGTCGATACAGATTCGCCCAGAAGACGCTGCAGGAATGAGACAAGCCCGCCGCGGGAGGTGCCGATGATGATCATCTCGGCGTCGTGGGTTTCGGCGAGGCCGGCCAGCAGCTGCGCCGGTCTGCCGGTGCGGCTGTAGTAGGTCCAGGGACCGGGTGCCTGTTCGAGTGCGGCGCACGCGTCGCGGCGTTCTTGTTCTACGGCGTTGGCGACGGCTTGCTCCCAGTCGGCGGAGTCGGGATCGATCGGCAGGTCGTCGGCATCGATGATGTGCGCGACGTGCAGGAAAGCACCGAGGCGGCCGGCGAGGTCGATGGCATAGTCCAGGGCGGCGTGGCCGGCCGGGTGACGGTCGAACCCGACCACCAGGTGACAGCGGGCCGCGGTGGGGGCGGTGGGTCCGACGATGCGGCGTGGGGCCCGCCAGTCCGTGCCGGGGTCCGAGGCGGGCCGGTCGTTGTGGTCGGTCATTGCTGTTTCCTCACAATCCGGCCAGTGCCAGGCCGACACCGCCGGCGGCGACGGTGATCAGAAGACTGCCCACCGCGTTGGTGGCCGCGGCGGTGTAGTACTGGCTCTGAATCAGGCGCACGGTTTCGAAGCCGGCGGTGCTGAAGGTGGTGTACCCGCCGCAGAATCCGACACCGAGGATCAGCTCGAGGTCACGGCTTGCGCCGTGGAAAAGCACCAGGCCGGTGATGAACCCGAGTATGAGGGACCCGGTCACGTTGATCACGAAGGTCGCCCACGGGAACCGGGGGCTTCGACGGTGCTTGATCGCGCCGTCGAGGACGAACCGGGCCATCGCTCCGGCGCTGCCGGCAACCGCGATCCACATGGTCGTCATCGCGGGGACTCCGATCGCAGCGTCCGAAGCCGGGTACCGAGCGCGACACCCGCGACTGTGGCCACCAACCCGACCAGCACCGTGCCGAACGCATAACCGGCGGCGGTCGGCCAGTGGTGGTCGCGCAGCAACAGATCGGTGTCCACGGCCAGGGTGCTGTAGGTGGTGAACGCCCCGAGAACCCCGGTCCCCACTCCCAGCCGCACGCGTTGGCGCCATCCGGTGTCGGGACCGAGTCGGGTCAACCCCTCCAACAACAATCCCAGTAGGAACGCGCCGGTGATGTTGATCGCGAACGTCGTGGTCGGCCACTCACCGCTCGGATGGGGAAACCATACCCCGAGTCGGTAGCGCAGCGGGGCGCCGAGCAGTCCGCCGACCCCGACCAAGGCGACGGCCCCCACCCGTGTGCAGCGGTGCGGGGACCGCCGGCACGGTCTCGCGATCGGCGGACAACGCAGGGGTGGGGTTCGGATGTCTCCACATCTGGGCAGACTCCTTCCGCTGGTGGGGAAGGAACCATCAGCCCCGGCGGTGAGGCGGTTCGGACAATCCCGACCGGGGTGTCTCGGCGGAGATCCATCGCCGACGAACAGCATAACCGCCACCCACGGCTACGCGTCGACCGAGTCGCGTGCCACGACGGCCATAACCGCGACCGGGCTTGTCCCGGTCTTCCACACAGGTTGATCTTGCCTGCTCCGCGGGGATTACGACCCGGGGTAGGGCTACCGATCAGAGTCCTTTGTCGTTCGCGGTGGAGATATCGGGGTGGATCGTGAGGAAATCCGACGGCGGCCTACGCGGTGTCACCGGGTGTTCCTCATGGTCCGGGGCGAGCCCAACGCGCACGACCACCTGGGCCAGGTCTTGACTGCCGGCGAGATTCATGACGGCACGTCGGGTGGTGGGGAGTTCGGTGATGTGCGTCATCGGGCAGGTCGCCAGTCCTGCCGCGGTGCATTCGAGCAGGACCGTGGACAACGCCTCACCGGTGCGGAGCCAATGGAGAACGGAGTCGTCCGGTGTGCTGAGCACCCAGAGCCGGGCCTGGTCTTCCAGCTCTCCCCGCCGAGCCGAATGAGCGTGGGCGGGGAACTTGCGTCCGACCGGAACCCGTACCGCCTCGGATTCGGAGATCAGCGCGTCGACCGGCACGCCTTCGGTGCTGCGCTTGTGTCCGCTCCACCAGCGCAGTTCGGTTTGATACGTCATGTCGTAGCGCCGGAGGGCCGTGGACTGTTCGGAGGCCGCCTCCAACCGGGCCAGGGCATTCGTGCCGAGAACGCCGACGATGACATCGTATGGTTCGGTGAGCGAGCGGGCCGTGCGGACGAGGTCGGACAGATCTCCCGGATCGCTCATGGGGAGGCGGTCGGTGCGACGGCGGCCGATCATCCCGGCGCGGGTCCGTAGGTCCGAAGGCGGGTCCGGCCAGGGGCGAAATACGAGCGTTGCCAGGTGGTCCGGTCGATACGGGGTGGGTTGACGTACGGTATCGGTGCGCCAGCCTTCCGCGGCGAACGCGGTGCGCACGTGGTCGAGCATCGCGCCGCAGCTGATGATGAGTTGCCTTCCGGTGGGATCCGCCGAGGGCAATGACCGATCGTCATCGCGGTAGAGACGCAACTGTCGGTCACAGTATTCCCACCGCCAGGGCTGGGTGTTGTGCACCGACGGAGCGCGCGTCGCCAGACGCATGGCCGCGAGAAGCGCGGCCTGGTCGGGCCCAGAATCCAAGGCATGCACATAGTCGTCGGTCATACGACCAGTGTGATTCGGGCCGATACGGGCCACCAGGGCCTGCCGGAGGTCTTCGAGGCACTGGGATCCTGGTCGATCAGCACTGCGGGTTCGGGCCGATGGACTCTGTCCGCACCACATACAGGAGCCGATACTGTTCGGCCGTCGTGGGTGATCCCGGCGAGCACCGGGAACGGAGAGAGCGTCGGAAGGTGGGAGGGCGGCGGGACAAGTGACTTTGGTCCCTTCTCGGCCGGCCGCCGGTTGATTCCCGTGACTACGCCGGGCCCTATACCCGGCGCCGAGTGAGGAGTGGAATCGGCGTATCACCGATCCTGCGTCATCAGAGGAGACATCATGAGCCTGCTTCCCACCCACCGTGAGTCGCTACTGTCGGAGCTGAACGATCTGTGGAATTCCTTCGCCCCCGCCGGGCTCGCGCCGGTGTCGGGCAGTCACCTGTTGCGGGTGGAGGACGCGGTCGAGGACGGCCGGTACGTTGTGCGCACCGAGATCCCCGGTGTCGATCCCGCCGAGGACATCGATGTGTCCGTCCAGGGCCGACAGTTGGTGATCAAAGCTCAGCGCACCGAGAGGAAGACCGAGAAGGGGCATTCGGAGTTCAGCTACGGCTCTTTCTACCGTTCCGTCCCGTTGCCGCAGGGCGCCCGGGCAGACGATATCAAGGCCACATACACCAAGGGCATCCTCACGGTCGAGGTTCCGATGGGAGAGCCGGAGGAGGTTGCCAAGAAAATCGAAGTCAAGGCTACCGAGCAATAGCGCGAACCCCCCGACGGCGGGGTCGGCCGGCCCGGTTCACAGAAGCCGTGGCACCGGTCGGCGGTGTGAATGCCGAGCGATCACGCCGACCCGCCACGCGGCGAGACATCCGGGCGGACCGGCGTCGGTGGCTTTCTCGACCTGTTCACCCCTCGCTCGCCGACTCCGGTCGGTCACGTCCTACATCGAGGGTATCGATAGCGGCCTGGAGTTTGTCGACGGCCTGCGCCGCCACCTCCCGCAGTCCGGGTTCGTCCGTCACTTCGACCATCAACTCGGGGTTCATCGCCTCGACGAGGACCGCATTCTCGGCGGAGACGTCGCGGCGCACGACCACATTGCACGGCAGTAGCAATCCGATCTGCCGGTTCACGTTCACCGCGTGGTACGCCAACGACGGGTTGCATGCGCCGAGTATCAGGTAATCCTCCACGTCCTCATCGATTTTCGTCTTCAGGGTGGCCTTCACGTCGATCTCGGTGAGGACGCCGAAGCCCTGCTCCGACAGTGCTTGCCGGGTGCGCGCGACGGCCTCGTCGAAGGTGGTGTGCACAGTGGTGGACAATGCGAGCTTCATGATCGACTCCTCTCCGGATGTCGGGCGTATGCGGCCTTCGGCCTCCTGGCCGGCAATCGAACAGCCCACGCCGGCGGGATTGCCGGTCAGGGCAGGGGCGCACTCCAGTGCAGAATGGTGCCGCCTTTCGGTCCGTCGGTGATTCGGCACGCGCCGCCCGCCTGTTCGGCGCGTGCCGCCAGATTGGCCAGACCGCTACGTCGGTCGCAGTCGGCGGGGATGCCGAGGCCGTCGTCGGTGATGGCGAGGGTGACCTCGTCGTCGACGCGCAGGTCGATCGATAGCGTGGTGGCGTGGGCATGGCGTACGACGTTGCTGACCGCCTCGCGTAGCACGGCCTCGACATCGTCGGACAGTGGTGGGGCGAGAACGGTCATGGGCCCGGACAGGCGAACCGAGGTGCGCAGATCGGTGTCGGCGGTCATCTCGGTGACGAGACCGTGCAGCCGTTTGCGGTAGTTGGTCGAACCGACGGTGGTGTGGTGGTGCAGGTCGAAGATCGAGTGCCGGATGTCCTCCACGATGGATTGCAGGTCTTCGATGGTTTCGGTCAGCCGTTTCTTCACCTCGGGGGCGCGGGCGCGCTGGAGCGTGCCCTGCAGGCCCAGACCGACGGCGAAGAGGCGTTGGATCACGTGATCGTGCAGGTCGCGGGCGATGCGGTCGCGGTCGGCGACCACGTCGAGGTCGCGCATCCGGCGTTGGGTTTCGGCCAGTTGCAGAGCGAGTGCCGCCTGGTCGGCGATAACGGCCATCATGGCCTGGGCGGCGGGGTCGAGGACCGCGGTGCCGGCGGGCTGCACGATCGCGAGCACACCGATAACCGTTTCCTTGGTTCGCAGCGGAAGCATCAGCGCCGGACCCAGCCGGGCTGCGATGTCCGGACGAACGATCTCCGGACGAACACTGTCGTGGATACGGTCGATGACGGTCATGCGTCCGTGCCGGAACACCTCACCCACATACGACTCGCACAGCGACAACCTTTTCCCGCGTAGGACGTGCTCTCCTTGGCCCGCCGCGGCGACCACGATCAGCTCGCTCACCTCGGCGAGGGGCAGGTCGGGGTCTTCCGGCAGGGCGATGAAGGTGCAGGTCGCTCCGGTGAGGGAGAGCGCGCGCTCGGTGACGAGGTCGAGTACTTCGTGGGGTTCGCCGCCGGCGAGGAATTCGGTGGCCACGTCCCTGGTCGCTTCCAGCCAGCGTTGCCGAGTGCGGGCCTGTTCATAGAGCCGGGCGTTCTCGATGGCGATACCGGCCGCCGCGGCGAGCGCCTGTACCACGACCTCGTCGTCCTCGGTGAAGTCCTGTCCGCCGGTCTTCTCGGTGAGATAGAGATTGCCGAACACCTCGTCGCGGACCTTCACCGGTACTCCGAGGAAACTTTTCATCGGCGGATGGTGGGCCGGAAAGCCGACCGACGACGGGTGGCTGGAGATATTGCTCAAGCGAATCGGTTTGGGGTCTGCTATGAGCACCCCCAATACACCGTGGCCGCGGGGGAGATCGCCGATCAGGACCCGGGTGCGGTCATCGATGCCCTCATAGATGAACTCGGCCAGTTGGTTGCTGGTCTTGTCGGTTTCCCGAACACCCAGGGCACCGTATTCGGCGTCGACCAATTCGATGGCGGTGTGCACGATCGACCGGAGGGTGTCGTCCAGGTCCAGGCCCGCGGTGATGGACAGCATGGCCTCCATCAGTCGGTCCATCCGGTCGCGCACGTCGACGATTTGGGCAATACGGTCCTGGACCTCGCGCAGCAGTTCGTGGAGTCGCAGCTGTGACAGGGTCTCGGTCACCGGAGGTTGCCCACCCACCCCGGACACCTTGGATCCCATAATGGTCATTGTCTCATCGGCCCGGCGCCCTGGCCAACCTCTCCGCGCTCGGCGCCGGTATCACTCGTGCCGCCTGCCGGGTGCGTTGAGCTTCGAGGCGAGCACAGCGGCCTGGGTGCGTCGTTCGACACCCAGCTTGGTCAGTAGCCGCGACACATAGTTCTTCACCGTTTTCTCGGCCAGGAACATCCGACCGGCGATCTGCCGGTTGGTCAGCCCTTCACCGAGCAATGCGAGCAGTGTGCGCTCCTGGTCGGTCAAGGCGGCCAATGGCCCGGTCGCGGCTTCGGCCTCGGCACGAAGCTTGGTCATCAACGCGGCCGCGGCGCGATTGTCCAGCAGCGATTTGCCCGCCCCGATCTCACGGATGGCGCTGATCAACTGCAGGCCGGCGATATCCTTGACGACATAGCCGCCGGCCCCGGCCAGGATCGCATCGAGCATGGCCTGTTCATCGGTGAACGATGTCAGCATCAGGCATCGCAGCTCCGGGTTCGCCGAGAGCAGCTCTCGGCACAGTTCTATGCCATTGCCGTCGGGCAGGCGCACATCGAGGACCGCGACATCGGGCCGCAGTGCGGGGATGCGGGCCAGCGCCTGGGAGGCGTTCGCCGCTTCACCGACCACCGCCAGGTCCGGTTCCGAGCCGATAAGGTCGGCGACTCCACGTCGCACGATCTCATGGTCGTCGACCAAGAACACCCTGATCACCGGCACACCTCCCTCTCCTCAAGAGCATTTCCAGCGTACGGACCGGATGAGTTCCCGGCGCGGCGGAATCGTCCCCGAATTCGGGGACGAAAGACCCTTGACCGCTTCTACTTCTACGGTTTCCTACTCGCCATATACGTGGTCACAACCACCATGACGGCGAAGACGACAGCGATCACGCCGGCAGCCGTTGGCCAGTTCACGATGGTTCCTTTCCGAGGCCGTCCATGGGCGGGTTGTGCGTTCGTGGTGCGGACACCATCGATGGGTCCTTCGGTTCGGCGGCCCGGTGAGGATGCAGTGGAGATCGTGCCTCAAACGTATCGGGACCGGGTGGCATATCCACGCGGGCCCGGCTCGGCCGCCGCCGCGGAACGCGCCTGGTTCGCACCTGTCGCACCAGTGCATCGGCCGTCTCGGGTTCGAAGACGTCCGTGCCGGGCAACAGCACCGTCGCGGCCGCCACCGCGACGCCGAACTCACAAGCGGCGAGGCAGCTGTCGCCACGGGTGATGCGGTAGGTGAGGGCAGCGACGAGACTGTCGCCGGCGCAGGCGTCGCTGCGCGGCGGCCTGGGCAGCGGGGGAGCGGAAATCTCGTGGTCGGCCTCCGCGTCGGAGAACACGGCGCCGAGCCCGCCGACCGTCGTCACCGCGTGCCGTGTCGCTCCGGTTTCGAGCAAGTGCCGATTCGCCTGCCGGGCATCCGTGAAGGAGGCGATGGTGTGACCGATCAACCCCGCGGCCTCGATCCGGTCCAACCTGATCAGGAACGCGTCCTCGCCGCGCAGGCGCCGTAAGTGCCTGCCGGTGATATCGACGAGCACCGGTGTCGCGGCCGCCTGTGCTTCGCGCACCACTGTCGCGGCGAAGTCGTCCCGGACGCCCGGAGGAAAGCTGCCGGTGACGACGATCGCCCGGTAGGTGCTCGCCTCGGCCCGGATCGTCGCCAGGCACCGAGCGACTTCGGGGTCGGTCATCCTCGCCCCGGGAGGGACGATGTGGTAGCTGCGTTCGGTTCGGGTTTCGGCGACCACCAGGGCTTCGCGGGTTTCGCCCTCGACCGGTATCCGGAGCCGGTCGAGGGCCTCCGTCTCGAGCAGGTGGTCCAGTCGTCCTCCGGAGACGTACATCGCCATAACCGCGCCACCGAGTCGTCGGATACAGCGCGCGACATTGATACCCCCGCCGCCTGCCCGGACGGACCGCACCCGGGCGCGGTTCTTGCCCTCACCCGCCAGTCGGTCGACCTCGAGACATATGTCGACGGCAGGGTTCAGCGTCACGGTGAGTATTCGGGGCGGTGTTCGTCGCTCGGGTGCCCCGGTCGCCGAGACGCGGTGGTCGCGGGCCTCGGATTCGTCACCGACCGGGTGCTGGTTCGGGGCGGTGTTCGTCGCTCGGGTGCCCCGGTCGCCGAGACGCGGTGGTCGCGGGCCTCGGATTCGTCACCGACCGGGTGCTGGTCGGAACGCATGATTCCTCCTGACAGTGGATTGGGCCGACCGGGCCGCGGAGTCCTGCGCGCCGTCGACGCCGCCGCGGAATTTCCGGGAAGGGCTCAACGCCCGTTCGTGGCCGGTGGCCCGGGAGCCGGTGTCTGCGCCGGGCGAGCCGGCTCGGATGTGCGATGTTCGTCGGCTTCGGCGAGCCGGCGCGCCAGTAGGCGCAATGTCTTCGCCAGGCGGGCGTGGGCTTCCCGGGCGATCGACTGCAGCGCGGGCACGCTCCGCTGTGCGAACAGCTCGGGGTCGACCGCCTCGACGACCGTCGTTTCACCGTCGGTGCGTAGGCTCACGGTGCAGGGCAACAACGGATTGTGGCGGTCGGTCGCCAACGCGTCCCGGATGAGATCGGGAGCGTAGGCGCAGATGAGGAGGTAGTTCCCGATTTCGATCCCGGAGCGTGCGGCCGGCATCGCACGCACATCGAATTCCGCCGCCATGTCGAAGCCGTTGTCGTGCAGGGCCTCGCGGGTGGCCTCGCCGGCCGCGTCGAACGGTGCCGTTACCCGCACGATCAGCGCGCTCGAAGCGATCGGGACGCGAATCTCGGTGCACAGGTCGTCGGCGGTGACGGCCTCGTCCGGTCCCACCAGATACACCTCGGTAGGCGGCCCGACCGCGTGCAGATCGGAGTTCTGAATCCATCGGTCCAGTGCCCGGTAGGCCGCATCGATATGGCTGTAGTCACCTCGATGGCTCGTGTGGGCGAAGAGTTGCCCTCGGGTGCGGCGGACCGTGAACTCCTCGACCTCGCCGCCGGGTACAGGGGTGGTGACCGGCAGATCGAAATCGACCTCGGTGGTGGTGCCGGGCCGGAAATCTCCGTGGTAGGTGGTGGCCGGCGGGCCTATCGGCAACAGACCGAGATCACGGGCCATCGTGTACAGCGCGCCCATGCCGGCTCCGATATCGTCTCCCGGGTGTTCGGCCCGCACGGTCCGGCGCAAGCCGAGCACGGTGTGCGGGGCGGACTCGTCGATGCCGATCCTGTACGCCATGACCGTCGGCTCCTCAGCTTCTTCCGGCGAGCAGGTCCGACTCGGTGCGGCCGAGCCGCGCTCCCCATTGCCGGGCGCGGTCGAGCTCCGCGGGGCCGAGTGAGCCGGGGGTGTCCTCGACACAGAAGTCGATCGGCGTGGCGGCCAGGGTGAAACCGAACATCGACTCGTAGACGATCAGTGCACACATGGCGGCTCTCCTGTCGGCCGGTGGCTCGTGGCTTCGACGCTACGGAGCCGCCCCGGCACCGCCCAGTGCCGACCGGCCCCGATGAAGGGACCTTCGGCCGTCGTGCGGCCGGGCCTCTGCTCGGCCGCGGGTATCGGTGCGCGACGGGTACCGCGTATCGGGCCACCGCCGATGGATGGTCGGCGGTGGAGACGAGGTACTTGGTTCCCCCGGGGAAGGGGCATTCGACTCTGTGTTGTTCCGGACCTCGGTGCTGGTATCGATGCGAAGAACCACATGGGGAGCGGGTGATCAGGTGACCGAATCCGAGCTGTCCCCGGGAGACGATATCGGTCCTCGGCGAGCTGTCGCGATCGAGCGGGCGGAAGCGCTACGTCTGCTCGCGAGCGTGCCGTTCGGGCGGATCGTGTTCACCGACGACGCGCTGCCCGCCGTGCGGCCGGTGACCCATGTGATCGCCGACAGCGGGGCGGTGATCGTGCGAACCCGTCCGTTCCCGGGGTTGGGCTCGACGGTGATTCAGGGGCGATCGGTGGTGGTCGCGTATGAAGCCGACGATATCGACCCGGTTCAGGGACTCGGCTGGTCGGTGGTCATCACCGGTCTGGCTCGCATCGTCACCGTACCCGACCTCGCCGCCGAGTACGCCCGTCTGCTCGGCCGGTGGGTCGAGCGGGAAGGCGGTGTCATCATCGGGATCGAACCCACTCTTGTCTCCGGCACCAAATTGATCGAGGAGGTCGTGATGTGACCCGGTCCCAGGGTGCTCGTGGAACATCCACTGTCGTGACGATGCGAGCATGGCGGGTGGATTCGCCGCGGGCCGTGGACCGAGAACCGCTCACGATACGCAGCGAGCCGATCCCGGAACCAGGCGCGGGGGAGCTGCTGGTGCGGGTGCTCGCCTGCGGGGTATGCCGCACCGACCTGCATGTCGTGGAGGGAGATCTGCCGGTCCACCGTCCCCACGTCGTGCCGGGGCACGAGGTCGTGGCGGAGGTGATCGATACCGATCACGTGGACACGAGCGAGTTCGCCGTGGGCGATCGGGTGGGGATTCCTTGGCTGCGCCACACCTGCGGGGTGTGTGAGTTCTGTCGTCGCGGTGCGGAGAATCTGTGCCCACGCTCACGCTACACCGGCTGGGACGCCGACGGCGGTTACGCCGAGTACACCACCGTCCCCGCCGGTTTCGCATTGCCCCTGCCCACCGGTTACGACGATCGGGAGCTGGCACCGTTGCTGTGCGCCGGCATCATCGGCTACCGCGCGCTGACCCGGGCGGCGCTGCCGGACGGGGGTGTGCTGGGCATATACGGCTTCGGCGGCAGTGCGCATCTGACAGCACAGGTCGCTCTCGCACGGGGCGCGCGGGTCCATGTCATGACCAGGGGTGCCGCGGCGAGGGCGCTCGCGCTCGACCTCGGTGCCATATCCGTGCAGGAAGCCGCGGCAGCGCCGCCGGAGCGGCTGGATTCGGCCATCTTGTTCGCGCCTGTCGGCGAACTGGTCCCGCCCGCGTTGGAAGCGCTCGCCGCGGGGGGAACGCTCGCGTTGGCGGGCATACACCTTACGGATATCCCGCCGCTGAACTATCAGCGGCATCTGTTCCGGGAACGTCAGATTCGCAGCGTCACCTCCAATACGCGCGCCGATGCGCGCGCGTTCCTGACCTTCGCGCAGCGGCATCGGCTCGATGTGACGACACATCGGTACCCGCTCGATCGTGCCGACCACGCCCTGGCCGACCTGTCACATGGTCGTTTCGATGGTGCGGCGGTGCTGGTGCCCTGATCGGACGGTTCGTTTCGCTGTCCGGCCGCACAGTCGGGCCGGGCTCAGGGGCCGCTGCCCGGCGGGACGCCGTGCCATCGAGCCGCCGCTTCGGCCGCAACGATGTCCAGCGGTCGGGTGGTGTCGAGCGTGTCGGCCTCGGGCCAGGCCGAGGCCGAATCCGCTATCGCGTGCGCGATTTCGGGGGTGGCGTCGGACTCCGTCGGCGGTCTGTCACGCAGCCTGCGGTCGGCCGTCGCGCGCGGGCACTCGCAGCGCAACCGCACCGGTTCCGCACCGGCCGCCGCGGCGAGTTCGAGGGCCCGCTGCCGTTGGAACGTATCGGACCAGCTCGCGTCCAGCACGACCGAGATCCCGGCGGCGAGCAACCGTCGGGCCCGGTCGAACAGTTCGGTGTACACCCGCGATCTGGCGTCCGGGGAATAGGTGCCGACATCGTAGCCGCCGACGGTACCGGATACCTCGCCCCGGGCGACCAGTTCCTTGCGCACGTGATCGGAGGCGAGCACGCGCGAGCCGGTTGCCGCCGCGAGCCGGTTCGCGACCGTCGTCTTACCGGTGCCCGGAAGTCCTCCGACCAATGCCAGGCGAATCGCGCCCTGGCCCAAGTGCTGCTCGGCCAGCGAGATATGGCGCCGGATTCGGTCACGCGCGGCGACATCGCCTTGGCCGAAGCGGATGGTATCGACCTTGGCCCGCACCAGCGCCCGATAGGCCCGGTAGTGATGGGCCAGCGACGGGGGCGCGTCGTCCGAGCTGAGACGCAGGTAATCCGCGATCAGTGCGGCGGCCTGCTCGCGATGGCCGAGGAACTCGAGATCCATGGCGAGGAAGGCGATGTCGTCGAGGCGGTCGATGTGGCGGAGTCGGTCGTCGAAGTCCAGACAATCCAGTATTCGGAAGCCGTCGGGAAGGTCGAAGATGTCCTGGGCGAGCAGGTCGCCGTGCCCGTCCACGATTCGGCCGTCGGCGATGCGGTGCGCGAACAACGAGGTTCGGCCCTGGATGTAGCGGACCGCCTGGCCTTCGATGTCGGCGATGCGGCCGGGTTCGATCAGGTCGTCCGGCTGTTCCCGCAGTGCGCCCAGGACCGTGAACCACCGGTCGCGCAACGCCTCCGCCGTTCCGGCGCGGTCGATATCGGCGCCTCGGCGTGCCCGGTCGTGAAACGCGACGAGGGTCTGCACCAGGACCGGCAGTCTCGTTCCGTCGGCCGTCGGATCGGAGAGAACGGCGGAAAGCCGTCGCTGTTCGGGCATCCGTCGCATGACGAGCACCGGTTCGTCGGGACCACCGAGGGGGTCGGACAGATGCGCGACACCGAGATAGACATCGGGTGCGATCCGCCGGTTGAGCTCGTACTCGCGTAGACACGCCTGTTCCCGGGAACGTGGGGTCCCGAAGTCGAGAAAGTCGGTCGTGACCGCCTTCTTGACCTTGTACGCGCGTTCGCCGAACAGTACGACCAGACCGGTGTGTGTCTCGTGCAGGAGCGCTCCCGCGTCCGTGGCCGTGGCGAACGCGGGCGCCGGTGGCATCGTCTGCGGACGAGCCGGTGCCGGGCTCATTCGGAAGTCCTGGGCGACAGCGCGTGATCGAGCAACAGGCGTCGTTCGGCGGCGGCGATCGCGCGCCGCGCCGCGGGCACGGCGTCCGGTGTCACCGAAATCGAGGTGATGCCCATCCGGACGAGTTGTTCGGCGAATTCGGGACGGTTCGACGGCGCCTGTCCGCACAGCGAAGATGTGATGCCCAGACCGCGGGCGGTGGTGACGATGCGGGAGATCGCCTCCAGTACGGCCGGGTCGGATTCGTCGAACAGTTCGCTGCACTGGTCGGAATCACGGTCGACGCCGAGCATCAACTGGGTCAGGTCGTTGCTGCCGATGGAGACCCCATCGATGCCGAGCCCGACGTAATGGGGCAGCCAGTACATCACCGAAGGGACCTCGGCCATCACCCAGCGGTGCAGACCGAGCCCGCTCCCGAGCGGGCTCGCGTCGATCAACTCCAGACACGCCTCGAGTTCCCAGCGGGTTCGCACGAACGGGATCATCAGGTGCAGATTCGGCGACTGCTCGCGAACTCGCGCCAGGGCGCACAGCTCGAGCCGGAACACCTCCGGTTCGCGCAGGTAGCGGTAGCAGCCCCGGTAGCCGATCATCGGGTTGTGCTCGACGGGTTCGTATCGCGAGCCTTCGGTCAGGGCGCGGAACTCGTTACTGCGGAAATCACTGGCCCGGTAGATCACCGGACGGGGGTGGAACGCCGCGGTGATATGCCGCAGCGGCTCCACCATGCGGTCCACGAACAGATGCTGTTCGCCGCGGGCAATGAGGTCACGCGGGTGGCGGCCGTCCAGCGCTCGGGTGAGCAGGGTTTCCGCGCGCAGCAACCCGACGCCGTCGACATCGGTCGCGGCGACGCGTTCGGCGGTCTCGGGTAGAGCGAGGTTGACGTACACCCGGGTGGCGGTCGGCTCGGCCGCGATACCCGGAGCGCCCGGGGGCACGGATTCCCCGGCGGCGGTGCTCGCTCGGGTTCCACCGGCGCGGATCTCTCCGGTGGAGCCGTCGACCGTCACGGTCGTGTGGTCGGCGAGTGCCGAGGTCGCCGTTCGCGCGCCGACAACACACGGTATGCCGAGTTCGCGCGCGACAATGGCGGCGTGGCAGGTCATTCCGCCGCTGTCGGTGACCACTGCGGCGGCGTGTCCCAGGGTGGGCAGCCAGTCCGGGTTGGTCATCGGCGCCACCAGGATTTCGCCGTCGCGCAGGGTATGTCCCTGTGCGGGTGAGGACAGGACTCGAACGGCTCCCGTGGCCACACCCGGCGCGGCGGCCAACCCACGGACCAGCACATCGGATCGTATCGGACCGGCGTCCTCGTGTTGCGGGGGCGTATCGGCAAGTGTGGTGATCGGACGGGCCTGCACCAGCCACAGTGTGTCGGTGTCGAACACCCATTCGACATCCTGGGGTGTGCCGGAGTGATGCTCCTGGACGGCGAGGGCCAGGCGTGCGACGGCGACCGCCTCGGTTTCGCTCAGCACGGGGTTGGTCGTGTCGGTGCCGGTCAGCCGCACCCGTCGGTCGCCGTCCGGTCCCGCCGTGATCGCGTACTCCTGGTGGCCGCGGCGGGTGGTCACCAGGGTGGGGCCCGTCGCGTCGAGAAGGTAGGTGTCGGGTTCGGTGGCGCCGGAGACCACGACCTCGCCCTGGCCCCGTGCTGCCTCGACCACCACTCGGTCCCGGCGTCCGGATGCCGGGTCGGCGGTGAAGGCAACCCCGGACCGCTGGGCGGTGACCATCCGCTGGACGACGACGGCCATCTGTGGGTGGGCGGTGATTCCACGCCGGGCACGATAGGCCACCACGCGGGGCGTGAACAGTGAGGCCCAGCAGTCGATGACGGCAGCGAGCAGCTTATCGTCGCCGCACACATTGGTGCGGGTCAGATTCATCCCCGCGAAGGAGGCGGTCGCGCTGTCCTCACCCACCGCGGACGAGCGGACGGCGACCGTGGCGTTCTCGCCGAGGCCGTGATACTCGGACAGGATCATGTCGCGTATCGAGGTGTCGAAGGCGGTGTCGTGTACCAGTTCGCGCATCGCCGCGCACTGCTCGGCGGTACGGAGTTCGTCGCCGGCCGCCGCCAATGCGGCGGTGTGCAGGCGTTCCAACTCCGCGCCATGCGGTCCGTGCGCTATCACCTGCTCATAACACGACCGCAGGATCACGAAGCCGGGCGGCACCGGCAGCCCCGTCGCCACCAGTTCGCCCAGGTTCGCTCCCTTGCCTCCGGCCTCGTCGGCGTCTGTCAGCCGCAGGTCCGCGAACGGCGCTACATATCGGCCCATTTCGACTCCTTCGGTGCCTTACTCGACGGTTCAGGGACGGATGACATCCGTTTTCGCGTCCGGCAGCCCGAGCGTGTCGGCGACGGTCGCCGACCATGCGCGGATCGCGGCCCAATCGCGGGTGGAGCCCTGCTCGGTGGCGTAAAGGACCACAATGCGGTGGCTGTTCGATGTCATGGTCCGAGCGTCCCCCGCACCAGGGTGCGGCGGGGAGAGTCCTGATACCCCCGCCGGGGGGACCATCGACCCGATAGGGGAACGTGACGCGGTGGGGCCCGGGGCGAGTACTGCCGGATGACACCGTGACAGGTGACTTTCGGCTGTCCCGGCCGGGCTCTGGACGCGCGAGGCTGATGGTCGGACCCATCCTTCGACGAGAGGTTGCCGATATGAGCGCCTTCACCGGCCGCAGTGCGATCGTCACCGGCGGGGCCCGCGGGATCGGCGCCGCAGTCGTACGCGCGCTGGCCAAGGAACATATCAATGTCGTCGCTGCCGACCTGCTCGAACAGGAAGGTGCGGCATTGGCCGAATCGGTGGGACCGCAAGCGGTGTTCCGGCGTCTCGACGTGACCGACGAAGCGGACTGGCGGCGCGTGATCGACGAGGCCGAGGCCGTATACGGTCCGCTGTCGATCCTGGTCAACAACGCGGGCATCGTCGATTTCAGGGGAATCGAGACGGAAACGCCCGCCATGTTCCGGCACGTGGTGGACGTGAACCTGTATGGCGCCTGGCTGGGTATGCATCTGGCCGTGCCGCATATGCGCGCGGCGGGGGGTGGGGTCATCGTGAACATCTCCTCCACCGCCGGGTTGGTGGGGTACGCGGGGGTCGGCGGGTATGTGGCCGGCAAATGGGGTCTGCGTGGTCTGACGAAGGCCGCCGCGCTGGAGTTGGGCCGCGCGGGTATTCGAGCGTGCTCGGTCCATCCGGGGCCGATCCATACGCCCATGACAGCGGCGATGGACGAATCGGTCGTTGCGGGCCAACCACTGGCGCGTTTCGGTGAACCGGAGGAAGTGGCGGCGATGGTGCGTTTCCTGATCACCGAGGCGACCTTCTCCACGGGCTCGGAGTTCGTGCTGGACGGCGGAGCCACCGCGGGTCGGGTACTGAACCTGCCCGAAGCGTCGTGACCACGGCACGCGTCATCGCCGCGCCCCCCGGGCCGCCGGTCGGGCCCGATCCGAGAGCGAGGAGCGAATATGACCGACATACATCCCGGCGCCGACACGGTACGCGCCGCATTGGCGCTGGCGGTCCGGGCGCCGTCGGTGCACAACACGCAACCATGGCAGTGGCAGGTGGGTGATCGAACGGTTCACCTGTACGCCGACGACGGTCGGCGCCTACCGCACGCCGATCCCGACGGACGCGACCAGATCATCAGCTGCGGCGCGGTGTTGCATCATTTCCGGATCGCGGTCAGATCCATGGGGTGGCGCACCATCGTGCACCGGCTCCCGAATCCCGCCGATCCGACGCACCTCGCGGCCATCGAGTTCGCCCGAGTCACACCGACGGCGGACATTGTCGAACTGGCGCGGGCGATCAACCGCAGGCGCACCGATCGACGGCAGGTCACCTCGTGGGAAATCCCGCCGGGACATCTGGGCACCCTGTTGGCCGCCGGTACCGAGGAGGGGGCCGGTGTCCGCGAGATCATCGGCGGAGCGAACCGTGCGGTACTGGTGGCGGCCTTCGCCTGGGCGGCCGAACAACACCGCGGTGACCCCGGCTACCGGTCCGAACTGTCGGTGTGGAGCGGCCGGCACGCGACACTGGATGGCGTGCCCGCGCGCAACGCCGTGCCGGTGGCGGAAGGTCCGCTCACCCGCGAGTTCGCCGTCGCCACCCAGAGCGAGGCGGTGGTCCGGGACATGACCGAGGGCGGCAGCCTGCTGTTGGTGCACACCCACGCCGATGACCGTCTGTCCTGGCTGCACGCCGGAGAGGCGGGCAGTGCCGTTCTGTTGTCGGCCACGGCGCTCGGAATGGCGACCTGCCCGATGTCGGAACCGCTCGAGTTGCCGCGTACCCGTGATCTCATTCGGGGTGACGTACTCGATGACATCGGCTACCCGCAGCTCATCATCCGGGTCGGCTGGGCTGCGACGAGCGCGGGCGAGGTACCGGTGAGCCCACGTCGTCCCCTGGCCGAGGTAATGGGTCCGTTACGGTGATCCGAAACCCGAGCGAGCGGGGCGCACGGCGAACGGTGGAAACGGCGCGGAGCGGCCCATGACGAATCGGCGTGCGGAGGTGCCGGACGACGCGCCCATCCTGGCGGCCGTCGACGGTTCGGCTCCGTCCTACCGGGCCGCGGCCTGGGCCGGCCTGGAAGCGAAACTGCGTGGTAAAGGACCGCATCTGCTCGTCTCGTGCGCCCCGGGTCCTGTCTCCAGGAAACCCCATCGAGATGTACAGGGCGGAGGTCGAGTGGCTGCGTGGCGACGGAGAGTGGATCCTGGCCGAGGCCGTCCGTATCGCCCAGGCCACCATGGCCGGCGCCCCTGGCCCGATCACCACCGAAATGACATTCGAGCTGATCACACCGGCACTGCTGGATCGCTCGGCGCAGGTGTGGATGCTGGTCGTCGGCAGTCGCGGTCGTGGCGGGATCAGCCGAACCGTTGTGGGCTCGCTCAGCTCGGCCGTGGCCGCGTACGCCCGGTGCCCTGTCACCGTCGTCTCCGATCTGTCGGCCACCGACCCGCTGTCGCGTCGCAAACCGGTGCTGGTGGGGGTGGACGGCAGCCCGGACAGTGAGGAGGCCCTCGAAGTGGCTTTCGCCGAGGCGTCGTATCGCGGGGTCGGGCTGGTGGCGGTGCGCTCCTGGAGCGATACCAGCGGAATCGCTCTGGCGTCCCGGTATTGGATACGGCGCGCGGTGCGGAGGAAGCGCTGCTCGGCGAGCATCCGGCCGGCCGGTCACAGCGGTTTCCGGACGTGAAGTTGGAACGGCTCGTGCGCCCCGACGCGCCGGCCCGCACGCTGGTCGACGAATCCGAGCGAGTCCAGTTGTTGGTCGTCGGGCGACGAGGGCGTGGTGGGACCGCCGGGACGATGCTCGGCGCCACCAGTGTCGCTCTGCTGTACGCGGCGCAGTGCCCCCTTCTCATCGCGCACCGGTGAGCCACGCCGCTCGAGGAGCAGCGGTGGCAGATGGCGAGGATTCCAGGGAATACGGCGATACCGTGAAACCCATGACGGATGATCTCGATTCCGGCTCGACGGAACGTGCGGAACCGGTGATTCTGGCGGCGGTGGACGGCTCGCCCGGTTCCTATCGGGCGGCGGCGTGGGCCGCCGTCGAGGCCCGGCTGCACGGATGCGAACTGCGCATCGTCACCTCGGTCGCGATCCCGGCCGGTTACGGTCCCGGCGCCACCCTGACCGAAGCGGATATCCAATGGCTGCGCGAGGAGGGCGAACGCGTTATCGCGGAGGCCGGTGAGGTGGCACGTACGGCCTCGCCGGGAAGCGAGCCCGGCATCGCCACCGAGATCATCGATGAACTCATCGCGCCGGCCCTCATCGAGCGATCGCGCCGGACGCGGATGCTGGTCGTGGGCAGCCGGGGAATGGGTGCCTTCCGGCGCGGACTGCTCGGTTCGGTGAGCACGGCCGTGACCCACCATGCGTGGTGCCCGGTTGCGGTGGTCCACTCCGATTCGGCGCTGGATATCGTATCGGCCACCCGACCGGTGCTCGTCGGGGTGGACGGCACGGACAACAGTGTCCCCGCTGTCGAACTGGCCTTCGCCGAGGCCGCCCGCAGGAATGTCGGGCTGATCGCGGTGCACGCGTGGAGCGACACCAGCGGACCCGATATCCCCGTCCAGGGCTGGGAAGGGGCGCGACAGTCGGCGGAGGCCGTGCTGGCCGAAAGCCTCGCCGGGTATGCCGAACGGTACCCGGATATCGCTGTGCGGCGGGTGGTCACGGCGAACCGGCCCGCACGCTCACTGCTCGACGAAGCGGTGAACGCTCAACTGGTTGTCGTCGGCAGCCATGGGCGAGGAGGGTTTGCCGGTATGGTCCTCGGTTCCACCAGCAATGCCCTCCTGCATGCCGTGGATACCCCGTTGATCGTCGTCCGTTCGCGGTACCGGCGGTACGCGACGAGACCGACACCGTGACGGCTCGCCTCGTCGAAGGCGATGGCTGTGGCCTGCATACCACAGGGCGACCCGTCGATGCCGACGACAATGAGAGACCCGGTGTGGGCGGTCATGATGCGGATTGCCTTTCGGCCGACGGCTCGACGAGCCGGAAAGCCACTCGGCCGGTATCGGAATTGCCACCGGCTCCTGGCCGGCGAAAATGCCGTCGAGCGGATCCCCGGCGGGAAACTCGCGGGTATAGGTAGCGCCGAACACATCGGCCGATGACCTGGCCGTGGCCTGGGCGATGACAATCGACACCCGGGAACCGGCCACTGTGCCCTGGCGCGGCCGGCGGCCGGGTATGCATGCTGGAACCGGATGTCGGTCCCGGTTAGGCGCTGTGCAACAGGACAGGAGCGGCAGTGAGGAGCCGACGCGCCGTTCGACACGGTTACGCACCCGAGCCGCAGGGGTGGGTCTGTCCAGAGCACCGGAGGAGTTCGGATGAGCCATCAGATGCCGGATGAGGAAACGGTCCGCACGGTGCTGGATCGGGCATGCCGGGCACCGTCGCTGCACAACAGCCAACCCTGGCGGTGGCGCTGGGACGGTATGACGCTCGGGTTGTACGTCGACGCCGAGCGGTTGTTGCCCGCCACGGACGCCTTCAATCGCCAAGGCATTCTCGCCTGCGGCGGGCTGCTCGACCACGCCCGGGTGGCGTGGGCGGTGGCGGGGTGGAGCGTGCGGGTCACGTGTCTGCCCGAACCGCCCGACCGCACGCACCTGGCCTCGTTCACGTTTCGGGAGCGGCGCGAGCCGCTCGAGGCCGACGAGTTGCTCGCGGCCGCCATCGACACCAGGTACACCGACCGGTCGCCGCTTGCCCCACCCGATGCGTGGGAGGAGCTCGAGCCGGTGCTGCGACATGTGTGCGCGCACCGGGATACCCATCTGAGCATCCTCGACGAGCAACACCGGACGGAGCTCGACCGAATCTCACGCACCACCGCGCACCTGCGACGATACGACCCGAGATATCAGGCGGAGCTGGTGTGGTGGGCCGGTACCGGCGCGTATGCCGAAGCGGGTGTCCCCTCTTCGAGCCTGCCGTCCTCGGACGTGTCCGCCCGCGTACCGGTGGGCCGGCGATTCCCCGTGGGCGGCGCGGGCGTGCACGGCGGTGTGCTCGGAAACGACCATGCGAGGGTGGTGGTGCTGTCGAGTCGCGACGATACGGTCGAGTCGGTTCTGGCCTGCGGCGCGGCGTTGTCGGCGGTGCTGCTGGAGTGCACTGCCGAGGGCATGTCCACCTGTGCACTGACGCATGTGACCGAGCTTCCTTCGGCGCGGGCGATGATCTCGGACCTCGCGGGAGACCGACATCCGCAGGTGCTCATTCGGATCGGGCGGACCGTCACACCACCGCCGCCGCATACCCCGCGCCGAGAGATCGGCGAAGTCTTCGAGGTCGTATCCGGTCCTCGGCGCCGGTAGCGGGGGAATACAGGCAGGTGTCTCGGGTCGCCGGAAGGGGCGGAAGCCATATCGGGCGATGACATTCTCGACAGCTGTCGGCAGCTACCCGTATAGGTCCGGGTACCCGAGGGAATCCCCGGCACCGAGAGGAGACGAGCCGAGATGACAGAGCTGCGCCCGCTGGACACCGGGTTCATGGAACTCGAAGATGTCGATCGCCACGTCAGCGCGGGAATCGGTGCGATAGCGATCCTGAGCGGACCGGTTCCCGCTCGTTCCGAGTTCGTCGAGGCGGTGGGGCGCTGGTCGCGGCAACCGCGGCTACGTCAGAAGGTGCGGCGAACGCCGTGGGATCTCACCGCACCGGTCTGGGTCGACGATCCCGCCTTCGACATCGACCGCCACCTGCGCTGGATGGCGCTTCCCGAACCGTATGACGAAACCGCCCTGTGGGAGTTGGTCGCCCATGTGATGGAAGAACGGCTGGATCGGGACCATCCGCTGTGGCAATGCGTTGTCGTCGAACGCGTGCGGCCGGATTGGTGGGCGTTGATCGTCAAGGCCCACCACAGCATGTGGACGGAGTATCGGGGATTTCGCTGTTGAAGCGGTTGTGCGATCGGCAGCCCGAGAAGACGACCGCCGCACCGGTGCGCTCTCGGGGCGGCCGGGAACGCCCCGAGGTGGGGAAATGGCTCCGACTGCCCTATGAGATCCCGCGCACGCTGGTCACAACGCTCCGTGCGGCCGGGCCGTTCGCCGCGAAGGACACCGCCGACCGCGGGTGACATCGCGCACGGCACTTCGGGTCCATCGACCCTTCCTGTTCTCGGGCCGGGCCGGTGTACTGGTCATGACCTCACCGGAAGGAGTCCGAGATACGGCGGGTGCGTCCCCGCCGGGTGTCGCCTCCGGCCGGGAGGTCGACATTGCCAGGGTGGCGGCCCGAAATCGTGGAAATTCGCGATAGCGGCTGCGCATCGGAGTAGCCTCGGAACCGTCCCTCGATGAGTCGAGGCAGCGGATGCACGAACTCGCGATCACGCAGAGTGTTATCGATGCCGTGTGCGCGCACGCGGCGGGGCGGACTGTGTACAGCGTCACCGTCGAGGTCGGGGTATTGACCGCGGTGGTGCCGGAGGCGATGCGCTTCTGCTTCGACCTCGCCGCCGAGGGAACCCTCGCGGAGGGTGCGAACCTGGAAATCCGGTGTGTACCGGGCACTGCGCATTGCCGTGCCTGCGGTGCCGATTTCGCCGTCACGGATCCGGTGCTGCTCTGCGTCTGCGGAAGCGCCGATGTCGAGCTCCGGTCCGGGCGAGAACTGAGAATCCGGTCGATGGAGGTGAGCCGAGAATGTGCGCAACCTGTGGATGCGGAAACGACACGGCGAATGTGATCACCGTCGGGCGAGGCCACGAACCGGGCCATGAGCACGGTCCGGACCATGTGTCGGGACCCGGTCATGAGCATGAGCACGGCGCCGGGTCTCATGAGCACGGTGTCGACCACGTGCACCCGCCGATAACCGAAACGGTGAGCCTGGAGCAGAAGGTTCTCGCCAAAAACGATCACTTGGCCCAGCACAACCGGGAATGGCTGAGCCGGCGCGGCATCCTGGCGCTGAATCTGACCAGTTCCCCTGGGGCGGGTAAGACCACTCTGCTCGAACGGACGATCCGGGATATGGAACAGATCCCGATCGCAGTGATCGAAGGTGATCAGGAGACGCTGCTCGACGCCGAGCGGATCATGGCGACCGGGGCCAAGGTGGTGCAGGTGAACACCGGTGCCGGTTGTCACCTCGACGCCGAGATGACACGGCGGGCGCTCGATGCGCTCGACCCGCCGCCCGGGACGCTGTTGTTCGTGGAGAATGTCGGCAACCTGGTTTGCCCGGCATTGTTCGACCTGGGTGAACGAGGCAAAGTTGTGATCATCTCGGTGACCGAGGGGGTCGACAAACCGCTGAAGTATCCGCATATGTTCGCCGCGGCCGAGTTGGTGATAGTCAACAAGGTCGACCTGCTGCCGTATGTCGATTTCGATATGGCCGTCTTCGGCGAGTATGCGCGTTCGGTCCGTCCGGATGTCGAGATCTTGCCGATATCGGCGACCACGGGCGACGGGCTCGATCGGTGGTACGAGTGGCTGATGGAGGAGCATCGGTCGCCGGCGGCGCGCCTTGAGGACGCGGTAGGCCCCGTCTAGACTGTTGTGACCAGAGTCACAAACCGCAGTTACGAGCCGGAGACGGCCGGCGTCGCTTCGGCTCCGGAAGGTGGCAGTGCGATGCCTACCCAGGAAGCGGTCCAAGCCGAAGAGACGCTGATCCATGTCTTGTGGATCAATGCCGGTCTCAGTTGTGATGGTGACTCGGTGGCGTTGACCGCCGCCACCCAGCCCAGTGTCGAGGAGATCGCCCTCGGCGCGTTGCCCGGTCTCCCGAAGATCGCCGTGCACTGGCCGCTCATCGATTTCGAATGTGGCCCGAACGGGGGAGCCGACGACTTCCTCGAATGGTTCTTCAGAGCCGACCGCGGTGAGCTCGAGCCCTTCGTCCTGGTAGTGGAGGGGTCGATACCGAACGAGCAATTACACGAGGAGGGCTACTGGTGCGGGTTCGGTAACGATCCCGCCACCGGCCAGCCCATGACGACCAGCGCGTGGCTGGACCGCCTCGCGCCGAAGGCCACCGCCATCGTGGCGGCCGGTACCTGCGCGACCTACGGCGGCATCCACGCGATGGCGGGGAATCCGACCGGCGCGATGGGCGTACCCGACTATCTCGGCTGGGATTGGAAGAGCAAGGCAGGTATACCGATCGTCTGTGTGCCCGGCTGCCCGATCCAGCCGGACAATATGTCGGAAACGCTCACCTACCTGCTCTACCTGGCCACCGGTCAGGCGCCGATGATTCCGCTCGACGATGCGCTGCGGCCCAAGTGGTTGTTCGGCGCGACCGTGCACGAGGGCTGCGACCGGGCGGGCTACTACGAGGAGGGTGAGTTCGCCACCGAGTACGGATCGCCGAAATGCATTGTGAAACTGGGGTGTTGGGGCCCGGTGGTCAAGTGCAACGTGCCCAAGCGTGGGTGGATCAACGGTGTGGGCGGCTGCCCGAACGTGGGTGGTATCTGCATCGGTTGCACCATGCCCGGCTTCCCCGACAAGTTCATGCCCTTCATGGACGAACCGCCCGGCGGAAAGTTCTCGTCCGCGGCCTCGGGCCTCTACGGATCGGTGGTCCGCAGTCTCAGGCACATCACCGGCCACACCGTCGACAAGGAGCCACGCTGGCGACACAGAGGCGAAAAGCTCGACACCGGCGCGACCCGAACCTGGTAGGAGGATCTCGCGATGACACAGATCATCCCGGAGCCGTCGCACCGGACGATCGAACCGGACACCCTTGTCGAGATGGCATGGGATCCGATCACCCGTATCGTCGGCAGCCTCGGTATCTACACCAAGATCGACTTCGAGAACCGTGAAGTGGTCGAGTGCCACAGCACCTCCTCCATCTTCCGCGGCTACTCCATCTTCATGCGGGGCAAGGACCCGCGCGACGCCCACTTCATCACCAGCCGCATCTGCGGTATCTGCGGCGACAACCACGCGACCTGCTCCTGCTACTGCCAGAACATGGCCTATGGGGTGCGGCCGCCGCACCTGGGCGAGTGGATCGTCGATCTCGGTGAGGCGGCCGAGTACATGTTCGATCACAACATCTTCCAGGAGAACCTGGTCGGGGTGGACTTCTGCGAGAAGATGGTCGCCGAGACCAACCCCGGGGTGCTCGCCGCGGCCGAGCGGACCGAGGCACCGCATGTGACGGCCCACGGCTACCGCACGATCGCCGACATCATGCGCGCCCTCAACCCGTTCACCGGGGAGTTCTACCGGGAGGCCCTGCAGGTGAGCAGGTACACCCGCGAGATGTTCTGCCTGATGGAGGGCAGGCATGTGCATCCGTCGACGCTGTATCCCGGCGGTCCGGGCACGGTGGCGACGGTGCAGCTGATGACCGACTACATGACGAGACTGATGCGCTACGTCGAGTTCATGAAGAAGGTCGTGCCGATGCACGACGATCTGTTCGACTTCTTCTACGAGGCGTTGCCCGGCTACGACAAGGTCGGTCTGCGGCGCACACTGCTGGGCTGCTGGGGCTCGTTCCAGGACCCCGAGTTCTGCAACTTCGAGTACAAGGACATGGAGGGCTGGGGTCGCAAGATGTTCGTGACCCCGGGAGTGGTGGTAGACGGCAAGCTGATCACCACCTCCCTGATCGATATCAACCTGGGCTTGCGGATCCTGCTGGGCAGTTCGTATTACGAGGACTGGACCGACCAGGAGATGTTCGTGAAAACCGACCCGCTGGGCAATCCGGTGGACCGGCGGCATCCCTGGAACCAGCACACCAACCCGAGGCCGCAGAAGCGCGACCTGGACGACAAGTACAGCTGGGTGATGTCACCACGCTGGTTCGACGGCAGCGAACATCTCGCCCTGGACACCGGCGGCGGTCCGCTGGCGCGATTGTGGGCGACGGCGCTGGCCGAACTGGTCGATATCGGCTATGTGAAGTCGACAGGTCACAGTGTGCAGATCAACCTGCCCAAGACCGCGCTCATGGGACCGGTGACCTTGGAGTGGAAGATCCCCGCGCACGGCAGCAACACCATCGAACGCAACCGTGCCCGCACCTACTTCCAGGCCTACGCGGCGGCCTGCGCGCTGCACTTCGCGGAGAAGGCGCTCGCGGAGATCCGGGCCGGCCACACCAAGACCTGGGAGAAGTTCGAGGTGCCCGACGAGGGCATCGGCTGCGGCTTCACCGAGGCGGTGCGCGGCGTGCTGTCGCACCACATGGTGATCCGGGACGGGAAGATCGCGAACTACCACCCGTATCCGCCGACACCGTGGAACGCCAGTCCGCGCGACGCCTACGGCACGCCGGGCCCGTACGAGGACGCGGTGCAGGGGCAGCCGATCTTCGAGGAGAACGACCGCGAGCATTTCAAGGGCATCGACATCATGCGCACGGTGCGCAGTTTCGACCCCTGTCTGCCCTGTGGTGTGCACATGTACCTCGGCAAGGGACAGACCCTGCAGAAACTGCACTCACCGACGCAGACGCTCACCCCGGAGTGAGCCCGTATCGGTGCCGTCGACGAGAGGGTGACGGTGGACATTCGCCCGGAGAAACGGGACGACGCGACACCTGACGAGAGCCGGTGGCGCGAGGCCGGCGATCGTATCGAGACGCTACTGGAGGCGAGCTCGGTAGGCGGCGCCGTGGCCCGCGAGCGCGCCGAGCAACTGGTGCGCGAGGTCGTCGAGCTGTACGGTGCGGGGCTGGCGCGTGTGGTCGGGCTGCTGGATTCGGCAACCCTCGAACGGTTGGTCCGCGACGACCTGGTCGCGAGCCTGCTGCTGGTGCACGGGCTGCACCCGCACGATGTGGACACCAGGGTACGGGCGGCGTTGGACAGCGTGCGCCCGTACCTCGGTTCGCACGGTGGCGACGTCGGTCTGGTCGACATCGTCGACAGGGTGGTCCGTCTGGAGCTGACAGGCAGTTGCCGTGGCTGTCCCTCCTCGTCGGTGACGCTGGAACTGGCCGTGGAGGACGCGGTGCGCGCGGCGGCGCCGGAGATCGAGGCCATCGAAGTCGTCGCCGAGCGGACGGAGTCGGCGGGGCTGATCTCCGCCGACTCGCTGTTCTCACGGGTGCGTTCGAGCGAGCACCGGTCCGGCGATTGGGTCGCGGTCCCCGAACTGGCCGAACTGGCTCCCGGCGAGGTGGGCGGGTTCGCCGTCGCCGGGCTCGCGATGCTGGCCTGCCGGGTGGGTGAGAACGTGTTCGCCTATCGGGACCATTGCCCGGTCTGTGACCACTCGCTCGCGGGAGCCGCACTGCACCGGCGGCTCGGATTCCCGGTCGGTGATGCGGTACTGCGCTGCCCGACCTGCCATGCGCACTTCGATGTCGTGCATGCCGGTGCACGAGTCGACGGTGAGGGACACCTCGACCCGCTTCCGGTTCTCCTGCGTTCCGGCGAACCGTCGGTGGCGGTGCCGGTGGAGGTTCCAGGGTGAACACGCCGTTCCGAGTGCTGCGGCGGATCAGTGCCGAGCACCCGCCCGCGCCGCGGGCGGGTGAACGGTGTGAGATGTGTGCCGAGCCGATCGCCGACGAGCACCGGCATGTCGTGAATATCGAAGGCCGGCAGCTGATGTGTGTGTGTCGCGGTTGCTATCTGCTGTTCGTGGACCAGAAGGCGGCACTGCGGTACCGGGCGGTGCCCGATCGCTATCTCGCCTTCCCCGGATTCACGATCGGCCGGCAGGAGTGGGACGCGTTGGAGATACCGGTGGGGCTCGCGTTCTTCTTCCGCAACTCCGCGCTGGACAAGACCGTGGCGTTCTATCCGGGCCCCGCGGGCGCGACCGAATCGGAATTGCCGTTGCAACAGTGGAATACGATTCTGCGGCGCCATCCCGAACTGGATGTGCTCGCCCCCGATGTCGAAGCCCTGCTGATCCGCGTACCCGAGCACGGGACCGCGGCCGCGAGTTGTCTGTTGCTGCCGATCGACGCGTGCTACGAGTTCGTCGGCCGGATGCGACTGCTGTGGCGCGGCTTCGACGGTGGACAGGACGTGCGCCGCTATCTGGACGAGTTCTTCACCGCCGTCTCGGCCCGCGCGCGACCGGGTGGTGCGGTATGAGTCCCGTCCGCTCGACGACGTTCGCCGTTCTCGAAATCAAGCCGGAGCCGTACGCGGTCGCACCGGCCCTGTCCGCGCGGGTCGGTATCGCCGCCCTCGCGGAAGAGCCCGTGCACGCGATCGCCCTGCGCGCGCAGGTGCGTATCCAGCCGGCTCGCCGCCGCTACTCCGAGGAGGAGAGCGCGGGACTGACCGATCTGTTCGGCCCACGGGAGCGCTGGCAGGACACGCAACGGTCGTTCCTCTGGATGCACTGCGCCACCATGGTCCCCGGATTCTCCGGAGGCGCCGAGGTGGATCTGCCGATGCCCTGCACCTACGACTTCGAGGTGACCGGATCGAAATATCTGCACGCGCTGCGCGACGGCACGGTGCCGCTGGTGTTCCTGTTCAGCGGCACGGTCTTCATCAGGGGCAGCGGCGGGTTCGCGATCCAGCAGATCCCCTGGGACCGCGAGGACACCTTCGATATGCCGATCGCGGTATGGCAGGACCTGATGGCCGCGCATTTCCCGAACACCGGATGGCTGCGTCTGCACCGGGACACCCTCGACGCGCTGACCACCTATAAAACCGGCCGCGGTCTGCTCGGATTCGACGAAGCGGTGACCCGGCTGCTGGCCCGTTCCGAGGAGCTGCCGTGAACGCCGATCCGCGCGCCCGGGCCCGCGCCGTCGCCGACGCGGTGCTCTACGAGGGCTATCTGCTCTACCCCTATCGGGCGAACTCGCCCAAGAACCGGTCCCGCTGGCAGTTCGGGGTGTTGGGGCCGGACAAGGCCGCCGAGACCGGATTCGGCGAAGAGTCGTCCCTATCGGCCCGGTTCCTGCTCGCTCCGGGGGCGGATCCCGTCCTGACGTGGACGATCCGGTTCCTCCAACTCCAGCGGCGACAGGCGGTGGACGGCGACGGGACGCCGATCGATGAACTGGTCGTAGGCGCGCGGGCCTGGCTGTCCTGGGACGAGGCCGTCACGCGGGAGATCGTCATAGGCCCTATGGCACCCGCGCCCTGCGTTCGTTCACTGACGGTTCCCGGTGGGGTCGACACCGAGGAGATCGCCGATGCCTCGGGACAGGTGGTCGGCGCGCTCGTGCGGAGTCGGCGGTCGCTCACAGGTGAGTTCGAGCTCGCGGTCGAGCGGGACGACGGGTTCCTGCGGCTCGCGGTCGCGGTTCGCAATGTGGGCGCGCCCGCGACCGATAAACAGGACGCCATCGCCCGCTCGCTGATCGGCGCACACGTCATCGCGGAAGTCGCCGGGGGCCGATTCGTTTCGTCACTGGATCCGCCGTCCGACGCCGCGGCCGCGGTCGAGCGTTGCGACCGGCACCGGTGCTTCCCGGTACTCGCCGGCCCACCCGGTGACCACAGCCTGCTGCTGATCTCGCCGATCATCCTCTACGACCACCCGGAGATCGCGGAGCAGAGTTCGGGAGCGCTGTTCGACTCCACCGAGATCGACGAGATCCTCACCCTGCGGGTGATGACGATGACCGATGAGGAGAAGGCGGCCGCGCGCGCGACCGATCCGCGCGCAGCCGAGATCATCGACCGCTGCGACACCATGTCGCCGGAAGCGATGCGAGAGCTACACGGCGTGCTGCGGGATCCGCGTCCGGACCGGCCGCGCCTGGTACCCGAGGTTCCCGAGGGGGGTGATTGGTGGGACCCGGCGGTCGACGGCGCCGTGCGTCCGGATACCGATGCGGTGCCGGTCGCGGGTGTGTTGGTGCGTAGAGGGAGTCGGGTCCGGCTGCATCCGTCCCGGCGGGCCGACGCCCAGGACCTGTTCGTCGACGGTAGGCCCGCCCGGGTCGTCTCGGTCCATGAGGACGTGGACGGGCAGGCGCATGTCGGTGTCGTACTGGACGACGACCCCGCGGCCGAGCTGCACGAATGGTACGGCCGCTACCTGTATTTCGCGCCCGACGAACTGGAGCCGCTCGACGGTCCCGAGAAGTGAAAGGAAGTCCGTGATGCAAACGATGGGAGTGATCTCGACAGCGGTGGTGGCCGTGTTGGTGGCGGCCGGTCTCTACGTCGGTGTGCGGTCGATACCGGACCTGCGGAGATACCTGAAGATTCGGCAGATGTAGCGGCGGACCGAAAGGAGGCATCATGCAGGACCGCAGCGAAGAACCACAGGAGGCACGCGGAGAGCCGGGCTCGCGCGATACCGGCGCCGAGACCGTGGCCGGGGGACCCGCCGAGCGCGAACCGGGTGATATCGGACATGAGGAGACGACCTCCGCCCACGACACCGATACCGAGCGACAGGCCGAGTTCACGTCGGAGCCGGTCCCCGGCGCCGAACCGGTGACCCCGCCCTACGAGGAACGCAAGGCGACCGCGAACGAACCGGAGGAGACGGCGACCGGCACGGTCGACGACGCGAATGTCGGTGGGGCGACGTCGCCGACCGAAGGGGAGGGATGATCCGACGGCCAAGGTGCTGATCGCCGGGATCGGCAATATCTTCCTCGGCGACGACGGATTCGGGCCCGAGGTGGTGCGGCGGTTACCGGACCACCTCCAAGCGGGTGTGCGCGTGGTGGACTACGGCATAAGCGGTATGCACTTGGCCTACGACCTGCTCTACCCCTGGGACGCGCTGGTGCTGATCGACGCGGTACCCGATCGCGGCACACCGGGTCGGGTCGAGGTGTTCGGTCCCGCACCGCAAGTCCCGGATGCCGCGCACCTCGACGCGCACGCGATGACTCCGGATGCGGTGTTCGCCGGGCTGCGCGCCCTGGGCGGCACACCGCCGCCGACGGTCGTCGTCGGCTGCCAGGTCGCCTCCGTGGCGGAGGGGATCGGCTTGTCCGCGCCCGTCGCCGCCGCGGTGGACGAAGCGGTCGGTGCTGTGGGCCGGGTCCTCACCGAACTTCTCCCATGCGGTGATCGGCATCTCGACGGTGGTGTGACACGAATCGAGGCCCAGGACAACGGCGCCGTCGCGGAGCAGGGCCGCTTCGCGCCGCCCCCCCGGACCACGGTGCGACAGGAGGAATGACCAATGTGTCTTGGAATCCCGGGACGGGTGGTGGAGGTCCTCGCCGGCTACCACGACCAGGTCGCGCTCGTCGACGTATCCGGCGAACGGCGGAAGGTGAATATCGGTCTGTTGGAGGACGACCCGGCGCGGCCGGGAGACTGGGTGATCATCCACATGGGCTTCGTCGTGGAGAAGACGGACGAGGCGGGCGCCGCGGCCGCGATGGGCGGGCTGCGCCTACTGCAGCGTGGAGACCGGCCATGACCGCCGAGCGGCAGCGGCGGCGCCTGCTGGTGCGCGGGGTGGTCCAGGGCGTGGGATTCCGACCCTTCGTCTACACCACCGCCGCCGAGTTGGCCCTGTCCGGAAGCGTCGGCAACAACAGCAGCGGTGTGGTCGTGGAGATCGAAGGGGCGCCCACGGCGCTCGACGAGTTCATCGAGCGGCTGCGTCTGCGGCCACCACCGCTGGCGGTGATCGACTCGATCGACCGTACCGATATCCCGCCACACGGTGGCACCGGGTTCCGCATCGCCGACACCACCCGCGGCGGTGGGCGAACACTGGCCTCACCGGACGTCGCCATCTGCGCCGACTGCGAACGCGAGCTGCGCGATCCCGGCAACCGGCGCTACCGCCACCCGTTCATCAACTGCACCAACTGCGGGCCGCGCTTCACCATAATCGCGAGCCTGCCCTACGACCGCGAGCGGACCTCGATGGCGGACTTCGCCATGTGCGACCGCTGCGCCGAGGAGTACACCGACCCCGCCGACCGGCGTTTCCATGCCCAGCCGATCGCCTGCCCACGCTGCGGTCCCACCCTGGCGTACTCGGAACCGGGCAGCGGTGATGCGCTCGCCCTCGCGCGAGAACTGTTGCGCGCGGGCGGGATTCTCGCCGTCAAGGGAATCGGCGGCTATCATCTCGCCTGCGACGCCACGAACGAGGTGGCCGTCGCGGAGTTGCGCAGGCGCAAACGGCGCGGTGACAAGCCCTTCGCCATTATGGTGGCGGACCTCGCCACGGCCCGTTCCATCGTGACGGTGGACGACGCGGCCGCCGCACTGTTGACCGGCCCGGCCCGGCCGATCGTGCTGCTGCCGCGCCGACCGGCGCCCGAGAAGGCCCACCCGGGTGCCGGTGCCGCCGAGACCGTCGATACGCACGGTTCCATCCCCGCCGAGTCCGTGGCGCCCGGCAACCCGGACCTGGGTGTCATGCTCGCCTACACCCCACTGCATCTGCTGTTATTCGGTCTGCCCGGCGACCCGCCCGGCCCGCCATCGCTGGTGATGACCTCGGGAAATCTCGGCGGTGAGCCGATCTGCTACGAGGACTCCGACGCCCGCACCCGGCTCGCCGGACTCGCCGACGCCTGGCTGTCGCACAATCGGCGCATCCTGGTGCCGTGCGACGACTCGGTGGTGCGCTCGATCGACGGTGACGAACTGCCTGTGCGCAGGTCGCGCGGCTATGCCCCGCTACCGATGGCGCTACCGGTCCCGCTGCCGCCGACCCTCGCGGTCGGCGCCGATCTGAAGAACACCTGCGCCGTGGCCGACGGCCGCGTCGCCTGGCTGAGCCAGCACATCGGCGATATGGACGATCTGGCCACGCTACGTGCCTTCGATGCCGCCGAACAACACCTCGAGGAGCTGACAGGGGTACGGCCGGGACAGCTGGTCGCCGACGCGCACCCCGGCTACCGGTCCACCGAATGGGCGAGACACCACGCGGAGAAACGATCGGTGCACACCGTGCAACACCACCACGCCCATATCGCCTCGGTGATGGGTGAGCACGGTCTCGATCCCGCCGAGATCGTGCTCGGAATCGCGTTCGACGGCACCGGTTACGGGCCCGACGGCGCGATATGGGGCGGGGAGGTGCTCGCGGCCGGATACAAGGGTTATCGGCGGTCGGCGCATGTGAAGTACGTTCCGCTGGCCGGTGGGGACGCCAGTGTGCACCGGCCTTATCGGATGGCGCTGGCGCACCTGTGGTCCGCGGGTATCGAGTGGTCGGAGAACATCGCGTCGGTCCGTGCCTGCCCCGCCGCGGAGCGCACGGTACTGGCGCACCAGTTCGCCACCGGGTTCAACTGTGTGCCGACCTCGAGTATGGGCCGGTTGTTCGACGCGGTGTCGTCGCTGGCCGGGGTGCGTCACGTCGTGGACTACGAAGCGCAGGCGGCGATCGAACTGGAAGGCCTGGCGCGCGGCGGGGAGCCGGGTCCGGCGGGCTACCGCTTCGTTGTCGCCACCGACCTGGACCCGGCCCCGATCGATCCCGCGCCGGTGATCGCCGCGGTGGTCGATGATGCCGCGCACGGAGTTCCCGCGGCTGTGATCGGTGCCCGGTTCCACGCGGCGGTCGCGCGGTTGGTACTCGATATCGCACTCGGCTACGCCGCACCGTCGCAGACCGTCGCGCTGTCGGGCGGGGTGTTTCAGAACGCCCTGCTGTTGTCCACCGCCCGGGCATTGCTGCGCGACCACGGATTCCCTGTCATCTGCCATCACCGGCTGCCGCCCAATGACGGCGGTCTGGCGTTCGGGCAGTTACTCGCCATCGGTGCGGGTTGAGCGGAAAGGAGAAGCGAATATGTGCCTGGCGGTTCCCGGAAAGGTGATCGACCTGCACGAACGCGATGGCACACTGATGTCGGTCGTCGACTTCGGTGGCGTGCACAAGGACGTATGTCTGCAGTACATCCCGGATGTGGCGATCGGCGACTACGTGGTCGTCCATGTCGGGTTCGCGATCCAGCGCCTGGACGAGGAGTCCGCGCTGAAGACCCTGGCCGAATTCGAACATCTCGGGGTGCTGAACGAGGAGTTCGGGGACGGCTTCGCCACTGCGGCCCGCCAGGCGGGCCTGGAGAACCCGGATACCGCGCGGCGGAACGAGGACCCGGAGGGCACACCATGAAGTATCTCGACGAGTTCAGCAATCCCGAGCTGGCCAAGCGCCTTCTTGACCGTATCCGTGCCACCACGACCAGACGCTGGTCGCTGATGGAGGTCTGCGGTGGGCAGACGCATTCGATCATCCGACACGGTATCGACCAGTTGCTGCCCGATCAGATCGAGATGATCCACGGTCCGGGCTGTCCGGTCTGTGTGACACCACTGGCGGTCATTGACAAGGCGCTCGAGATCGCCGCGCGGCCCGGGGTGATCTTCTGCTCGTTCGGCGATATGTTGCGGGTACCGGGCAGCGAGAAGGACCTCTTCCGCGTCAAGAGCGAGGGCGGCGACGTGCGGGTGGTGTACTCGCCGCTGGACGCGCTCGAACTCGCCAAGGCCAATCCCGACCGTCAGGTCGTCTTCTTCGGTATCGGATTCGAGACGACCGCTCCGGCCAACGCGATGACCGTCTACCAGGCGCAACGGCTCGGCATAGCGAACTTCTCGCTGCTGGTGTCGCATGTGCTGGTCCCGCCGGCGGTCGCCGCGATCATGGAATCGCCCCTGTGTCGGGTGCAGGGGTTCCTGCTGGCCGGTCATGTCTGCACGGTCATGGGCACCGAGGAGTACCCCCCGCTGGCGCAGCGGTACAAGGTTCCCATGGTTGTTACGGGTTTCGAGCCGCTCGACATCCTGGAGGGCATCCGCCGCACGGTCGTCCAGCTGGAGGCGGGGCGGCACGAGATGGAGAATGCCTATCCGCGGGCGGTCGCAGCGGCGGGTAATCCGACGGCTAAGGCGATGCTGTCGGATGTCTTCGAGGTGACCGACCGGGCCTGGCGCGGGATCGGTGTCATTCCGGACAGCGGCTGGCGGCTGTCGGAGCGCTACCGCGAGTACGACGCGGAGCGCCGGTTCTCCGTCGGGGAGCTGAATACCGCGGAATCGGCGATCTGTCGCTCGGGCGAGGTGCTGCAGGGCCTGATCAAACCGCACGAGTGCGCCGCGTTCGGCAAACAGTGCACACCGCGGAACCCATTGGGGGCCACCATGGTTTCCTCGGAAGGCGCGTGCGCGGCGTACTACCTGTACCGGCGGCTGGAGCAGCCCCCGGAGGTGGCACATGCGTGAGGACCTCGAGGTGGCGACACCCGCGACGATCGACATCGACGGGTGGGTGTGCCCGATGCCCCTGCGGGACGCGCCGAATATCGTGATGGGCCACGGCGGCGGCGGGGCGATGTCGGGTGAACTGATCGAGCACCTGTTCCTCCCCGCCTTCGGAGCGGCCGCTGACGCCGATATGGGCGATTCGGCGGTGATCGCCGTCGGCGACAACCGGCTGGCGTTCTCCACCGATTCGTTCGTGGTGAAGCCGATCGTGTTCCCCGGCGGCACCATCGGCGAACTCGCGGTCAACGGCACCGTCAACGATCTGGCCGTGGCAGGCGCGCGTCCGCTGGTGCTGTCGACCGCGTTCATCCTGGAGGAGGGCACCGCGCTCGCCGAGATCGCACGCGTCGCGCAGGCGGTGGGCACCGCCGCACTCGGCGCGGGTGTCACCCTCGTGACCGGCGACACCAAAGTGGTCGATGCCGGCCACGGCGACGGAATATTCATCAACACGACCGGTATCGGAATTATCGACCCCGGCGTCGATATCCGGCCGCAGCGGGTGCGGCCCGGTGATGTGGTGCTGGTCAGTGGGGAGATCGGCGTGCACGGTATCGCGGTGATGAGCTGCCGGGAGGGCCTGGAGTTCGGTACGACGGTGTCCAGCGACACCGCGCCCTTGCATGGATTGGTCGCGGCGATGCTCGCCACGGGGGCCGATGTGCACATGATGCGCGATCCGACCCGAGGGGGTGTGGCGGCGACATTGAACGAAATCGCCCGAGCCGCGAATGTCGGTGTCACACTGGAGGAGACGAAGCTGCCGGTGCCCGCCGCCGTGCGCGACGCCTGCGGACTGCTCGGTCTCGATCCGATGTATGTCGCCAACGAGGGCAAGCTCATCGCGTTCGTGGCGCCGCGGGACGCGGACCGGGTGCTGGCGGCGATGCGGGCACATCCGCTCGGTACCCGTGCGGAGGTCATCGGCGAATGTGTGGAGGAGCATCCGGGCATGGTGGTGGCGCGCACGAGCCTCGGTGGCACTCGGGTGGTGGACTTGCCCGCAGGTGAGCAACTGCCACGGATTTGTTGATGTGACGCGACTTCCGGCGCGCCGATGCACAGAAGACGAGGTGACCGATGGCGGGGGTATCGGTATCGACGATACGTGGCAGATGGTGGGGCCTGGACGCCCGCCAGCGGCGCAGTGTGGCCGGAATGGCGCTCGCGGTTGTCGCACTGCATCTGATCGGCTTCGGCGTGCTGCTGTTCGTCGTTGTTCCCGGCCACTACATCGTCGACGGCGCGGTGTTCGGCGTCGGCCTCGGAATCACCGCCTACACCCTCGGCATGCGGCATGCCTTCGACGCCGACCATATCGCCGCCATCGATAACACGACGCGCAAACTCGTGGCCGATGACCAGAAACCCATGTCGGTCGGGTTCTGGTTCTCCCTCGGACACTCCACCATCGTGTTCGTGCTCGTCGCCCTGCTCGCGGCGGGGGTGAAGACGCTGGCGGCGAATCTGCAGGACGAGGATTCCCGGTTGCAGCGGTGGACCGGGGTTTTCGGCACCGGTGTCTCGGGCACGTTCCTGATCCTGATCGGGTTGCTGAACCTGGTATCGCTGATGGGGATCTGGCGGGTGTTTCGCGGAATGCGGCACGGCGGCTACGACGAGGCGGAGCTCGAACAGCGGCTCGACAACCGTGGTGCGCTGAACCGGATCTTCGGGCCGTTGATGCGGGCCGTGCGCAAACCATGGCAGATGTATCCGGTCGGACTGCTGTTCGGCCTCGGATTCGACACCGTCACCGAGGTGGGGCTGCTGGTGATCGCGGGCGGGGCGGCCGCCACGAATCTGCCGTGGTACGCGATCCTGGTGCTGCCCGTGCTGTTCTCGGCGGGCATGTCGCTGTTCGACGCGCTGGACGGCACCTTCATGAACTTCGCCTACGGCTGGGCGTTCGCCGGCCCCCTTCGCACGATCTACTACAACATTGTGGTCACCGGTCTCTCGGTCGCGGTGGCGCTGCTCATCGGCGCACAGGAGATCATCTCGATCCTGACCGAGAAGCTGGAGGTGACATCGGGTCCGATGGCGTGGGTCGGAAACCTCGACCTCGGCGCGATGGGGTTCATCATCGTCGGACTGTTCGTACTCACCTGGGCGACAGCGATCGCGGTGTGGCGCTTCGGCGATGTCGAGCGTCGATGGCGGTCCCGGCTTCCGGTGGAATGAGAGCCGTGGCGCGCGAGAATCGAGGCGACACCAGGGGAACGGAGATGTTCTCCCGATTCGCCTACGCGCCCAATCACCTCGGCTACTGCGGACCGGAGGACGCGGCGGCGCTGCGTGAGGGCTCGAGTGCGGATGTGCGGGCATTGGCGCGCGGGTTCACCGGGGCCTGGCCCTATCTCGAGGTGATGGCGCGGATGACCGGGATAGCGGATCCGCTCGACCACCGCCTCGTGGCGTCGTATTGGCTCGGGGGCGGTATCGGCGCCCGCCTGGACGCCGGAGAGTTCGCGGCCGAGCTACTGGAGGTGATCGCGCCGGTGGCAGGTCGCTACTGGCAGCATCTGCGCGCGGATATCGCCGACGAAGCGGCGCCGAACCACTGTTTCCACGTCTTCGGTGTCTACCCGTGGTCCCGGCTGCTCGGCAGTACGACGGTCGATATCCCGATGCGAGTGCTCGACGACTGCCGGATCAGCTGGGGGAGGGTGCTCACCAGGCAGGACGATGACCTGGTCATCGAGTGTCGCCGTCTCGGATGGGATGGCCGACAACTGCGCCTGACCGAGCCCCGCGCCCGGCGTGTCCCGGTATGGATCGACGGGTACTCGGCGGTCCCCGACGCGGCCCCGGGCGATACGGTCGCCATCCACTGGAACCACCTGTGCGCCCGCCTCGACTCCACACAGGTACGCGCATTGACGGAAAGTACGGGCCGCCAGTTGGACCTCACCAACCGCAGGCTCGCCCGCGCCGCGCCTCCACCGTCGCCGCGCGTCGAGTGAGTCCGATCCTGTCGGCGAGCCGGCGGCCATCTACCTCGTCCATGGTCGCGAACCGCCATCCTCGACACCTTCGCCCGATTCGCCGGTTGAGGAGCCTCGGCGACCGCGGTCCCGTCACCGCCGAGGGTTCGCCGTCGCCTCGACCCCAGTGAGCAGGCGGTACCTTCGGCGAAGGTGCGCTGCCGGCCCACTCGGACGGCTTCATCGCCTGGCGCACCACCGGCACGGACGGCAACCTCGCCGAGATATACGCGACCGTCACCGGCCGTCGGCCGCACTGACCCGAGAAACCGGGAGTGGCCGGCCGGTGGGTGTTCTTCGAGCGCCGGGCAGTCGGATGGTAAAGGCAGCGCAGGGGTTCGGTGTCCCTATCCGGACGACCTTGGCGAGACCGCGGTCGCCGGGAGCGAAACTCGTCGAAGCGGCCGAGCCGCCACGAGTCCCGTCACCGGACGCCACGGTCTCGACGACATCGAACGGCGCCGCGGTATCGGATGTCCGAGCGCGGCGCCGATTCGATCACGGTGGTCGGCGTTTATGGACGTGCATATTCGATCACGACGTCCGGACGGGCCGGTCGACCAGGCGTGCTTCGATGGCCTCGATGATGCGGGGACGGAGTTCGGCGGGGCGAATGATGGCGTCGACCGAACCGACCTCGACAGCGCGCTGGATATTGTGCACGCGGTCGAATTCCGCGGCCACCTCACCGAGCTTTTCCGCGCGGACCGACGACCGGATCTCGTCGAGTTCCGCGGTCAGGGCCGCACGGCCGGTGCCGGTCGCGCTCGCGGCACGTGCCTCCAGTTCCCGTACCCGAGGGTCGGCCGCGGTACGGCTGTTGACCTCGCCGGCGAACACCACCGCGGCGGCCGGGGCGCCACCGAGTACCGAGGCGAACGAGCCTTCCAACGCGAGCACGGTCATATTCGGGTTCAGCGCCTTCGAGAACACCACGAACGCACCGCCGTGGTACCGAGAGATCACGCAGAACACGATGGGACCGCGGAAGTTCACGATGGCACGGCCGATCTCGGCGCCGTACTCCAACTGCAGCTTCCGCATCGACTCCGGTGAGCCGTCGAAGCCGGACAGGTTCGCCAGCACGACCAGGGGCCGATTGCCGCTGGCCGCGTTGATCGCCCGAGCGGCCTTCTTCGACGACAGCGGGAACAGCGTGCCCGCGGTGTAGGTGTCGGGGCCGTCGCTGGCCGTGAAGCCGCGCCTCGGCACACTCCGGGACTCGATGCCGAGCAGACACACCGGGATACCGCCGAGCCGTGCGTCCTGCACCACGGCGGTCTCGGCGTCGGCCATGCCCGCCCAACGTTCCAGTACCGGGTGGTCCTGATCGGCGAGGGCCCGCATCACGGCCCGGATATCGAAGGGCTTCTTGCGATCCGGGTTGGCGGTGGCGGAGAAGATCTCACCGACGGTGGTGAAATCGCTGTCCGCCGAGACATGCGGGAAATCGGAGACATCACGATCGACCGGATCGCTGGTGTGCGACCGGCGCGGTGCCTGCTCACCGGGCGCCACGTAGGTGTGCTCGTAGTGCGACATCAGCACGTCCCGCGCGGCGGTGAGGTTCGGCGCCCAGTACTGCGCCTGACCGTTCGGGCCCATCACCCGGTCGTAGCCACCGATGCCGAAGTTGTCCTCGGCCGAGACGCCGCCGGAGAAGTCCAGCGACTGCTTGCCGGTGAGCACCATCGCCGAATCCGGGATCATCACCAGGATGCCCTTGGTGTGCATGAGCATCGTCGCCTCGGCATTCCAGTACGGCTGCGCGCCGACATTGATGCCCGCGACGACGATATTGATCTCGCCGCCGTCCTGGGTGAACTCGACGATCCGCTTGAGCGCGGCGGCCACCCAGTCCATGTTCTCGGTACCGGACTTCATCGAGATCCGGGCGCCGGAGGACAATGCGTACCACTCCAGCGGGACCCGCATCCGGTCGGCCAGGTCCAGGGCGGCGATCACGCGGCGGCACTCCGGTTCCGACAGCGCGCCCAGCGATTTGGTCGGATCGCCGAGCAGCACCACCCGGGTGACACCCTCCGGATGCTGCTGGGTCGGCGTGGTGACCACACCGGCGACGATCGCTGCCGTGTTGTACCCCTTGGGCCGGTCGACCGGCACCAGGGCGTGCTCGACGTCGAGGTCGTACTCGGTGAACTCGCCGAGCAGGCCGGTGAGTTCGTACGGGTAGACGGTGTTGCGGCTCGCGGCGCGCAGCACCTTTTGCCGGTACTCGTCCAGCGGCTCGATCGGATCGGCGGTGCGTTCGCCGATGGTCACCGTGGTGCCGGTGGCCTCGAAGCCGATCCGCACCGCGCGCTTGACCAGTTCACCGGTCCGCTCGGAGCGGTGCCGGGCGATGATCAGGATCTCCTCCAGACCGGCGCCCGCGGTGATCGGCTGGATGCGTTCGACGATGGTGTCGAACTCCGCCCGGGTGAGTTCGACCGGCGGCCAGATGTACATCACGATGCGGTTCGTCTGGTACCGCGCGGCCGAGGAGCGTAGCGACCGCGCCCGGCGAATCGAATCCAGGCAGGCGGCGATGGTGTTCTCCGCCGTCGGCAGTGCGAGCAACCGGCCGTCGTGGTCGCGCAGCGCGGTCAGGTCACGCACCTGCGCGAACGCGACGAGGCGCTCGTCGGCCGGGTTCTCCTTCGCCACGCAGCGGAAGAGATAGACCTCCTCGTCCGAGGACGGCTGCCGGGTGAGGTCGAACTTGCGCAGTCGCTCGATCTGCATCCGCTGCGCGATGTACGGGTGCAGGCCGCGGATCAGCCGTTCCTCGGCCATGCCGGTGGCCGACGGGCGGAACGTGAAGTGATGGTGCATCACCGCGCCATTGCTCCCGGCCACGGTAGTGGTGATCCGGTGCACCTGGTTCGGCATGGGTCGCGCGGCGAGGACCTCCTGCAGCGCGGCGGCCATCGCATCGAAGTCCTCGGGCTGCTTTTCCCAGATGAGGTAGATATCGGCCTCGATGGACGCGGCGCCGCCGGCCAACTCGGCGAGACCGCGCAGCGCGGTGTCGAGGGCGTCGAACCGCACCACAGCCGAGACCAGGCTCGTGCCCTTGCGTTCGGCGATCACGAAGGTGCAGCCGCCCGCCTGCTCGGTGCGGACGCCGGTGAGTCCCTTGTTGCCGTAGTAGCGGCGGGTGAGCACCTCCAACATGACGGTGTTGTCCGCGCTGCCGCGCACCAGACGCTGGCCGAGCAACCGCACCAGCGGCTCGGTGCTGCGCACCATCTCGGCGATGTGGTCGGCGCGGTCGGCGCTGTCCGGGTGCGTGTCCAGATGACGCAGGCGCCTGCGGACGGTGGTGTACACCTCGGCGCGGTTGCGCCGCAGCAGCGGCTGGCCGTACCAGGCATACACCAGGCCGCGGGCGAGGTCGGCGATCACCGGGAAACGCACCTGCGTCGCGCCGACCAGCCGCTCCAGCGCCAGGCCGACGGGCTCGCGCAACGCCCGCTCCGGCATCGGCTCCCGCAGCCACTCGCGCAGCAGCGTGGTGATGACCTCGACGGTGTCGGATGGCCGTTGCTGGGCGAGGAAGATTCGGAAGACCGCGGCCTCGAGGTCAGGTGTGCGTTCCAGCTCTGTGACACCGTAGTACCCGAGTGCCTTGGCGAGCTTGGCCTGATACGACTCCGGCAGCCCGGCCCGCTCGACGTCGAGACTCCGCATATAGGTGTGGAAGTACTCGCGGGCGCTGTGCACATGGCTCTGGCCACTGCCGTCCTCGTCCCACGAGCGGTTGTGGCTCAGCTCGGCGAGGTCGGCGAATACCTGTACGAGTTCGACCTCCTCGGCCAGCGGCCTGCGGTTGTCCGCCACGGCCTCCCGGCGCGCGGTGAGGTAGTCGCCGAGCACGCGGCGGTCGTCGTGCGGGTCGACGTCGTAGCCGAGCAGTAGGCTGCGCAGGTCCTGCAGTCCGCGGGCCACCCGCTCATGCGGCCGAGAGGGTGCGGGCTCGACCGGAAGGTCCAACTCGACCGTCTCCACGGCCGCGCTGTCGGCCTCCTCGCCGTCCTCGGCGAGCGGCTCCAACCGCAGCAGCGGCGCGCCGGTCTCCACCTGGGTGCCGACGGAAACCGTGCACTCCTTCAACCGGGCGCGGAACGGCGCGCGCAGCACCGTTTCCATCTTCATGCTCTCCAGCACCAGCACGGGCGCGCCCGCCTCGACCTCGGCGCCGACCTCCAGCGGTGTGGCGACGACCAGCGCGGGCGCGGGGGAGCGGACGACACCGCCCTCGTCCCGGCTGATCCGGTGCGTCACCCCGTCGACGTCGATCAGGTGGATCGGTCCGTGCGTGCCGGTGGTGAGGCGGTACCGGGTGCCGTTGACCACGATCTGCCCGGTGTGGTGGTCGAAGCGTTCCAGGTCGACGTCGGCGGTGCGCAGATCCCCGCCCGACTCGATACCGACCCGGAACCGGTGCGCACCGACGCGCGCGACCCGCACCCGGTAGCCGACACCGCGCAGCTTGAGGTCGTGCGGCCGCCCGCTCTGATGCTGGACCTGCGGGCGTCCGCCGGCCGCCGTGGACAGCAGCCGGTCCCGCTCGACCCGCTCCTCCTCCTCGTAGGCGTCGATGGCGGCGGCGGCCACCGCGACGGCGGAGTGCCGGTGCGATACGAGACGGCCCTCACCGCGCACCCGGTCGATCCAGCCGGTGTCCGCGGTGGCGTCGACCACCTCGGGCTGGTCGAGCAGGTCGAGCACGAAGCTCTTGTTGGTCGCGCCGCCCTCGATGACCACCCGGGTCTGCACCATCGCGCGCCGCAGCCGGCCCAGCGCCTCCTCACGGTTGCGGCCGTAGGCGATGATCTTGGCGATCATGGAGTCGAAATCGGCGGGGATGGTGTCGCCCTCGCTGACACCGGTATCGACGCGGATGCCGGGCCCGGCGGGCAGGTCGAGCCGCACGATGCGGCCCGGAGCGGGCGCGAAGTCGCGATCCGGATCCTCGGCGTTGAGCCGCGCCTCGATGGCGTGGCCACGCTCGACCGGTGGCTCACCCTCGAGTCGGCCGCCGGAGGCCACGTGCAGCTGAGCCCGGACCAGGTCGAAACCGGTGGTGGCTTCGGTGATCGGGTGTTCAACCTGCAACCGGGTGTTGACCTCGAGGAAGGCGAACAGCCGGTCACCGGGGTGGTAGAGGAATTCGACGGTCGCCGCGCCGCGGTATCCGACTGCGACCGCCAGCCGTTCGGCCGACGCCTTGAGTTCGGCGGCCTGCTCAGGGCTCAACACCGGCGACGCCGACTCCTCGATGATCTTCTGGTTGCGCCGCTGCACCGAACAGTCGCGTACGCCGAGCGCCCACGCGGTGCCCTGGCCGTCCGCGATCACCTGCACCTCGACGTGGCGGGCGCCGGTGACCAGCCGTTCCAGGAAGACAACGCCGCTGCCGAAGGCCCGTGCGGCTTCCTGGCGGGTACGTTCGTAGGCGTCGACGAGTTCGGCTTCGCCTGTGATCACCCGGATACCGCGACCACCGCCACCCGCGGTCGCCTTGAGCATCAGTGGGTAGCCGATTTCGGCCGCGGCGCTCAGGGCGGCGCCGACGGATTCGACCTCGCCCCGGCTCCAGGGCGCGACCGGCACGCCGACTTCCTCGGCGATGAGCTTGGCGCCGATCTTGTCACCGAGCTTGCGCATCGCCTCCGGGTTCGGGCCGATGAAGGTGACCCCGATCTGTTCGCACAGCTCCGCGAACGCGGGATCTTCCGCGACGAAGCCCCAGCCCACCCAGGCGGCATCGGCTCCGGTCGTCACCAGAGCGCGTTCGAGCGCCTTCAGGTCCAGGTAGGGGCGCGCGGACGCGGGACCGAGATCGTAGGCGATATCGGCCTCTCGTACGAACGTCGCGCTCCGGTCGACGTCGGTATATAGCGCGACGGTTTCGATCGGTTGCGCGGTCTCTGCCGCCAAATCCCGGACAGCGTGGATAAGGCGCATTGCCGCCTCTCCCCGGTTCACGATCGCGATGCGATTGAACACTCGCCTGGCTCCCTTCCTCTCCAATGCGCCGGCCCGGTCTACGGGCGAGCCGATCGCGGCTCTGCGTAGTGTGCACCCCGAACCCGGATAATTGCACGGCACGCGGGTACTACTCGCCCGTATACCTCGTCGGGCCGTCCGCTGCCGTCGTGGTACCAGGTGATGGTGGCACGTGCGGGACTCCGATTGTCGGCGCAGGTCCGATCCCGTGTCGGGCGCGTCGAGCGGGCCTCCACCAGGGCGGCAAGTGTGCACAGCGGCATCGCCCCTACGTCGGAGACAGCGAAAACCGGGTCCGGGCCAGGCTTTTGGCGCACAGGTCCTCGACATACACCGCTTGGTTGTCGCGGCGGATCGCCGTGGTGTGCTTGTACGCCCGGTCCCGCCGCGTACCGGCCACCCGCGCGACCCGCGACCGGGTCTTGGCCCGGTTGTTGCTGTCCTTACACAGAACAACAGCAACGACCACCCCCTGGGCCAGGAAGGCCCACGCGGTGATGCGCTGATCCGGCCCCGAAGGACCGGGTTTGTGCGCTACGTTCCCCGGTCGGATCACATGTCTCGCGCATTCTCACCGAACTGGGGTGCGCGACCGCGTCCAGGCCGTGGTCTACGTCCACCAACACGGGGTGGTCGGCCACCCCGAACCATCCACTGAATATCGCGGCGAGATCGCAATGGCGGCGGGTAGCGGAGTCGGAGAAATACGGTGACGCCGGGTACTACGATCGTGGTACCAGGCGATAGAATGTGAGGGTGACCTATGAGTGGTGGTTCGGCGCCTCAACGGTCCTGGCGATGGCCGGGGTCGAGCGTCATGAGGTGATCGAGGTGCTCTACGCCGATCGCCGATGGCCGCGCCGTGGCGTCGACCCCGTAACCGGGTTGGCGGCGTTGACCATCTGGGCCCGCACGGACGACGGACGGCCACTTATCGTGACGCTTCGACCGCGGGACCACTTCGATCATCAGATCGTCGCGGCTCGGCGGATGACTCCGGAACAACTCGAAGAATTCGTCGAATGGGAGAAGACGCGATGAGTGCCGAATGGCCTGGTACCCCTGAAGACATGGCTGCCTTCGCCGCGCGTCTGGAGTACACGGACGACCGGGTCGAGCTGCCGCCGACGCCCGGGCCCGCCGGCGTGATGGTGTCTCGGTCCGTGAAGATGCCGGCCGAGTTGGACAAGCGGCTCGAGACCGCCGCTGCCGATCGCGGTATCACGAAGTCGATGCTGATACGCCAGCTGCTCGAGACCGGCCTCGTCACCTTGGAACACGATCACCCGATCTCGCTGACGGACGCCATCCGAGCGTTGGCGGGTTTGCGAAGGACCGCCTGACCCCCGGCCGAGGTGTCGTGCACGCCGTGCTCGGACGCCACGATCCCTCGGGCTTCGAAGGCCGGCTCGACATGGCATCCTGATCCCACCGAAGTTGTTGCCGTGTACCGCGTGGCCGCCGCGAGCGACCGACACCGACGCCCGGCGTGATCGCCGCTCGGCCGTCGGCGGGTGGAACTCAGCCCACGTAACGACGGGCCGGGGAACGGCGTTGGGATTCTTCCAACAACACGAGGCCGGCTTCCACGTGCGAGGGCACGACTTTTCTTTCGCGCAATACCCAGGGCAGTCCGCGCAAGGACTCCAGCACGGCCCCGGCCGTCGCCAGGTCGGCCGGGGCGGACCGGAGCACCACGGCGGTTCGGCGGGCCGCACTTCGTACCGGCCGCCGCAACCACAGCGTCCACAGGGTGTTCCGGATACCGAGCCCGCGTCGATGGGTCGAATTCCGTATCCGGGAAGGCGCGTGATGGATCACCATGTCCGGTACCCAGCACATCCACCCGCCGTGGGCCGCGAGGTCGAGCGCGAGCAGTTCCTCTTCCCCGCCGAACCACAGATGTCGGGAGAAACCACCGACCTCCCTGAACGCGCTCACCCGAAAGGCGGACAGAGCCGCCATCACGCCGAGCAGCGCCGGACCCGGTAGCCAATCGGGCCCGGAAACCGGTGAATCGCGCAGTTTCGGTGTGATCGGATCCTCGTGCAGGTCGGGCGCGACCAGGCAGCGTCCGGTCACCGAACCCAAGCCGGGATACCGGTCGAGCAGGTCGGCGGCGCGGGCCAAGGAGCCCGGCTGCCACTGGGTGTCGTCGTCACAGAACGCCACATACGGCGTGCGCGCCCGTTCGACCGCGATATTGCGGGCCACCGCACCGAGATTGTCCGGCGAGCGGATGAGTTCCACGGACGGGAACGCCGCGGCGACCGCGTCGGCCGTGCTGTCGGAGGACGCGTTGTCGACCAGGATGATCGGCGCCGCGTCGGGAAGCGCGATCATGTGCGCGAGCGTTTCCAGCAGTTGTTCGCGCCGGTCGCGGGTGATGACGACGACCGTCATGCGGTCCGTGGCCATCCGGTCACTTCCTTTCGGTGAGTTCGAGGATTCGGGTCTGGCGCTCCACCTCGGGCGGCAGCCGACGCCGCTGCGCCAACGCCCACGGCAGGCGGCGTAAAACCCCGGCGACCGTCGGCAACATCCCCGGGTCACGCGTCGCCCGGCCGAGCAGACCGACGGTCTCGTTCACGCACCGGTGCAGGGGCCGTCGCATCCAGGCGATCAGCGCGTTGTTCCGCTGCTCGATCCGCCCGCGCCACGCCGGAGGCGGACGGTGAGGCGACGGGTGGTGGTGGGCGCGCACGTCCGCCACATAGCAGAGATGCCAGCCGTATGCCGCCAGATCGAGTGACAGCAATCGTTCTTCGGTACCGAAATGCAGGAGCGGGTTGAACCCGGCGACCTGGAGGTATGCCTCCTTCCGGACAATCGCCGCACACGCGAGGAAGCCGAGAACCACTGGACCGGGCAGCCCGGGGGATGTCCGAGGGGGCTGGTCGTCATCAGTTTGTTGACGGGATCGTCACGGTTGTCGGTGCCGACGAGCGTACGACCCGCTACGAGGCCCAGCCGTGGACAAGAGTCGAATATCCGCTCGGCTTCGCCGAGTGCGTCACCGGCCCACCACGAGTCGTCGTCGCTGAACGCGATATACGGGGTCCGGGCGATCGCGACGCCGAGGTTGCGCGCTGCCGCCCCGAGATTGCGGGACAGCCGGATGACCTTCACATCCGGGAAGGTCTCCGCTCGACTTACGGTGTCATCATCGGAAGCGTTGTCCAGCACCACGATCGCCGGGCGCGGACGTAATGCCCGCAACTCGGTCAAGGTACGGGTCAACTCGCGGGCGCGGTTCCTCGTCGCGATGACGACCGTGGGCTTCGGCTCGCCATGGGCCGCGCTCACGCCGGCCGGCCCGCGAGCGGTTCGTTACGCAGATACCCGCGGGAGGAGTCGTCGTCCGGGTGCGACGCATCGGGCCGGGAACCGGGACTCCACGCCCTATCGCGGGGTGTCACGGCAGCCGCGAGAGCGTCGTCCACTCGGCACATGCTCGAGACATCCGCCGCCGTTGTCTGTCCGTGAACAAAACCGGCCCACCCGGTCACAGGTACACGCATGCTCCGTGCCTACCCGGTGCGCACCACACCAATCCCGGCCGCCGCGGTCTTGCGGCAGACACCGCGGCGGCCGCCGTCCGGCGACGATGCGACATGGGCGAGAAGCGCCGGTTCTCACGGCCTGCGCCCGGCCGGGTTTGATCCGGTGTGAGCAGGCAAGAGCTACCGACATGGCCGATACGATGAACCAGCTCAGAGTTTTGCTCTGGCATGTCCACGGCGCACGGACAACGTCGTTCGTCCGAGGTCGACACCGCTACCTCATCCCGGTGGAGCAAGGCGGCAGGCCGTGGGGTCGTGGCCGGGACGGCCGCGACCTGCCGTCCGCCGACGAGGTGCCCGCCGGCGAACTGCGCGAAACCGAGCCGGACGTCGTCGTGCTCCAGTGCCCGGAGGAAATCGACCCCACCGAACGATGGCTCGGCCGGCATCCGGGCACCGACATTCCGGCGGTCTACGTCGAGCACAACACCCCGCGCGCGGGCGCGGCCACCACCAGGCACCCGCCGGCCGACCGCACCGATATCCCGATCGTGCACGTGACACACTTCAACGATCTGATGTGGGACAACGGGCGAGCACCCACCCGGGTCGTGCCGCACGGCGTGGTGGACCCCGGAGCGCTCTATACCGGAGAAGTGCCCCACGGCGTCGCGTTGATCAACGAGCCGATGCGTCGCGGACGAATCACCGGTACCGATCTGCTCCCCGCCTTCGCGACAGCCGGGCCGGTCGATGTCTACGGTATCGGAGCGGACGGGTTCCCGCTCGACGAGTCCACCACGCATCCCGTTCGCGAGATCGGCGACTTCGAACAGGCCGTCCCGCATTCCGAAATAGCGCGTAGACGGGTATATCTGCACACCGCGCGGTGGACCTCGCTCGGGCCGTCTCTGCTCGAGGCCATGCACTTGGCTTGGCCATGCCGGTGCCGGTCCTGGCGACCACCGAGGCCGTCGGCGCGGTACCACCGGAAGCCGGTGCGGGCTCTGCCGATATCTCGGTGCTCACCGCGAAGTTCCGCGAATTCCTCCGCGAACCCGATCTGGCGGTCCTCGCCGGGAAGGCGGGACGGCAGCTCGCGCTGGAACACTATGGCCTCGGCGCCTTCCTGCGCCGGTGGGATTCCCTGCTCGCCGAGATCACCGAACGAACGAGCACATCGGATCGGAAGGCCGAATCACGAAGATCGCGATGGCGTGGGAACGTGCACTGGTGACCGGCGGCTGCGGGTTCATCGGATCGCATTTGTGTGAGCAGTTACTCGATACGGGAACAGCAGTGGTCGCCCTCGACAACTTCGCCACATCCACCCCGGACAACGTCGCCACACTCGTGGACCGGCCCGGCTTCGAGATGGTGTGCCACGACGTCACCGAGCGCTTTCCCCTGTTGGGCTCGGTCGATGTCGTCTTTCATCTCGCGTCGGCCGCGTCCCCGCCGGACTACCTGCGATTGCCGATCGAGACACTGCGCGCCGGTTCCCTCGGGACCGCCAACGCCCTTGAACTCGCCGAGCGGAACCGAGCCCGATTCGTGCTGGCGTCGACGAGCGAGGTGTACGGCGACCCCGCGGTCCACCCGCAGCCCGAGAGCTACTGGGGTCATGTCAATCCGGTCGGCCCGCGCAGCGTCTACGACGAGGCGAAGCGGTATGCCGAGGCATTGACCATGGCGTACCGCCGAGAACGGGGCGTGAACACCGGGATCGCCCGGATTTTCAACACCTACGGCCCCCGTATGCGTGCCGACGACGGCCGAATGGTGCCCACCTTCATCGCCCAGGCGCTGTCGGCCGCACCGCTGACCATAGCGGGCAGCGGCGAGCAGACCCGCTCGCTCTGCTATGTCGAAGACACCCGTGCGCGGTCTGTGCGCGCTGGCGTGCACCGACCACCCCGGACCGGTCAACATCGGCAACCCGCATGAACTGTCCGTGCTACGCCTCGCGGAGGAAATCCGCTCGGCGATCGGAAGCCGCTCCACGGTGGAATACATCGACGGTGCGATAGACGATCCGAAGCGCCGCTGCCCGGACATTTCCTTCGCCCGACGCGAACTGGGTTGGCAGCCGTGGGTCGGCAGGGCCGAGGGCCTGCGCCGCACGATCGACTGGTTCGCGGCACACGCCACGTCGGTGGAGAAGTTGATGCGTTGAGTAACGATGCCGGGCGTGTCTGCCGGGCGTGTCGGTTTGGCGCTTACTTCGGCGGGTAGCGCGCCCAACATCAGTGGGCAGAGCCCGTGCTCCGAGTGGAAAGGCGGCCCGGTGCGCATTTTAGGTGTGAACGCAGTCTTCCACGACCCCGCTGCCGCGGTGATCGTGGACGGTGAGATCGTCGCGGCCGCGGAGGAGGAGCGATTCACGCGCCGTAAGCACGGCAAGCGGCCGGTGCCGTTCTCCGCCTGGGAGATGCCCGAGCAGGCCGCCGCGTGGTGCCTGGAGCGAGCGGGCATACGGCCCGACCAACTCGATGCGGTGGGCTACTCCTACGACCCCGCCCTGGTCGACCATTCTCTCGGCGGTCTCGATCGGGGAAGCGAGGAGACCCGCACCGACTACGCCCGCAGGGCACCCGCTTTCCTCCGGGCCGTGCTGCCCGGCCTCGATCCCACGATCGTGCGCTTCGTCCGGCATCACGTGGCGCACGCGGCATCGGCAGCGCTCGCGGCGCCGTGGGGCGACTCGGCGGTGCTGGTGGCCGACGGCCGCGGCGAAAGCCAGTCCTACCTCGCCGGCGAATACCGGGACGGCAAGTTCGTCGAACTCGCCGCACAGCGACTGCCGCATTCCCTCGGCCTGATGTACGAGGATCTCACCGAACACCTCGGGTTCACCCGAGCCGGCGACGAATACAAGGTGATGGCCCTCGCCTCCTATGGCACGCCACGGTTCCTCGACCGGTTCCGAGAACTCGTCTATTCCACCGACGACGGTGGTTTCCGAACCGAGCCGGTGGACTGATCGCGCTTCGCGCCCGCGGTGACCGGCGGTGACCTCGGACCGGACCACGCCGACCTCGCCGCGAGTGTCCAACGGCGACTCGAGGAGGTACTGCTGGGACTGGCATCCTGGCTGCACCGTCGGACCGGACACTCGAACCTCGCGCTCGCCGGTGGTATCGCACTCGACTGTGTGGCCAACACCCGGCTGCATGCCGAAGGTCCCTATGAACGGATCTGGGTCCAGCCCGCGGCGGGTGACGCGGGGACCGCGCTGGGCGCCGCGCTGCAATTGGCCGCGGAATTCGGCGAGCGTGCCGCCCCGATGCGCGGGACCGACCTCGGTCGCGAGTGGACCGACGGAGAGTTGGCGGCTGTTCTGCGTGCGGCCGAAATCGGGTACACGCGGCCGGCGGATATCGCGACCGAGGTGGCGAAGGCGCTGGCGGAGGATCAGGTGGTCGCCTGGTTCCAGGGCCGTGCCGAATTCGGTCCGCGCGCACTCGGGCATCGATCGCTGCTCGCGCACCCCGGCCGGTCGGCGAACCTCGAACGCCTCAACGCGGTGAAGGGCAGGGAACGATTTCGTCCGGTCGCACCGATGGTGTTGGCCGACCGGGCGGCCGAGATCTTCGGCCGTGGCCCGTTGCCCAGCCCGTACATGCTGTTCGTCCACGACGTCACACCCCGGTGGCGGACACGGATCCCGGCGGTGACACATGTGGACGGCACCGCGCGGGTGCAAACTGTCGATTCCGCGGACGAACCCGTATTGGCGAGGATGCTGTCGGAGTTCGACAGGCGCACCGGCCTGCCCGTGGTGGTCAATACGAGCCTGAATACCGCGGGCAGGCCGATGGTCGATTCGCCTCGCGACGCGCTCGAGTGTTTCGGTTCCGCACCGATCGATCTGCTGGCCATCGGTCCGTTCCTGGTGCGGCGCACATGAGCGACCACATCGTGGACTACAGCGTGGTGATCCCGACCACCGGTCGGGACAGCCTCCGAGTGCTGCTCGAGGCGCTCGCCGCCGCCGCGGGCCTCGAGCCCCGGGAAATCATCGTGGTGGACGACCGCCCCGAGGGCGGGGAATTACCGCTGCCGAGGATTCTGTCGCGGGTCCAGGTGATTCGCTCGGGTGGCCGTGGACCGGCGGCGGCGAGGAATGCCGGGTGGTGGTACGCCACGGGCTCCTGGATCGCCTTCCTGGACGACGATGTGCTCACCGCGCCGGATTGGCCGGCCCGCCTGGCCGACGACCTGCGCGGTGTGGACGAGAACACGGCAGCGTCCACGGCCCGCATCGAGGTCCCGCTGCCGGCGCACCGTCGCCCGACCGATGACGAGCGGGGGACCGCCGGGCTGGCCACCGCACGCTGGATCACCGCGGACATGGCCTACCGTCGGTCCGCACTTGCCGCGGTCGGCGGCTTCGACGAGCGCTTCCCGAGGGCCTTTCGCGAGGACGCCGATCTGGCGATGCGAGTCGGCCTCGCCGGCTACACCATAGTGCGCGGAGACCGGGTCACCGTACATCCGCCCCGCGCCGCGGGGCCGATGGCCAGTGTGCGAGCACAGCGCGGGAACGCCGATAACGCCTTGATGCGGCGCAAGTACGGCGCGCACTGGCGCCGGCGCATTGGCGAACCCAACCGGCGTTTCCCCCGCCATGTGCTCACCACGGCGGTGGGTGCGGCGGCCATGGCGCTCGGTGTGGCCGGGTGGAAGCGTGGCGCCCTCGGATTCGCTGCAGTATGGGCGACGCTCACCGGCGAATTCGCCGTGCGCCGGATCATGCCCGGGCCGCGCACACCCGGCGAAATCGCGCGGATGACAGCGACCAGCGTACTCATCCCCCCAGCCGCGTGCTGGCACCGGTTGCGCGGCGAACTGCACCACCGCCACGCGACCCCGCTCACACCGGTGTCCGACCGGGGCGGCCCTGTGGGAGCTGCCGCCCGGGACCGGTCCGTCGCGGCGGTGAGATCGCGCTGATCCCCGTGGGTTGCGGTTATTCGACATCACACCTGGTCTCCGCCGCCCGACACGAGAACGAAGGGATGCGATGCGAATACTCGCCAATACCTCGCTCACCGGTGGTGCTTCGGGATTCGGTGCGGCGGGGGTCGATGCCCGCGGTCCCTCGGTCCGGGTACCGGCAACGGTCCGGGCGCTTATCGGTTGCGGACCGGGAGAGGACTCGTGGCCCTGAGCGGCTCGGTTCTCGTGCTCCGCGCGTTGGGGCTCGGCGACCTGCTCACCGCGGTACCCGCGTTGCGTGCGCTGAAGAGCGCATGCCCGGACGACCGTGTGGTGCTCGCCGCGCCGGAATCGCTCGGCGAGCTCGTGGACCTCATCGACGCGGTCGACGAGCTGCTACCGACCCCGGGGCTCGGTGCGCTCCGATGGTTGGGCGAGTCGCCGAGGCTGGCGGTCAACCTGCACGGCACGGGGCCGGAAAGTATCCGTGATCTGCTGGCGTCGAGCCCGGGTACGCTGCTGACCCACCGCCATTCGGCTTTCCCCGACCAACCCGGCCTCGACTGGCGTGAAGATGTGCACGAGGTAGATCGCTGGTGCCGGCTGCTGGAGTACGGAGGGATCGCAACCGATCGAACGGCGCTCCTGCTGCCCGCTCCGCCAGGGCCTGTCCCGGAGTCGAACGCGATTGTCATCCACCCCGGCGCGGCCTATCCCGCACGGCGCTGGCCGTTCGAACGTTTCGCGCGAGTGGCGCGGGAACTGGGTGCCGACGGCCGGCGGGTGGTGATCACCGGTTCGCACTCGGAGATATCACTGGCGAACGCGGTCGCCGCCCGAGCCGGGCTGCCGTCCTCGGCGGTGTACGCGGGACGCATCGGTCTGGTGGAACTTGCCGCACTGGTGGCCGACGCGGCACTGGTCGTATGCGGCGACACCGGCGTAGGACATCTCGCGACGGCCTTCGGCACGCCGTCGGTATTGCTGTTCGGTCCCACGCCTCCTCGCGTGTGGGGGCCGCCGGCCACTGCGAAACACCATGTCGTGCTGTGGGCCGGGAAGGTCGGCGATCCGCATGCGGACCGTCCGGACCCAGGGCTGCTCGAGGTGCGAACCGAGCGCGTGCTCACCGCCGCGGTCGAAGTGATCGGAAAGCGAGGTCACCATGGGTAGTCGTGTCGGTGTGATCGGTGCCGGATACGTGGGACTCACCAGTGCTGCTTGCCTGGCCCACCTGGGACACCACGTGACCGCCAGCATGCCATGATGCTGCGCAAGATCCGTCGCGCGGTCACCGGTTCGGTCGACGGCTCCCTGGCGGGCCTCGGGATCGGCGTGCTCGGCCTCACGTTCAAGGCCGGCACCGGCGACCTGCGCGATTCCCCCGCCGTCGCGGTCGCGCGGCAACTCTGTTACCACGGCGCCACGGTCACCGCCTACGACCCGTGCGTCCCCGGGAGCACGCCGGGCCTCGACCCGATTCGGGTGGTCGACGACCCGTATGCGGTCGCGAGGGACGCGGCCGCGATCGTGATCCTCACCGAGTGGCCCGAGTTCCGTGCGCTCGACTGGGTGAGGCTCGGAACCGACGCCGGCCGGGCCGTGGTCGTGGACACTCGCAACCTGCTCGACAAGCACGTGCTGAGCCATATCGGCTTCGCCTGGGTGGGTAACGGCATCGGTACCGAGGCTCCTGTAGCGGCTCGTGAGTGGGACCACCGAAACGGACGTCGGTAGCCGACCCGATGCGGTGCGAAGCCGAGATGGCGCGACGACTCGGTAGAGTTTCCTCGACTGTCCCGAATGTTGTGCCGACGAACCTCGAGAGCCGATACGGGAGACTTCGATGCTTTTGTATCAGTTGGTGATGTGGCTGCCCGGCGTCGGCTCATCCGAATCCGGATAGTGCGTTCTTCTACTCGACCACCAATACCGTCACACACGGAATTCGGATCACCATGAAATTCGGGCGACGTACATTCCTGTGCAGTGTGGGTATGGCCGGTGCATCCCTCATGGCATCGGCGCCGAGTGGGTGCGGTAACGCCGATGATGCGTTGACATTCTTCTTCCAGGCCAATCCGGATGAGACCGAGGGGCGTGCGCGGGTCATCGACGAGTTCACCCGCAGACATCCGGACATCAAGGTCCGCGCGGTGTTGGCGGGACCGGATCCGGTGCAGCAGATGCTGACCTTCTGCGCGGGAGGCAAGTGCCCGGATGTGCTGATGGCCTGGGAGCAGACCTATGCCTGTTTGGCCGACCGGGGGGTGCTGCTCGATCTGAACACGATGCTCGACAGGGACTCGGCCTTCGCCGGTGAACTGAAAGCCGAGAGCATCGCGGCGCTCTACGACACATTCACCCTCGACGGAAGGCAATACGCTCTCCCCGAACAGTGGTCGGGAAACTTTCTCTTCTACAACAAGAAGCTCTTCACCGAAGTCGGACCGAAACCACCCGGGCGATGGGACGCCGCGTGGAGTTTCGCTGAATTCCTCGAGGTGACCAGAACACTGACCAAACGTGACCGAGCGGGCGCGGTGACACAATGGGGACTCGTCGATACGTGGGTGCCGTACTATTCGGCCGGGTTGTTCGGTATGAACAACGGCGTCGAATGGACGAGCCCGCGAACCCGTCCGACCCATTGCAATTTCGCCGACGCCGCGTTTATCGAGGGGGTTCAGTTCTACGCGGATCTGGCCAACAGGTACCGCGTGTCGCCGACCCCGACCGACCAGCAGTCGATCTCGACGATGGAACTGTTCTCGCAAGGCAAGGCGGCGCTCGCCATGGGCGGACACTGGCGGTACAGAACATTCTCCGACGCCGATGACCTCGACTTCGATGTCACGGCGCTGCCCGCCGGGCCGAAAGGCCATGGGGCGCGTTCGAACATCGGCACAACCGGCCTTGCCATCGCGGCCGACAGCCCGCGCAAAGAACAGGCCTGGGAGTTCGTGAAGTTCGCCACCGGACCGGCCGGGCAGGCCGTCATCGCCGAATCCGGCCTTTTCGTCCCGGTCCTGAAGTCGGCGGTGAACTCGGGCGGATTCGCCGCAGCGCACCCGAAGATGGAAAATCTCGAGATCCTCACCGAGGGACCGGCATACTCGGGTCCGCTCCCGGTCACGCCCGCGTGGCCCCGGATCGATGCCCTGATGGACCGCTACTTCGGCCCGGTCCTCCGGGGCGCCACATCGGCGGCATCGCTCGAGAACAGACTCTCTCACGACACGGATGAGGTGCTGTGCAATCAATGACCGTCACCGGAGAACCCGCCCTCGAGAAACCCGTCGTACCGGAATCCGCCGGTTCTCGGAACCGGACCGCGCTCGCGAAGCGGCAAGCCGGAGCCGCGCGAGTTTTCGTCGCACCGAACCTGCTCGCGGTGGCATTGTTCATGGTGTTTCCACTGGGGTTTTCGCTGTATCTGAGCTTCCAGCGGTGGGACATGTTCGGCCCGTTGCGTTTCGCCGGACTGGAAAACTTCCGCCGGCTGCTCACCGGGGATCCCCTTTTCCTCATCGCGTTGCGCAACACCGTCGTCTTCACCGTGGGAACCCTGATACCGACCGTGGTGATCGGCCTCGCGATCGCCGCGACACTGAACCGGAGAATCAGGGGGATCGGTATCTTCCGGACCGTGCTGTTCCTGCCGTTGGCGGTATCGAGCGTGGTGATGGCCGTGGTCTGGCGATTCGTATTCGACACCAACAACGGGCTGCTCAACATTATGATCGGTTGGCTCGGCATCGGCCCCGTCCCCTGGCTGGTCGACCCGAGGTGGGCAATGGTTTCGCTGTGCGTCGTCAGTATCTGGAGAAGCGTTCCGTTTGCCACCGTCGTCCTGCTCGCCGCCATGCAAGGTGTGCCGGAAAGTCTTTACGAAGCGGCGAAGATCGACGGGGCCGGGGAGATACAGCGCTTCTTCTCGATTACCCTGCCGTTGATCCGGGGTGCCCTGTCATTCGTCCTCGTTGTCTCCGTCATCAACTCGGTCCAGGCGTTCGACCAGGTCTATGTCCTCACCGGGGGCCACGGCGGCCCCGAGACGGGAACATACGTCTTCGGCATCATGATCTTCCAGAACGCCTTCGCGTTCGGTGATGTCGGCTACGCGTCCGCCATCGCCTGGGTGATCTTCGTGATCCTGCTGGCCCTGACCGTCGCGCAACTGCGGTTCACGCGCAAGAATTCCCCGGAGGGATGATGTCGGTGTCGGGTTGGCGATGGAGAAAGCGCGGTCTCGTTCGCGCCGGCGCACTCTACGCCGCGCTGATCGCCATGGCATGGTGCGCCCTGTTCCCGATTCTGTGGGCGCTGTCGGGCTCTCTGAAGAAGGAATCGGAAGTCACTTCACCGACTCTGATTCCGCCCCGGCCGCAATGGTCGAATTACACCACGGTGTTTCAGCTGATGCCGTTCGGGCGGATGTTCGCCAACACGCTTCTGTATGCCGGATGCATTACGGCCGGCCAGGTGTTCTTCTGCTCGCTGGCCGGATACGCATTCGCCCGACTCCCATTCACCGGTCGCGACGTCCTGTTCGTGGCCTACCTGGCCACGCTCATGGTGCCGCTGACCGTGACCGTCGTTCCACAGTTCATTCTCATGCGCGTCTTCGGCTGGACGGACACACCGTGGGCGCTGATTGTGCCCGGGCTGTTCGGCAGCGCTTTCGGCACCTATATGATGCGGCAGTTCTTCCGCACACTCCCCGCCGAGCTCGAGGAAGCCGCCATACTCGACGGCTGCTCACCCTGGCAGATCTACCGGCGAATACTGCTACCCCACGCCAGGCCGGCCGTCATGGTGCTGGCCGTCCTCACGTGGGTCAATGTGTGGAACGATTTCCTGTGGCCATTGGTGATGATTCAACGCAAAGATATTTCCACCGTCACCCTCGGCCTGGTCTGGATGCAAGGGCAGTACGTCTCGAAATGGCCGGTACTGATGGCCGCATCAACGCTGATCATACTGCCGATGCTGGTCGTCTACGCCATCGCGCAGAAGGCATTCGTCCGTGGCATCGCCATGTCCGGCTTCGGCGGACGATAACCTTCGCTCACACCGCCCCGAATGTCACGGCCGGCGGACAACGATTCAGGCCACCGTTCAGGGCCTGGTGTGTTTGTAGATCACGCCGCCCTTCATCACGAAGTCGACCTTGCCGGTAAGGGTTATATCGGTGAACGGGTCGCCGGGCATGGCGATCAGGTCGGCGATTTTGCCTTCGTCGACCACACCCAGTTCCTCGAGGCCGAGCAGTTCGGCCGCCACGCTGGTCGCCGCCTTCAGTGCACGCAGCGGAGTGATGCCGGTCGAGACCAGCATCGGGAATTCCTTCCAGTTCTCCGCGTGGGGGAACATGCCGGCGTCGGTGCCGAACGCAACCTCGACTTTGCTCGTGGCCACACGTTCGGCGCCATCGAGCAGCTGGTCGTGATACTTGCGGAACTTTCTGCGTTTGTGGCCCGGCCGCGAGCTCTGCCTGCCGGTCGCACTCACACCTCATCGCATCGAGTCCTGGTTCCGGGGCTTCTCATTGTGGTGTGGTGGTTTCGGGGACGTGGCGGTGGCCGTCGTTGTGGTCCTGCCACAGGCGGTAGACGTCGATTGCTGCGTCGTGGGGTTCGTAGCGCATGGGCAGGCCTCGCTGATCCCAGGACTTGGCGAACTCGTCATAGAAGCTGCTCAACTGGAAGTACTTGCGGTCGTCGACGTAATACGGCTCATACGCCTCGCGAGTGGCGAGGAAGACGACTTCGTCGGGCGAGCAATAGTACAGCGCTCCTAAGCACATCGGGCACGGATGGGCAAGGATATAGATGGTGGCGCCGATCAACTCCTCGGAGCCGAGTTTGGTGCAGGCCTCACGGATGGCCAGTATCTCCGCGTGGGCGATGGGATCGTTGGTCTGAGCCACGATGTTCGCGCTTTCGGCCACGACCGCGCCGTCCTTGACGATGACGGCTGCGAAGGGCCGCCCACCTTTGGTGACGTTGTCGCGGGCCATGTCGATGGTGCGTTGCGCGAAGTCCATAACGGGTTCCTCTCTTGTCTCGACAAACTGGACCGAGCCGACACGCGCCGAAGTGGAACACGAGCGTGAGCGGCCCCGGCCACACTCTGCGGCGAGGATTTGGAGGCCGCCGCGGCCAGGACCACTGGGGTGGACGAGTCCCCTTTGTCAGCATGTAGGGGTTGTCGGCGTGTAGGGGTCGAGCACCCATTCGCGGGTGCCGGCGAGTGCCGGGAAGGCTCGCTGATGGGGGAGGAACTCGCCGCCGTCCGGGAAGCATGAGGCGGGATCGACGACGCGGCCATCATAACCAGCCGATTGGTCTGTCGCAGGTCACGCGATGCACCACCAGAATCGTGTCCGCGACAACCACGCGGGAAACGCCCCGTACCGCCCGACTACAGAGACGTTTCCTGAGGTGTGCGGACGAATCGCGGCAGCGGCGCCGACTGTACGTATCCCCGACCGGGATCGCCGAAGACCGCACCCGGCACTCGGGGAGAACGATGCCGGGTCGGTTGCGTCGCGGTGGGGGCGTGGTCGAGCGTGTCGATGATGTGGTCGGCGGTGCCGGTGACCCGGATATCGCGCACCCCGGTGGGTGAGGGGTCGAAGGTGCTGATACGGGTGTGGCCGCGCCAGGACGCGATGCGGATGAGGTTGGGTTGGTGGTGTCGCGGATCTGGAACAGTCCGGTAATCGGGGGAACCGGGTGTATGCGCCAACGCGCGGCGCCCGGCCGGTGTCGGCCTGCCGCCATGCGGCGACATCGGTGCCGGCGGCGTCGGCTCGGTCGATCCAGTCCTCGAGCAGGTCGCCACCGCCGAATCCGCACATGCCGAACAGGTGCGTCGCGTTCGGCCCGAGCGGCGGCAGTGGCTGTGACATTGCGATGATCGCTCGGTGATGGGCGGTGTCGGGGTGATCATTGCCGCGATGGCCCTGGCCGCACCCGGAGCGAGACGCTGCCGCAGCGGGGATCGCGGGCGTACGCCTCGAAGCCGTGCCGGGACGGGCACCTGTTTTCTCGGCGGGTTCCGACGGGGCAGTGATGGTGGGAGTGAGTGCGGTCGGCGAACGCCTGGGCATCGACATGCGCGGTGCACTCACCCAGGCGTGCCTGCACACCGGCCGACCGATCCGATCCCGCGGCCGACCTGGTGCTGCTGCTCGTCGCGGTCTCGTTCCTCAGTCGCGGTCTCGTTCCTCAGTTTCCGATCAAGGTGATCGGCAGGCCGTCCTTGGGGAACGGGAGGGAGTGGTAGTCCATCGGCGGCACGTAGTCGGGGTCGACGGTCCAGTGGTATCGGCGCAGCAGACTGTGCATGATCGCCTTGACCTCGAGGCCGCCGAAGTGCATCCCGATGCACTTGTGCACACCGCCGCCGAATGGCACCCAGGCGAACCGATGTGATTTGTCCTCCCGGCGTTCGGGGCCGAACCGGTCGGGGTCGAAGACCATCGGGTCGGTCCAGTAGTCCTCCATGAGGTGGGTGAACTGGATGCCGAGTATGACGTCGGTGTCGGCGGGGATGCGGACGCCTTGGACCACGGTGTCCTCGACCGTGTACCGGACCAGGACCGGGACCGGGGCCCGCAGCCGCAGCGCCTCGCGCATCACCAGGTCGATCGAGACCAGGCTCTCCAGCTCGGCCATCGACGGTGTGGGGCCGAGCGCGAGCGCCTCGGCGCGGCAGCGCTCCTGCCAGTCCGGGTGCTGCCCGAGGTACTGCAGGATCGTGGAGGTGGTGATGGTCGAGGTGTCGTGCGCCGCCATCATCAGGAAGATCATGTGGTTCACCACGTCGTCATCGGCGAACCGCTCACCGTCCTCGTTCTCGACGTGGCAGAGCACCGAGAAGATATCGTCGGTTTGCCGAGCGCGTTTGGCGGGCAGGTAGTGGCGGAGGAAGTCTTCGAGCACTTTGCGGCCGCGATAAGCCCTGCCCCACCGGCTGAACGGCACATTGGCGCGGACTATACCGGCCGCGGCCTGGACGCAGGCGATGAACGCCTTGTGGATCCGGTCCATTTCGGCCTGGTCGGTGTCCTGCGCTCCGCCCATGAACAGGTCCGCGGCGATATCGAGGGTGAGCTGCTTGAGCTTCCAGTATGACGGGAACTCCTTGCCCTCCTCCCAGCTCGTCACTCCCTGCTCGATGGCGGGGTGAAGACGGCGGGTGTATGTCTCGAGTCGCCGGCGGGTGAATGCCTCCTGCATGATCCGCCGGTGCGCTTTGTGCTCCTCGAAGTCGAGAAGCATGAGGCCACGATTGAAGAACGGGCCGACGAGCTGGGACCACGCCGGCTCGTTGGCGAACGCCTTGTCCTTGTTCTGCAGGGCCTCCCCGCAGGCGTCGGGGCCGAGCAGCATCACCGCGGTCTTGCCGAGCGCGCGGAACGGAGCGACCGGGCCGTAGCGCTCCCAGTGGCGGCGACAGAGCTCGACCGGATCCTTGGCGTACTCCAGGACTTGCCCGATCACGGGCAAGCCGCGGTCGTCGCAGTGCTGGACCGGGATCGGCCGCAGGGCCACGGCCTCCTTCCCGGCCGCTCCCTCGCGTGGTTCCGGGGCCTTGGCCGTCATGGTTCACCTCGTGCTCATGTGGTGGTGGTCACCTCCAGCCTGATTCGGGAAGCATGCCCTGTCAACCTTGGCTCACGAAGCCCTTGTGGCATGCTTGGGAACATGGCCGTGCAATCAGGGGTCTACCGGGGTGTCAGCGCCGCCGAGCGTGCGGCCGAACGCCGGGCCCGTCTGTTCGAGGCCGCCCTCACGGTATGGGCGTCCCCGGAGACACGGACCACGATGACCGCCGTCTGCGTCGAGGCAGGCCTCAGCGAGCGCTACTTCTACGAGAGCTTCTCCGGGCTGGACGAGTTGCTCGAGGCGGTGATGAACGCGATCGCGGCCGAGATCGAGGAGGCCGGTCGGCGTGCCGCCGAGAACGCCGGCGAGGATCCGGAGGCGCGGGCGCGTGCCTCGATCCGCGCCTTCGTGCAACTGCTGGTCGACGATCCCCGGAAAGGCCGAGTCGCCATCGTGGAGTCCGTCGCCGTGCCGAAGCTGCGGCAGCGCCGGACGGAGCTCCTGCGCCATCTGGCCCATCAGTCGGCACTCGAGGCGCGCAAGTTTCTCGGCTCTTCCGACCGGAGCGAGAACGAGGACGAGACCGCGGGCCTGCTCTTCGTCGGCGGTATGGCCGAACTCGTCACCGCGTGGTTGGACGCCACCTTGGAAGTATCCGCCGACGAGATCGTCGATGCGGCGTCACGCGCGCTCCTCGGCCTCTATCGCTGACAGCTGTGACCGCGAGCGGGCCGCTGTCGACCGGCGCGAGCGGATCGCTCGGCGTAGGGTCACGGTGTGCCATCGCCGATCCTTCCGGGCAGGCGAGTGTCCAAGGGGCACTTTCTCATCGGTTTCTCAGCATTTCCTGAGAATTCGAACCCGGTGGGTCCATTAGGGTTCCGGCGGTGCCGGGATGGCCGGTGGGTGTGGTGAGTGAAGGGATCAGGGCGTGGCGCGCAAAGTTGTTGTGACAGTGGTGGATGATCTCGATGCCGAGTCCGTTGCGGCGGAGACGGTGTCGTTCGGGATCGATGGGGTCGTATTAGAGATCGACTTGTCCGAAGCCAATGCCGCCGAGCTACGTGCCGCGTTCGGCAAATGGACACCTTTTGCCCGCAAGGTCGGTGGTACACGGCGCGTCCGGCGGGAGAAGCCCGCTCGCGCGGTGTCGGCGAAGGCGATACGGGAATGGGCTCGACGCAACGGGCATGAGGTGCCCCAGCGTGGCCGGATTCCCGCTCGGGTGGTAAACGCATACCAGCGCGCGATGGGGTGACAGCGGCGAATTGGCGGCGGCCGCCCCGGCGGGACAGCGGGTGGGACGCGCCGAGCGCTCTGTCGTCGCGTCGAGATCGGCCGATGGTCGGGCTATCTTGCTCAGATGCGTGTCACGATCCTGCTCGTCGCGAGTGTGACCCTGGTGGCACTGTCGGCCCCCGTCCGCACCTCCGCCGACCCCGACGTACCGACCGGCGACGACTGGGTGGCCGTTTCCGCAGAGTTCGTGCCCGGCGACCACCGGCGCGCACCCTATCTCGGCAACGGCGCATTCGGCACGGTGCTGCCCCCAACGGGTGCGGGATATCAGGATTACGGACCCGACGACCGTACTTCGTGGCCGCTGCAGGAGCCCCGCTACACCGGTACGTTCGCCGCCGGCTTCTACGCGCGTACCGGCGACGTACTCACCTTCGATCAAACCATCGCAGCTCTACCGGCATGGACCGGGCTGACCGTATCGACAGGTGAGCACACCTACGCTCCCGGTGTCGACCCCGCCACCGTGTCCGAATACCGGCAGCACCTGGACTACCGCACCGCGACCGTTACCACCGCCACCACCTGGTCGCCGGACCCCGGCCGCCGCATCGACCTGAGCTACCGGACGTTCCTATCCCGGTCCCGGCCCAATCTCGGCGTTCAACGCCTCACCCTCAGAACGTATTTCACCGGCACGATCGTCGTCACCGACCTGCTCGACGGTGCCGCCGCACGCCGAGTGACTCCGTTGGCCGCGTCGACCGACCCCGCCCGGCACCGGACAATGGTCGGAGTGCGCCGTCGGGGACGCCGGTACCGCGTTCGAGGTGTCCACCCTCGAAACACCGGGCGGCGCACCGGCCGAGCCCATACCGAGCACGGGTGCCACCGCGGGTCTGCGCGTGGCCGAGCCGGTGACCGCCGGTGGCGTGTACACATTCACCAAATATGTCGGGCTGTCGACCACCGCCGACACCGCGGATCCGGCCACGGTGGCCCAAGCGGCATCGGAGGCCGGAGCGGCGGCAGGTTTCGACGCCGTGCACAGCAACCACACCGCCGATTGGCAGCGACTGTGGGCGCCGACCATCGATATCCCGGGTCACCCCGACTACCGGTTCTGGCTACGGCCGGCACTGTATTCGGTGCTCGCCGGCGTGCGCCCCGGACAGCGGTGGTCGATTCCCCCGGCCGGACTGTCGTCCGACGACTACGGCGGCATGGTCTTCTGGGACGCCGAGACCTGGATCTTCCCGGCCCTGCTCGCGCTCTATCCCGAGTTGGCCCGCACCGTGGTCGATATGCGCGCCGCAGCACTGCCCCAAGCCTTGGCCAACGCACGAGCATTCGGGATGCCCGGAGCCGTCTACCCCTGGAACAACGGCCCGGACCAGCGATGCCCGACCCCGCTCAAATGCGGACTCGACCAGACCCACCTGCAGAACGAGATCGCGCTCGCCCAGTGGTCCTACTACCTGGCCACCGGTGACCACGACTGGCTGCGCACTGCCGGCGCGCCGGTCATCACCGCGATCGCCGACTATCTCGTCGCCCGCGTCGGCCCGAAACTCCCTGATGGGAAATACCATTTCGCCCCGGCCACCGCAGCCGACGAATATGCGGTCGCAACCATTGACCACACCCTCACCAATGTCGGCGTCGTCAATACCATGCGGCTCGCACGATCCGCGGCGGAGCTCACCGGCAGGTCGGTCGATGCCCGCTGGGCCGATATCGCGGACAATATGTCCCTGCCCGGCAATATCGCTCCCGGTGTTCCCGCCGAGTACCTGGGCTACCAGGGACAACAGATCAAACAGGCCGACGTCGTCCTGCTCAGTTACCCGTACACATATTCCGCACCCGACTACTCCCCGGCGGCAACCATGCGGTACTATTTCCCGCGCACCGATCCAGACGGCCCGAATATGAGCAACAGTGTGGGCGCGATACTTGCCGCGCAATACGACCCGTGCCGAACCCGGAGCTATCTCGACCGCACTGCCGCCCCCTACAGCAAAGGCCCCTTCGGTTTTCAGGCCGAGTCCCCGGGCGGTACCGCCGGACGCAACGCAGGCCGGCCCGCGTGGATCTTCCTCACCGGGGCCGCAAGTTTTGTGCACGCCCTGCTGTACGGCCCGACCGGCCTACGATGGACAACCGCCGGGCCGCGACTGGACCCGATGTTGCCCGAGGGCTTCGACGGCGGAATGACCATCCGCGGGCTACGCGTCGGTACCAGCACAGTGGCCATGGATATCCGACCCAGGGGTACGCGAGTCCACCTCGTCGCCGGCCCGGCAATCACCTTCGTCACCTCCGACGGTCCCCGAACGGTCACCGCGGGGTCACCGCGGGGTCACCGCTGCGCCTGCCTACCCGCTCCGCCTGCTCCTGAACAACCGAGACGCCACGCCATCCGCTTCCTGGCCGAGTACACCCTCGGGCCTCGACCCCGTCGGCGGAGTGCCGGCGCAGAGAGAACGGCCGGTCGCAGGCGGGCGGTTGCGGCCGCGCCGTCGCCGGCAGAACGCACAGCGTATTCCCCTCCCGACCCCGCATGTTCGCCGTCCCTTCCACCCGGGCGATCCGGTCATCCGATACCGATGGGGGAACGTAATCGGCGTTCTTCCCCGAACTTCCCGATCCACAACAGGGTCCGGGCGTCTTCTGTGAGAGACCACACCGGCTGCCAGGCGGCGCAGCGCAGCACGACCGGTCCCGGTGATGGTGTGCAGGTGTTTGTGGGGGAGGCGTTGGATACGGTGCAAGTAGCACAGTCGACCAATCGAGTGCAGGAGGTGGGGTATGCATCCCTTCCGGGCAGCCGTGGAAGCCCGCGACGAGGCCGCGATCGAAGCGCTGCTGGCCGACACTGTGGTCTTCACCAGTCCGGTGGCGTTCAAGCCGTATCCGGGCAAGGCGATCACCGCCGCCATCCTGCGCGCGGTGATCCGGGTGTTCGAGGACTTCCGCTACGTGCGTGAGATCGCCGACGCCGATGGGCGCGATCACGCCTTCGTATTCGAGGCCACTGTGGACGGCAAGCAGTTGACCGGCTGCGACTTCCTGCATTTCGACGAGTACGGCAAGATCGACGACTTCATGGTCATGGTCCGGCCGCTGTCGGCCGCGCAGGCGTTGGCCGATCGGATGGGTGAGCAGTTCGAACGGATCAAGGCCGAGGCCGCCGCGCAGCTCGGGAAAGAAGCCACCGAAGCATGAACGGCTTCAGGGGTTGTTACGCTCAGCGTGACCGGCGATGGCTCTTATCTGCATTCGGAGCCGTCCGCCGCGGCGGACGAAGTCCCGGATTCAGTATCGTGATGGCGCTGATCGTATCGGCCCACAGCCCGGGGCAGCCCGAGCCCGGTCGAAGAGGACGGTCGTTATGCGCTGGTACAGCGTGGCCCCGTGCGGACCCGAATCGTTCACGGCACTCGCCGACGGATTCCTGCCGATGGCGTACGAGTTCGGTGAGGCCGACGGATGGTGTGCCGTGCTCGCCGCCCCGGAATCGAAGGTGTACACACTCCTGCGCTGGGATCAGGGTGGGACCCGCTCGTGCAATCGCACCGGCCGGCATGTCCGCGATATTCCGGGCGATGATTTCTACTGGGTCGTCGTGCCCGAGCGCGACGTGTTCTCCCTGCGTTTCCGTGACGATGTGCTGCGGGTCCCGCCCACGCATGCGATCGTGGCCGGGCGGGAGGTCCCCTGCCGCCTGCATATCCCGTATTCGGCGGCCTACGCGCTCCAGGTTCCGCGCACGGAGTTCGATCACCGGGTACGCTCCCGCGGGCATATACGGCTGGTGCTCGATATGAGACGCGGCCTGGGGCGGATCGCGGGCGGATATGATCCGCGGCGTTCACGCCGAACAATCCCCGCTCTCGGGCGTGAGTTCAATGCGGTGTGTGATCGGTTGACCGAACTACTGTGCCTGATGGCCGCAGGGGAAACCCAACCCCAGCGGTCCCATCACGCCGAGGTGGCGGAGCGTGTCCGGCAGTATCTGCGCGCGAACCTCGGCCGCGCCGATGTGCGGTCATCGCCGGGTTCTCGCCGTTTGCGGGCAAGCAGTTCGGTGAAGTAGCCGCCCATGGCGCCCATCGCCGCCTGCGCCTCTTCACCGGTGCTGGTGGCCGAGACAATGGTGAGGGTCCGGTCCTCGAGCTGGGGCTGCTCGTCCACCGGCACGCCGAAGAGTTCGCAGATCGCCCGGACCGGCAAGGGGGTGGTGTAGTTCGCGACCAGACCGACGTCACCGTCGATCGGGAGATCGTTCGGGAGTTCGGTGGTGATCTGCTGGATCCGCGGTTCCAGTGCCGCGATACGGGCCGGGGTGAACGCCTTGTTGATCGTCTTGCGCAACCGCCGATGCTCGGCGCCGTCCTGGTTGAGCATATGCTCGGCGTCGGTCAGCGCTCGCAGCGGCCAGTCCACGGGGATCCGGCCATCGCGCAGGGCGGGACAGTGTGACGGATGCCTGGCGAGCATCTTGTCGTCGAGCACCTCGCTCACAGCACGATGGCCGACCGCGATCCACGCCGGCACGCCGCCGGGCAATTCGATGGGTACGACCTCACCGGCACGCAGAATTCGCTCATGCGTCCCGAGAATGGACTCTCCGGGGTAGGAAGCTGGATCAGTGACTCGAACATATTGGCTCCCAGGGTTTTTCGTTACCTGCGCCGCCAGTTTCCGACGCCGGTTCGGCCCGCACAATCGGGCGTGCCGCTTCCTGCCCATTACCGATAGAACCGCGCACTCAAACGCAAGTTCCGTCCTTCCGCGACCCTCGGCGACGCGACTTCGAGACGGCGCTGTCCCGGTTCGGCCGCCGTGATCGGATGAGCGCCCTCGGCGTCGGCGACATGGGTCGGTGGCCGATGCCGGACAGCACGAAAGCGAACCCAACAACTCCGGCCACCGCGGCGGCGTCGTACTCACCCATGAGTCGAGACGGCTTGCCCTCGTTTCCCTCGTGGTGGTGGACGCGAGCCAGGGCCGATCGGCCGAGTCGTGGTGCTCCTTCCGGCGGCAGGCCGTTGAGCAGCGATCCGAGCAGCGGCACCGCCGACAGATAGGCGCACGGCAGGGTCTGTTCGGAATCGGCGACCGAGCCCGCGACCGTTGCGAAGAGGGTCTGTGCCTGCGCAGGACCCAGACACTTGCATAAATGAAGACCTATTCATTTATTCTGTTATGGTCGTGCGGTTCGTACCCGACCCTTGGAGGTGCCCTGTGGACTCCTCGACCACTACGCTCCCGCGCCCCTCCGTGGCACCCGTGACGCCGATGCGGCGGGCCCGGCTGTTCGGGCTACCCGAAATACGGTGGGCCGCCACGGCCATGGTGCTGTTTCTGTTCGGTCTGACAGCGCAGTGGCTGGGTGCGCCGGTGTGGCTGTGGTGGGCGTTGTACCTGTCCTGCTATGTCACCGGCGGTTGGGAACCGGGCCTGGCCGGGTTGCGTGCATTGCGGGAGAAGACCCTCGAGGTGGATCTGCTGATGGTAGTGGCCGCGATCGGTGCGGCAGCGATCGGCCAAGTCCTCGACGGTGCGCTGCTGATCGTCATCTTCGCCACCTCCGGCGCCCTGGAAGCCCTGGCGACCGCGCGGACCGAGGATTCGCTGCGCGGGCTGCTGGATTCGGCTCCCGAAACCGCCATCCGTCCAACCGCCGAGGGGGGCGAACAAACAGTTCGGGCCGCCGACCTCGCGGTCGGCGATGTGATCCTGGTGCGACCCGGCGACCGCATTGCCGCCGACGGGTCGGTCGTGGCCGGAGCAAGCGAGGTCGATCAGGCCACCATCACCGGTGAATCCATGCCGATGGACAAGGCCGTCGGCGACGAGGTGTTCGCCGGCACTCTCAACGGCACCGGCGCCCTGCGGATCCGGGTGGACCGCCGTGCCGAGGACTCCGTCGTGGCGCGCATCGCCGCTCTGGTCGAAGAGGCCGGCCGCACCAAAGCCAAAACCCAGTTGTTCGTCGAGAAGGTCGAACAACGCTACTCGGTGGGCATGGTCGTGGTGACCCCGGCGGTGTTCATCGTGCCGCTGCTGTTCGGTGCGGATCTGCGGTCTGCGCTGCTGCGAGCCATGACGTTCATGATCGTGGCCTCCCCGTGTGCGGTGGTACTGGCCACCATGCCGCCGCTGCTGGCCGCGATCGCCAACGCCGGCCGACACGGTGTGCTGGTGAAATCCGCGGTGGTGATGGAACAATTCGGCGCTACCACCCGCGTCGCGTTCGACAAGACCGGCACCCTGACCCGGGGCACCCCCGAACTCGCCGATATCCGTCCACTGCCCGACAGCCCGTTCACCGACGAGCAGGTCCTGCGACTGGCCGCGGCCGCCGAACACCCCAGCGAACATCCCCTGGCCGGCGCGGTCGTGCGCGCCGCCCGCGAGCGTTACCTGCGGCTGCCCATCGCCGATGAATTCAGCGCCCGGCCCGGCCGGGGGGTCTCGGCGCTGGTCGATGGGCACTTCGTCCAGGTCGGTTCCCCCACCGCGCTGCTGGGCTCCATCGACCCGCCGGTACCCGATGTGGCGGCCGTGGTCGACGAGCTACGACGGATAGGGCGCACCGCCGTGGTCGTGCTGTGCGAACATAGGCCCGTCGCGGTCCTGGGTATCACCGACCGGCTCCGGCCCGAAGCCGCCGCGACCGTCGCCGCGGTCACCGAATTGACCGGCACCGCACCAGTGCTGCTCACCGGCGACAACTCTGCCACCGCCACCCGGCTCGCCGGCCAGGTCGCCATCACCGACGTCCACGCCGAGCTGCTACCCGACGACAAGGTCACCGTCGTGCGCCGACTCGAGACCGACGGCGCATGCCTCACCGTCGTCGGCGACGGCATCAACGACGCTCCAGCGCTCGCCGCCGCCCACGTCGGAATCGCCATGGGCGGAGCGGGGTCCGGCCTGACCCTGCAGACCGCCGACGCGGTCGTGGTCCGTGACGACCTCACCACCGTCCCCGCCGTGATCGCGCTGGCTCGACGAGCCCGCCGCACCGTGATCGCCAACCTGGCGATCGCGACCACCTTCATTACCGTGCTGGTCGTATGGGACCTGCTCGGACACCTACCGCTGCCGCTGGGTGTGGCAGGCCACGAAGGCTCCACCGTGATCGTCGGCCTCAACGGTCTACGCCTGCTCACCGGCCATGTGTGGGATCAGGCCGCACGTGGCACACACTTGCGATGAGCACCCGCTCGACGGCACGCGGACATGCGGCGGTTCTACCGTGTCGGTCCGCTGCGCGGTCCCCACGGCGATGGCCACCGCCGGAGCGGTCGGACACATCGCCACGACCTGAACCGAGGACCTCCTCGGTGGCCCGTCGGGTAGCCGGCCAACCCGAATGGGCGCGGATCACCGCCACCGCCGCGTCCACGCGGCGCTTCGGCGGGCCGGCCGGCCCGGAAGGCCGCGCCGGCCGAAGGCGAACGGCACCGGGTGCACGGCGGGGAATTCGGCGACCGCACCGCGGACAGGCGCTATGCCGAGTGGACCGACCAGGTCCGGGAACTGCGGACCCCTGCCGCCGCATCCGAAATTCCCGCTGCCCCGCGCCGTCCGGAACATCCCACCCGTCCTGCTGCGGCTCACCACCGCCGGGTATCTTCCCCTCCGTGCCGCGTCCCCGCCTGGGACACGACCCGCGCCCGGTGTTTCGACACCCTGGTTGCCGTCACCGACCTCCTCGACCGAACACTGCCCGAGAACGCCAGGCATCCGCTGCGCTCCCGAACCCGCTCCGCCGCCTGCCCGCACGCCGAAGGTCGAACCTGTACCCGGCCGTGGGGCCGGGTACCCGATTGCCCCTATCGCTGCCCGGCACGCAGAAAACGCCCTGTGCGAGCATTGCCCGGCACCGGGTCGGCGATACCGTCGCCGAAGACGTACCGGCCGCCGATGAACACCGCCGACACCGCCGCATCGTTGCGGTTGACCATGCGCTCCAGGTTCCCGTATTGGGCGACGGGGCTTTCGGCGTATTCGTCGAGGGAGGAATCCAGACCGGCCGGGTCGAGCACCACTACATCGGCGCGGTCACCTTCACGCAGGTGTCCGGCGTCGATGCCGTACCAATCGGCCAGTTCCCCGGTGAGCCGGTGCACGGCCCGCTCCATCGGAATGACCGGATTGCCGGACTGTTCGGCCCGGTACATGCGGCGCAGGAAGCGGAGGCCGAAATTGTAGAAGGCCATATTCCGCAGATGCGCGCCCGCGTCGGAGAAGCCCAGTTGAATACCGGGGTGGGCGGCGAACCGGTCCAGGATGGATCGAGGGCGCCCGGCGTGACCGATCACGGGCCTGGGATGAGGACCCGTTCGGGTGCGGAAGCCCGGCGACGGTCGGATGCGGTCCACTGTGCGGCCGCATCCGACCCGGCGGTACTCAGCCGGCCTCGACCTCGCTGCGATCGCCACTCCACAGCGTGTGGAACTTGCCCTTGGCGTCGACGCGCTCATAGGTGTGGGCACCGAAGAAATCGCGCTGCGCCTGGGTCAGCGCTGCAGGAAGCCGTTCGGCGCGCAGCGCGTCATAGTACGACAGCGACGAGGCGAACGCCGGCACCGGGATGCCGAGCAGGGTGGCGGTGGAGACCACGCGCCGCCAGCTGTCGATGGCCGTTTCGATCGCCTCGCGGAAGTAGGGCGCGAGGATCAGGCTGGGCAGTTCCGGCTCGGCCTCGTAGGCCTCTTTGATGCGGTTCAGGAAGCGGGCGCGGATGATGCAGCCGCCGCGCCAGATGGTGGCCAGATCGCCGGGCCGCAGGTTCCAGCCGTACTCCGCGCTGCCGGCGGCGATCTGGTCGAAGCCCTGAGCGTAGGCGACCACCTTCGAGGCGTAGAGGGCCTGCCGGATGTCCTCGGTGAACTGGGCGACGTCGGTGGGTTTGGCGGCCAGGGTGCCGGAGGCGAGCCCGGTGGCGACCCGCCGCTGCGCCCGGGAACCGGACAGGGCGCGGGCGAACACCGCTTCGGCGATCCCGGTGACCGGAATACCGAGATCCAATGCGGACTTGACAGTCCAGCGGCCGGTGCCCTTCTGCTCGGCGGCGTCGACGATGACGTCGACCAGCGGTTTGCCGGTCTTTGCGTCGACCTGGTTCAACACCTCGGCGGTGATCTCCACCAGGTAGCTCTCCAGGTCGCCGGTGTTCCACCGGGCGAACACATCGGCGATCTGCTTGGCGTCGAAATCGAGCGCCGAGCGGAACAGATGATATGCCTCACCGATGAGCTGCATATCGGCATACTCGATACCGTTGTGCACCATCTTGACGAAGTGACCGGAACCGTCGGGGCCGATATGGGTGCAGCACGGAGTACCGTCGACCTGCGCCGCGATCGACTCCAATAGCGGTCCCAGCGACTCGTAGGACTCCTCCGGACCGCCCGGCATGATCGAGGGGCCGTTCAGCGCACCCTCCTCACCCCCGGAGATACCGGCGCCGACGAAGTTCAGCCCGCGCTCGCGCAGCGCCGCCTCCCGGCGGATGGTGTCGGTGTAGAGGGCGTTACCGCCGTCGATGATGATATCGCCGGGTTCCATGGCGGCGGCGAGTTCTTCGATGACCGCATCGGTGGCGGCACCCGCCTTGACCATGATGAGCACCCGGCGCGGTTTCTCGAGCGCCGCGACGAACTCGGCGATGCTCTCGGTGCGGATGAAATCGCCGTCGTCGCCGTGCGCCTCCAGCAGCGCATCGGTTTTGGCGATGCTGCGGTTGTGCAGCGCCACGGTGTAGCCGTGTTTAGCGAAGTTGCGGGCGATATTGCTGCCCATCACCGCCAGGCCGGTGACCCCGATCTGTGCACGCGCTGTGGAGGACGCCATGAACCTGCTCTCTTCGGTCGACATCTACAAGTGGTGGCCGCGATCGGCCGCTCGGTGGCATATCGACTGCCCCGACCTTTCTACCTCGTAGGCGGACGGTGAATACAGCCGGTCCACGTCCGTGTCCCGGATCCGGTCGGCGGGTCGCAGGTGATTCGTTCACGCCACAGGGTCGGCCGACCCTGTGGCGGAGTCGCGCCGGCGAGCGTGCCGACAACCGACCTGCTCACACCTTCTGCCGGCCTCGTGCCGGGTGTACTCTCGCCGATCTCCGGCCGGAGCCACGGCCGGACGGCCGCGCCTACCGCCGCTCGCCGATGGGCCGGGGAGCGGCCGGTGCCGGCCGGGCCGCAGTGGCGCCCGGACCCCCACGGCACCGCCGGTGGCCGGGCACATGGTTGTTCCGCATCGGTACGGCCGCGCTGACAGCTCCGCTGAGGGCCGGCCGCGTGGCCCGGGGGAGTTGCGCCTGCCCGACCGGGTACCCGTGAGCGGTCGGGTCTTTCGGATCGAGGCGGGCCGCGAAATCGAAGCGCCGGCCCCGACCGCCTCCGGCCGGGTGAGTGACGGTGAAACGGGTACAACGGATCGGGTGAGGATTGTCACGTATTACTTTGCGCTGCTGAGTGTTCTGGTTTTCTGCGGTTCCCTGTCGATCGTGTCGGCACCCTTTGCGGAGGCCGCTCCGCCGGGCGCGCACCTGGTTCGAGAAGAGCAACTCGATGGTCGTTCGATGAGTATCGACGTGTACTCGCCGTCGATGGACCGGGTGGTGACCCACCGGGTAATCCGGGCCGCGAACGGGGGGCCGGCGCCCACCCTGTACCTACTCACCGGAATCGGCGGCGGGCTGGACGGTATCTCCTGGTGGCACGATACCGATGTCCGTCGGTTCTTCGCGGACAAGAACGTGAACGTGGTGATGCCGATGGGTGGCGCCTACAGCATGTACACCGACTGGCAGGCCGACGACCCGGCGATCGGGCGTCACCGGTGGCAGACCTACCTCACTCGGGAGCTGCCCTCCGTCATCGATGCCCGACTGAGCACCACCGGCAGGAACGCGATCGCCGGGGTCTCCATGAGTGGCGGTTCCGCCGTGGACCTGGCCATCCAGGTACCCGAACGCTATCGGGCGGTGGCCTCCTACAGCGGATGCCCTTGGGCAGCGGACGCAGCAGGGGTGGCCATGGTCAGCACCCAGGTGGCACGCGGCGGCGGGAACCCCGGCAATATGTGGGGTGCACCTGGAAGTATCGGGTGGCAAGCCCACGACGCGTTCGTACACGGTGGCAGGCTTGCCGGGAAGACCATCTATCTGTCGGCGGCCTCGGGGATGCCGGGGGAATACGACCGCGGCTGGGGCTTCCCGCCGGTGGAGGCCATCGCGAGCGCTTGCACCTCGGCGTTCGCCGCTCGGCTGACCCAGCTCGGGATATCCGCGGTCCATGTCGACCGCCCCACGGGCGCCCATACCTGGGGTCAGTTCGAAACTGATCTGCACGACTCCTGGCCGTACCTGGCGCAAGCCATCGGAGCCTGAACCACCCCGCAACCAGGTCGGACGGAAAACTGTAAGCGGCTGCGGTCGATGTGGCCGACGGCTCGTTCCGAGGGCTGCCGTGCGTCGTGGACTCCGCTGCTGACGAGCGGGCGGCAGCCCACCCCCACACGATTCGGCCGGCCCCGGAGAGCGGTCGACGCGTCCCGCTGTACCGCCTGCGGGTGTACCGCCTGCGGGCATCTGGAGTCGTGCACCGGTTTCGAGGTGGAGTGACTCTCCGAGTACCCGCCCCGTTCCCGGCAGCGGCCGGGCCATACCCCCGCTCCGCCGCGGAAAGCGTGGCCCGGGCCACCGACGCCGTCGTCGGATATCTCGAGCGCGCCATCGTGGGAATCGGTTCGATTGCGGGCCGAGCCGGCACTCCCTGGTGGTCACGAGCCGCCGTTGTTTCCACGTCGAACCGGTAACCGATTGCCGGCCGCATGGTGTGACGGCGGTCTATGCGCGAAGATCAGCGGAGCGCCGGCGATGGGGTCGGAACCGTGATGGAGTGATGAAGGTGAAACGACACAGGGGTGCGGTCCACGGCGGTGGTCGGGGGCCGGTCGGCGAGCAAGCGGTACGGGTGGTCGGTGCATGATCGCGGCGGCATGGGATCGCCTCAGGCTGTTCAACCTCGGCGACCTGTTCATCCACCGCGGTCGCACCCTGATGTCACTGACGGTGATGGCAGTGTCGGGCTCGCTGCTGGTGGCGGTGCTCAGTATCGCCGGATCGGTGACCGGTTCGGTCGACGAACTCGTCAACGGTCTCGGCGGTAGGGCCGCACTCGAGATCAGCGGTATCACCGACGCCGGTTTCGGCGAGGAACTGCTGAAGCCGATCGAGGAGACCTCCGGCGTCGCGACAGCGGTACCGATGCTGCGTGTGCAGGTCGGCGCCGGCGACGATCGGGCGCTGCTGATCGGCGCCGACACCCGTATCGCGGCCCTGGGTGGCGACCTCACCGGATCGCTCATCGGCGACCCGATGCGGAAACTGGCGACCGTGCCCAACGGAGTGTTGGTCGGCCCGGCATTCGGATACCGGGAGGGCGACACCTTCCCCCTCTGCTCCGGAACCGCCACGGTGGCCGGTTTTCTCGACGGGGAAGCGGGCGAGCTCAACGGCGGTCACATCATCGCCGGGCCGCTACCGCTGGTCCAGCATCTGACCGGTCGGGAGGGGCGGCTCGATTCGGTGCAGATCATTCCGGGACTGCGTGCCGATGTCGAAGAACTGCGCACCACACTGACCGAGACCGTCGGCGGCCGTGCCGTGGTCGCCGATCCCGCCATGCGCACCGCCCAGGCCGCCGGCGCCGTGACGATCGTGCGGTACTCCTCGCTCTTGGCCTCGGTCGGGGCGCTGATCGTCTCGGCGTTCCTCATCTACAACGCGATGGCGATGGCGATCGCGCAACGCCGCCCGACCTTGTCCATGCTCCGGGCCATCGGCGGCAAACGGGGGCCGATGGTGCGCGATCTGCTCGTCGAGGCGGCGCTGCTCGGTGTCATGGGCGGCGGACTGGGCGCGCTGATCGGAATCGTCATGGGTCGGACTGCGATCGAGCGGCTACCGGCGGCGATCATGCAGTCGGTGGAGGCGCGGACCGAATACATGGTGCCCTGGTATGCCGTACCGGCGGCGATCGCGGCCTGTGTGATCGCCACGGTGACGGCCGCCGCGCTGGCGGCGCGGGCGGTGTACAAGGTGGAACCGGTCGAGGCGCTCGCCCCGATCGGCACGGCCGAAACCGATACCGCGAGCGCGCCCCTGCGATGGGCGTCTCTGATCGGCGGCGGGGTCCTGGTCGTTTCCGCCGTCCTCGTCGCCTGGACCGACCTGGGCCCCTGGTCGCTGATCTCGATCTCCATCTCGTTCACCGCGGCGATCGTGCTCTGTTTCGCCGCAACCGGGCCGATCGTCCGGGCGGCCGGGGCCATCGCCCGGCTGTTCGGCGCCCCCGGCGCGCTCGGGGCGACCACTCTGGAACGTGCGCCGCGGCGAGTGTGGGCGACCGTGATGACCGTGCTGATGGGTGTCGCGGCGGTGGTCGCGGTGGGCAATGCCTCCCGCAATATGGTGGATTCGGCCACCGCGGGATTTCAGAACCTCGGCAATACCGCGTTCTGGGTGACTCCGGGCTCGATGGAGCAGTTCCCGACCGGCCCGCTGCTACCCGCCGACCTGCGGGAGAAGGTGGCCGCGGTTCCCGGGGTGGCCGCCGCCCATCCGGCACAGATGGCGTTCGCCACCCTCGGTGCGGGACGGGTGATGCTGCAGGGTTATCCGACCGGCAGCGACAGCCGCCGGCTGGGCACCGAGATCGATGACGATATCGTCACCCGTATGGTCGCCGGGGAAGGCATGGTGATCTCCCGTGACGTCGCGCGCGCCCTACGTGTGGAGGCGGGTGCCGACCTGAACCTGCCCACCCCGACCGGCGAACACACCGTACGGGTCCTGCAAGTGGTCCCGTATTTCACGGCGATCTCGGGTGTGGTCATGATGGGCTTGGACCAACTGCGCGAATGGTACGACCGGCCCGGCGAAACGGTGCTCGCCGTCGATCTCGAACCCGGTGCCGATCCCGAGACGGTGCGTGCGGCCATGCGGCAGGTCGTACCCGAGGAGTTCCATATCGGCTCCGGAGCCGAGGCCGTCGCCGCGGTATCGGGTAGCGTGCGGCAGGGCGCGGAGCTCAGCTCGTCCATTCTGTGGATCGTGATGCTGGTGTCCACTGTGGCGCTGGTGAACACCCTCATGCTGTCGGTGCTGGAACGCCGCCGAGAAATCGGGGTCCTGCGTGCCATGGGCACCGGCCGCGGATTCCTGCTGCGGTCGGTACTGGCCGAGGCCGCGGGTATCGGACTCGTCGGCACCGCCATGGGAATCGCGCTGGGCACCGGTGTGCAATACCTGAGCACCGTCGCCATCGGACACGCGACGAGTATCGACATCGTCTACGAGCCGAGTGTGCTGTTGCCGGCCTATGGGGTGATCGCGATGGTTTTGGCGCTCATCGGTTCCATACCACCCGCTCTGCGGGCCGCACGGATGCCGATCGTGCAGGCACTCGCGGTCGACTGAACGGCGGCACGGACCCCTACTCGAAGGTGAGACCGAAATGCGCACCCAGCCGGTTGAGCGCTTCCGGAACCCCGAAAACGGCTTCCCCGCCGCCGTTTTTGTACGGCGGGTTCACGAAACAGAATCGTTCGACGACGCCGGTGTGGATCCCGGTGAGGTAGGTGGAGAAGACAAGTGACGCTTCCACGTGCTCGTCATCGCCGGGATGAACCGGCCACGAGTCGGTGACGCCATTGGAGTCGAACCGGAGCTCCCATTCCGTGTCGTCCTCGACATCGTTGTGGACGAGTCGGACGTTTGTGATGGTCACCATGCCGCGGCTGTGGTCGGCGATCGACCGCAGTTCGGACTCGTACCATTCCCGCCGCTGGTCATCGTCGCACCCATAGATGCCTCGAAATGTCTTGTAGTCGAAGGTATATCGGATTCCCGCCTCGCTGAGCAGATTGAGTACGGCCCTCTGCGGTGCCGCGGTGGTCGTATCGGCGTCCGGTCGGGTCGGGAAGCGTCAACATCAGTACCGCCATGCCCAAAGCGACGACCACGATCGCCGAAACATGACCGTGCTGCCGCCGAGCGTATGCGCTCGGAAGAACATGCCGCTCAATAGAGCCAGAAGGCCTGGGGCTGCAGCATGACGCTCACTCCGCCCGCCATGGCCACCGTGCAGTCACCGTTCTCCAGCGCTTGGCACGCCATACCAACCGCCTCGCGGGGTGAGATACCGAAGAAGTCGGGATCGAATTCCCACGAGTTGCTGGTCATGAAGGCGTCGTGTTTGGTGTAGCTGCGGCCCGGAACCCGCCGATTCGGGTCGTAGTAGTGCCGATAGTCCCAACGGTCCTCGGGGATTTCGACGACGGCGTCACGTTTGTCGACCACGAATTCTCCAAACGATTCCGGTGAATCGATCCCCCCGCCGAAGCGGCAACCAATACCGACGATGGCGATGTCCGACATTCCTCGTCCTTCCGAATTCGGGTGACCTAAGTCGCTGTTTCCCGATCGGGAAATGATCGAATAGCGCTGCAGAGCAGGAGTTCTCGGTCATCGAGGGAGCTGTTCCCACGGGCGGCGCCGGGAACAAACCGACGCGAACGTCAGAAGCGTGTAACAGATCCGGAGCCGCTCCGACGCCGGCCCCGATGCCAGCGAGGTCCGCGTGGACATCGCGGTGACCCCGGCGCAGCTCTTCGAGGTCCTCGCCGATGCGGAGTCCTGGCCGCGGTGGGCGAGCGTGATCGCCCGGGTGACCTGGACCAGCCCCGAACCCCGTGGGGTCGGCACCACTCGGTTGGTGGGCATGCGCGGTGGGATCGTCGGCAGCGAGGAATTCCTGGCCTGGGAACCCGACAGCCATATGGCATTCCGATTCGACGAATGCTCCACTCGTGCCGTCGCCGCCTTCGCCGAGGACTACCGGATCGAAGCCACCGACACCGGATGTCGTCTCATCTGGACGCCGGCCCAGCGGCTCACGGGTCCCGCTCGCTTCACGGCGCCGGTCGCGGGTCCCGTGATGGACGCGATGTTTCGGCGATTCCTGAGCAATCTGCGGCGCCATACCGACCGCAACATCGTTCCGGGGCGGAACTCGTAGCGCTCTCCCGCTCGCTCGGTCGGGGCCCCGGCCACCCATCCGACCGGGGCGGACCGCTCACCATGTCGCGGACCACCCGATGAATCGGTAACGCGCCGAACGGGTTACACAGTACCGCTGATCGGTCACGCGCTGGTGTACTGCGGCCACCTGGATGACAATCAGAGGGTTGTTCGTTTGAAGGGAGTCGTTGTGGTCGGACAATACACATCGGCGCTCGAGCGTGAAATCGTGGGTATGCGTGCGCAGCACGAATCCTTCGTGCGCACGGGTGCCCAGTGGTCGTTACGGGCCTTGTTCAGCACGCCGGAATGCGATATCGCCGAATACTGCCGTGGTTTCGCCCCCAGCCCGTTCGGGCCGGAGGCGTGCGCCGAGGTCGAGAGAATCTGCCGCGCGCAGAGCATATGGCTCGAACCGGGCGGCCCGCACTACAACAGCATGACACCGTATCTGCATCCGGGGGCTGTCACCGCCGAACGGCTGACGATCATCGGGCTGTTCAATGCGATCCTCTTCTGGCTCAACGATACGGTTGGACGGGAGAAGTTCGGGCATCTGGACTCGGTCGAGCAGGAACGGGCTCGGATCGCGGCCGACCGGATGTGTCGGCTTCTGGAAGACGGTGCGGCGCCCGCTGCTCCGAGCCCGCTGGAGACGGCGACCCAGGACTTTCTGGCCCGCCTGTCCGGTCTGGCCGACCCGCGATGGCTCGAGGGATTCTTGGAGTCCACGGTGGAGCATCTGCGAACCGCCATCCGCGATCAGAACGCCCGCTCGCGCGGCGATGTTCTCAGCGTGGCCGAATACATCGATCTACGAGCCGAGGTCTCCGGTATGTACCCGGCGATCGCACTGTGTGAATTCGGCCAGGACGCCTATCTGCCCTGGGATCGTCTCACCGTCGTCGGTATCGCGGACGATCTGCGGCGGCTGCGGGTACTGACGGCGGAGATCGGGGCGCTGATGAACGATATGTTCTCCTTCGAGAAGGAGTGCATAGTCGACCGGTCGGATTTCAATCTGATTCCGATCTGCCTGGTCAACCGGCCGGGGGCAGGGCTGTCCGAGGCTGTGCACGAGGCCGCCGGGATCGTCCGCGACCGCCTCGACGAGTTCCGGCGGTTGCATGATCGGATCTTCGAACGGTGCACCGGCGCCGCCGACGACCTCGCGGCCGTGCTGCGCGTACATCTCGCCGACCTTGTCGCCTGTGTCCAGGCCACTTGGGCGTGGCAGATCACAACCTCGCGCTACAAGGGTGCGAGCGTCTTCGTGGAAAACGCACCGAGCTGACCTGCGCGGTCGGTCGCCGGCCAAGACATCTCACGCCGGCGACCGACCTCGGGTGGGAAGTCTCCGAGGTAATTGTGTCCTGTTCCGGTCGGTACCTTTGGGTACGCTAAGTTCTTATGAGCCGCGGGGTATGCGATGGCCGCGGTTCGGGTCGGTAGGGCGATACGGGGTACGGACGACGGAAGGTTGTGGTGGAGGAGGCCGAGCGCCGCGAAGTGGCGCGGTCCTGGTCGCAGGCTCTGGCGACCGTCTGCGGATTCTCAGGACCTGCGCGGGAGGCCGGGCCGCTGCTGGAACGCGCAGTCGATCAGCTCGACGCGGCGCTGGCGGTCGAGCCGTTCCGTGCCGAGGTGGGTGCACAGGTGGGTGCCGCGCTGGTGACGGCGGGTCTGGCCGCCGATGCCGTGCTCACGGTGTCGGCGCTGACCTTGAGCAGACTGGCCGATCCGGATAATCCCGAGTCGAGCCGGCGATTAGGGGCGTTGCTGGCGGCCATGGGCTCCGGTTTCGAGGCGCGACGGCAGGCGCTGCGTAACCCGGACACCCATCCGGCCGATCCGGTCCTGCCCGATACCGACCGCTCGGCCGACGAACGGTTCCGCGTAGTCTTCGAGAACGCGGCCGTGGCCATCGCCATCGGCGATACCGACGGGAATCTGCTGGACGCCAACCGCGGGCTCGCCGACATGATCGGGGTATCCGTCGATGCGCTGCGCGGTATCTCGGTGTACGACTTCGCGCATCCGCAGGATCGGGAGCGGATCCGACGCATGGTGTACAGCGACCTCGTACCGTCCGGCAAGGGCACGGTGAAATTGGAGCAACGGATCGGCCGCGCCGACGGCAGCTACGGTTGGGCCTCGTTCTCCATCACCTTCGTCAAGGGCGACTCGGGACAGTCCGACTACCTGCTCGCGGTGGGGGAGGACGTCACCGAACAACACCGTATGCGGGAGGAACTACGCCTACAGGCCCGCCGCGACCCGCTCACCGGCCTACCCAACCGGCGTCACCTGCTTGAACTTCTCGACGCCACGATCGCGGCGGCGGGCAGCGAGGACCATATCGGCCTGTGCTTCGTCGACCTCGACCGGTTCAAGGACGTCAACGATCACTATGGCCATGGGGTGGGCGACCGCGTCCTGACCGCTGTCGCGCAGCGGCTGCACGAGAGCGTGCACGGCTCGGGATGTGTGGTCTCCCGGATCGGCGGTGACGAGTTCGTCGCGCTGATCCCGCCACCCGCCGATGACACGTCCGTGGCCGAAGTGGCGAACCGGTTGCTGGACGCCCTGGCCGAACCCATCGAGATCGGCGCCTACCAGCTGTCGATCTCCGCCAGTATCGGCGCGGTTGTGACAACCGTCGTCGACGGTACCGCCGAAGCGCTCTTCGACGCGGCCGACACCGGTCTCTATCACGCCAAGAACAACGGCAAGGGACAGTGGGTGCTGCACACCCTCGACACGCAGGTTCCCCGGGCGCGACCCGACGCCCGCTGACGAACAGGCTCGGGTCGCGGCGGGAAAGCAGGCCCCGCTACATGAGCAGCGAACCCACCAGCCAGGCCATCAGGACGAGCGTCACCCCGAGCAGCGCCCCGGGATACATCGGCCGACCGTTACGCGCGGCGATCGCGGACACCGAGGCGCCCAGCAGGAAACCGATGACCCCACCCCCCACGATCACCCATCCGCCCAGCGTGGGATCGGCGGTACAGGACGGCTTCGCTTCACATACCCCGCCCGCCAGCAGGAACCACGGCGCCATTACCGCCGAGACCATGGCCAGGAATGCCGGGAGCAGCCACAGGAGCGCGCTGACGGCCATATCGAGCGGTCGAGGTGGCGGAACCGGTTCGGAACGTTGCTCCGCGACGGGATAGGGCGCGGGCCGGTGGTGGAGGGGAACCTGGTCGGGATAGCCGTACATATGCCTCGCGATCGCTCGAGCGGGATAGTGGGTCGCTGGATGGTATACGCCGGGTGAGGTGTTGCGCCGCATACGTTTCGGTATGGTGGCGGGTCGTGTCGCGTGGGGTGCCGGTGCCGAGGTCACCGGTTCGTCCCGGCATACGACAACCTCTGGTGGATACGCCTTCGTAGCGGCGGTGTCCCACTGTACGTGGGTGCCGCGACCGGCGCGTAATGATATCCCGGTCGAGCCCGGTTCCGGCTGCGATGGGGGCACCGGAGACGGATAACGGGCGTTCGGTTCGACGCTACTCGAGTTTCGGTTCGTCGGATCGGGTAGCGGCCGACGTATCGGATTCCTTCGACTCTTCGGCGCTACGCGGTGCGGGTGCGTCCGGCGGATCTGTTGCCGGTTCCTCTGCCGCCGGAGGTTTCGGAGCCGCCGGGCTTTTCGTGTCGCCTGCCGCTTCCGGCGCGTCGGCGGGCTGTTTCTCATCCGTGTCCTGCGAGGCGCTCATCCGAGTGGAGGACGTCCGGGTGATATTGATCCGCCAAGGCATGGTGACCCGCCACGGTGCCGCCCCGGCGGTAGTGTTCGGGTGAGAGCGCCACCACTGGGCGAGCGCCATGACGGCCGAACCGGTGGAGATCACAAGGGCCGCCACGGCCGATGGGGTGAGCGCACCGGTGGCCACGTATTGTGTCTCGTGCATGCCCGGTAGCACCAGGTCACCATTGTTGAAAGCCCAGTTGATCAGCGAACCGAACTGGCCGCCCAGATCCCAGCGACGCGCGGTCATGGCCTTCAGATGCTTCTGTCTGAGCGTCAGATAAAGCACCGTGGAGACCACGAGGACGGCTGCGACAACCGTGGCGATCGTCGCCGTGCGGGCGAGGGTCTCGGAGTTGGTGATGATGTAGAGGGCCACCGCGAAGACGGTGACCGCGATGGCGGCGCTGGTGGCGACCGCCCAGAAACCGGTGAGATTCGCGGTGTGGTTCGGTCCGTATTTGGACCAGACAGTGAGGTATTTGGTTTGGGCGTCGATACGGCCGAACGCGTTGGCGGCGGCGGATCCGTCGGGGCCCTTCGCGACCATCCAGTGCTGGAACATCAGCACAAAGGTGATGATCAACCCGATGGCGGCCATCACATAGCCCCATTTTCCGGCCAGCCGGGGCGACCTCCGGACATCGTCCGCCCTGGCCAACAGTCCGACCATACCGGCGCGCACTGCGGCTCGGTGGCGTCCGGCGCGTTCGGCGACGGCAGCGTGCGCCGCCTCGGCGGCGAGGGTCTGCTCGGGATCGGGCCCGTCGGCGCCGCGGTCGGCCGTGGTCCTTCCCCACGGTGTGGGCTTTACCATCAATTCAGTGTAAAAGTCCTACCACCAGTGGGAATTCGATGCGGGGCCATTCGACGCTTCCGCCTCGGCGAGGTCGACGAGACGGTTCACCACAGGGCACAGGGCGATCGGGTGCCGCACCGCTTGACGCCGCTCGGCCGGCGGCCGAATCTCCGCACTCACATCTGCGGAACCGTTCGGCGCAGCACTCGTGTTCGGTATCGAATCGAATCCACAATTCCCGGTCGGACAGTCGGTTTTCCAGGTGTCCTTCGGCTCCGTCTACATGTCGGGCACTGCCCGCGGTAGAGCGTGTGGTCGACAGGCGGCCGCCGTTCGGTAGCGTGGGCGCACGGTGAACTCGGACCACGAGACCACGGCGCGGAAAGGAACGAGACCGGTGCGCAGGGCGCTGTCGGCGGTACTGGCGGTGATCGGCGTGCTGGCGCTGGTGAGCGGTTCGAGCGTCTATCGGCCCGAGGCGCCCTCGGGGGTCGTACGGGGAGAGACCGTCTCGGTGACGTCGGTGTTGCGGTTGACGGCGGAACAGACCGCCGCATACCTGTCGGAGCACGGAGACACCACGTCGGTGGCCAACGGTGTCTCCGCGTACCGGGTCGTGTATACCACCGTCGACCCGCGGGGAGTCGAGACCACCGCGAGCGGACTGGTGGTGCTGCCCCGTACCGATACCCACCGCCTGCGGGTGGTGGGCTACGAGCACGGCACCATCGTGCGCAGGGACGAGGCGCCGTCGGCCGCCGGAGAAACCGAACGGGCCCGTGCCGTGATGTTCGCCGCCGCCGGTTACGCGGTTGTCGCCCCTGACTATCTGGGCCTGGGCACCGGGCCCGGCCGGCACCCGTACGCGCATGCCCCCACCGAGGCGACCGCGTCGGTGGACCTGTTGCGGGCGGCCCGCACCCTGGTGGCCCGGGAGGGACACGAGCTCGACGGCAATGTGCTGGTGACGGGTTTCTCGCAGGGCGGGCAGGCGGCGGTGGCCCTGGGTCGAGAACTTCGGGACGGAAAAGTGCCCGGGTTCGCGCCGGCGGCGGTGGCGGCGGTGAGCGGCCCCTATGATGTGCGGCACGCGCAGGCGCCCGCGGCGTTGGACGGTCGGGTCACCCCGCGTGCGGCAGTGATCTATCTCGCCTACTGGATCACCGCGATGAACGGCATCTACCACTTCTACGACGATCCGACCGAGGCCTTCCGCCCGCCGTTCGCGGGTCGGGTGGAACGGTTGTTCGACGGTACGCACGGCCTCGTGGACATCGCTTTGAACCTGCCGGCGACGCCCGCGGAACTGCTCACCCCGCGCTACATCGACTGGGCTCGGGATCCCGATGGGGCGGCAGCGCGAGCGATGGACGACAGCGATATCGGCTGCGATTGGGTGCCCGAGGTCCCGGTTCGGCTCTACGCCGCCACAGGCGATCGCAGTGTGCCGTACGAGAATGCCCGTCGGTGCATGCGGGAACCGCTGGGTGTTGGGGCCGAACTCGTCGATCTGGGCGATATCGACCACGGGGCCACCGCGGGTGTGGCGCTGCCGCGGATTCTGGACTGGTTCCAGCAGTTGGTCCCTCCCCGCTGAATCCGCGGAGGAGAGCCATATCGGGCCTCGCCTCCCGAGAGAGTCCGGAAACGGCACCGCCCGCCCGCGACCGGTGGGCGCGGACGGGCGGTGATTCGGATCCGTTTCGGCTCAGTGTATGAGCAGCGGCGCCGGGGCGTCCGATTCGGACTTGGCGGTCTCGTCGGCCTTACGCGGCAGCAACCACGAGGCGCCGAAGGTGATGACGCAGAGCACGAATGCCACCCAGAAGCTGGTGGTATAGGCGTTGGTCATATCGCCGAGCACCACCGCTTCGAACTTGTCGCCGAGGCCGGCCACATACTGCAGCACCGATGGATCCGGCCGGCTGCCGGTCTTCTCCGCCTCCATCAGCGTCCGGGCCGCCGTGACCGCCTCGGAACCCTTCATCGTGTTGGTCAACACCACCGAGATCACGGCGACACCGACGGAGCTGGCGATCTGCTGGATGATGTTCAGCAGGGTCGACCCGCGGGCCACGGCGCTCTCGGTGAGCGTGCGCAGTGCGGCGGTCATCAGCGGCATCATCGTCAGACCCATACCGAGGCCCATGACGAACAGCACTCCGAGCACATAGACATAGGAGCTGTCGGCCTCGATCCGGGTGAGTCCGAACATGGTGAGGGTGATGAGCCCGAGCCCGATCGGCACGACCCGGCCCACCGGGATCTTGTCCACCAGTGCACCCGCCAGCGGCATCGTGAGCAGCGAACCCAGACCCTGCGGGGCCACCAGCAGACCCGCCATCAGTGCGCTTTCGGCCCGCACCTGCTGAAAGTAGGTGGGGATGAGCAGCAGACCCCCGAAGAACGACGCGGAGAACAGGAACATGGTGATGGTGGCGATGGTCAGATCGCGGTTCTTGAACAGCCGCAGGTCCAGCAGCGGATGCTCTGGTTTGAACGAGTAGAACACGAAAGCGATTACCAGCGCGCCGCCGATGAGCATGGTCGCCCATACCTTGGGCGTGTTGACCGTGCCTTCCTCCGGAATCGACGAGACGCCGAACAGGAGCAGGGCCAGGCCGGGCGACAGCATCAGCATTCCGACGAAGTCGAACGATTCGCTGGGCTGGGTTTCGTCCTTGGGCATGACGATCATGGCGTAGACGATGGCGATGGCGCCGATCGGCAGATTGATCAGGAAGATCCAGTGCCATGAGGCGTCCTCGATGAGCCAGCCGCCGAGGATCGGGCCGAGGATGGGGCCCAGCAGCATCGGCACACCCATGATCGCCATCAGCCGGCCCATCCGCTCGGGCCCGGCGGCGCGGGTCAGGATCGTCATACCCAGCGGCATGAGCATGCCGCCGCCGAAGCCCTGGATCACCCGAAACGTAATGAGAGCCTGGATGCTCCAGGCCAGCGCGCACAGCACCGAACCGCTCGTGAACAGTGCGAGCGCGGTGATATAGAGACGTTTGGTACCGAACCGGTCGGCGGCCCAGCCGGTCAACGGGATGACGGTGGCCAGGGCGAGGGTGTAGGCGGTGACCGTCCAGGCCACCGTGGAGTAGTTGGCGACATCGAATTCGGTCTGAAATGTCGGCATCGCGACGTTCACGACCGTGATGTCGAGGACCGACATGATGGCGCCGAGTACGACGACGCCCGCCAGTTTCAGGACGGAGCTGTCGATTCTGTCGGGCGCCCCGGACGCGGTCGCGGCAGGGCTGGGTTGGTTCACAGGGTGTCTCCTGGTGGTGTGGAGGGGGCATGCCACGACGTTGTGAGGGCCCCGGAGTCGAGCACAGCGGAGAGAACGGCCCGCAGGTCGTCTCGTAGTGTGTCGGGGAGCTTGTGGACGAAGGCGTCGATTGTCGCGCGGTGCACGGCCATCTGATCGCAGACGATTCTATGGCCATCCTCGGTGAAACCGACCAGCTTGACTCGCCGATCCCCGGGACATTCCTCCCGAGTGAGCAGTCCCAGACCGACCAGACGATCGACATTGCGCCCTGCCGCGGTCATCGACAGGGTGAGCTCTTCGGCGATGGTGTGAATCGGCAGCGGGTGATCATATCGACTGAGCAGGAAAAGGACCCGTGCCTGCGATAGCGGTAGATCCAGCTCTGCCAGCCGACCGGCTGCCGCGCTCTCGGCCGTACCGCAGATACCCAGGACGAAACGCTCGATGATCGTGCCCACGTCCGTCTCGTTCGCCACGGTGCGAGCATATGGCCGGCGCAATAGTTGCGGAAGCGCGACAATCGCGTGTGTGAGTGGAATCATATGCGAATGAGCCTCGAATCATTCGCTCGTCGATTGCCCGGCGCGCCGGGTGGTGGCTCTCCGGATGGGCCGTGGCCCGCTCCGGTCCGCTCAGTCGTCCGTCTCGGCACCCGCTCGACCGAGGAATGAGGACACGAGAGCGGCGACGGTATCGGGTTGTTCCAAGTGGAGGAAATGCCCGGCGTCGTCGACGGTCTCGACCAGGCTGCCGCGGGGCAACACATCGGCGACCGATGCGGTGAGCGCCGGATGCAGGGTGTGGTCGTGGTGGCCGTGCAGATACAGCATGGGCACTCCCGACGCCCGGTCCCAGGACCGGTGCAGCTGCGCATACGGTGCCGCCGGACGTCGGGTCACCTGCGCGAAGGCCCGATAGTAGGACAACGCCGCCGTCCGATGCTCGGGGGTGGGCAGAGCCGCGAAGGTATGGGCGATGTCCTCCCGGGCCGGATATCCGGGCGACCAGTCGCGCCACAAACGCGGGATCAATCGATCCAGGGAACGTTCGGCCACCCCTGGGAACTGGACGAAGGCGATGTACCAACTGAACCGGGCCTGTCGCAGATACACCCCGAGCTGTTTCAGGCCCGCGGTGCGACTCGGGCGCAGTGCCGGGATCGGGGGCACAGCCATCGAGACCACCCGGGTGACGGGCAGCCCGGATGCGCGGCAAGAGCATTGGTGGTCAATGCCCCCCAGTCGTGTCCGATCAGCACGGCATCGCGTGGAGTGTCGAGTCGGCGGTACACCGCCAGTGCGTCGAACATCAGGGCGCCGATATGGAAGTCGCCGTCCTCGGGAATAGCGGTGGGGCGTAGCCCCGGGTGAACGGTGCGACCACCCGGAATCCGCGCGCCGCCAGAGCCGGACCAAGGAACCGCCACGTCCATGAGCTGTCCGGGAATCCGTGCAGACACAACGCCAACCTGCCGGCCGGGTCGCCCCAGGCCAGTGCGGTCATCCGCAGATGCGGCAGTTCGAGCTCGAGGAATTCCGGTTCCATCCCGTTCGCGGCCATTGCGTCGTTCCTCTCTCACCCGTTGAGCTCCGAAGGGTATGACCCCGGTCACCGTATCCGTGCCGCCGTCCTACGGTAGTAGGGCCCCGAGTCCCCACACGGCGTCGAGCGGGCGATCCCACGGTCGGGGCCGGGAGCGTGAGAATTCGCGGCCCGCTGGGTCGTTGGACTCTGCGGGCGATGGTCTGCCCCGGGCACGGGGTGCCGTGTGCTACCTGTATGCTCACTTGTCCCCAGACGTCGTCGCTGTACCGGTGCTGCGGGCAGGCCCGGTCCTCACAGCCGTCGGGGTGGTTGGTGTCAGGTGTGACAAGTCATTTGGGGAGCGGAGGGAGTAAATCCATGGCGCGCAAGGTCGTCATCAGTTTGATCGATGACCTCGACGGTGAGTCGCCGGCTGTCGAGACCGTGTTGTTCGCACTCGAAGGCGTTACGTACGAAATCGACCTGTCCGAGGCCAATGCGCGGGAAATACGCGCGGTCTTCGGGAAATGGACGCCGTTCGCCCGCAGGATCGGTCGCCCGCGGCGGAGCCGGCAGGACAAATCCGGCAATCCGGCCTCGGCCATGGTGATCCGAGAGTGGGCGCGGCGCAGCGGACACGAGATATCGCAGCGCGGCCGCATCCCCACGGATGTCGTCGCCGCCTACCGCCGCGCAAACGGATAGCCCCGAGCGGCTCGCGCGGTGGTTCTACGATGCCGCGGTGGCCGGCCGTTTGTACCCGACACCGCCGATCATCATCCGCTCCTCGGGGTAGCGGGGGCGGGTCGGGGGGCCGGCGGGCCACCAGTCGTCGAGTTCGACCAGACCGGGTTCGATGATCTCCAGGTCTCCGAAGTATTCGGCGATTCGTTCGGTGGTGCGGAACCATCCCGACCCCAGACCGCATTCGGTGAACCGATGTTGCATCTCGAGTGCGAGCTCATGTCGCTCCGCGCCTTCACCCGGATCCCAGAAGTGGCTGATCGCGAGATATGAGCCTTCCGGGAGCAG
>NZ_BAFU01000059.1 GCF_000308495.1 Nocardia brevicatena NBRC 12119 | reverse complement strand
GCAGGGCCTGCCGCATCCGGCGCGACCGCGGCGCCCGCCGCGCTTCCGGCGCTGCCGGACGATCCGGTGGGAGCGCTGCTCAGCGGTGCGGCGCTGTCCGGGCTGCCCGGCGTGGACGTACTGTTCAAACCGATACTCGACCTGCTGAGCAGTGTCGGCACCGGTGTGATCGGAGCCCTGGACCCGACCGCGATCCTGAGCCAATCCTCCACGATCATCGAAATGGCCATGAGCGTCGGCAAGGGCAGCCTGTCCGCCGTCGGCCAGGTATGGGAGAGTCAGGCCGCGAGCACCGCGCAGACCGCCGGGCAGGAGGCCCACGCCGCCGGCCTGGACACCAGCCGGCGCGGGATCGATATCTCCGCGCTCACCCAGCGCGCGGCCGCGGTGGTACAGCAGGGCAACGTGCAGTTGACCGCCATCGCGTCCTCGTTCGCCACCCAGGCGGTGGCGCTGTCGCCGGTGATCCTGACCCCGCCCGCGCAGACCGCGCTGATCGCCTCGGCCACCGAACATCTCGGCCAGGCCGTGGGCGTGGTCAACGCCACCCGCGGCGATCTGGCGGGCAAGACGGCGGAGCTGAGCGGACTGGTCAACCAGTTGCTCGGACCCCACGCACCGCAGGCAGCGGAGGCTGCCCAGGCCGTCGCGCAGAACATCGGCGAACCGATCCTGGCGCAGGCCCAGGAGGCCATGACCTCCGCGGCCGGCCTGGAATCCCCCCTTACTTCCTCCACCGGGGGGCCCTCGACCACCGCGGCCGGACTGGGCACCGGAACACCGGGCTCCCCCGGCGGTCCGGGCTCGTTGGGTGCACTGGGTGTGCCGGGAAGCCCGGGTCGCGTCGGCGGTATCCCGGGCCTGCCCGGTACGCCGTCGATCTCCGGAACGCCCGGGGCCGCGCTGCCGCCGGGCATGCTGCGCCCGGGAATGGTCCCCGGCCTGCCCGGCAGCGCCGGCACCACTCCATCGTCGAGTTCATTCCTGGGCGGCCCGGGCGCCGCGGCGGCCGGACAACGCAATAACGACGAGGAGCATTCGCGCACCGTCGAGGCATACCGGAGCCGTACCGGAGACGAGGACCTCACCGGGCCGCTCGGAGAATCGACACCGCAGGTCATCGGCGGTGTCGACCTCGACGCGGACGACGACTACACCCAGGACCAGTTCCAGTAGCGGGACCGCGAGTACGCGGCCGGGCCGGTCGTCAGGCGGGGAAGGCCGGAAACGAACCGCGGCCCGCTCCGGAGACCGGAGACGGGCCGCGGTCGGTGTCAGGTATGCGCATCAGCGCAGCGCGGGGGGATTGTTCAGGTTCCGGGCGGAATAGGTATCGCACGCCTCCACCCGCCCGGTCGTGTACCCGGTGAGGAACCAGCTCTGGCGCTGCTCCGACGAGCCGTGCGTCCATGCCTCCGGGTTGACCCGGCCCTGCGCGGCGCGCTGGATACGGTCGTCGCCGACCGCCGACGCGGCCGACAGGGCGTCCTGGACATCGGTATTGCTCAGCGGTCGAAGGAACGGCTGGGATCCGCCCGGTGCTGGGGCCTTGTCGGCGTAGTGGGCCCAGATACCCGCGTAGCAATCGGCCTGCAGTTCGGTGCGCACGGCACCGGATTCCGCTCCCTGGGGATCCCGCTGTGCCCTGGCGATATCGCCGAGTTGGGTCTGCAGATGATGGCCGACCTCGTGCGCGACCACGTACTCCTGCGCCAGCGGTCCGCCACTGGAACCGAACCGGTCCACCAGTTCCTGGAAGAAACTCACATCGAAATAGGCGGTGTGATCGGCCGGACAGTAGAACGGGCCGACATTGCTGGTGGCGTTTCCGCAACCGGTGGCGACGGCGCCGGAGAACAGCCGCAGATCCGGCGGGACATACTCCACCCCGGTCTGCTTCGGCAGTTCCTCCGCCCAGACGGCGTCCAGGCTCTGCGCGGTGAGCACCACCCGGCAGTCCACATACCTGTTGGCGTCCGCGCCGGTCCGGCAGTGTTCCGGGGTTCCCTGAGTACCGGACTGGACCTGCTGGTCCTGCGTGCCGGTGAACTGGCCGAGCACCGAACCGGGATCCCCGCCCATCAAGAGCGTGATCACCAGGAGGATCAAACCACCCGCGCCGCCACCCAATGCCAATTTGCCGCCCATACCCGGTCCGCCGGATGACGCGCGGTTCGGGTCGATCTGCAAACCCTCGTTGAAGGTCATACCGAAACCCTACCTATGACGTGTCCGGCGCAGGCCCGGCACGGTCGAACGCAGTGCGAACGGATATCGGTTTCCGCCCGGACCTCGTGTCTCACTACCATGGCAACCGATCCGGAAGGCTGTTCCGGTGCCACATCCGTCGAAAGGAATCCCGTGCTGCGCACCCACTTGGCCGGTTCGCTGCGAAGCGAACAGGTCGGTCAGACCGTCACCCTTTCCGGTTGGGTGGCTCGGCGGCGTGACCACGGTGGCGTGATCTTCATCGATCTGCGTGATGCCTCGGGCGTGGCGCAGGCCGTGTTCCGGGAGGGCGCGGCCGCCGAACAGGCGCATCGGCTGCGCGCGGAATACTGTGTGCGCGTTGTCGGCGTGGTCGAGCAGCGCCCCGTGGGCAATGAGAACCCGGAGCTGCCGACCGGCGCCATCGAGGTGAACGTGCAGGAACTGGAGGTGCTCAACGAGAGCGCGCCGCTGCCGTTCCAGCTCGACGACGAGCCCGGCGAAGAGGCCCGCCTCAAGCACCGCTACCTGGACCTGCGCCGAGAAGGACCCGCGCATGCGATCCGGCTGCGATCGAAGGTGAACGCCGCTGCCCGCGCCGTCCTGGCCCGGCACGAGTTCGTCGAGGTGGAGACTCCGACGCTCACTCGGTCCACCCCGGAGGGCGCCCGGGACTTCCTGGTTCCGTCACGTCTACAACCGGGCAATTTCTACGCACTGCCGCAGAGCCCGCAGCTGTTCAAACAGCTGCTGATGGTCGGTGGGATCGAACGCTACTTCCAGATCGCGCGCTGCTACCGCGACGAGGACTTCCGCGCCGACCGGCAGCCGGAGTTCACCCAGCTCGATATCGAGATGAGCTTCGTCCGCCAAGAGGACGTGATCCTGCTGGCGGAGGAGATCCTCGTCGCGCTGTGGAAACTCGTCGGCTACCGGATCCCCACCCCGATCCCGCATATGACCTATGCAGAGGCCATGCGGCGGTTCGGCACCGACAAACCGGATCTGCGTTTCGGGGTGGAGATCACCGAATGCACCGAGTTCTTCGCGAATACCCCGTTCCGGGTGTTCCAGGCCCCCTATGTGGGTGCGGTCGTCATGCCCGGCGGCGCGAGCCAGCCACGACGCCAACTCGACGCCTGGCAGGAATGGGCGAAACAGCGCGGCGCCAAGGGACTGGCCTATGTACTGGTCGGTGAGGACGGAACCTCGAGCGGTCCGGTCGCCAAGAACCTCAGCGACGCCGAGCGTGACGGGCTGGCCGCGCATGTCGGGGCCCGGCCGGGTGACTGCGTGTTCTTCGCCGCCGGCGCGGTGAAGGCGCAGCGCGCGCTGTTGGGCGCGGCGCGGGTGGAGATCGCGCGGCGGGTCGGACTGATCGACGAGCAGGCGTGGTCGTTCGTGTGGATCGTGGACGCGCCGCTGTTCGAACCGGCCGAGGAGGCCACCGCGAGCGGCGATGTGGCGCTGGGGTACTCGGCGTGGACCGCGGTGCACCATGCCTTCACCTCGCCCAAACCGGAGTCGCTGGACAGCTTCGATACCGACCCCGGTTCGGCGCTTGCCTACGCCTACGACATCGTATGCAACGGCAACGAGATCGGCGGTGGCAGTATCCGTATCCACCGCCGCGATGTGCAGGAACGTATCTTCCAGGTGATGGGTATCGGCCCGGAGGAAGCGCAGGAGCAGTTCGGATTCCTGTTGGACGCCTTCGCCTTCGGTGCGCCCCCGCACGGCGGTATCGCCTTCGGCTGGGACCGCATCACGGCCCTGCTCGCCGGAATGGACTCGATCCGCGAGGTGATCGCGTTCCCGAAGACGGGCGGCGGCGTCGATCCGCTCACCGACGCGCCGGCGCCGATTACCGAGCAGCAGCGCAAGGAATCGGGTCTGGACGTCAAACCCCAGGCCAACGGTACTGTGTCTCATGGCGCCGCCTTCGGCGGCGCGGGGTTGCGGCCCTGACGGATCTCATGTTTCGGCGCCTGGGACTCGCGCCTTCGGCGCATGCGCTTCGGGCGCCGAAACACGAGACGGGCCGCAACCCTTTGAGGACCTCGTAAGCTTCGGCGCATCGGAGGCGGGAGTGTGCGGGGGTCCAACCCGGGGGGTTGTGTGTGAGATGGCACCACCGGGCGGTGGCGCTGTCGGGGCCCTGGTGACTCCGGGTCTTTCCCTTCCTGCGCGACGCTACCGGCGCGAACCCGCTCCGAACGGTCCGAATCCGGGGCGTGCCCCGCCCACCGGGGGTGGGGTCTTCGGGTTGGGAGTCGGCGGAAGGTTTGTTGTTGTGGGCTTGCTCTTCGTGTGAGGCGTCGGTGTGATGTCGGTCCGGATCCCGGGCGGCACCGACCATCGGGTGAACGGGCTATGAGGGTGTTGTCGACGCTGTCTTCGATGGTGTGCCCAGGTACGAGCGGGCGCGAACGGTACCGAGGTGTGGCTCGGACTCGTTCGATGTCGGCCCGGGAGGGCTCGGCCGGGTATCGGATCCGAGGGGCGGATTCTCAGATCTCCGCGACCGGACCTCCGGTGAGTTCCCGGTAGGCGTAGGTCACCGCCACCGCCGAGACCGGGCCGGCGACCAGCAGGCCGAAACCGCACAGCAGGATGCCGAGGAATGTCATGGCGGCCACCGACAGCACCAGCAGCAGGACCGGCCCGATGTTTCCGAGTACCAGCATCACACTCGACTTGATCGCCGCGAGCGGGCCGTGGCCCTGTTCTATGGCGAAATGCAGTGCGAACATACAGCCGATCCCGACGGCGATACCGGGCACCAGGCACAGCGCCGAGGCGAGCAGGGTCGCCGCGAACGACAGCACCGCCGTCAGTAGAACGGGTACGAGAGCACCCAGGTAGAAGTAGGAGCCGAAGGTCGGACGGTATCCGTCCGTTTCGTACAGGGCGCCGCGGACCAGCGCCGCCTGCACCACCCACAGGGCGCCCATCACGGCGAAGAACAACAGCAGCAGTGCCACCATCGACGTGGGCTCGAAGACCTGGACGAAGACCAGGAACACCAGGTAGATGAGCAGCCCGAGCGAGGTCACCGCGAGCCACGGCCCCGGATTGCGGCGAAACGTCTCCCAGCCATAGCTCAGGGCGTGGCCGACATCCAACGGCTGCGGGGGGCCGCTCGGCGGATATCCGTAGGCAGGCTGCGGAGGTATCGGGGCCGTGGCGCCGGTGGAGCCGTAGGTCGGCTGCCCGGGAAAAGCCCCGGGCTGCTGCCCTCCGTGGGCCGCGGCCGGTTCGTACGGTGGAGTGCCGGGAGCGGCCCCCTGTGGGTGGCCGACTTCCTGCGGGTTTCCGGAGGGCCGGTTGTCGGGGCGCTCGCCGGGATCGGGTTTCCGGAGGTCCGGGCCACCATCCGGCACGGTCGGCGGCAACTGCCGGGTACCGGAGGGGGGGTCGCCGTGCCCCGAGGGCGGGGGTTCGTGCCGCTGCCCGGCGCTCGCGGGGTTCGTGCCGGCCTCGGGCCCGGAGCCGCTTCCCGGCTTCGACGATCCGGTACTGCCAGGTGTGCCCGGGGCGGAATGCGGTGAGTCGGTCACGGTGGCAGACCCTTCCCTCGGCTGGTTTCCGGTGTGGCGCACAGCAGTTGACGACGAGAAAACCCGACGGGGTGCAATCGTGTCAAGGCGAGTAGCATACTGGCCGTACAACACACGGGACACGCCGAGCGACACGGAAAGGTTGCCCAACCGCTCGCTAGAAGTGACCGGATGCGAGTAGCTTGAGAGGCGATGACTGCACTACTGGCTGAACGCGCCACAGAAGTCGTGTCCGCGGCACAACAGTTGCTCACAAAGCGCATGGGTGCCTCGGTGAAACTGAGCGAGCCGACCGAGCTCAGCGGCAGCGGAAGGACGACCGTCCTACGCGTCCGGGTCGCCGAGAACTCCTTCTCCCTGCCCCGCACCCTGATCATCAAGCAGGTCCGCGGCGCGGTCAGGGACCCCAAGAACGTGACCATCACCCCGGGAGTCGCCAGCGTCGACTCGGCGTTCCTCCGGGAAACCGTGTCCTATCAGTTCACCACCGCACTGGGCCGCGACCAGCGACCCGGCCCCTACCTCATCGCCCACAGCCTGCCCGACCGGCTTCTGGTGCTCAGCGACCTCGGTGAGAACACCAAACTGACCCACGTCCTGCGCTCGGGCGCCGAACCGGCCACCCGCAACGCGCTCATGGCCTTCGCGCAGGCCCTCGGCCGGATGCACGCCGCGACGGTCGGGCGGGAGCCGGATTTCGTCGCCCTGCTGCGCCGGGTGGCCGTCACCCATCGCGTCGACGGTATCGCGCAGCAGGCCGAGATGGCGGTCGCCGAGGTGCCCGGCATGCTGCAGCGTGAACTCGGCATCGATGTTCCCGACGAGGTGGCCGCCCAGGTCGCCCAGGCCGCGCGGCTGTTCACCGGCGGCCGTTTCCGGGCCTTCAGTTCATCGGACCTGTGCCCCGACAATGTCATCCTCAACGACGAGGGCGCGCGCATCCTGGACTACGAATGGGGCGGATTCCGCGACGCCACCCTCGATATCGCCTACGCGCTGGTGTCCTTCCCCGGCTGCCTGTGCGATCTCGAACTGTCCCGGGAACGGGCCGCGCAGATGGTAGAGGCCTGGCGCGCCGAGGTCGTCGGTGTCTGGCCCGCGCTGGCCGACGACGATCTGCTCACCGAGAAGATCCTGGAAGCCCGGCTGATCTGGGTGTGGTTGACCACCTACTGGTTCCTGCCCGCCGACCACGCGCGGATCGCCGCCGCCCGGGAGCACGGGCTGTCGGTGCCGCGTTCGGAAGCACTGCTCAACCGGTGGGCGGCGCTCGCCGAGGACGCGCGGTGCAGCGGCAACGACACCATCGGCGATTTCGCCGAGGGAGTCGCAGCCGTGATGGAGGAACGCTGTGCTTGATGGCCCGCGCGTTCGCGCGGGCGGGGTTGCTGTGTTGGATGGCGCCGCCTCCCGGCGGCGCGGGGTTGCGGCCCTGACGGGTCTCGCGTTTCGGCCCCCGAGACTCGCGCCTTCGGCGCATGCGCTTCGGGGGCCGAAACGCGAGACGGGCCGCAACCCTTTGGGGGCCTCGTAAGACTCGGCACAGTGGGGCGAGTCGAGGGGCGAGGTCGCTGAGGTTGGATCGGATCGGGCGGGTTGTGTGAGATTGTGCCGCCTATGGAGTGCTGTCGGGCCTCGTGCCCCTGGGGCTTCCCTTCCTTCGCGTCGCCGCTGCGCGACGTCGCTACGATCGATCCGGACCTGGCCGGCCCGACCACCCAGGTGAGACGCGAGGTTGAGGTCCCGTGGACTCCGGCTTTCCTCTTTGCGTGATTCCGCCGCCGCGACGTCGCTGCGGGTGAAGCGGATCCAGGGCGGGGCAGTGATGGATTGGGCCGCCGTCGGTGAGGCTGTGGGGGCCTTGTGACCTCGGGTTCTTCCTTCTGCGTGCCGTTGCTGGTGACGTCACTCCGGATGGTTCGGACCCAGGGCGGGCTGTGTGTGGTGGGTCGCGCTGCCTTCGGTGGGGCCATCGGGGTCCTCGTGACCTTGGTTTCCATCCTGGGCGCTGCCGCTATGTGACATCGCTTCGGGTGGGTCGGACCCAGGGCGTCCCCAGGCCATCGGGGTGAGACGTTCGGGGAGGTGTGGGGTGGGGCCGGGGTGGCTCGGTTTTCTCCATGTACCGCTCTTCGCAGGGTTCCGTCCGTCGACGTGGAGTTGGGGTGGGCACTTTCCGATGGCCGGTGCCCGGCTGTGGACGTCCGGCCGCGAAGGGGTTGATGAGTACACCTGTGTTCCGCAGGGGCGGCGGTGCCCTCTGGGGCGGGTTCGGGCGGTGACCGGGACCCGGACCTGTCCGGGGCGGTACGGTCACTGTTATGAGCGACGGACTGTTCGATGTGCCCGGTGACCCGGGTGCCTCGTCGGACACCTCCGCCGGTGACGCCGCGTTTCGCGGGGTGGGTGCGACGGCGCCGCTCGCGGTCCGGATGCGGCCTGCGTCGCTGGACGAAGTCGTGGGACAGCAGCATCTGCTCGGATCGGGATCGCCGCTGCGCCGGCTGATCGAAGGATCGGGGGCGGCCTCGGTGCTGCTCTACGGACTGCCGGGTACCGGGAAGACCACCCTGGCGTCGCTGATCTCGCAGGCCACCGGGCGCCGGTTCGAGGCGCTGTCGGCGTTGTCGGCGGGGGTCAAGGAGGTGCGCGGGGTCATCGATGTGGCTCGGCGGCGGCTGCTCGCCGGGGAACAGACGGTGCTGTTCATCGACGAGGTGCACCGGTTCTCCAAAACCCAGCAGGACGCCCTGCTTGCCGCGGTGGAGAACCGGATCGTGTTGTTGGTCGGCGCGACCACCGAGAACCCGTCGTTCTCGGTGGTGTCGCCGCTGCTGTCGCGGTCACTGGTGCTGCAACTGCGTTCGCTCACCGAAGCCGATATCCGTACGGTGCTCACCCGCGCCCTCGCCGATCCGCGCGGGCTGGACGGCCGATACACCGTGACCGAGGCCGCGCTGGACCATATCGTGCGCATCGCCGGCGGCGACGCGCGTCGGGCACTTACCGCGCTGGAGGCCTCGGTGGAATCCTCCCCGGACGGTACCGTCGACGTCGATCTGGTTGCCGCCAGCGTCGACCGGGCCGCGGTGCGTTACGACCGGGCCGGCGACCAGCACTACGACGTGATCAGCGCCTTCATCAAATCCATCCGCGGCTCCGACGTCGACGCCGCGTTGCACTATTTGGCGCGGATGATCGCCGCCGGTGAGGACCCGCGGTTCATCGCCCGCCGGCTGATGATCCACGCCAGCGAGGACATCGGGATGGCCGATCCCACCGCGCTGCAGACCGCCACCGCCGCTGCGCAGGTGGTCCAGTTGGTGGGTATGCCGGAGTCCCGGCCGGCGCTGGCACAGGCCACCATCCATCTGGCCACCGCGCCGAAATCGGGCGCGGTGGTCGCGGCCATCGGCGCGGCCATGGCGGATATCGCCGACGGAAAGGTGGGCGCGGTGCCGCCGCATCTGCGCGACGGTCACTACGCGGGCGCGGAGAGGCTGGGCAACGCCCGGGGCTACCGGTATCCGCACGACCATCCCGACGGCGTGCTCACCCAGCAATACCCACCCGACGAACTGGTCGGCGTGGACTACTACCACCCCACCGAACACGGCCACGAACGGGCCGTGGCCCCACGGGTCGCCAAGCTGCGCCGTATCGTGCGCGGACAATAGAGTCCCTCCCGGGCCGGCCCGACCGAGCGAGTCGTGAACGGCATCGCGCAAAAGGGAAGGCACGGGGTCCCGAGGGCCCCGACAGGCCCACTGGAGGCTGGGTCATCCACCACAGCTCGCCCGGGCTCGGCGTAGCGTCGGCGGAATCGCGCAAGCAGGAAACCCGGAGCCCACGAGGACCCCGACCCTCACATAGGTGGTCGGGGCCCGCCCGGACCCGAACCGTCCGCAGCGGCGTCACAACAGCGGCGACATGGAGGAAGACCTGAGGTCACGAGGCCCCCGCCGGCGCCACCACCAAGCGATGCCATCCCACACGGCCCGCCCGAGTCCGGCTCGACCGCATCCCCCGCCCCTCGACTCGGCCCACTGTGCCGAGTCTTACGAGGCCCCCAAAGGGTTGCGGCCCGTCTCGCGTTTCGGCCCCCGAAGCGCATGCGCCGAAGGCGCGAGTCTCGGGGGCCGAAACGCGAGACCCGTCAGGGCCGCAACCCCGCGCCGCCGGGAGGCGGCGCCATCCAACACAGCAACCCCGCCCGCGCGAACGCGCGGGCCATCGAGCACAGCAATCGGACACAGGTGAAATAATCCGGTGCGGACACCGGTAGGCTGGGTATCTGTGCAGACCCACGAGATCAGACGGCGATTCCTGGACCATTTCGTTCGTGCCGGGCATACGGAAGTGCCCAGCGCATCGCTGATTCTCGACGACCCCAACCTGCTGTTCGTCAACGCGGGCATGGTGCAGTTCAAGCCGTATTTCCTCGGCCAGCAGACACCGCCGTACCCGCGCGCCACCAGCGTGCAGAAATGTGTGCGCACCGGCGATATCGAAGAGGTCGGTGTCACCACTCGGCACAATACGTTCTTCCAGATGGCGGGCAACTTCTCCTTCGGCGACTACTTCAAGGAGGAGGCGATCCGCTTCGCGTGGGAGCTGATCACCACACCGCAGACCGAGGGCGGATACGGGTTCGACCCGGACCGGATCTGGGTGACCGCCTACAAGGACGATCCGGAGGCCGCCGAGATCTGGCGGCGGGTGGCCGATATTCCGGAGGAGCGGATCCAGTTCCGCGACGGCAAGGACAACTACTGGGATATGGGTGTGCCCGGTCCCGGCGGCCCCTGCTCGGAGATCTACTACGACCGTGGCCCGGAACACGGCCGCGACGGCGGTCCGGTGGCCGACGAGGACCGCTATCTGGAGATCTGGAACCTGGTGTTCATGCAGGACATCCGTGGCGAGGACAGTCCGAAACTGGGCTATCCGCCGGTCGGAACCCTGCCGAAGAAGAACATCGACACCGGTATGGGTATCGAGCGCATCGCGCTGCTGCTGCAGGGTGTGGACAACGTCTACGAAACCGATCTGCTGCGCCCGATCATCGATAAGGCCGAGGAGCTGACCGGCCGCTCCTACGGTGTGGAGCATGCCGACGATGTGCGGTTCCGGGTTATCGCCGACCATGCCCGCACCTCCGCGATGCTCATTGCCGACGGCGTCAACCCCGGCAATGACGGCCGCGGCTACGTGCTGCGCCGGCTGCTGCGCCGGATCGTGCGGTCGGCCCGGCTGCTCGGTGCCGAACAGCCGGTGATGGCCGAGTTCATGAAGGTCGTCAGCGACCTGATGTCTCCCTCGTATCCGGAACTGGCTACCGACTACCGGCGCATCGAAACCGTCGCGGTGGGAGAGGAGACGGCGTTCCGCAAGACGCTGGCCACCGGTTCCCGGCTGTTCGACGAAACCGTCGAACAGGTGAAGGACACCACCCCGGCCGGGCGGACCGGCACCATCTCCGGTTCGGCCGCGTTCACCCTGCACGACACCTACGGGTTTCCGATCGATCTCACGTTGGAGATGGCGGCGGAGGCGGGCCTGACGGTGGACGAGGAGGGTTTCCGGTCGTTGATGGCCGAGCAGCGCCGTCGGGCCAAGGAGGACGCGCACGCCCGCAAGCACGCGCATGCCGACCTGTCGGTGTACAAGGAGTTGGTCGACCGCGGTGAAACCGAGTTCACCGGTTTCGAGGAGCTGACCTCCGAGGCGCATGTGCTCGCGCTCATCGCCGACGGGGTGCGGGTGCCCACCGCCGGCGTCGGGCAGGACGTGGAGGTGATCCTGGACCGCAGCCCGCTGTACGCGGAGGCCGGCGGTCAGATCGCCGACCGGGGGACCATTACCGCCGCGGGGACGAAGCTGCGCGTCAACGATGTGCAGAAGATCGCCAAGAGGCTGTGGGTGCACAAGACCACCGTGGAGCAGGGCCAGGTCACCGAGGGTGATGTGGTGCTTGCGCAGGTCGATCCGGATTGGCGCCGCGGCGCCACCCAGGGGCATTCCGGAACGCATATGGTGCATGCCGCGCTGCGTCAGGTGCTCGGTCCCAACGCGGTGCAGGCCGGGTCGCTGAACAAGCCGGGTTATCTGCGGTTCGACTTCAACTGGTCCGGTGGGCTGTCCGAACAGCAGAAGATCGATATCGAGGCCGTTTCCAACGGCGGCGTGGGCTCCGACTATCCGGTGAACACCTTCGTCACCGGGTTGTCCGAGGCCAAGGCGATGGGCGCGCTGGCGCTGTTCGGCGAGAACTACGGTGACCGGGTGCGGGTCGTGGAGATCGGCGGTCCGTTCTCCATGGAGCTGTGCGGCGGCACCCATGTGCGGCATTCGTCGCAGATCGGTCCGATCACACTGCTCGGCGAGTCCTCGGTCGGCTCGGGGGTCCGGCGGGTGGAGGCCTTCGTCGGGTTGGATTCCTACAAGTACCTGGCCAAGGAGCGGGCACTGCTGGCCGGGGTGGCGTCCACGTTGAAGGTGCCGTCCGAGGAGGTGCCGGCCCGGGTCGAACAGCTGGTGGAGCGGCTGAAGGTCGCCGAGAGGGAACTCGAGCGCACCAAGATGGCGGCCGTGCTCGCCTCGGCCGGGAAGTTCGCCGATGCCGCCGAACGGGTGGGCAAGGTGCTGTTGGTGGCCGCGGCCGCACCCGACGGTGTCGGCGCGGGTGATCTGCGCACCCTGGCCACCGATATCCGCGGTCGACTGGGCAGCGAGCCCGCCGTGGTGGTGCTGCTCGGCAAGACCGATGGCAAGGTGCCGTTCGTGGTGACGGTGAACAAGGCCGCCCAGGGGCTCGGTATCGCCTCCGGTGAGCTGGTCGGCAGTTTCGGGCCGAGTATCTGCGGGCGCGGCGGCGGCAAACCGGAGATGGCCCAGGGCGCCGGTTCGGATCCCTCGGGGATCACCGCCGGCCTGACCGCTGTCCGCGACCGAGTCGCCGAACTCGCCGGCTGATGGCGGAGGACCCCGAGGGGAATCGTCCGGTCGACCGTCCCGACCCCTGCACCGACCCGGGGCGCGGCCGGCGGATCGGTATCGATGTCGGCAGTGTCCGAATCGGGGTCGCGGCGAGCGATCCCGACGGTATCCTCGCCACACCAGTGGAGACGGTCGCACGGGTCGAGCGGCCGCGACGCGGTGTGACATCCTCGGACGTCGAACGAATTGCCGAGATTGTTCGAGAGTACGAGGCAGTCGAAATAGTTGTCGGATTACCGCGCACTTTACGTGGGAAAAAGGGAACCGCGGCTACTCTGGCCAGTGCATTCGCCGACCGTTTGCGGGCGGCGGTGCCCGAAGTGCCGATCAGGCTTTCCGACGAACGTTTGACTACGGTGTCTGCAGCACGCGCTTTGCGGGACAGTGGTGTCCGCGCGCGTGGGCAACGGCAGGTGATCGATCAGGCGGCAGCCGTGGAGATCCTGCAGGGTTGGTTGGACGAACGGAGTGCGGTGATGAGGTCGGTCGACGAGGCGATTCGCCCCGCGACATCCGGAGACGAGGAATGACGGATCGGTGGGCGCAGGTCGAGGCGCGTCTTCGGCAGAGCAAGGCCGAGCGGCGGTATCGGCGCGACGATTCGGCGTGGGAACGATCCGCGCGCAGCCAGACCGAGCCGGAGGCCGAAAACCTCGACGACGAATGGGTCGAGTGGGATCCCTACGAGGATGACGACACCACCGTCATTCCCCGCTATGTGGACGAGGATCCGCCCGAACCCGAACCGCGTCCGCGCCCACGACGCACCCGGCAACGCGGGAACGCCCGCACCCGCACCGATGCGGGTGGGCGGCGGCGTCCGACATCGCGCAGTTCCTCCGGTGGTCGGGTCGCGTCCCGGAAGGCCGCCGCGAAACAGCGTGGACGCAGAAATCGGCGCCTCGTCCTCGGCGCGTTCGCGATGCTGCTCGTCCTCGCGGCAATGGCCGTGGGGTGGAAGTGGATGCACCGCTATATGCCGCCCGAGGATTTCGCCGGGCCGTCCGGACCGCCGGTGGTGGTGCAGGTACGCGAGGGGGAGACCGCGCTGGAGGTCGCCGAGGCCATGCACGCCGCCGGTGTTGTCGCCAGTTCGGAGGCGTTCTACGAAGCGGCGGTGCAGAACTCGGCGATGGATTCGATCCAGCCGGGCTATTACGCGGTACCGCAACACAGTCCGGCCGCCGACGCGGTCGCCGCGATGGTCGCCCCGGAATCACGGGTGGGCCATCTGGTGATCTCGGAGGGCCGGCAACTGCACGACCAGCACGATGTGAACACCGGTGCCCCCCATGAGGGCATCTACACCAAGATCGCCGCCGCCAGCTGTATCGGCACGGAACCGGAACGCAAATGCGTTACCTACGAGCAGTTGGCCGCGGCGGGCGCCGGAAGCGACCTGGCCGCGCTGGGGGTACCGGAATGGGCCATGGACCGGGTACGCACGGTGCCCGACCGCGCCCGCCAGCTCGAGGGGCTGATCGCCGCAGGCAGCTGGAATTTCGATCCCACCGGTACGCCCGAGCAGATTCTGCGGCAACTGGTCAGCGAGAGCGCCCGCAGCTACGAGGCCACCGGACTGTTGCGGGTGAACCAATCCGGGTTGAGTCCATACGAGACGCTGATCGCTGCCTCACTGGTGGAGCGGGAAGCGCTGCCGCAGGATATGGGCAAGGTGGCCCGGGTGGTCGTGAACCGGCTGAAGATCGATCAGCCGCTGCAGTTCGATTCCACGGTCAACTACGCCCTGGACACCACCGAACTGGCCACCACCGACGCCGATCGGGAGCAACAGACACCGTGGAACACCTACGCCATGGCCGGGTTACCCGCCACCCCGATTTCCTCGCCGTCGTTGGCCGCCCTGCGCGCCATGGAGAAGCCCGAGACCGGGCCGTGGCTGTACTTCGTGACGGTCGATCGGGAGGGAACGACGCTGTTCACCGAGTCCTATTCCGAGCATCTGCGCAATATCGACAAGGCGATGGAGAGCGGGATTCTCGACAGTGGCCGCTGACCGGACCGTATCCACCGAACACACCGTGACGGACGAACCGACCGGCGTGACGCGGCGGGCGGCGGTGCTGGGCAGCCCGATCGCGCATTCCCGCTCACCGCAGCTGCATTTGGCCGCCTATCGCGCGCTCGGGCTGGACTGGGCCTACGAACGTATCGAGTGCAGCGCCGAGCGGTTGCCCGGACTGGTCGACGGTCTGGGCCCGGAGTGGGTGGGACTCTCGGTCACCATGCCCGGCAAGGAAGCGGCTCTCGCCTATGCGAGCGATCGCACGGAACGCGCGGTTCTGGTGGGATCGGCCAATACCCTGGTTCGTGTCGACGATGGGTGGCGGGCCGACTGCACCGATGTGGACGGGGTTCTGGGCGCCCTGCGCGGCGGCGGTGTCGCCGGGATCGACGCGGGCGTGGTGCTGGGAGCCGGTGGGACCGCGCGGCCCGCGCTGCTGGCCCTGTCCGAACTGGGAGCCCGTGCGGTCACCGTTGTCGCCCGCGATGCCGGACGCGCCCGACCGGCGGTGGAGCTCGCCGCACGGCTCGGTATGAGTGCGACGGTCATCGGATTCGACCCGGTGATCCTCGCCGAGGTGTGTGCGCGGGCCGGCGCCGTGGTCAGCACTGTTCCCGCGTCGGCCGCCGCGGCGGTCGCGTCGGCGGTCGCGTCGGCCCCGGTGGTTCTCGACGCCATCTACAGCCCGTGGCCGACACCGCTGGCCGATGCCGTCGGCGCGGCCGGGCATACCGTACTCGGTGGCCTGGACATGCTGCTGAATCAGGCGTACGGGCAGGTGGAGCAGTTCACCGGGCGGCCGGCCCCGCGTGCGGCCATGGCCGCCGCGCTCGCGGCGCTGTCGTAGCGGCAGCGGCCGGCGAGCCGCACTACCGGATATTTCTGTAACGGGTTCTAGTTATGGTGCTCGGGCCCGGGTTATGGTGTTCGGCATGACTGCGTGGGTGATGCGGGCCATGGCGCTCGGTGCGCTGACCGTGGCACTGCGGACGGTGCTCGGTTTCGCGATGGAGTACTGGCCGACGTACGGTGTGTGGTTTCGACTGCTGTGCCTCGTCGTGCTGATCGGCTCGGCGCTCGCGTGGGGTGTGCTGGACGGCCGTCGGGACCGCCGTATCAACCCCGATCCGGAACACGGCTCGGACCTGACCATCCTGTGGTTGCAGGCGGCCGTCGCCGGTGGCCTCGGCAGCGGCCTGCTGGCCTGGGTGTTGGACTTCGTCCCCGCCTTCGACCTCGGCGACAGTGGTCTGTTGTTCGAGGCGACCGCCGCGGCCGCGTTCATCGTGCTGCTGATCTTCATCCCCGCCCTGATCGGTGTCGCCGTAGGACGCCGACGGGTCGATCGGAAGGACGGCGGGGCGGCGCTCGGTGCACCGGGGCAGCCGGCGGGCTCCGCCGCCTGACGGATGTTCGCGTCGGACGAATTTCGTGGCGACCGCGGGGAGCGGCACCATGGGGGCCGGCCTCGACCTCGCTGACAGTCGTTCTGTCCGGGTTCGGGCGCGTCCACGCCGGCACCCCGCGGCGGACGCCACCCGGCCGTGAAAGTGCCGATACGCATGGTCTGCCAGGTGATTTGGCGTACTCGACCCGAGGACATCGCCATGGGGACAAATCGTCGCGCGCATCCGGCCGAGGGCTCGGGCCGGGCGGCGCCGGTATCAGCCGGCGGTGGGAACGGTCTCGGAACGCCGATGGATCAGCGTGACGGCAGTGACCAGGTACACCGCGGCAACCACGAAGTCCAGAATGGCCTGCGGGGTTTCATTGTGGTCGAGGCGTTCCAGGGCCGCGATCGTGACGACACCTGAGCCGAACAGAAAGCCGGTGATCAGCACTGGAACCGAGGTCGCGGTGGGGAGTGCCGCGCCGACGAGAAGCACGAGGGAGAAAACCAGGTCCGGGGCTGCGAAGATACTGTCCGCCCGGTAGTCGGCATCGAATATCGGCGCGCCGACCAGCCAGACGCTCACGGGTACGGCAACGATCCGGGCGGCGATGAGAGACATGGGGACTCCTGGACGAATCGGAGGTCGTCCATCCCAGAATCGCCCGCCCGGCGCGATGTCGCAATCGGTTTCGGCTCAGAGCAATACGGCGCCGCCGCCTGATTTGCCCTCGCGGGCGACCGCCGAATACGCGGCGGCGAGCAGTGACGGGTCGGGCCCCTCCAGGCGGCCGGGCTTGGCGAGGCCGTCGAGTACCACGAAACGCAACACGCCCGAACGGGTTTTCTTATCGGTTTGCATGGCCTCCAGCAGTTGTGGGAGAGCATCGGGATCATAGGTGGTGGGCAGGCCGACGCTCTCCAGTACCGTGCGGTGACGGTCGGCGGTGGCGTCGTCGAGGCGGCCGGCCAGCCGGCCCAGTTCCGCGGCGAATACCAGTCCCACCGCGACCGCGGCGCCGTGCCGCCAGCGGTAGCGTTCCCGACGTTCGATGGCGTGGCCGAGAGTATGGCCGTAATTGAGGATTTCGCGCAGGGCGGCCTCTTTCAGATCGGCGGCGACGACCTCCGCCTTGACCGCGACGGACCGGCGGATCAGTTCCGGCAGCACCGTACCGCCGGGGTAGAGTGCGGCCTGTGGATCGCGTTCGATGAGATCCAGGATCACCGGGTCGGCGATGAAACCGGTCTTGATGATCTCGGCCATGCCGGCGACGATCTCGTTGTGCGGCACCGTTTCCAGGGTCGCCAGATCCACCAGCACCGCCGACGGTTCGTGGAAGCAGCCGACCAGGTTTTTACCGGCCTCGGTATTGATCCCCGTCTTACCACCCACGGCGGCGTCCACCATCGCGAGCAGAGTGGTGGGGACGTGCACGATCCTGACCCCGCGCATCCAGGTGGCGGCCACGAAACCCGCCAGGTCGGTGGCCGCGCCGCCGCCAAGGCTCACCACCATATCCTTGCGGGTGAGCCCGATCCGGCCGAGTACCTCCCAGCAGAACCCGGCCACCGGCAGGTCCTTGCCCGCCTCGGCGTCGGGGATCTCGATCCGGTGGGCATCGATCCCGGTCTCGGCCAGCGCGCCGCGGATCACCTCGGCCGTCTCGGCCAGCGGCGGTTGATGGAAGATCGCGACCGTGCGCACCCCGCCGCCGGCGGTGACCGTCTCGACGAGATCACCGAGCAGCCCACGGCCGATGATCACCGGGTAGGGGTCGGCGGTGCGGACCTCGATACGGCTCGGTTCTGCTGTCACGTGCGGTGCTCCGATTCTGTCCGTTCCGATTCCATACGTTCCCGCCGGCGCGCCCGCGCACGGGACCGGCGGGCACGGGACCGGCGGGAGCGGCCCGTGGAGTTCTTTCCGACCGGCCGGTTGTCCGCGGCGGTGTCGGTTTGTTCAGGCTGCTCGGGGCCCACGCCGGGGGCGCCCCGGTCGGCGGCATCCGTCCGCGCCGGGTTCGAGGCCGAACCGGTGCCGTTTCGCGTGGAGGAGCGACGGGCCCGGCGCGATGGCGCGGAACCGGCGCCGCTTCGGGTGGGTGTGGCGGTGGTACCGGACCGCCCGGGTACCGCGGTGGTGTCGTCTGCCGTGACGCCTTCCGATCTCGGCGCAGCGGTACCGGGGTTCGCCGGCTCGCCGCCGGATCGTCCCGGAGCGGTTCGGACGTGCGTCGGGACGCTGCCAGGGCGTTTCGAGGTGCCGTCGGAGCGCGTCGAGGCGGCGTCGGAGGGTGTGGCGGTATCCACTCGGTCCGACATATCCGGTCGAGCCGAGGCGGTTCGCCGGGAGTCGAGCGTGGTGGACCGGGTCCGGCGCCGCGAGCGGGGCCTGCCACCGCGCCGCCGGGGCGGTCCGTCCGCGCGCTGGTCGGTCGTCGGCTGCGCGCTGTCCGTGGGGGCGGGTTCCAACGACAGTTTCCCGAGGATCATGCGGACCACTCGCCCGGGACTGCGGCCGTCGGTCCGCACCCGCACCGTGGCGACCTCGCGGTACAGCGGTCGCCGCCGACGCATCAGTTCGCGGTACTTCGCGGCCGGGTCGGTGCCGTTGAGCAGGGGGCGGGCATTGCTCGCGCCGGTGCGCCGCAGCCCCTCGGCCACGCTGATCTCCAGGTACACCACCGTCCGACCGCGCAGCAGGGCCCGGGTGTTCGCCGAGAGAACCGCCCCGCCGCCGAGGGAAACCACGCCCTGCCGAGTGAGGATGGCGCGCCGCACCACCCGTTCCTCGACCTTGCGGAACCCGGCTTCGCCGTCGGTGGCGAAGATATCGGGAATGGTCCGCCCGGTCTCCTCCTCGATCCCGGTATCGGTGTCGTAGAGGTCGACACCGAGTTCCCGGGCCAGCTTCCGCCCGATCGTCGACTTTCCGGCGCCGGGCGGGCCGACCAACACGACGCGCGGCGCGCGCGGGTCGGTCCGCACGATCATCGTGACGGGCCGGCAGCGTCGGATGCGGTATCGCGCGCGGTCAGATGCGGTCGGTTCCCGGTCCGCTCCAGATAGCCGGTGAGATTGCCGACGGTCTCGGCCAGCGAATCGCCGCCGAGCTTCTCCAGCGCCGCCTGCGCGATCACCAGGGCCACCATCGATTCGGCGACCACCCCCGCGGCCGGTACCGCGCACACATCGGAACGCTGGTGGATCGCCACCGCTTCCTCGCCGGAGGACATATCGACGGTGGACAGGGCACGTGGCACGGTGGAGATGGGTTTCATGGCCGCGCGCACCCGCAGCGCCTCGCCGTTGGTCATCCCGCCCTCGAGGCCGCCCGCGCGGTTGGTGGACCGCAACACTCCGTCGGGGCCCGGTCGCATCTCGTCATGCGCCTGGCTGCCACGCCGGCGCGCCGTTTCGAAACCGTCGCCCACCTCGACGCCCTTGATCGCCTGGATACCCATGAGCGCCGCGGCGAGCCGGGAATCGAGCCGGTTCTCCCCGCTGGTGAACGAGCCCAGTCCCACCGGCAACCCCTCCACGACCACCTCGACGACGCCGCCGAGGGTGTCGCCGTCCTTTTTCGCCGCATCGATCTCGGCGATCATCGCCGCCTCGGCCTCGGCGTCGAAGGCACGTACCGGGCTCTGGTCGATGGCTGCCAGGTCGGTGGCGGTGGGCACCACCCCGGTGGCGTTCGCCGCTGTCCCGATCGAGATCACATGCGAGACGACCTCCACCCCGAGCGCCTGCCGCAGGAACGCCCGCGCCACCGTTCCCGCGGCGACGCGGGCGGCGGTCTCGCGGGCACTGGCCCGTTCCAGCACCGGCCGGGCATCGTCGAATCCGTACTTGAGCATGCCCGAGTAGTCGGCATGTCCGGGACGCGGACGGGTGAGCGGGGCATTGCGGGCGAGTTCGGCGAGTTCGGCCGGATCCACCGGATCGGCGGACATGACCGTGATCCACTTGGGCCATTCCGAATTGGCGATCTCGATCGCCACCGGTCCGCCCATGGTGCGTCCGTGCCGCACGCCGCCGATCATCGTCACCTTGTCGGCCTCGAACTTCATCCGGGCGCCGCGCCCGTAGCCGAGACGTCGCCGCGCCAACTGTGCGGAGATTTCCTCCGACGTCACCTCGACACCGGCCACCATCCCCTCCAGGATGGCGACAAGAGCGGGCCCATGGGATTCTCCAGCAGTTATCCAGCGCAGCACGCTGTCCATCTTCCCATGTCGACATGCCGGCGTCGGCACGCGGTGGGCGGTGTCCATCGGGTCGGAGGCCGAGTGGCCGTGCGGTCACCGGAACAGCAGGGCCACAACGGTCGCCGCGCACATCGAGGGTCCGTGTGGCAGGGTTGGAGCGGGATCGTCGGGGGGTCGCGCCCGGTACGACGGGATACTGCCCGGTCGGCGGGTGCCCGGGTCGCCGGTTCGTCGACGGTCGCCCGCCCAACGGGCCGCCAGTACCCCCACGCCGACGAAACCGGTGAGCAGCGGTGCCGCCAGCGCTGCCCACACCCAGACCGATCCGCCACCCATCCCGGTCGCCGCGCCCAGCCCCACCGCGAGCTTCACATCGCCGGCGCCGAAGGCGGCGGGACGCGACAGATGCACCAGGAGATAGGGGACTGCCAGCAGAACCGATCCGGCCGCCGCCGCGCCGAACCGCCCGCCGGCGAACGCATAGCCGAGAACGGCGACGGCACCCCATCCGGTGAGCGAATTCGGCAGGCGCCTCGTGCGTATATCGCTGACACTCAGCGCGCAGCACCACAGGACGAGAAGCGAGAAAGCGAGGACCGACATACCGTCCACGATTCCGGCTCGGAGGGACGGTGGAGCCGGAAGAGGCAGAAATGTGGACAACTCGCCCACCCGAACTGCATTGTGAACAGAATCCGATTCGGACCTGTGGTCGAGAGATCACCGCCGGCGGCGGTACTTTTGACCCATGTCTGCTGAAGCCGCGGGGCACGCACCCGACTACGCGGCGCGCCGGGGCGCGTTGCGCAGCCTGCTGGTCGAGAACGAGATCGACGGGCTCCTCGTCACCGACCTGGTGAACATCAGATATCTGACCGGATTCACCGGATCGAACGCCGCCCTGCTGGTGCACTCATGGGATACCCCCGGTGCCGAGGACCGCACGGTCATCGCCACCGATGGGCGCTACCACACCCAGGTCGGCCGACAGGTGCCGGACCTGTGTGCCGAGATCGCCCGGGCCAGCACACGGCGAGTGGTGGAACTGGCGTGTGAATGGCAGTTCGGCCGGGTCGGCTACGAAAGCCATGTCGTCACCGTCGACCAGCACCGTGGATTCGAAGAGTTGGGCACGGGGCTGGAGCTGGTGGCCACCCCGGGGCTTGTCGAACAGTTGCGCATGGTGAAGGACGACTACGAGATCAACCGGCTGCGCGCGGCCTGCGCGGTCGGTGACGAGGCGCTGGCGGCCCTGCTCACCAACGGTGCGCTACGGTCGGGACGCACCGAACGCCAGGTGGCCCGGGATCTGGAGTGGGCGATGTTCGAACGCGGTGCCGAGGCGGTCGCCTTCAAAACCATTGTCGCCGCCGGCGCGAATTCCGCGGTACCGCATCACCGGCCCACCGAGGCGGTGCTGGCCACCGGGGATTTCGTCAAGATCGACTTCGGTGCGGTGGTCGGCGGCTACCACTCCGATATGACCCGCACCTTCGTGCTCGGCCGGCCCGCGAACTGGCAGCGCGAGGTGTACGAACTGGTCTTCCAGGCTCAGCGGGCCGGACGGGAGGCACTGGGGCCGGGGGTGCCCGTCGCCGATGTCGACGCGGCCGCGCGGGAGGTGATCGCCGCCGCCGGACACGGCTCGCTGTTCGTGCACGGGCTCGGGCACGGGGTGGGCCTGCGCATCCATGAAGCGCCCGGAATAGCCAAAACCGGCACGGGTACACTCCAGTCTGGCGTGGCGGTGACCGTTGAGCCAGGTGTGTACTTTCCCGGCCGCGGAGGAGTCCGGATCGAGGACACACTCGTGGTGCGCGACGAAGGCGCGGAGCTGCTCACCCACACCGCCAAAGACCTGACCGTCGTCGAGTGACGCCGGTCGCGAAAGCGAATTGAGGAGACCCGAAGACAGTGGCGGACACCAGCGACTTCAAGAACGGCCTCGTGCTGAAGATCGACGGTCAGCTCCAGCAGATCGTCGAGTTCCAGCACGTCAAGCCGGGCAAGGGTCCCGCCTTCGTGCGAACGAAGCTGAAGAATGTGCTGTCCGGCAAGACCGTCGACAAAACCTTCAACGCGGGTGTGAAGGTGGAGACCGCGACCGTCGACCGCCGCGATATGACGTACCTGTACCACGACGGCTCCGACTACGTGTTCATGGACGGCGAGACCTTCGACCAGATCGCCATCTCCGAGGCCACCATCGGTGACAGTGCCCGATTCCTGCTGGAGAACATGAACGTCCAGGTCGCCACCCATGAGGGCGAGCCGCTGTATGTCGAACTGCCGGTCGCCGTCGAGCTCGAGGTCACCCATACCGAAACCGGTCTCCAGGGCGATCGGTCCACCGGCGGCACCAAGCCCGCCACCGTGGAAACCGGCGCCGAGGTCCAGGTGCCCCTGTTCATCAACACCGGCGACAAGCTGCGCATCGATACGCGCGACGGCAGCTACCTGGGCCGGGTCAATTCCTGACCGTGACCGACCGGCCCGCGGACAAGAAGTCCGGCTACAAGAAACTCGGCGCCCGGCACAAGGCCCGCCGGCGGGCGGTGGATCTGCTGTTCGAGGCGGAGGCCCGCGATATCGACCCGGCCGACCTGGCCGATGAGCGGGTCGAGCTCGCCGCTCGCGACCAGGGCGTGGCGCCGGTACCCGCCTATACCCGCACCCTGGTCGACGGTGTCGCCGAGGACCTGGACCAGGTCGACGGCACGATCGAGTCGTACCTGCAGGACTGGACCCTGTCCCGGCTGCCCGCCGTGGACCGGGCCATTCTCCGGGTGGCGGTGTGGGAGCTGCTGCACGCCGACGACGTTCCCCCCGTGGTCGCGGTGGACGAGGCGGTGGAGCTGGCCAAGGAGCTGTCGACCGACGACTCGCCGGCCTTCGTGAACGGTGTGCTCGGACAGGTCGTCCAGGTGGCGCCGCAGGTCCGCGCGGCCGCTGCGGCCACCCGCACCCGTCCCGATCCGGAGCGGTGAGGGTGCGCAAATATCTGGTCCTGGTGATGCGCACTCCACGGTTCGACCCGTCGGTCATCGAACCGCACAAACGGTTCCTGGCCGAACTGCGTGAGCGGGACATGCTCCAGGAAAGCGGTCGTTTCGCCGACGGCACCGGGGGCGCCTATATCGTTCTCGCGGATTCCCTGGCGCAGGCGAAGGAGATCGTGTACACCGACCCGGTGCACACCACCGGTGCCTCGGAGCTGACCGTGTACGAGTGGGAGATCACCGGCTGAACGCCGTTCGGATCCCTCCTCGTCCGGCCGGGGCGGTCAGGTGGGTCGGGTGGCAACCCATCCGGCGACCAGGACGAGCCCGGTGGGTCGGTGCACGGCCGCGAAACCGAACGGACGATCGAAGGTCACCGTGCAGACCGTGATCCGGTTCTCCGTCGGCCGCACGGGCATGGCGCCGGCGATCAGGCCGAAAGCAGTGATCGCGGCGGCCTCGAAACCGTCGCGGGTGAAGCGAGCCACTACATCTTGGGCGCCGGCGTCGATACGCAGCGGTTTCGGGGATATCCCCGGGAAATGGTCGCCCGTGTTCATGGCCGTTCGCAGGCCGAACAGCTCCCTCAACCGCGAATGGCGGCAGAAGTCGTATGTCGAGCGGATATCGAACGGTGGTACCCGGAGCCGAAGCAGATTCTGGGGTCTCGGTGCTGTCTCCTCATGCACCGTCAGCCCGGGCCCGACCGTACCGGCCGGAAGGTCGGTACGCGCCCCGATAGTTCCGCCGAGCGCTTCCAGGCCGGTGACCAGCACTTGGTCGGGTGTGCCCGGTCCTTGAAGCAGGTGGACGTCGACGTCGGCGGTACCGTCCACGACGACCCGGGTGACCGGCACCGGCCCGTCGAGAATCGCCACTGTGTGGTCGGTGTAGAGGGAGGTGATGCGCGACAGACCGGGGCCGTGCAGTCCTCGCCACGGACCCGACTCCGGAGTCATCGCCGTTTCCTGGAACTTCTCGACCCACTCGGTACGGACGGCCAGCGCCGTAGCGAGTACGAGCAGGGTCGTAGGGTCTACCCGTAAGGGGAATTGCCTGATCAGGCCCTGGGTATGCCGGTCGGTCCACGCGTCCAGCGCCGCTTGGTCGGTGATCAGGTCCACGGTGCCGCGGGGCAGTGCGCCGAGCCATTCGCTGTTCAGCGGAAGTGACCGGTTCACCCAGACGCCGAGTGCTCCCGACAGGTCGTGCGCATTGTTCATCGTGTCGAGGAGTCGCAGGGCGGCGGAGTGCGCCGTGTCGGCGGGCATTCCGATCGCTGCCTCGAGTTCGACGCGAGCCGGTCCTCGAGCGGCCGCGCCGAGTAGGCCGAGCAGGGGCCACAGCCCCGCCCCCGAGAGGACGAAATCCTGCTTTCCCGCGAGTTCGCACCAGCGTCCGGTGAGCCGGTTGGCCGTATCGACTCCGGGATCGAGTGTGGACCGCATTCGCCCACCCTAATCGGTGGGTGGTGTCGGAGTCTCGGAACGAGGACCGTACCGATACCTGACAACACCTGTCGCGCAATCGGGTTCATACCACGGTGGTCGGACCGGCGTGCGTACGCCGACGCGCTGGGTTTCGCGATCGGTATGGCGTCGATCGCCGTGGCGACCGCATTGTGAGAGACAGATAGACTTTCTCTGTAATGTTCCCGGTCCGTCTCCCGCGGCGGGAGACGCGTCAGGGAGTGCGCGACCGAAACCGATCGTGAAGGAGTGCGGGTGATGACGGAGAACGGGAGCGTGACGCTTCCCGAGAGTGGATGCACCACCGCGCAGGCGTGGGAGATCTTCGATCGGCTGCCCGCCGCCCGGGTGGACGAGGTGGTCACGGGGCGATGGCGCGGCGAGGAACTGCCCACCGGGCATCCGATGGACGGTCTGCTGACCGAATCCGGGTGGTACGGCAAACAATTCGACGCGCCGGACGAGGTGCACCCGTTGCTGTTCACCGATGAGACCGGAACGGTTTTCCCGGTGGATCCGCGACGGGTGCCGCTCGCGCCGGCCGGGAGGATTCCCGCCGGCCGGCTGCGTCCGGTCCGCAGGAATCTGCGGAAGCTGGCGCCCGCGCTGCGCGCCCGCAAACCGGGGGCGCGATTGCGCGATATCGAGTACCGGGGTGTGGTGAGCGCGGCCATGATCTACGACCATTTGCCGATCATCGACCACTTCCGCCGGCTCGACGAGAACAGCCTGCTGGGCGTCATGGATATGCGCGGCCTGAGCGAACCGTATTTCTTCCTGTTGCGCCGCTGATCGCCGATTCCCGATACACCTGCCCGGCGGGCCCGTACCGGGAACCGGCGGACGACCGTGGCGCGCTTCGCCGCGGATCGATTTCGACTGCGTCGACCGTTACCGTTCGCCGGGGCGCAGGATGATCTTGCCGAGCGGTGCCCGCGCTTCGACCAATTCGTGCGCATGAGCCGCCCGATCCAGCGGCAGTACGGTCTCCACGGCGGGGACGAGTGTTGCCGCGCGGGCCAGGGCCGCCGAGCGGGCCCGGTGCACCCGGGCCAACCATGCGGGCCCAGCGCAGGCGGTGAGGGTCAGACCCCGCGCGAGCAGATCGCCGGCCGTCACCTGTGCCGGTGCTCCGGACAACCATCCGTAGGTGAGCATCCGACCCCTGTCCGGTGTCATGAGGTCGAGTAGAGCGTGGGCGCTCGTGCCGCCGATGGAATCGAATACGACGTCGACCGTCGCGGGGTCGAGCAGCAAGCGGGCCTGCCGGATCCAGTCCGGATCGCTGTGGTCGAGGACCTCGTCGGCTCCCAGTTCGCGTGCCCGTTCGACCTTGGTCGCACCGCCGGCCGTGGCGAGCACACGTGCCGCTCCGGCCTCCTTCGCCAACTGGACCAGATAGCTGCCGACGCCCGTCGCGCCCGCCTCGACGAGAACCGTCTCTGTGCCCGTGAACCGGGCGGTTTCCAACAGGGTGAGCGCGACCGCGCCGCTCATGAGCGTGGCGGCGGCCTCGTCCGTCGAGAGGCCGTCGGGGATGGCGGTCGCCGATCCGGCCGGGACGCTGACGTATTCGGCGTACGAGCCGGTGCCGTCGGTCGCCACCACCACGCGCCGCCCGAGATACTCCTCGGAGACATCGGATCCGATCTCGGTGACCACGCCCGCCGCCTGGAATCCGAATACCACCGGCGGTTGCGCCGCCATAGGGAAGACGCCGGCGCGCAGGGCGACCTCGGGATACAGCACCGGGACGGCCTCGACGCGAATCAGGACCTCCCCGGGCTCCGGGGCGGGTACGGGAACGTCGCGGACGACGAGCACCTCGGGCCCGCCCGTCTCGGTCATTACGATTGCCTGCATTGATAACCCCATAACTTGACTGACGGCCCACTTAATTGTGAACGAGAATATGGACCGACGGTCAAGTTGTCAACGAAAGGGTGCCATGACCGAGCGCCGCCCGAAAGAGCGTGCCGACGCCGCGCGTAACCGGCGCGCGATACTCGACGCCACCGCAGCGCTGCTGGCCGAACACGGCGCCGCCGCCATCACCATGGACCGGGTCGCCGCGGCGGCCGGCGTGGGCAAGGGCACGATCTTCCACCGCTTCGGCAGCCGCGCAGGCCTGTTGCACGAGATGGTCGCCGAGAGCGCGCAGACGCTGATGGACGAGGTGACCAACGGCCCGCCGCCGTTGGGTCCGGGCGCCCCGCCCGGGGAACGCTTGATGGCGTATTTCGAGGCCATGGCGCGGATGATCGTCGACAATCTCGAGCTGATGGTCGCCTACCGGACCGAACCACCGCATCCGCGCACCGCGGAGTTCCACGCATTCTGGGATCGGCACATCACCGACCTGCTGAGCCGGGCGCGCCCGGATCTGGACGCGGAGGTCGTGGGCCGGCTGCTGCTGGCGGGCCTGGCCGGGGAGGTGGTGCCGAGGATGGCCCGAGCGGGCGACATCGACCGATTGCTGGCCGCGGTGCGGGCGCTGGTCGAGTCCGTGGTGCGCGCCTGAACGACGGGGTCGATCGCCTGATCAGCGCACATTGCGCGGGCGGAACTGCACGCTGATACGCGGGCCGACGGTAGGGCGGGCCTTGGGAACCGAGTGCTCCCAGGTGCGTTGGCAGGAACCGCCCATGACCAGCAGGTCGCCGTGGCCGGGCCGGAAGCGCAGGCTCGGCCCGCCGGTGCGAGGTCGCAGCAGCAACGGTCGCGGGGCCCCCAAGGTGAGAATGGCGACGAGGGTGTCCTCATGGGCGCCCCGGCCTATGGTGTCACCGTGCCAGGCGACACTGTCGCGCCCGTCGCGGTAATAGCACAGGCCCGCCGTGCGAAACGGTTCTCCCAACTCCGAACGGTAATAGTCACTCAGGGCGTCCCGGGCTTCGTCGAGTATCGGATCGGGGAGGGGAGCGGATTCCGGGTAGAAGCGGACCAGTCGTGGCACGTCCACCACGCGGTCGTACATCGCCCGCCGCTCGGTCCGCCACGGCACGGATACCACCAGTCGGTGGAACAGTTCGTCGGCGCCGCGCAGCCATCCGGGGCGCAGGTCCACCCACGCTCCGTGCGCGAGCCGGGTCCGGTGCAGTGGTGTCGACGGTTCGAGTCGGACCTCGTCGAATCCGTCGAGCAGCGATCCCCGCAGCGGAGCGGCCATGCGGCCGAGAGTACTCGATATCGAACATATGTTCAGGATGTGAGGCGCCGCGTCGGCGACCGAGTCGGTCCTGCCCGGCAGTCACTTCGATATCGGGCGTTTCGGGGTCACTACCGCCGGGCCTCGGTACCACGCCCGGTGCGATCCTCCGACCGGCCGGTCACCGCGATCCGCAAGCGACACGGCTTCCGCTGCGTCACACCATGATGCGCCATCGGCCACATACCGGGAGGTCGGGCCGATGCGCCGTGGCCCGGCCCACACTTGAATACCAGCCTCTCACCTGGTGAAAAGCGCTCTCGGCGGGCTGCTAGGCTGCTGTGCGTAAGACATCCTTTAACGGACCGTCCAGTGAGGCGGGGAAGGAGGTCGGCATGGCTGTGCCCGAGGAAAGGGCCGCCACGTCCGGCGCTGCCGAGGCATCGGCGGAGGGTGGACAGAAGACGACCGGCGGTCAAGCGCAGCGGCACACTCCGGAGTGGGTGGCGGCGGGGCGGGAACTGCTGTCGCCGTCCGATGTGGGACGGACCATCGCGCGGATGGCGCATCAGATCATCGAGAAGACCGCGCTCGACTCGGGTGAGCCGGACGCTGCCCGGGTCGTGCTGATCGGTATCCCTACCCGCGGCACCACGCTCGCCGCGCGGCTCACCGACAAGATCGAGGAGTTCTCCGAGGTCCGCCCCGCGCTCGGCTCCCTCGATATCACCCTCTACCGCGACGACCTGCGCACCCGTCCGCACCGCCCCCTGGAACGCACCTCGGTGCCCGAGGGGGGAATCGAGGACGCGCTGGTCGTGCTGGTCGACGATGTGCTGTTCTCCGGACGCACCGTCCGCTCCGCACTGGACGGGCTCCGGGATCTGGGCCGCCCCCGCGCCGTGCAACTGGCGGTACTCGTCGACCGCGGCCACCGTGAACTACCGATCCGCGCCGACTACGTCGGCAAAAACGTGCCGACCGCGCGCAGCGAGGACATCTCCGTGCTACTCACCGAGCACGACGGCCGCGACGGCGTCTATCTGCATCAGGAGGAGTCCCGGTGAGGCATCTGCTGACCGTCACCGACCTGGACCGTCCCGCCGCCACCGAGTTGCTCGACGAGGCCGAACGGTTCGAACAGGCACTGCTCGGACGGGAAGTGCGCAAACTGCCGACCCTGCGCGGGCGCACCGTGATGACGGTGTTCTTCGAGAACTCCACCCGTACCCGGGTCTCCTTCGAGGTTGCGGGCAAGTGGATGAGCGCCGATGTGATCAATGTGAGCGCGAGCAGTTCCTCGGTCGCCAAGGGCGAATCGCTGCGCGATACCGCGCTCACCCTGCACGCGGCCGGGGCGGACGCACTCATCGTGCGGCATCCGTCCTCCGGTGCCGCGCACCAGATCGCGCACTGGTTCGAGAGCTGGTCACGGCGTACGGCGAGTTCGGTGCCGGCGGTGATCAACGCCGGTGACGGAACGCACGAACACCCCACCCAGGCGCTGTTGGACGCGTTGACCCTGCGTCAGCGGCTCGGCGATATCGCGGGCCGGCGGGTGGTGATCGTCGGCGATATCCTGCACAGCCGGGTGGCGCGGTCCAATGCGTTCCTGCTGTCCACCCTCGGCGCGGAGGTGGTGCTGGTGGCGCCACACACCCTGCTGCCGGTGGGGGTGAGCGGCTGGCCGGTGCGGGTGTCGGCGGATCTGGACGCCGAACTGCCGGGTGCGGACGCGGTGCTGATGCTGCGGGTGCAAGCGGAGCGGATGAATGGGGGATTCTTCCCGTCGGCCCGCGAATATGCGGTGCACTACGGACTGTCCGAACGCAGGCTCGCCCTGCTCGACGACCACGCGGTGGTCCTGCACCCGGGCCCGATGCTGCGCGGGATGGAAATCGCCTCCTCGGTGGCCGATTCACCGCGGGCGGCCATCCTCCAACAGGTGACGAACGGAGTCCATATGCGCATGGCGGTGTTGTTCCGCCTACTGGTAGGCGTACAGGAGGCCGCGGCATGAGCGGGCTGTGTTCGATTGCGCCGCCGGAGGCGGCGCGGGTCGGGGCCCTCGTGACCCCGGAGGGTGCCCGGAGGGGGTGGCTCGCGTGACGGAAAGCACACGGTCGGGCCGGGATGAGCAGAGCGCGAACGGTCAGGGCACGGTGCTGATCAAGGGCGCCCGGCCCTACGGTGAGGGCGAACCGGTCGATGTGCTGATCGTGGACGGGGTTGTCCGGGAGATCGCCACCGATCTGGGTGTCCTGGACGCGGAGATCATCGAGGCACACGGACAGGTGCTGCTGCCCGGTTTCGTGGATCTGCACACCCATCTGCGCGAACCCGGGCGTGAGGACACCGAGACCATCGAATCCGGCTCCGCGGCCGCGGCGCTGGGCGGGTACACGGCGGTTTTCGCCATGGCCAATACCAACCCGGTCGCGGATTCGCATGTCGTCACCGACCATGTGTGGCGGCGCGGCCGGGAGGTCGGCCTCGTGGATGTCTACCCGGTCGGTGCCGTCACCGTGGGGCTCGCCGGGAAACAGCTCGCCGAAATGGGCACCATGGCCGCGGGTGTCGGCGCGGTGCGCATGTTCTCCGACGACGGCCACTGCGTCCACGACCCGCTGATCATGCGGCGCGCCCTGGAATACGCGACCTCACTGGGCGTGCTCATCGCCCAGCACGCCGAAGAGCCGCGGCTCACCGTGGGTGCGGTCGCCCACGAGGGTCCGACCGCCGCCCGGCTGGGGCTGGCCGGTTGGCCGCGCGCCGCGGAGGAGTCCATCGTCGCCCGCGACGCGCTGCTCGCCCGCGACGCCGGCGCCCGGGTGCATATCTGCCACGCCTCCACCGCGGGCACCGTGGAACTGCTGAAATGGGCCAAGTCCCAGGGTATTTCGATCACGGCCGAGGTGACACCGCATCATCTGCTGCTGGATGACTCGCGGCTGGAGAGCTACGACGCGGTCAACAAGGTCAACCCGCCGCTGCGCGAGGCCACCGACGCCGAGGCGCTGCGCCGGGCACTGGCCGCCGGTATCGTCGACTGTGTCGCCACCGACCACGCCCCGCACGCCGAACAGGACAAATGCTGTGAGTTCTCGGCGGCGCGGCCCGGCATGCTCGGACTGGAGACGGCGCTGTCGGTCGTGGTGGAGACCATGGTGCGCCCCGGCCTGCTGGACTGGCGCGGGGTGGCACGGGTGATGAGCGAACGGCCCGCCGAGATCGTCGGACTGGACGATCAGGGCCGCCCCATCGAGATCGGGGAGCCCGCCAATCTCGTGCTGGTCGACCCCGACGCGACCTGGACGGTGCAGGCCACGGAACTGGCCAGCATCTCCGACAACACGCCGTACGACTCGATGCAACTCCCCGGCCGGGTGACGGCCACCCTGTTGCGCGGCCGGGTCACCGCGCGCGACGGCGTGGCCGCGTCGCCCGTGTCCGCGGGTGACGGATTCGGGGGCCGGTGATGGAGCGGGCACTGTGGGTGGTGCTGTGTATCGCCCTGTGGGCGCTGTTCGTCTACCTGATGTACCGCGGGTGGCGTAACCGCTCGGCCCGGCAGGCGGGCCTCATCGGCGATCTGCCCCCGGTTCCGGCCGAGCCGGGCGCGCAGGTACTCGAGCCGACCACCGGCCTGTACCTGGGCAGCACCATGGCACCGAGTTGGCAGGACCGGATCGCGGTGGGTGGTCTGGGCTTCCGGGCCACCGCCGAACTGACCAGGTTCGAACGCGGCATCCTGCTGGAACGCGACGGCGCGTCCGCGATCTGGATACCGGAGGAATCCATTACCGCGATCCGCACCGAACGCGGCCACGCGGGCAAGGTGATGACAGAAGACGGCGTCCTGGTGATCCGCTGGGTACTGCCGACCGGGACCGAGATAGACACCGGTTTCCGCGGTGACGACAAAACGGTGTATCCGGCATGGGCACGGGCGACGACGGGAGACGAACAGTGACAACACAGCCGACGCAGGCCCGGCAGCAGGCCGCCCTGGTATTGGAGGACGGTCGGATATTCCGCGGCACCGCCTACGGCGCGGTGGGCCGGACCCTCGGCGAGGCGGTGTTCTGCACCGCCATGACGGGCTATCAGGAAACCCTCACCGACCCCAGCTATCACCGCCAGATCGTGGTGGCGACGGCCCCGCAGATCGGTAATACCGGCTGGAACGACGAGGACGACGAATCCCGCCAGATCTGGGTGGCCGGATACGCGGTGCGCGATCCGGCCCGGCGCGCCTCCAACTGGCGCGCCACCACCACATTGCCCGAGGCGCTGGCCCGGCAGAGCATTGTCGGGATCGCCGGGATCGATACCCGTGCCGTGGTGCGGCATCTGCGCACCCGCGGATCGATGAAGGCGGGCATCTTCTCCGGCTCGGCCCTTGCCGATACCGACGAACTGCTGGCCCGGGTGAATGGTCAGCCGTCCATGCTGGGCGCGGATCTGGCCGAGGAGGTCAGCACCGACACGCTGTACACCATCGAGCCCACGGGCGGCGCGGCGCGGCATACGGTGGTCGCGGTCGACCTGGGTATCAAGACCAACACTCCCAGAATGTTCGCGCAGCGCGGGATGCGGGTGCACGTGGTGCCCTCGAACGTCACCCTGGACCAGGTCCTGGAGCTGAAACCGGACGGCGTGTTCCTGTCCAACGGCCCCGGCGACCCCGCCACCCAGGACGATGCCGTCGCCCTGACCCGAGGCGTACTCGGCGAGGGTGTGCCGCTGTTCGGTATCTGCTTCGGCAACCAGATCCTGGGCCGCGCCCTGGGCCGCGGCACCTACAAGATGAAGTTCGGCCACCGCGGGATCAATATCCCGGTCGTCGAACAGGAGACCGGTCGGGTCTCGATCACCGCGCAGAACCACGGGTTCGCGCTGGAGGGCGAGGCGGGCGAGCAATTCGACACCCCCTTCGGCAAGGCCGAGGTCAGCCATGTCTGCGCCAACGACGGCACCGTCGAGGGGGTGCGGCTGGTCGACGGCCGCGCCTTCTCGGTGCAATACCACCCGGAAGCGGCCGCCGGGCCCCATGACGCCGCGTATTTGTTCGACCGCTTCGCCGGTCTGATGGAGGGAGTCTGATGCCGCGCCGCACCGATCTCGAACACATCCTGGTCATCGGTTCGGGGCCGATCGTCATCGGCCAGGCCTGTGAATTCGACTACTCCGGCACCCAGGCGTGCCGGGTGCTGCGGTCGGAGGGCCTGCGGGTGTCGCTGGTGAACTCCAACCCGGCCACGATCATGACCGACCCGGAGTTCGCGGACTCCACCTATGTCGAACCCATCACCCCGGAATTCGTCGAGAAGGTCATCGCCAAGGAACGCCCCGACGCGCTGCTGGCCACCCTCGGCGGACAGACCGCCCTGAACACGGCGGTCGCGCTGCACGAACGCGGCGTGCTGGACAAATACGGGGTAGAGCTGATCGGCGCCGATTTCGATGCCATCCAGCGCGGTGAGGATCGGCAGAAGTTCAAGGACATCGTCGCCAAGGTGGGTGGGGAGAGCGCCCGGTCCAAGGTCTGCTTCACCATGGAGGAGGTTCGCGAAACCGTCGCCGAGCTCGGCTTCCCGGTGGTCGTGCGGCCGTCGTTCACCATGGGCGGCCTCGGCTCCGGTATGGCCTACGACGACGAGGACCTGGACCGGATCGCGGGCGGTGGTCTGGCCGCCTCGCCGACGGCGAACGTACTCATCGAGGAGTCCATCCTCGGCTGGAAGGAATACGAGCTCGAGCTGATGCGCGACGGCCGCGACAATGTCGTGGTGGTGTGCTCCATCGAGAACGTCGATCCGATGGGTGTGCACACCGGCGACTCGGTTACCGTCGCCCCCGCCATGACGCTCACCGACCGCGAATACCAGAAGATGCGCGATCTGGGCATCGCCATCCTGCGGGAGGTCGGCGTCGACACCGGCGGCTGCAATATCCAGTTCGCGGTGAACCCGCGCGACGGCCGGCTCATCGTCATCGAGATGAACCCCCGGGTCTCGCGCTCCTCGGCGCTGGCGTCCAAGGCGACCGGGTTCCCGATCGCCAAGATCGCCGCAAAGCTCGCCATCGGCTACACCCTGGACGAGATCGTCAACGACATCACCAAGGAGACCCCGGCCTGTTTCGAGCCGACCCTCGACTACGTGGTGGTGAAGGCACCCCGGTTCGCGTTCGAGAAGTTCCCCGGCGCCGACCCCACCCTCACCACGACCATGAAGTCGGTGGGCGAGGCCATGTCACTGGGTCGCAACTTCGCCGAAGCGCTCGGCAAGGTACTGCGCTCCCTGGAAACCAAGGCCGCCGGCTTCTGGACCGCCGGCGACGGGGCCTGGGTCCCGAAGTCCCCCGATCCGGCCGATGTCGAGGCGGCGATCCAGTCGATCCTGGATGATCTGCGCACGCCCACCGAAGGTCGGCTCTACCAGGTGGAGCGTGCCCTACGGTTCGGCGCGAGCGTCGAGGACGTGGCCGCCGCCTCCGGTATCGACCCCTGGTTCGTCGCCGAGATCGCCGGTCTGGTCGAGCTGCGGCGCGAACTCCTGGATGCCCCGGTACTCGACGAGGAGCTGCTGCGCCGCGCCAAGCACTACGGTCTGTCCGACCGGCAGATCTCGGCGCTGCGACCGGAACTGGCGGGGGAGAGCGGGGTCCGTGCCCTGCGTCACCGCCTCGGCATCCGGCCGGTGTTCAAGACCGTCGACACCTGTGCCGCGGAGTTCGAGGCCAAGACCCCGTACCACTATTCGAGCTACGAACTCGACCCCGCCACCGAATCCGAGGTCGCCCCGCAGCGCGAACGCGGGAAGGTGATCATCCTCGGCTCCGGTCCCAACCGGATCGGCCAGGGTATCGAATTCGACTACTCATGCGTGCACGCGGCGCAGACGCTGTCGCAGGCGGGCTACGAGACGGTCATGGTCAACTGCAACCCGGAAACCGTCTCCACCGACTACGACACCGCCGACCGCCTCTACTTCGAGCCGCTCACCTTCGAGGACGTGCTCGAGGTGTACCACGCCGAAACCGAGTCCGGAACGGTCGCGGGCGTGATCGTGCAGCTCGGCGGTCAGACCCCGCTCGGTCTGGCGCAGCGGCTCACCGAGGCCGGGGTGCCGGTGGTCGGCACCAGTGCCGCCGCCATCGACCTGGCCGAGGACCGCGGTGAATTCGGCGACGTCCTGGTCGCCGCCGGCCTGCCCGCGCCCAAACACGGCACCGCCACCACCTTCGACCAGGCGAAGAAGATCGCCGCCGATATCGGCTATCCGGTGCTGGTGCGGCCGTCGTATGTGCTGGGCGGGCGCGGTATGGAGATCGTCTACGACGAGAAATCCCTCGAGGGTTACATCTCCCGCGCCACCGAACTCAGCCCCGAGCACCCGGTGCTGGTGGACCGTTTCCTCGAAGACGCCATCGAAATCGACGTCGACGCGCTCTGCGACGGTGACGAGGTGTACCTCGGTGGCGTTATGGAGCATATCGAGGAAGCGGGTATCCACTCCGGGGACTCCGCGTGCGCGCTGCCGCCGATCACGCTGGGCCGCAGCGATATCGAGGCCGTGCGCCGGTCCACCGTCGCGCTCGCCCAGGGGATCGGCGTCAAGGGCCTGCTGAACGTGCAGTACGCGCTCAAGGACGACGTGCTGTACGTGCTGGAGGCCAATCCGCGCGCCAGCCGCACCGTGCCGTTCGTGTCCAAGGCCACCGCGGTACCGCTGGCCAAGGCAGCGGCCCGGATCATGCTCGGCGCCACCATCGCCGAACTGCGCAAGGAGGGTCTGCTGCCGGCCGACGGCGACGGCGGACAGATGGCGCTCGACGCTCCGGTCGCGGTGAAGGAGGCCGTGCTGCCCTTCCACCGGTTCCGCCGCGCCGACGGCAGCGGAATCGACTCGCTGCTCTCCCCGGAGATGAAATCCACCGGCGAGGTGATGGGCATCGACGCGGATTTCGGTACCGCCTTCGCCAAGAGCCAGTCCGCTGCCTACGGCTCGCTGCCCACCGAGGGTACGGTCTTCGTCTCGATCGCCAACCGGGACAAGCGGTCCATGGTGTTTCCGGTGAAGCGCCTGCACGATCTCGGGTTCCGCATCCTGGCCACCGAGGGAACCGCGGAGATGCTGCGCCGCAACGGAATTCCCTGCGAGACCGTGCGCAAGCACTCCGACCCGCCCGGCGCCGGGTCACGGACGCCCACGGCGTCCATCGTCGACCAGATCCGCGACGGCGAGGTGGATATGGTGTTCAACACCCCGTACGGCAACTCCGGGCCCCGCGTCGACGGCTATGAGATCCGCAGCGCCGCGGTGGGCGTGAACATCCCCTGTATCACCACGGTGCAGGGGGCCGCGGCCGCGGTGCAGGGCATCGAGGCCGCCATCAACGGCGGGCTCGGGGTGCGATCGCTGCAGGAACTGCATTCGGCGCTGCGCGGCTGATATGCCCTCTCACCCGGTACCGCGGGCGCGCCACCGCGCGCCCGCCGACGAGATGAGGTCACGGTGACGACATTCGGCGGCCGGTTGCGCGAGGCCATGCGGCGGTGCGGGCCGATCTGCGTCGGGATCGACCCGCACTCCGCCCTGCTGGCGTCCTGGGGCCTCGACGACGATGTGGACGGCCTGGCCCGGTTCGCCGAGGTCTGCGTCGAGGCGTTCGCCGGCGTGGCGGCGGTGGTCAAACCGCAGGTGGCGTTTTTCGAGGCCTCCGGTTCCGGCGGGATCGCGGTGCTGGAGCGCACCATCGCCGGACTGCGCGCGTCGGGGACCTTGGTGCTCGCCGATGCCAAACGCGGCGATATCGGCTCCACCATGGCCGCCTACGCCCGGGCGTGGCTCGGCGACGGGCCCCTGGGCTCGGATGCCGTCACCGTGTCCCCGTACCTCGGTTTCGGTGCGCTCGCCCCGGTGTTGGAGCAGGCGGAGGCGAACCACCGGGGCGTGTTCGTTCTCGCGGCCACCTCCAACCCGGAGGGTGCGCGGCTACAGCGCGTCACCACCGCGGACGGACGCACCATCGCCCAGACCATGGTGGACGAGGCCGCGGCGTGCAATACCGGTGACGAATTCGGGTCGGTCGGCGTCGTGGTCGGCGCGACCCTCGCCGAGGCGCCCGATCTGAGCGCGCTCAACGGTCCGGTCCTCATGCCGGGCGTCGGCGCCCAGGGTGGTGGTGCCGACTCGATCAGGGAACTCGTCCCCGCGGCGAGCCTGGGAGCGGTCCTGCCGAACGTCTCGCGAGAGATCCTGAAGGCCGGCCCCTCGGTGTCGGCGCTGCGGGCACGCCTGCGGGAACTGACCGACGAATTCGCCTTTCTCCAGGACTGAGCGGCTCCCGCACAGCCGGGCTGGGGATGCGGGTCGGGTATGTGCGCGCCCCGAGGGCACAGTCGTCGAGTTCCGCCAGTACGACGGTTGAGATACCTACCGGCCGGATTTCCCTCTTCGAGCCGTGGCGTGCTCATCCCGATCGCTTCGGCCCGGAAAGTGGCCGGGACGCTTTCTCGTGCCGGCGTGGCCGTGGGCGGGTCGGACGGGCCGTCGGGACGCGGATCCGCGAGGCCGGTGGGAACTCGCGAGGACCCGGAAACCGCGACACGCGGACGGAATCGGCGCGACACGCGGAAATTTCCAGAAAGTTCCTGGTCGGGCGGTTGCATGGTTGCCATGTCCGGTTCCGCGGTGGTGGCTATTGATCCGCAAACACCGAGATGATGCGAAAAATCCCCTGGTCGCGGCTTGTTTCGGTAATCACGCGCGGGTTGTCGACGACCGAACGAGTGGCTGTGCGGACAGCGATCGGAAACCGCGCGGACCGGCCCGATTCATGCCCTGACCTGGGGGGTGGGTTCGCAATCGGGAGCGGTCGTGGGTACGGTCGCTGAGACCGCCGGGTTATCGGCGGTAGATACAGCAATGAACGATGAGACGGAGGAACCGTGGCCCTTCCCCAGCTGACTGACGAGCAGCGCGCCGCTGCTTTGGAGAAGGCGGCTGCCGCTCGCCGCGCTCGGGCGGAGCTCAAAGATCGCCTGAAGCGCGGCGGCACCGACCTCAAAGAGGTCCTCGCCAGTGCCGAGACCGATGAGATCATCGGCAAGATGAAGGTACGCGCGCTGCTCGAGGCCCTGCCCAAGGTTGGCAAGGTCAAGGCGGAGGAGATCATGACCGAACTGGAGATCGCTCCCACCCGCCGCCTGCGCGGACTCGGCGATCGGCAGCGCAAGGCACTGCTGGCCAAGTTCGATCCGAGCGCCTGACCACCCCCGTGGTCGAACATATGACGAAGGGTCGGCTGGTCGTACTGGTCGGCCCCTCGGCCGTGGGCAAATCCACCGTGGTGCGCTGTCTGCGCGAGCGGTTACCGGAACTGGTGTTCAGTGTGTCGGTCACCACTCGGGACCCCCGTCCCGGTGAGGTCGACGGCCGCGACTACCGGTTCATCGGTCGGGCCGAATTCGATGCCATGATCGAAGCCGGGGATCTGCTCGAATGGGCGGAGATCCATGGTGGACTACAACGCTCCGGCACCCCGGCCGGGCCGGTTCGCGCCGCTCTGTCGGAGGGGCTGCCGGTCCTGGTCGAGGTCGATCTGGCGGGCGCGCGGTCGATTCGCCGGGCCATGCCGGAGGCGGTGCTGGCTTTCCTGGCCCCACCCAGCTGGGATGAACTGGTGGCGCGGTTGCACGGCCGCGGCACCGAATCACCGGAGGTGATCGAGCGCCGGCTGGAGACCGCGCGGGTCGAACTGGCGGCCCGTGACGAGTTCGACGTCGTCATAGTCAACGACGACGTGACCAGCGCCTGCGAGCAGTTGGTATCGTTGTTCGTCAGCACGAATTCCAGTTCGTGACGCTGTGCGGCCCCCAAGCCGCACAGCCCTCGACCCACCGACCCCGCAGGAGTCCCCCTAGTGAGCAGTACGGACATCGCCGCGCCCGCCTATGACACCCCGGTCGGCCTCACCAACCCCCCGATCGATGAACTGCTGGAGCGTACCTCGTCCAAGTATGCCCTGGTCATCTACGCCGCCAAGCGGGCGCGCCAGATCAACGACTACTACAACCAGCTCGGCGACGGCATCCTCGAATACGTCGGCCCCCTGGTCGAGCCGCTTCCGCAGGAGAAGCCGCTGTCGGTCGCGCTGCGTGAGATCCACGCCGATCTGCTCGAGCACACCGAGGGCGAATAAGTCGTCCGCCGGCCCCGCCGCTGACCTGATCGGTCGGTCGGTGGTCGGCCACGGATGTCTACGGTGCCATCTTCAGGAGGTGTGATGACCCGGGTCATTGTCGGAGTCGGCGGTGGTATCGCCGCATACAAGGCGTGCGCGCTGGTTCGACGGTTCACCGAGACCGGGCACGATGTTCGGGTGATTCCCACCGAGGCGGCGCTGCAGTTCGTCGGCAAGGCCACCTTCGAGGCACTGTCCGGCCATCCGGTGCACACCGGGGTGTTCGCCGATGTGCCGGAGGTACCGCATGTGCGGCTCGGTCAGGAGGCCGAACTCGTCGTCATCGCGCCCGCGACCGCCGACCTGATGGCACGCGCCGCGGCCGGGCGCGCCGACGACCTGCTCACCGGCACGCTGCTCACCGCGCGATGTCCGGTGCTGTTCGTGCCCGCGATGCACACCGAGATGTGGGAGCATCCGGCCACCGTGGCCAATGTGGCCGCGCTGCGCGGCTACGGCGCCACCGTGATGGAGCCCGCGTCGGGCAGGCTCACCGGCACCGATACCGGCCCCGGACGGCTGCCCGAACCCGAGGAGATCTTCGGTTTGGCCGCGCTGCTGCTCGAACGCCCCGACGCCGTCCCGCGCGATCTGGTGGGGCGCCGCGTAGTCGTCACGGCGGGCGGCACCCGCGAACCGCTGGACCCGGTGCGCTTCCTCGGCAACCGCAGCTCCGGTAAGCAGGGGTATGCGCTGGCCCGCGTCGCCGCCCAGCGCGGCGCGCAGGTCACCCTGATCGCCGGGAACACTATCGAGATGGCGCCGCCGGCCGCGGTCGACCTGGTGCACATCACCACCGCCGAACAGCTCAAAACCGCGGTCGACAAGCACGCGGTGGGCGCGGACGCGGTGATCATGGCGGCGGCGGTGGCCGATTTCCGGCCGTCGAACGTCGCCGCGGCCAAGATCAAGAAGGGCGCCGGCGAACCGGACACCATCCCGCTGACCAGGACCGAGGACATTCTCGCCGGCCTGGTCCAGGCCCGGCGCGACGGGCAGCTGCCGGGCACCGCCATCGTCGGCTTCGCCGCCGAGACCGGTGACGAGCACGGTGATGTGCTCACCCATGCCCGCGCCAAACTGGCCCGCAAGGGCTGCGATCTGTTGGTGGTCAATGCCGTCGGCGAGGGCAAGGCGTTCGAGGTCGACACCAACGACGGCTGGCTGCTCGGCGCCGACGGGACCGAACAGGCCCTCGACCACGGTTCCAAGGCGCTGCTGGCCAGCCGGGTATTGGACGCTCTCGGACCACTGCTGCGCTGAGTGCCCGAATCCGCCACGGCGCACGGCGAGCGCCACCGATTTGTCGATGGTTGGAATAGTCTGAATGCCAGGGATTGCGATCCGGTGGCCCAGCGTTACTCTCGCATACCATCCGAGTAAACCGTTGAGGAAGAAGGAAGATCTGTGCGCACGTCCGGTAGCCGGCTATTCACCAGTGAGTCCGTGACCGAAGGGCACCCGGACAAGATCTGTGACGCCATCAGCGACTCCATCCTCGACGCACTGTTGGCCCAGGACCCGCGGAGCCGGGTCGCGGTGGAAACCCTCGTGACGACCGGGCAGGTCCATGTCGCGGGCGAGGTCACCACGGAGGCCTACGCGGATATTCCCCGCATCGTCCGGGAAAAGGTGCTGGAAATCGGCTACGACTCGTCGGCCAAGGGGTTCGACGGCAACTCCTGCGGCGTCAATATCGCCATCGGCGCCCAGTCGCCGGATATCGCCCAGGGTGTCGACGTCTCGCATGAGGCACGGGTCGGCGGCTCCGATGACGAGATCGAACAGCAGGGCGCCGGTGACCAGGGCCTGATGTTCGGTTACGCCAACACCGACACCCCCGAACTGATGCCGCTGCCGATCGCGCTGGCGCACCGGCTGTCGCGGCGGCTGACCGAGGCCCGCAAGACCGGTGTGCTGCCGTATCTGCGGCCCGACGGCAAAACCCAGGTCACCATCGAATACGAGGGGGACCGGCCGGTGCGACTGGACACCGTGGTCGTGTCCACCCAGCACGCCGCCGATATCGACCTGGACAATCTGCTCGCCCCCGATATCCGGGAGAAGGTCCTCGACAGTGTGCTCGCCGATCTGGCGCTGCCCGGGCTGGACATCTCCGATATCCGGCTGCTGGTGAACCCGACCGGCAAGTTCGTGCTCGGCGGCCCGATGGGTGATGCCGGGCTGACCGGCCGCAAGATCATCGTCGACACCTATGGCGGTATGGCGCGGCACGGTGGTGGCGCGTTCTCCGGCAAGGATCCGTCGAAGGTGGACCGTTCGGCCGCCTACGCCATGCGCTGGGTCGCCAAGAACGTGGTCTCCGCCGGTCTGGCCGACCGGGTGGAGGTCCAGGTGGCCTACGCCATCGGCAAGGCCGCGCCTATCGGGTTGTTCGTGGAGACCTTCGGCACCGAGAAGGTCGATCCGGCGCGTATCGCCGGTGCCATCACCGAGGTGTTCGACCTGCGCCCGGGCGCCATCATCCGCGACCTGGACCTGCTGCGGCCGATTTACGCCCCGACCGCCGCCTACGGGCACTTCGGTCGTACCGATATCGACCTGCCGTGGGAGCGCACCGACCGCGCGGACAAACTGCGCGCCGCCGTCGGACTGTAGGTCCCGCTCCCCGCGTGCGTGAGACCGTGGGACATCCGGCCGACACCCCCGGCGACCCCGCTTCGCCGGGGGTGTCGGCTGTGTCGGGGCCCGAGTCTCCGGCCGAGCCGGCGGCGGAGGCCGAATCGGGCGACCTCTCCCATCCCGTCGCGCGTGTCCTGCCCTTGCTCACCCCGGCGCATCTGGACCGCGATTTCGACTACCTGGTGCCCCCGGAATTGGACGAAACGGCCCGCCCGGGGGTGAGAGTGCGGGTGCGCTTCGCGGGGCGGCTGGTGGACGGATATCTGCTGTCCCGCCATACCGGCACCGACCATCCGGGCAAACTGGTGCGGCTGGAACGGGTCGTCTCGCCGGAGCGGGTTCTGACACCGGAGATCCTGCGCCTGGCCACCACCGTGGCCGCGCGGTACGCGGGCACCCGGGCCGATGTGCTGCGGCTGGCGATACCCCCGCGCCATGCGCGGACCGAGAACGGGGAGGCCGCGAGAACCGGGAGGAGGCAACCGGCCGGCCGCGCCGCGTCCGCGACCGAGGCCGAGGCGGCTGCACCGGTGGCGGTAGCCGATTCGCCCGGGGCCTCGGTCTCCGAGTTGCCGGACGTCCCGGACGGGGTCGAGATGTCCGCCTGGCGACGGTACCGGCACGGGGAGGCGTTCATCACGGCTCTGACGCGCCGTCGCGGTGTACGGGCGGCCTGGCAGGCCCTGCCCGGCGAGAACTGGGCGCGGCGGCTCGCGGAACTGGCGGCGGTGGTGGTCGCGGGTGGTCGCAGCGCTGTCCTGATGGTCCCCGATCAACGCGATCTGGACCGGGTACTGGCCGAATGCGAACACCTCGTGGGGGATTCGGCGGTGGGGCTTTCGGCCGGTCTCGGTCCGGCGGCCCGTTACCGACGCTGGCTGGCGGCGCTGCGCGGCACCGCGCGCGTTGTGGTCGGGACGCGCGCCGCGGTTTTCGCGCCGGTCCGGGAGCTGGGACTCGTCGCCATCTGGGATGACGGTGACGACACCTATGCCGAACCCCGCGCCCCGTACCCGCATGCCCGCGAGGTGGCGATGCTGCGGGCGCACGATACCGGCGCCGCCTTCATCGCGGCCGGTTACGCGCGGACCGCGGAGGTCCAGTCGGTTGTCGAGAACGGTTGGGCACACGATCTGGTCGCCGACCGCGCGATGGTACGGGCGGCCTCCGCGCGGATCAGTGCCCCGGGTGACAGCGATATGGCTCTGGAGCGCGATCCGGTCGCCCGCGCCGTCCGTATCCCGGGCGTCGCGTTCGCGGCGGCCCGTGCGGCCCTGGCCGCCGGTGAGGCGGTGCTGGTCCAGGTGCCGCGGCGGGGGTATGTCCCCGCGCTGGCGTGTGGGAGGTGTCGTACCCCGGCGCGCTGTCGGCACTGCAACGGTCCTCTGGCGCTGCCCGGGGCCGGTTCGGACGGTGAGCGGGACGCGCCCGGTCCGCAGAGCCCGACCTGCCGGTGGTGCGGTCGTGCCGACGCGGTATTCCGCTGTCCGGTATGTGGTGGACGGGCGCTGCGCGCCGTGGTTATCGGAGCGGTTCGCACCGCTGAGGAATTGGGCCGGGCCTTTCCCGGGGTGCCGATCCGCGGATCCAGCGGCGCCGAGATGCTGGACACCGTGCCGCCCGGACCGCAGGTGGTGGTGGCCACCGTGGGAGCCGAACCACTCCTCGACGGCGGATACGGGGTGGGCCTGCTCTTGGACGGCTGGGTGCTGTTGAGCCGGGCCGATCTGCGCGCCGCCGAGGACACACTGCGCCGTTGGCTGGGCGCCGCCGCGCTGGTGAAGTCCGAGGGGCGGGTGATCGTCATGGCCGAACCGGCCCTGCCGACGGTGCAGGCGCTGGTGCGCTGGGATCCGGTCGGCCATGCCGCCACCGAACTCGCCCAGCGCACCGAGGTGGGGTTCCCGCCCGCGGTGCGGATGGCGGCGGTGGACGGTACGCCGGATGCGATCGCCGAGGTTCTGGCCGCCGCCGATCTCCCGGATACCGTCGACGTTCTGGGACCGGTTCCGCTGCCGGGCACGGAACGCGTCCCGTCCGCCGCCCGTTCCTCTGCCGCGGAGACCGGCGAACAGATCGAGCGGGTGCTGCTGCGTGCCGTCCGGACCGACGGACAGCGGTTGGCCCGCGCCCTCACCACCGCTCAGGCGATCCGCAGCAGCCACCGCTCGGATTCGCCGCTGCGCGTCCGGATCGACCCGGCCAACATCTGAGCCGTCCGAACCTTCTCCCGGGCGTACTCGCGGTCGGAAGCCGTTGTTTTCGCACGTCGTCGGCGGTGCACGGTTATGAGACCGGAGTCGAATGTCGTGCCGAGGGCTTCGGATTGTCGGGGGAATTTCCCGACAGGCCTTGCATTGGATAGGTTGGCGATATATCGTCGATATCATGAAGAACGTACGAGAGCCTGAGGAGGCCGATATGGAAGGCGTAGAACGCCACGCGATGCGCGCTCGATGGGCGCGTCGCCACGGAGTGGAGGGGCACGGCCCCCAGGGACATTTCCGCCACGGCGGTCGCCGTGGATTCGGGCCCGAGTTCGGACCGGGCTTCGGTCCCGGGCGGGGCTTCGGTCCCGGCTTCGGACCGGGTTTCGGTCGTGGCCGGGGGCGCGGTGGTCGCGGCCGGCGCGGTGACGTGCGCGCTGCTGTCCTGCTGTTGCTCGTCGAGCGACCGATGCACGGATACGAGCTGATCCAGCAGATCCGCGAGCGCAGCGACGATCTCTGGCATCCCAGCCCCGGGTCCATCTACCCGGCGCTGTCGCAGTTGGAGGACGAGGGTCTGATCGTCATCGAGAAGGTGGCCGGCCGCAAAACGGCCCAGCTGACCGAGGCGGGCACCGAATATGTCGCCGCCCACCGCGACGAACTCGGGGACCCGTGGGCCGAGGTCAAGGAAGGCGTCGGTGAACACGCAATCGATCTGCGGGGTTTGGTAGGGCAGTTGTTCGGTGCGGTCGCGCAGGTCGCGGCGGCCGGTACCCCCGAGCAGGCGGCCAAGGCGGCCGAGGTTCTCACCGAGGCCCGGCGCGCCTTGTATCGCATCCTGGCCGAGGACGAAACACCCGAAAAATAACGGCCCGGTCAAAGCCGTGTCCGGAGAGCGGAATCCAAGGCCGATGGGGTAGATGATTGTGGTGTGAAACAGACACGAACGCGATGGGGCGGGGACATCACACAATGGGGCAGGGTCATCCTGTCCGGAATCGCGGCCGCCGCGGTGGTTGCCGGCTCGGTGCTCGGCACCGGACCGGCAACCGCCAACCCGGCGGGTTATCTGCCGCCGGTCGTGCCGACCGAATCGGCGCCGCGGCAGCCGGATCACCTCGCGGCAGCGCTGTATATGAAAGCCCATCCGAACGCGGTGCCCATGGGCACGAACGATTTCACCTGTAAACCGACCGCGGCCCACCCCCGCCCGGTGGTGCTCGCACACGGCACCGACGCCAGCGCCTATACGGACTGGTCCGCCATCGCGCCGAGACTGGCCGCGGAGGGCTACTGCGTTTTCGCCCTCGACTACGGCGGCCGTCCCGGAGCGGGGACCTACGGCACCGAGGACATAGTGCTCAGTGGATATCAGATCGCCGCGTTCGTGGACGAGGTGCTTGCCGCCAGCGGCGCGCGGCAGGTGGATCTGGTCGGTTTCTCCCAGGGCGCCAATGTGACCCGCTACTACATCAACAAACTCGGCGGCGCGCCGCACGTGGGGGTGTGGGTGGGGCTCGCCTCACCCACCTACGGGGGCGTGATGTACGGGCTGGTGCCGATCGCCCGACAGATCCCGGGCGCCGAGCAGGTATTCGAACGGGTGCTCTCCGTCGCGGCCGTTCAGCAGGCGCAGGGGTCGGAATTCATGCGTGGGCTGAACGCGGGCGGCGATACCGTCCCCGGGGTGCGCTATGTGACGATCGGTTCCCGGGTGGACGAGATGATCCAGCCGTTCGAGAATATCGCCCTGCACGGTCCCGGAGCCGAGAACATCGTGCTGCAGGACCGCTGTCCCGTAAATCTGACCGGCCATTTCCACATGGTGTACGACCCGTTCATCATGCAGCTGTTGCTGGAAGCGCTGGACCCGGGGACCGTGCCCGCCCCCGTCTGCGTCCCCGTTCCGCTCGGGACGGGAATACCGCAGGTGATCATCGGCGGCAATATCTGACCGGGCGATCTGACCCGGGCGACAACCGGGTATCCCGATGGCGGCCGGGCGGGGGGCTCGACACCCGCCCGACCGCATCCGTTTTGTATCAGCCGGCGGCGTCGGAATCGGGGATCCCCGTGTCGTGTGCGCGCGTCTTTAGAATGAGATGACCATTATCCCTTTTTCCTGTCCGCTGTTATCGGGAGCTGCCGTGACCATTCAGCCCGTCCGCCTCTTCGGCGACCCTATCCTGCGAGCCCGCGCGGCGGAGGTCACCGACTTCGGTGCCGAGCTGCGGCAGCTGGTCGCCGACCTGACCGACACCATGTACGACGACGGTGGTGTCGGCATGGCCGCGCCGCAGGTCGGCGTGGGGCTTCGGGTGTTCGTCTACGACACCGGCGATGCCTCCGGACACCTGGTGAACCCGGTGTGGACACCGCTGGGTGAGGACGACCAGATCGGTCCGGAAGGATGCCTGTCCATTCCCGGACTGAGCTATGAGACCCGGCGCGCCCGAAGAGTGCGCGTCTCAGGAGTGGACATGCACGGGACACCGGTCGATTTCGAGGCCGAGGATCTGTTGGCGCGCTGCGTCCAACACGAAACCGACCATCTGGACGGGGTGCTCTTCATCGACCGCCTGGATCCGCCGAACCGCAAGGACGCCATGCGCGCCATTCGCGAATCGGACTGGTTCACCGCCGGTATCACCGTTCGTCCCAGCCGCGCCGTCGCCGGACGGGGTCACTGATGCGGATCGTCTTCGCCGGAACCCCCGAACCGGCGGTGCCGTCGCTGCGACGGCTGCTCGACTCCCCCCGGCATGAGGTGGTCGCCGTGGTGACCCGACCCGACGCGGTGGCCGGGCGCGGCCGGAAACTCACCCGTTCACCCGTCGGGCAGATCGCCGACGAATACGGGGTCCGGGTACTCACTCCTGCCCGGCCCGACGATCCCGACTTCATCGCGACCCTCACCGAATTGGCCCCCCAGTGCTGTCCGGTGGTTGCCTACGGCGCGCTGTTGCCGCAGAAAGTGCTCGATCTGCCACCGTACGGCTGGATCAACCTGCACTTCTCACTGCTGCCGGCCTGGCGGGGTGCCGCGCCGGTACAGGCCGCCATCGCCGCCGGCGACGAGATCACCGGCGCCTCCACGTTTCTGATCGAGGCCGGGTTGGACAGCGGCCCGGTATTCGGTGTGGTGACCGAACGGATCGGTGTCACCGATACCGGGGGAACCCTGCTGGATCGGCTCGCGGTCAGCGGCGCCGCGCTGCTCGAACAGACCCTCGACGGTATGGAGGACGGGACATTGCAGGCGGTTCCGCAGCCGCCCGACGGTATCTCCTACGCGCCCAAGATCACCCCGGAATTCGCGCGGGTGCGCTGGGACGAGCCGGCGCTGGCCATCGGTCGGCACATCCGGGCGGTCACCCCGTCACCCGGGGCGTGGACCGAGGTGGCCGGTACCCGGATCAAACTGGGGCCGGTGGACCTGGTCGAGGAAGTACTGCCGGGACGCCGTATCGAGGTCCGCAAGACGGGGGTATTCGTGGGAACCGCGACCACCGCGGTCCGGCTCGACCAGGTACAGCCGCAGGGGAAACGAAAGATGTCCGCACTCGACTGGGCGCGTGGGGCGCGTCTGGAGCCCGGCACGGTGGCCGAGTGAACAGCCCGGCGGGAGCGGCCACCGGGGGATCCGGCGAACAACGGCGGGGCTTCCGACGTACCCGCGGGGAGGCGGACGGTTCGTCGCCGGGACCTGGTGAGCACGTCGACGGTGGTTCCGAGGACACGCGGGGTCGACGAAGCGGGCGTTCGGCCGATCGGGCCGCCGAGGGCCGGAAATCGGGCCGGGACGACGTGCGGTCGACCGCCTCCGGCCGCTCCGCGAAGCGGGGCGAGCGGACCCGGGATCGCGCTACCACTCGGCGCGGGACGTCGGAGCCGGCGGGAAAACGAGCGGATCGGGAGCGCGGGCCGGCGGCGAGCGGACGGTCGGGTGACACATCCGGGGCGGATCGCCGGCAGGACGGTCCGGGATCGGGCGGTCGGTCGCGCGGCCGCCGCGAGGAGGCCCCACGGCGGCCCGGTGACGCCGGGACGGAACGAACCGGTAGGTCCGGGGGCCGGTGGTCCGGCGGCGAACACGGCGATCGCGGCCGGGGCCCCGTCGCGGACCGAGGTGACCGCACGGCAGGGCGCGGTCCGGTCAAGGGTGAGGCCGGACCGGGACGGCAGCGCGGGAAGGCCCGCGGTGCAGGAGCGTCGAAGGCCGGCGTCCGCCGCCGCGCGCCCGCCGACCCGGCCCGGACGGTCGCGTTGGAGACACTGCGAGCGGTACGGGAACGGGACGCGTACGCCAACCTGGTGCTGCCCGCACTGCTGCGCGAGTACGGTGTTCACGGCCGGGACGCGGCGCTGGCCACCGAACTCGGCTACGGCGCCTGCCGCGCATTGGGCGTACTCGACACGGTGATCGCCGAATGCGCCGGACGCGATATCGATGATATCGACGGGGCGCTGCTGGACGTGCTGCGTCTGGGTGTCTACCAACTGCTGCGCACCCGCATCGGTGCGCATGCCGCCGTGGACACCTCGGTGGCGCTGGCCCGGGCCGAATCCGGCGCGGGCCGAGCGGGTTTCGTGAACGCCGTCCTGCGGCGGGCGGCGGAGCGGACGTCGCGGGAATGGATCGAGGCGCTGGCCCCGCAGGATCCGGTGGGCCGGCTCGCCTTCGAATACGCCCATCCGGCCTGGGTCGCGCAGGCGTTCGCCGACGCGCTCGGTGCCGACGCGGGGGAGCTGCGCGATCTCCTCGCCGCCGACGACGACCGGCCCGCCGTGCATCTGGTGGCCCGGCCGGGGGATATCACCGCAGAGGAGCTCGCGCTGGTCACCGATGGCGAGGAGGGCCGCTGGTCGCCGTACGCGGTGTACCTGGACGGCGGTGACCCCGGCGCGCTGGAACCCGTCCGCGCGGGGATGGCCGCGGTCCAAGATGAGGGCAGCCAGTTGGTCGCACTCGCTCTCACCCGTGCCCCGCTGCTCGGGCCGGACCACGGCCGGTGGCTGGACCTGTGCGCGGGACCCGGTGGGAAGGCCGCCCTGCTGGGCTCGCTGGCCGATATCGACGGCCATCGGGTGGACGCGGTCGAACCCGCCGAACACCGGGCGGAACTGGTTCGCGCCGCCACCCGAGGCCTGCCGGTGGACGTGCGCATCGCCGACGGCCGCAGTAGCAGGTTGACCCCCGGCTACGACCGGATCCTGGTGGACGCGCCGTGTACCGGGCTCGGCGCGCTGCGCCGCCGCCCCGAGGCGCGGTGGCGGCGTACCCCGGCCGATGTCGCCGAACTGGTTGTGCTGCAACGGGAACTGCTCGCCGCGGCGTGGGAGCTGCTGCGGCCGGGCGGGGTGGTGGTGTATTCCACCTGTTCCCCGCATCTACCGGAAACCGTCGCGGTGGTCGCCGATACCGTGCGTCGCACCGGGGCCGAGCGGCTCGACGCCCGGGAGCTGCTGCCCGGCGTCACCGGGCTCGGGGACGGGCCCACCGTCCAGCTGTGGCCGCACCGGCACGGAACCGACGCCATGTTCATCGCGGCCCTGCGCAAGCCGGAGAAACCCTAGCGGAGGCGACATTCGTCCATGCTCCGGTCCTCCACGGGAGCGCACACTGTGGTCATGACCATGACCTGGGAGAACGTGGTGCGGCTCGCTTCCGAGTTACCGGGGGTCGAGGAGTCGACCCGGTATCGGACGCCGGCGCTGAAGGCGAGCGGTAAGGGGTTCGCCCGGCTGCGGGCCGAGGCCGACAGCGGGTTGGTGCTGCGCTGCGAGATGACGGAGAAGGAAGCGCTGTTGGCCTCCGGCAACCCCGCCTTCTACACCACCCCGCACTATGACGGATACCCCTACATCCTCATCGACCTGGACCGCGTCGAGGTCGCGCACCTGCGCGAACTACTCGACACCGCCTGGTGGCTCGCCGCGCCCGCGAAACTGCGCACGGCCCGCGCGGGGGACCGAGGCGAACACGGTGCCCGCGGGTAGGGCGGGGTACCGAGCCCCAGCCGCGGTTATCCCTTCCCTCCAGTGGTGAGAACGATGCGCTCACAGCTTGTACGGTGTGCTGCGCGGCACGTACCGGTAACCGCCTGGCAATCATGTTGCCCTGGGTTCGCCATCCCGTGGACCGAACGGCGACAAACCCCGGCATTGTGGGATCGGCCGTGTAGGTAGTGGATTTGCAGGAGGATCGTATGACCGGAAGTGGTCTGGTTCATCTGTGCGGCAGCGTCCCGCCGGCGGCCGCGGAAACGGTGTTCGCCGAGGCCGCGAAACGAATGGGGACGGTGCTCGCCCGAATCGCCGACGGCGAGACCGGGATTCGTGACAACCGGGTTGTGTGGCAGCTCCCCGAACTGCAGTCCCACCCCGATCTGGAAACCGTTCCGCCACCGAGCCCGGAATACGGTCCGAGTGAACGGGTGCAGCCGAAACCGGGCATCGACCCGACGACGATCGATATCGGCCCCCTGGGTTACGACACGGCCGCGATCGAATCCTGGCAGGTGTTCCGGTGACTTCGCGACGAGGGCGCGATCCCGGCGGGCATCCGTTTCCAGGTGTCGCTCCCGACGCCGATCGCCGTGATCGGGGCATTCGTCGCGGGGCCGCAGGCCGAGTTGGAGCGCCGGTACGAGGCGCGGCTGCTCGACGAGCTCGCCCGGATCGTCGACGCCGTTCCCGCGGAAGGCCTCGCCGGGCAATGGGATTGCGCCGTGGAGTTCGCCCTTTTCGAAGGCGTGTTCCCGTCCTGGTTCGGTGCGGACTATCCGACTCAACTCGAGGGTGTCGTCCAGCGGCTGATCCGGTTGGGCAAGGCCGTCCCCGAAGCGGTGGATCTCGGATATCACCTGTGCTACGGCGATTTCGGGCACCGTCACAGCCGAACAGATATCGGCGCTGTTCGATCTGCACACCGAACTCGCGCAGGTCCTGGCCTCGTCGCCTTCGGCCTGATCGTTCGGCCGCACGGGCTGCCGGGACCGCGCACGGGCGTGTAATCGCAGGTGCCCGGTCCGGCGGCGGGTCGGCCTGCGGTCACGATGGTCTCGGCGGGTTCGACCTTCATCCAGGTGCTGTTCACCGCGGCGTTCCCGGACAGCCGGTCGACCTGTTCGGCGTGTCAGTACTCATATTGGTCACATCACCTTCCGCCGCGTCGTCGTCGACGCGACCGCGGGCCGGCCGCCGATTCGGTTGCTCTGGTCTGCCGAGACGGACCGGGTGAGCTGTTGAGATAAAGCTCAGTTCATTCTCTCATTGGTGAGAGTAGACCGTGTGTGCGGTCGGACACAACAGCCGATATGCCCGAGCGAAGCGGAGGCCCGCCTGCCTACTCCCTGACCGACTGTTCCCGCAGCCGGGCCAGGGTTTTGGTGAGAATCCGCGAGACGTGCATCTGCGAGATACCCATCTGCTGGGCGATCTGCGTCTGGGTCATGGACTCGAAGAAGCGCATGGTGAGAATGCGCCGCTCCCGCTCCGGCAGCCCGGCCAGCAGCGGGCGGATCGCCACATATTCCTCGACCCGGTCGAACTGGGTCTCCTCCTCGCCGAGGGTATCCAACAGCGAGGCATCGGTGTCCCGGCCCACCGAGGCGGCGTCGATGGAGGTCGGCTGGTAGGCATTGCCCGCGATCACCGCCTGGGTGACCTCGTCGGGGTCGACATCGAGTTCGGCGGCGATCTCCTTGGCGGTGGGGGAGCGGCCCAGAGACTGGGACAGCGCATCCACCGCGGCACCGATCCGCAGATGGGTTTCCTTCACCCGGCGCGGCACCCGCATGGCCCAGGTGTTGTCGCGGAAATAGCGCCGGACCTCACCCATGATGGTGGGTACGGCGAAAGACAGGAAGTTCGAGCCGCGTTCGACGTCGAAGCGGTCCACCGCGTGCACCAGGCCGACCCGGGCGACCTGGGTGAGATCGTCGAACGGTTCACCGCGTCCGCTGAACTTGCGGGCGATATGGTCGGCCAGCGGTATGCAGCGGCTGATCAGTTCCTCGCGGACCGCGCTGTGGTCGGCCGACCCCTCCTCGGTCTCGGCCAGCCGGCCGAACAACTCGGTGACATCGTCGTATCCGGCCACCGGCAGCGACGGTGCCAACTCTTCGCCCGTTTCCTCGGCGTCGGGTTCCTCGGCGTCGTCCGCGGGTTCGAATGCCTCGTCCTGCTCGGCCACTACGCCTTCCCTCGGATCCGACGGAACTCCACCGTCGTCGGATATCCGGAAACCTGGTGGTCGTAAGCTTCCTGGTGGGCCTGGACCTCATCGGTGAGCGTACGCAGCACATGCCAGCCGAAGCTGCGTTGGTCCGGCAGTCCCTCCGTGGCCGCCACTCCGCTCACCCGCACCAGTAACTCGAGATCACCGACGGTGAATCGGCAGTTCAGGCTCGTATCCGGAGCCGCCACGGCGATGAGCGTGGAGCACACCTCGTCGACGGCGAGTCGGATATCGGCGACTTCGTCGAGGGTGAAATCGCTGAGCAGGACCAGGGTTTCGGCGAGGCCGCGCACGATGGGCAGCTGGGTGACCGATGCCGCCACTCGAATCTCCACCGGAGTGCTGTAGAGCCCCTGTTCCGCCGAAATATTGATCACGCCCTGAAGGCTACCCACTCGAGGAAGGAGCAACCCACCCGCCACCGACCTCGCCCGGGTGGACGGCCGCGGTGGTGGATAGACTGCGGCGCTGTGTGCACGTCGACGTTCACCCGCCCCGCGGCCCCCATGATCGCCCCATCCATCCTCTCCGCCGATTTCGCGCGTCTGGCCGATGAGGCGAACGCGGTGTCGAGTGCCGACTGGCTGCACGTCGATGTGATGGACGCGCATTTCGTGCCGAATCTGACACTGGGTCTGCCGGTGGTGGAGAGCCTGCTGAAGGCCACCGATATCCCGCTGGACTGCCATCTGATGATCGAGAACCCGGCTCGCTGGGCGCCCCCGTACGCCGAGGCCGGTGCCTACAATGTGACCTTCCACGCCGAGGCCACCGATGATCCGGTGGCGGTGGCGCGCGATATCCGGGCCGCCGGCGCGAAGGCCGGCCTGTCGGTGAAGCCCAACACCCCCATCGAGCCGTACCTGGAGATCCTGCGTGATTTCGACACCCTCCTGGTGATGAGCGTGGAGCCCGGTTTCGGTGGGCAGTCGTTCATCCCGCACGTCCTGGAGAAAGCGCGGATCGTGCGCCGTCTGGTGGACGCCGGTGAGTTGCGGTTGGTGGTGGAGATCGACGGCGGTATCAACGCGAACACCATCGAGGCGGCCGCGGAGGCCGGTATCGACTGTTTCGTGGCCGGGTCGGCGGTGTACGACACCGAGAATCCGGGGGCCACGGTGGAGGAACTGCGGCGACAGGCCGCCGCCGTGTGGGCGCATGCGCACGGCACTGTCGGCTGATCCGGAAGCCGCCCGGTCGGGTACGGGGTGAGCTGTCCGAACGGGGTCAGCGGGGCGCGATCCGGCCCGACTCCGGTGTCAGGGCCGCCTCGAGGACCGCGTTCTGTGGGGGGCGCTTCGCGGCGCCCTGCGGAGCCTGCACCCAGATGCGGTAGCCGGTGTTCTCGTCGTGGGGGGAGGGCAGCACGATCTGACTGCCGGTGCCCGCGACGGTGATGTAGCGGCGGAACATCTCGGCGGACCGGACGGCGGTATGGTCGTATCGGTTGGGCCCGGTGAGGAATGTCCAACTGTGGGCCCGGGGGTGTGTGACCACTGGTCCCTCGATGCCGGTGTCCCGCAGTCGCCGCTGTACCCGTTCACCGAGTTCGACGGGCATGGTGACAGCCCCGTAGACGGCGCCCACATGCAGCAGAATGCACTTCGAGACGGGATCGACCACGGCGGGTAGGAGGTTTTTCTCCCGGTATTCGCGACAGCGCCGTTCCAATTCCGATACGGAACCGACGAGGGTGCTCACCGAGCATCACCTGTGCCGGGGAGGGTATCGGTCATCGGCAATACCGCGAGCCGATGATCGCCTGTTTCCTCAATTGCGGTCGGACTCGGTCCGTTCATGGGTTACTTCCTCGCGTAGTGGACTTGCTGTGCTGTTGCTGTGGGTGTCGGACAGGTCGGGGTGCGTGGGATCTCCGCAGTGCGGTCTCCGCCCGTTCGGGTGGGCGCCGCTGTTCGGCCGAGTGTGTGGCGCACAAGGCTGCTGTCCGGTTCGCGGACTCGCCGAGGCGGAAGATCCCACCGTTGTGCGGTGGCCCGAGCGTGGTTACCGAGAGACGGATCGACCTGCTGTGTACGAACTGTCCTGTTCGTGATGGCCGGGCTCACGACGGGGGTGGCCTTCCGGTGAGCCGGTCACATCACAATATTGCGGTAGTAGCTGTGGGTGTGCAAGCCAATGGAGACTTTTCGCGTTTCGATGCGATAGCAATGGGGAAAACAAACCTACCGGGGGTATGGGTGGCGCCCCGGTCGGTCGCGTAATTACGGGCTTTGCCGCCATTTATCGATACCGACGAGCCGGTATTTTTCGTCGGGAAATGCGCACAGGATTTCCCTCTGGAAACAATTCGGTGGCGTACACGTGTACGACCGGCGCGCTGTCGTCCGTCTCCCCCTGGCGAGGTCGTGCCCGGCGGGGTTTGCCACTCGGAGGGTGACCTGGACCCCGGACGCGGCGTGGGTGACCGCGGGCCGGGACCTAGGCTGTGAGGGAATGGCGAGCGCCGGGAATACCGATCCCCGCGCCGGCCGTTCCGTAATCGGAACACCGACGCGAACGGAGTTGAGTGCATGTTCACAGGCATCGTCGAGGAACTGGGCGAGATCGTCGCCGTGGAACGGTTGTCCGACGCCTCGCGGCTGACCATCCGCGGCGAACTGGTGACCTCCGATGCCGGGCACGGTGACTCCATCGCGGTCAACGGGGTCTGCCTGACCGTCGTCGACGTGGCGGACGGCGGCTCGTTCACCGTCGACGTCATGGGAGAGACGCTGAAACGGTCGAGTATCGACGGCCTGGGCCCGGGATCGGCGGTGAACCTGGAACGCGCGGCCGCGGTCAACAGCCGGCTCGGCGGCCATATCGTGCAGGGCCACGTCGACGGCACCGGCACCGTGCTCGCTCGCACCCCCGAGCGGAACTGGGAGATGGTGCGCATCTCCCTGCCCGACGCCATCGCCAAATACGTGGTGGAGAAGGGCTCTATTACCGTCGACGGTATCTCGCTGACCGTCTCCGCCCTCGGCCGCGCCGACACCCCGGCCGCCGACGGCACCCACGAGTGGTTCGAGGTCTCCCTCATCCCCACCACCCTGAAGCTGACCACCCTCGGCACCACCACTGTGGGAAGCCGGGTCAATCTGGAGGTCGACGTTATCGCCAAATACGTCGAACGTCTCCAGCAGCGCGGGTGAACGCCACACCGGTCGCCGGTACCGGCGACCGCCCCACCATCGCGCCCCTGACCGGCTCGGACCGGACCGGAAACCGGGACCGCTCGATGCCCCTGTCCATCCCCCGGGACAGCGCACCGTCACCCTCGAGTCCCTGTTGTAACGTTGCCGGCAGGCACCGTCGAGCGGAGAAATGTTTCGCAAGCTCAACCGGCCGGTGGTGGGCCTCGAGACCGAGGTCGGCGTTCGTGGCCCGCCTCGTGTACCCGTACCCGAGGGCTCGCGAACACGCCGCGCCGAACGGCGCGGCATATTCAACACAGGAGTAGTCAGACGTGACCAGGTTCGACAGTATCGAGCGGGCGGTCGCCGATATCGCGGCCGGTAAGCCGGTGGTGGTGGTCGACGACGAGGACCGGGAGAACGAGGGTGACCTCGTCTTCGCGGCGGAGAAGGCGACCCCGGAACTGGTCGCGTTCATGATCCGCTACACGTCCGGCTATATCTGTGTGCCGTTGACCGGTGACGACTGTGACCGGCTCGGCCTACCCCCGATGTACTCGGTGAACCAGGACAAACACGGCACCGCCTACACCGTGTCGGTGGACGCCAAGGAGGGCGTGACCACCGGTATCTCCGGTGCCGACCGGGCGACCACCATCCGACTGCTGGCCGACGCGGACGCCAAGGCCAATGATTTCACCCGCCCCGGTCATGTGGTGCCGCTACGCGCAAAGGACGGCGGCGTGCTGCGTCGGCCGGGACATACCGAGGCCGCGGTGGACCTGGCACGGATGGCCGGGCTGCGTCCGGCCGGGGTGATCTGTGAGATCGTCAGCCAGAAGGATGACGGGCATATGGCCCGCACCGACGAACTGCGGGTCTTCGCCGACGAGCACGAACTGGCGCTGATCTCCATCGCGGACATGATCGCGTGGCGGCGCAGGCACGAGAAGCACGTGGTGCGGGTGGCCGAGGCGCGGATCCCCACCGCACAGGGCGAGTTCACGGCGGTCGGCTACCAGAGCATCTACGACGAGGTGGAGCATGTCGCGCTGGTGCGGGGAGACATCCTCGACGGCGAGGACGTGCTGGTACGGGTGCATTCGGAATGTCTGACCGGTGATGTCTTCGGGTCGCTGCGCTGCGATTGCGGACCGCAGCTGGAGGCCGCGCTGGAGATGGTGGCCCGAGAGGGTCGCGGCGTGGTGCTGTACATGCGCGGGCACGAGGGCCGCGGAATCGGCCTGATGCACAAACTGCAGGCATATCAGCTGCAGGACTCCGGGCACGACACCGTCGACGCGAATATCGAGCTCGGTCTGCCCGCCGACGCCCGCGACTACGGCACCGGTGCGCAGATCCTGGTGGACCTCGGAATCAAATCGATGCGGCTGCTCACCAACAACCCGGCCAAACGGGTGGGCCTGGACGGGTACGGGCTGCGGATCACCGAACGGGTGCCGATGCCGGTGCGGGCGAATGCGGAGAACCTGCGGTATCTGCGCACCAAACGCGACCGGATGGGCCACGACCTGGTGGGATTGGACGATCTGGACCTGGGGGAGACCGCGCAGTGACCTCGATCGACAGGAAGGGTGGGAACCGATGAGCGGCACCGGTGTACCGAGTTTCGAACTCGCAGAGGCCAAGGATCTCGCGCTGGGAATCGTCGCGTCGCGCTGGCATACCGAGATCTGCGACACCCTGGTGGCCAATGCCGAGCGAGTCGCGAAGGAAGCCGGCGTGCAGAAGGTGACGGTGGTCCGCTGCGCCGGGGCGATGGAACTGCCCGTGGTGGCGCAGGAACTGGCGCGCGCCCATGACGCAGTGGTCGCACTGGGCGTGGTGATCCGCGGGGACACCCCGCATTTCGAATATGTCTGCGACGCGGTGACGGCGGGCCTGACCCGGGTTTCGCTCGACGAGAGCACCCCGGTCGCGAACGGGGTGCTCACCACGAACGACGAACAACAGGCATTGGACCGCGCCGGCCTGCCGGGCTCGGCCGAGGACAAGGGCGAGCAGGCGTGCGCCGCCGCCCTGGACGCCGCACTGACCCTGCGCGCGCTGCGCGCCATCCGGTAGCCGATGCCCGTCGTTCGGATATGGCGCCGCGCCGCCGGTCCCGCGGACTCCGGGACGCGGGAAAGACCGGTATGGGACCTCGAGGTGCGGCCGCGGCGGTCGCGGCGCACCGCGGTAGTGATCGCGGCCGGACTGGTGGTGGCCTTCACCGCGGTGGGGGTGTTCCTGCGCACCGAGTACACCGGTGTGAACTTCCGGGTGGCCGACCAGCTGGCCATGGTCGGGATCGGGGTGCTCGGCGCCGCGGCGGTACTGCTGCTGACCCGGCCACGGGTGCGGGTCGGTCCGCGCGGTGTGGTGGTACGGAATGTGCTCGGCGACAACGAGTTCGAGTGGCGCCACATTCGTGGTGTGTCGTTCCCCGAGCGTAAGGCGTGGGCACGGCTCGAACTGGTGAACGACGACTACGTTCCGATGTTGGCGATCCGCTCCAACGACAAGGAATACGCGATCGAGGCCCTGGACCGGCTCCGAGAACTGGGTGCGAAGTACACCGGATCGGCGGGGCGCCCGCGCCCGGGCGACAAGGGCTGAGCCGCCGGGCGATACCGGGTCGTGTTCCGCGTGCCGGGTTTGTCCGGCGCGCGACGAACCGGGCGCCGGAACCACTCAGCGGGTATCGCCGAGCACCTCACCCTCCCGGCGGGGATCGGCGCCGCCGATCCAGCCGGCGTCGCCGTCGCGGCTCAGCACGCTCAGCCCGCTGGACTGGGGCTCCACCGAAACCTGGTGGCCCAGTTCGCGCAGCCGGATGATCAGCGGATCGTGGGCGCCGTCGGCGCGGGTATCGATCGCCGGATGCTCCCCGCCGATGCCCGTGACCGGCGTGTTCGCCGCGCCGAACGATACGGCCGAGACGGCCTGCTGCGGATCGAGCCCCCAATCCAACATATTCACCAGGGTTTTCACCACGAACTGGATGATTACCGCACCGCCGGGGGAACCCGCCACATGGGTGAGGACGCCGCGCGTACCGTCGGGGGCACGGTCGAAGACCAGGGTGGGGCTCATCGAACTGCGCGGCCGTTTACCGGGTTCGACCCGATTGGCCACCGGTACGCCGTCGGTGCCGAGCGGTTCGGCGGCGAAATCGGTGAGCTGATTGTTCAGCAGGAATCCGTCCACCATGTGGAAGGAACCGAACGCGGATTCGACGGTGGTCGTCATGGCCGCGGCATTCCCGTAGGAGTCGACCACCGAGATATGGCTGGTTCCGTGTTCCGGCGGCTGTGGTCCGACCCCGACCGGCGCCGGACCGAAGTTCCCGGGTTGCGCGGTGCCCATGCTGTGGATGGGATCGATCAGCCCGGCGCGCTGTTTCAGATAGTTCTCATCGAGCAGGGTCTGCGCGGGATCACCCGGCAGCGGTACGAAATCCGGATCCGCGATGTACTTGTCGCGGTCGGCATAGGCCAGTCGTTCGGCTTCGGCGACGAGGTGCACCGCCTCGGCGCGCGGCCGGCCGCCATCGCGGTCGACGTCCTCTGGGCCCACGGCCGCCAGATCGAAGTTCTCCAGGATGCCCAGGGTGGCGGCGACGGTGATACCGCCGGACGAGGGCGCGGGCATACCGCAGACCTCATGTTCCCGGTAACCGGTGCACAGGGCGGTCCGCTTCCTCGGTTGGTAGCCGGCCAGGTCGTCGGCGGTGAGCATGCTCGGGGTGCGTCCGCCGGCCTCGGAACCGGCCGCGGCCACCACATCCGCGGCGATGGGACCGGTGTAGAACGCGTCGGCACCGTCGCCGGCGATGGCGGTCAGGGTTTTCGACATGGCCGGATTGGCCAGGACGGTCCCGGCGGGTTTGCCGGAGCCGTTCGGGTTCAGGAAGTAGTCCGCGGCGGTGGGGTCGCGGGCCAGGTCGGGCGCGGACTCGGTGATCTGCGCCGCGAGGCGCGGGCTTATCTCGAATCCCCGATCGGCCAGGGCGACGGCCGGATCGAACAGTTCCCGCCACGGGGTGCGGCCGTGTTCGCGTTGGGCGAGTTCGAGCATGCGCAGCGCCCCGGGCACCCCGATGGAGCGGCCGCTGGCCCGCGCGTTCGGTCGTGGTTCGGTGCGGTCGGTATCACTGACCCAGCGCAGATAGTTCTCGTCGGCGGCCGCGGGCGCGGTCTCCCGGCCGTCATATGCCTCGACGGTCCGGGTGCCGGCGTCGTAGTGCAGTAGGAAGGCGCCGCCGCCGATACCGGACGCCTGCGGTTCCACCAGCCCGAGTACGGTCTGCGCGGTGACCAGCGCGTCCGCCGCGGTACCGCCGTCACGCAGGACGGCGCACGCGGCCTCGGTCGCCAGCGGGTTCGCGGTGGACACCGCGTAGCGGGCGGTGCGTATCGCGGTCATTCCCGCGCGGTATCCCGACGCGATCTCCGGCGCGAGGGCGAGATTGCGCGACGTGGATGCGCCCCGCGTCGCGGTGGTGGGCGGTGCGGCGATGACCGGGGTGCCCGTCGCCGTAGGGGTACACGCGCCCACGGTCTCGGATTCATCGGAACATCCGCTCAGTGATCCGGCGATGAGCGCGGCGGCCACCGCGAGTCCGCCCAGAACCCGCCATCGGGGCCCGCCCCGGCTCCGGACCGGCCGGAGCGAATTCGCGCCGGCGGGTTCGCGCAGAAAGAAAAGACCCAGGGTCACGAGGACCCCGATCCGCGCCGCCTCTGCCGGCGCAATCCCACACGGCCGGGGCCCATCTCGGATCCGGACCGACCGAAGCGGTGGCGTGTCGGTGGTGATGTGGGAGAAGAGGGGTGCCAGGGCCATGGAAGGCCGGCACGGCCGCGATCAGGAGGTACATCACCCCGGTCGGCGGGGCCCGCGCCGGGTCTGGACCGACCGGAGCGGCGTCGCGCAGCGGCGTCGCGGAGGGAGGGAAGAGCCGGGGTCACGAGGGCCCCGTTCCGCGCCGCCGTTGGCGGCGCCATCCAACACAGCCTCATGCACGGACTGTAGCGTCGTCGGCCGAGCGGGGTGGTGAGTTCGGTACACCGAGACCGGGAACCCGTTGTCGGTGCCGGTCACTAGGCTGGAGTTCGTGGCAGATCCCGCGACGTACCGCCCGAAGCCGGGCACGATTCCCGTCGAACCCGGTGTCTACAAATTCCGGGACTCCTACGGCCGCGTCGTCTATGTGGGTAAGGCCAAGAGCCTACGTAGCCGGCTGAATTCGTACTTCGCCGATGTGGCCTCGCTGCACCCGCGGACCCGGCAGATGGTCACCACCGCCGCGAGTGTGGAGTGGACCGTGGTCTCCACCGAGGTGGAGGCCCTGCAGCTGGAATACAACTGGATCAAGGAATTCGATCCGCGGTTCAATGTCCGCTACCGCGACGACAAGACCTACCCGGTGCTGGCCGTCACGCTGAACGAGGAGTATCCGCGGCTGTTCGTCTACCGCGGGGCGCGGCGCAAGGGCGTGCGCTATTTCGGTCCGTACTCCCATGCCTGGGCCATCCGGGAGACCTTGGACCTGCTGTTGCGGGTGTTCCCGGCGCGTACCTGCTCGGCCGGGGTGTTCAAACGACACGGTCAGATGGGTCGACCCTGCCTGCTCGGCTATATCGACAAATGCTCCGCGCCGTGTGTGGGTCGGGTGGGCGCCGCCGAGCATCGGCGCATCGTCGACGATTTCTGTGATTTCCTGGCCGGCCGCACCGATCGGATGGTCCGGGAGCTGGAACATCGGATGCACGCCGCCGCCGAGGAACTGGATTTCGAAACGGCGGCCCGGTTGCGCGACGACGTCCAGGCGCTGCGGCGGGTGCTGGAGAAACAGGCCGTGGTGTTGGGTGACGGCACCGATGCCGATGTCATCGCCTTCGCCACCGACGAACTTCAGGTCGCGGTGCAGGTATTCCATGTTCGTGACGGTCGGGTCCGTGGCCAACGCGGTTGGGTGGTGGACAAGTCCGGGGACGTGGTCGATATCCCCGCCGACGGTGGGGAGCAATCCGAGCAGGCCGCCCTGGTCGAACAGTTCCTCACCCAGTTCTACGGGGAGCAGGTGGCCGTCGCCGAGCAGAGCGCCGACGATCGGCCCGCGACCGTGGTGCCCCGCGACGTGCTGGTGCCGCAGCTGCCCGCGGACGCCGATCAGGTGCAGGCCTGGCTGTCCCGGCTGCGCGGTTCGGCCGTGCGGCTGCGGGTTCCGCAGCGCGGGGACAAGAAGGCCCTCGCCGAGACGGTGGCGCGCAATGCCCAGGAGGCACTGGCCCAGCACAAACTCCGCCGCGCCGGGGACCTGACCTCCCGATCGGCGGCGCTGCAGGACATTCAGGACGCCCTCGACCTCGATACCGCCCCGCTGCGCATCGAATGCGTGGACATCAGCCATGTCCAAGGCACCGATGTGGTGGCCTCGCTGGTGGTGTTCGAGGACGGCCTGCCCCGCAAATCCGACTACCGCCACTACGCGATCAGAGAAGCGGCGGGCGGCGGGCGTTCCGATGATGTCGCGAGTATCGCCGAGGTCACCCGGCGCCGGTTCGCGCGATTGCGGCGTGAACGTGACGCCGTCGAACGCGCGGACCTCGCCGGTGTCGACACCCCGACCGACCTCGGGGCCGTGGACACCGAACCGGCCCGGATCGACGATACGGACGGGCTCGTCGACACCGCCACGGAACCGAGCTTCCCGCCCGGTATCGATCCGAGAACCGGACGCCCCCGCAAATTCGCCTACCCGCCCAACCTGTACGTGGTCGACGGCGGCGCCCCGCAGGTCGCGGCGGCCGCCGAGGTGCTGGAGGAACTCGGTATCACCGACGTGGCGGTGATCGGTTTGGCCAAACGCCTGGAGGAGGTGTGGGTGCCCGGCGAACCCGACCCGGTGATCCTGCCGCGCACCAGCGAGGCGCTGTACCTGCTGCAGCGGGTCCGTGACGAGGCACACCGGTTCGCCATCACCTTCCACCGCAGCAAACGCTCCCGCCGGATGACCGAATCGGTCCTGGACTCGGTGCGCGGGCTGGGTGAGACCCGGCGGACGGCGCTGGTCACGCATTTCGGGTCGGTGGCGCGGTTGAAGGAGGCCACCGTCGAGGAGATCACCGAGGTACCGGGTATAGGCCGGGCCACCGCCCAGGCGGTACTGGCGGCACTCAACAGCGAGTAGGCCCTGTCCGCGCACTTCACGCAGTAAGTCGGGGTCGCGGGGGACACGGGGCCGCACTCGGGCCCCGGCCGCTCGGGGGAGGCCGTGGGTGGTCAGATGTCGGCGATACCGGACAGCACGAGGTCGACGAGGTAGTCCAGGTATTCGGGTCCGACGGGCTCGTTCCGGAGCCGTAGGCGGAACCAGACCGCGCCGGCGAGCAGGTCCATGATCGCGGCGGGGTCGGTGCCGGCCCGCAGTTCGCCTCGCGCGATGGCGCGGTCGAATATCTCCTGCTCGCGCTCCATACGGTCGGCGAAGAACGATCGGGTGATGGCCGCGATCTGCGGGCGGGTCGGTGCCGCCGCCAGCGCGGCGGTGGCGATGGCGGCGGTGGCCGGGTCGGTCAGCAACCCCGTGATGCTCCGGGCCAGCGCGAGGAGATCTTCCCGCAGGCTTCCCGTATCCGGAACGGCGAACGCCAGTACGCGGGACTCGGTCAGCGCGGCGGCCAACAGGGCGTCCTTCGACGACCACCACCGATAGATGGTGGTCTTGTTGACTCCGGCTCGGTGGGCGACCGCTTCGATGGTCACGCCGTCGTAACCGTGAGCGGTCAGCAGGTCGATGGCCGCGGCGAAAATCGCGTCGGCCCGTCGGGGGCGAGGGCCGGCAGGTTGGGCGAAGGTCTCCACGGCCACAGAATACAACGCAACGTTGCGTTGTATTAACGGAGAGGCTATGGTCAACGCAACGTTGCGTTGTATTCCTTGGAGGGTGATGTGGTGGACCTACCGGTGGTGTTCGTGCATGGCATCCGCCTCAGCGGTAGGTGCTGGACCGAAGTCCTCGACCGGGTCGGCGCCCGGCGCCCGGTGTGTGCCGTCGACCTTCCCGGTCACGGTGCACGACGCGGCGAACATTTCGGCCTCGAGGGGGCGATCGACGCGGTGCGCCAGGCCATCGACGACATGGGTGGTCATGCCGTCGTGGTGGGGCACTCGCTCGGCGGATACGTGAGCATCGCCACGGCGGCACGCCATCGCGAGAAGGTCGCCGGTCTGGTCGTCACCGGGGCGACCTGCCTTCCCGGGCGGGAGCTCGAGGTGCCGTTCACACTCGTACACCGGGTGCTCTCGAGGCAACGGGACGGCGGCGAACGCATCAGCGGCCGGATTTTCGACCGGGTGCTGCCCGGCGATGCGGCCGAGGAAATCAAGCGGGGTGGGATCGCGACCGAGGTGATCCCCGATGTGGTGGGAGAGATCGGCGGATTCGACATCCTCGCTCACCTCGGCGGGTATGACGGTCCGGTTTGGCTCGTCAACGGCGGTCGCGACCACTTCCGGATCCATGAGCGTCGTTTCCTGGCAGCCTGCTCGGATGGACGGCTGCTCGTCGTACCCGCCGTGGGACACTACCTGCCGCTGGCCCGGCCGGTCGAATTCTCCCGCCTGGTGCTCGACCTGGCCGCCGGCTGTCGGTCCCGGGCCGAGGGCCCGGCCGTGCGATAGGCGCGATATCGACGGGATCGGCGTGTTCCGCGATCGCGGACGGACCGGTGGTGTGCCCGGTGTGGTGAACGAGACCGCACGATGCGGTGCCGTACCGCGCACCTCGGATTCCGGTCGATGGGATGAGCGGGTCGGAGGGTGCTCTGCCCGCTCCTCGGTGCGGCGGAGCCGGCCTTCCCGTGTGCCGGTCCGACCCGTCCGGACGGCTCGGCGTCGATCGGATATCTTCCCCGGCTACGGACGTATGCGGGCTGTCGGCGGACCGTGTCCGGCCGCGTCCATTAGGGTCTACAGTTCAAAGGCCCCTTCAGGCATCGCCAGGGACTTGTGCGACAGGCCGGCGTCGTCCAGAACTCGCGGCCCGAGCAGGTATGTTGTGCCCGCCCGGAGATCACTGAACCGGTGTGGGAGATCGGAAGGCACTCCAGACACAGATCCGGTGGTACATGACACGCGTTGAATCGAACAACAGTGCGGTGACCGCGGGTACGGCGGGACGGCGACCCGACCCGCCGGTCGAGGTCGTGATGGTTACCGGCCTGTCCGGGGCGGGACGCGGCACCGCCGCCCGAGTCCTGGAGGACCTGGGCTGGTACGTCACCGACAACCTGCCCCCCGAGCTGATCGGCCGGATGGTCGAACTCGGCGCCACCGCGGATCCGCCGATCCGGCGGTTGGCCATCGTCATGGACGTGCGCAGCCGGTTCTTCACCGGCGACCTGTCCGCGGTCACCGAGCAGCTGCGCACTCGCGGTGTGCCGACCCGGGTGCTGTTCCTGGAGGCCTCCGACGATGTGCTGATCCGCCGGTTCGGTTTCGCCCGCCGCCGCCATCCGCTGCAGGGCGAAAGCGCCGACGGCACCCTCTCGGAAGGAATCGCCGCCGAACGGGTGCGGCTGGCCGCGGTGAAGGCCGCGGCCGACGTCGTCATCGATACCACCGAGCTGTCCATCCACCAGCTGCACCGCAAGTTGGAGGAGGTCTACGGTGGCGGCGCGCCCGCGGCGCTGCAACTGACCGTGCAATCGTTCGGATTCAAGTACGGTGTCCCGCTGGATGCCGACATGGTGTTGGACGTACGTTTCCTGCCCAACCCGCACTGGGTACCAGAACTGCGGCAGCACACCGGCCAGGAGACGGAAGTCAGCGAATACGTGCTGTCGCGACCGGGTGCCGAGGATTTCCTGCGCACCTGTCGTCACCTGGTCGACCTGGCCACGAAGGGCTACCGCCAAGAGGGGAAGCGATACATGACGGTCGCAGTGGGCTGCACCGGTGGCAGGCACCGCAGTGTGGCGATCGCCGAGGCACTCGGTGAACTGATCGGCGCCGGAATCGACGCCGATGCCGAAGGTCCCGTCGACGTGGTGCGGGTGGTGCACCGAGATCTGGGGCGCGGCGAATGACGGGCTGGGAAACCAATCCCGCCGTAGTCGCCCTCGGCGGCGGCCACGGCCTGTACGCGACACTCACCGCCGTCCGGCGATTAACCCGCAAGATTTGCGCGGTGGTGACCGTCGCCGACGACGGGGGGTCGTCCGGGCGGTTGCGTGCCGAACTCGGGGTACCACCGCCGGGAGATCTGCGAATGGCACTGGCCGCCTTGGCCGCCGACGCCGACGGGGTGTGGACGCGGACCGTGCAGCACCGGTTCGGTGGGACCGGCGCCCTGGCCGGACATTCGGTCGGCAACCTGATCCTGGCCGGTCTCACCGAGGTGCTCGGTGATCCGGTGGCCGCGCTGGATCAGGTCGGCGTGATGCTCGGGACGACCGGACGGGTCCTGCCCATGTCGTCCATTCCGCTGGACATCGAGGCCGATGTCTCCGGGTTGGAGGCCGATCCGCGAGTGAGCCGGTGCATTCGCGGGCAGGTCGCGGTCGCGACCACTCCGGGCAAGGTGCGGCGGGTGCGGTTGATCCCGTCCGACCCGCCCGCGTCCCCGGATGCCACCCACGCCGTGGAACACGCCGATGTGGTGGTGCTCGGCCCGGGATCCTGGTTCACCAGCGTGATCCCGCACGTCCTGGTGCCGGAACTGCGCGACGCGCTGACCTACACCCGGGCCCGAAAGATACTGGTGCTCAACCTCGCCGCCGAGCCGGGAGAGACGGCCGGATTCTCCGCCGAACGGCACCTGCATGTATTGTCCCAGCACGCACCCGATTTCGCGGTCGACGATGTACTGGTCGATTCCGGGAGCGTACCCGTGGGCCGGGAACGCGAACATGTGGCGCGGGCTGCCGATCAATTGCGGGCCCGGGTAGTCTTTTCCGATGTCGCCGACGCGGGAACCGACCGGCATCACCCCGGAAAACTTGCCGCCGCACTGGATCAGCTGATCCGGGAACCTCGGCCGCAGAAATCAGGGCTTCGCGTCGAGGGACGGCACATGGGTCAGGATGTGCGGTCCGGGTTGGGTGGAAAGGAGCGCGTCTCGTGGCGATGACAGCCGAAGTGAAAGACGAGCTGAGCAGGCTCGCCATAACGCAGGTGAGTTCGCGCAAGGCGGAACTGTCCGCCCTGCTGCGGTTCGCCGGCGGCCTGCATATCGTCGGCGGCCGAGTGATCGTCGAAGCCGAGGTGGACATGGGCTCGATTGCCCGCCGGCTACGACGGGAGATCTTCGAACTCTACGGTTACGGTTCCGATGTGCACGTACTCGGCGCAGGCGGTCTGCGCAAGACGTCGCGCTACGTGGTCCGGGTCGCCAAGGAGGGCGAAGCGCTGGCCCGCCAGACCGGTCTGCTGGATATTCGCGGACGTCCGGTGCGGGGTCTGCCGGCGCAGGTGGTCGGTGGCAGCATCGGCGATGCCGAGGCCGCCTGGCGCGGCGCCTTCCTGGCTCACGGTTCGCTCACCGAGCCGGGACGCTCATCGGCACTCGAGGTCAGCTGCCCCGGTCCGGAGGCAGCGCTGGCGCTGGTGGGCGCGGCGCGGCGGCTGGGGATCTCCGCCAAGGCGCGCGAGGTACGCGGCACCGACCGGGTGGTGGTGCGCGACGGTGAGGCCATCGGCGCGCTGCTCACCCGGATGGGAGCCCAGGACACCCGGCTCACCTGGGAGGAGCGTCGGATGCGGCGTGAGGTGCGCGCCACCGCCAACCGGCTGGCCAATTTCGACGACGCCAATCTGCGCCGCTCGGCGCGAGCGGCGGTGGCGGCCGCCGCGCGGGTGGAACGGGCCCTGGAACTGCTCGGCGACAATGTGCCCGATCATCTCGCCGCGGCGGGCAGACTGCGAGTACAGCATCGGCAGGCCTCGCTGGAGGAACTGGGCCAGCTCGCCGATCCACCGATGACGAAGGACGCGGTGGCCGGCCGGATCCGGCGGCTGCTGTCGATGGCCGACCGGCGCGCCAAGGAACTGGGTGTACCGGATACCGAATCGGCGGTTACCGCGGAGTTGCTGGACGAGGCTTGAGTTTTTGGCGCCGCCTTCGGCGGCGCGGGGTTGCGGCCCTCTCGTGCGTCGGGCGCCGGCGCTCGCGATTCGCGCCTGCGGCGCATGCGCGTCGAGCGCCCGACGCGGGCCGCAACCCTTTCAGGGCCTCGTAAGGCTCGGCCCCCACGGGTTGGTTTGGCATCGTGGGGCTTGGTTGGGCTCGGGGGACCGCCTGCGATCACAGGGGCGGTTCGGGTTCGTAAACCGGCCAGGGATCGCAGGGGTGGAGCGGGCTCGTGGGGCCGAGTAGGGATCACAGGAGTGGTTCGAGCTTCAAGGCTTGGCTTGTGTTCGTGGGAGTTGGCTCGGCCTCGTAGGCGGCTCGGCCGCGGGTTCGTAGGACTACTCGGTTCGGGCTCAGGGCCGGTTCGGGATTGTGGGGCTCGGTGTCGGGGAGGCTGCCCGGTATGTGGTTCTCCCGTGGGCGGGCGCATGTCGGTGCGACCTCGGCCGGGCACTAGTGTTAGGGCATCGGAATGAATCCGCTGGAAAGCTGAGGAGCGATATCGTGACTGTCCGGGTAGGCATCAACGGCTTCGGCCGCATCGGCCGCAACTTCTTCAGGGCGGTCGAGGCGCAGAAGGCGCTCGGCACCACCGACATCGAGATCGTCGCCGTGAACGACCTCACCGACAACGCGACCCTGGCCACGCTGCTGAAGTACGACTCCATCCTGGGCCGCCTGCCCGAGGAGGTCTCGCTCGACGGTGAGGACACCATCGTGGTCGGTGACCAGCGGATCAAGGCGCTGGCCATCAAGGAGGGCCCGGCGGCGCTGCCCTGGGGCGAGCTGGGTGTCGACGTGGTCGTGGAGTCGACCGGTATCTTCACCGACGCCACCAAGGCCAAGGGCCACCTGGCCGCCGGCGCCAAGAAGGTCGTCATCTCCGCGCCCGCCAAAGGCGAGGACATCACCATCGTGATGGGTGTCAACGACGACAAGTACGACGGCAGCCAGAACATCATCTCCAACGCGTCCTGCACCACCAACTGCCTGGGCCCGCTGGCCAAGGTGCTGCACGACGAGTTCGGCATCGTCAAGGGTCTGATGACCACCATCCACGCCTACACCCAGGATCAGAACCTGCAGGACGGTCCGCACAAGGATCTGCGCCGCGCCCGCGCCGCCGCGGTGAACATCGTGCCGACGAGCACCGGTGCGGCCAAGGCCATCGGGCTGGTGCTGCCGGAACTCAACGGTAAGCTCGACGGCTATTCCCTGCGGGTACCGATTCCCACCGGCTCGATCACCGACCTGACAGCCGATCTCGCCAAGAAGGCCACCGTCGAGGAGGTCAACGAAGCCTTCAAGGCGGCCGCCGAGGGATCGCTGCGCGGCATCCTGAAGTACAGTGTCGACCCGATCGTATCCAGCGATATCGTCACCGACCCGCACTCGTCGATTTTCGACGCGCCGCTGACCAAGGTCATCGACGACCAGGTGAAGGTCTACTCGTGGTACGACAACGAGTGGGGTTACTCCAACCGTCTCGCCGATCTCATCGACCTCGTCGGCAAGTCGCTCTAAGGATCGCCCGCAGTGACTGTCAAAACACTCGCAGACCTGTTGGCCGAGGGTGTCGAGGGTCGGGGCGTACTGGTGCGCTCCGATCTCAACGTCCCCCTCGACAACGGTGTGATCACCGACCCCGGCCGCATCATCGCCTCGGTCCCGACCATTCGCGCGCTGGTCGAGGCCGGTGCCAGGGTGATCGTCACCGCCCATCTGGGCCGCCCCGAGGGCGCACCGGACCCGGCGCTGTCGCTGGCCCCGGTCGCCGCCCGGCTGAGCGAGGAACTGGGCCGCAACGTCCAGCTCGCCGGTGATGTGGTGGGCCAGGACGCGCTGGCCCGGTCGGAAGGGCTCACCGACGGCGACGTGCTGCTGCTGGAGAACATCCGCTTCGATCCGCGCGAGACCAGCAAGGACGATTCCGAGCGGGCGAAACTGGCCGCGGCACTGGTGGACCTGGTCGGCGACGACGGCGCGTTCGTCTCCGACGGCTTCGGTGTGGTGCACCGCAAACAGGCCTCCGTCTACGACGTGGCCAAGCTGCTGCCGCACTACGCGGGCACGCTGGTGGCGGCCGAGGCCGAGGTGCTGGCCAAACTGACCGAAACCACCGACCGCCCGTACGCGGTGGTGCTCGGCGGTTCCAAGGTCTCGGACAAACTGGCCGTGATCGAGGCGCTGGCCCCCAAGGTGGACACCCTGGTCATCGGCGGCGGTATGTGCTTCACCTTTCTCGCCGCCGAGGGGCTGTCGGTGGGTTCGTCGCTGCTGCAGGAGGAGATGATCGACACCTGCAAACGGCTGCTGGACCGCTACGCCGATGTCATCCACCTGCCGCGCGATATCGTCGTCGCCGACTCCTTCTCCGCCGACGCGCAGGCGAAGGTCGTGCCGGCCCACGAGATCCCGGACGGGTGGATGGGTCTGGACATCGGCCCGGAATCGGTGGACCGGTTCGCCGTCCTGCTCACCCAGGCGCGCACGCTGTTCTGGAACGGGCCGATGGGCGTGTTCGAGTTCGAGAAGTTCGCCGCGGGCACCCGGGGTGTGGCCGAGGCCATCGCGGCCGCGACCGATAAGGGCGCGTTCACCGTCGTCGGCGGTGGCGATTCGGCCGCGGCGGTGCGGGCGCTCGGTCTGCCGGAGGATGGTTTCTCGCATATCTCCACCGGCGGCGGCGCGTCGCTGGAATACCTGGAGGGCAAGGAACTGCCGGGGATCAGCGTGCTCGACGATGCGGCGGAGGGCGTGTGATGGCCCGTACCCCACTCATTGCCGGCAACTGGAAGATGAACCTCAACCACCTCGAGGCCATCGCCCTGGTGCAGAAGATCGCCTTCGCGCTGCCGGAGAAGTATTTCGACCGGGTCGACGTGGCGGTGATCCCGCCGTTCGTGGACATCCGCAGTGTGCAGACCCTGGTGGAGGGTGACAAACTGCGCATCACCTACGGCGCGCAGGATGTGTCCGCCCACGATGCGGGCGCCTACACCGGCGAGGTCAGCGCGTCCATGCTGGCCAAGCTGGGCTGCACCTTCGTCGTGGTCGGGCATTCCGAACGCCGCCAGTACCACAACGAGGACGACGCCACCGTGCTGGCCAAGGCCAAGCAGGCACTGAAGAACGGGATCACCCCGATCGTGTGCATCGGCGAGGGCCTCAATGTCCGCGAGGCGCGCACCCATGTCGAGTACAACCTCGAACAGCTGCTCGGTTCGCTGAAGGGGCTGTCGGCCGAGGAGGTCTCGAAGGTCGTCATCGCCTACGAACCGGTCTGGGCCATCGGCACCGGCAAGGTCGCCACCCCCGCCGACGCGCAGGAGGTGTGCGGTGCCATCCGGGACGAACTGCAACAGCTGGCCTCTCCGGAGGTCGCCGCGGCGGTGCGGGTGCTCTACGGTGGCTCGGTGAACGCCAAGAATGTCGGTGAACTGGTCAAACAGCCCGATATCGACGGTGCCCTGGTGGGCGGGGCCTCGCTCAAGGGCGACGAATTCGCCACCCTGTCCGCCATCGCGGCGGGCGGGCCGCTGCCCTGAGCGAAGGAAGGTCGCCGAGGCCCACCGGTTCCACGACCGGTGGGCCTCGGCGTTTTCCGTCTCGCACGATCGGTGTCCGCTCACGCCACATATGAGCCGGTAGCGTCGGCCGGCTCCCCATCGAGCACCAGGACAGGGGAGGGCCCCACCGGCCGAAGAACCGGAAGCCGTGACCATCCGGGTGGTTCGGTGCCGGGTCGGTCCGGTGGTGTTGGTCCTGATGCGGCCGGTTCCGATGCGGCCGGTTCCGATGCGGCCGATCCGAGGCCGGCTGTGCGCCGCCGGGCTTTCGGTGCTTTCCGGCTATGCTCGAGCGGATGACGCGAGCCACGCCGAAACCGTCCACTTGGGCGCCGTTGCGGTCGCGGGTCTATCGGGCGCTGTGGACCGCCCAGCTGGTCTCCAATCTGGGCACCTGGATGCAGACCGTCGGTGCGCAGTGGATTATGGTCGGCGAGCCCAACGCTGCGGCGCTGGTGTCCTTCGTGCAGACGGCGACGACGTTACCGGTGATGCTGCTGTCCATACCGTCCGGGGTGCTGGCCGATCTGCTCGACCGGCGCCGGTTGCTGTTGGGCGCGCAGTCCGTCATGGCACTGTTGGCCGCGGCCCTCACTCTGTTCACCGCCACCGGGCACACTACCCCGGAGATGCTGTTGACTCTGCTGTTCCTGCTCGGCTGCGGGCAGGCGGTCACCGGCCCGGCCTGGCAGGCCATCCAACCGGAGCTGGTGCCCCGGGAACAGATCCCGTCCGCCTCCGCGCTCGGCAGTATGAGTATGAACATCGGCCGTGCCGTGGGGCCGGCGCTCGCCGGCGTACTGGTGGCCCTGTCGGGTCCCACCCTGGTGTTCGCGCTCAACACGTTGTCGTTCGGCGGTATCGTCGTCGCTCTGCTGCTGTGGCGTCGGCAGGTGTCGGAACGCACCCTGCCCAGCGAGCGTCCGCTGGCCGCGCTGCAGGCCGGGACCCGGTTCATTCGCGCCTCCCCGGCGATCCGCCGGGTGTTGACGCGGTCGATACTGTTCGTCGGTCCCGGCAGCGCGGTGTGGGCGTTGCTGCCGGTGGTCGCCAACAGTGGACTGGGCCTCGGCTCGTCGGGTTACGGGGTGATGCTGGGCGCGCTCGGTGTCGGGGCGGTGCTCGGTGCGCTGGCGCTGGCCTGGGTGCGTGCGCGGCTGACCCCCACCCGGATGTTGGCGATCGCGGCCGTGGTTTTCGGCGCGGCGACGGCAGGTGCCGCCCTGGTGAAGGCGGTCGCCCCGGTTCTGGTCCTGCTGGTGTTCGCGGGTGCGGCCTGGCTGCTGTCGTTGGCCACGCTGAACGCCACCATGCAGCTGCTGCTGCCCGCCTGGGTGCGGGCACGGGGACTGTCGGTATATATGTTGGTCTTCATGGGCGGCCAGGCCATCGGTTCGTTGGTGTGGGGACTGGTCGCCGGGGCGTTCGGGACGGTTACGGCACTGTTGGCCGCGGCGGCGCTGCTGGCGGTGTGCGCGGTGAGTACTGCCTGGTTGCCGATCCGCCACGACGTCGACACGCTCGACCTCACCCCGCAGATGTACTGGCCGGAGCCGGATCTGGTGGTGGAACCGGAATCCGACGACGGCCCGGTGATGGTGCTGCACGAATACCTGGTCCCGGCGGAGAATGTTTCCGCGTTCCTCGACGCGATGGTGTACCTGGGCCGTTCCCGGCAGCGTACGGGGGCGATGGAGTGGCGGCTGTTCCGTGATATCGGCGCGGCGGACAAGTATGTGGAGGCATTCCTGGTGCGGTCCTGGTCGGAGCATATGCACCAGCATCAGGTGCGGTTGACCACGCAGGACCGGCTGCGGGAGCAGGCGGTCGCCGAGTACGCGCAGAGCGAGCGCACCATCCACCTGGTGTCGGTGGTGCCGCGCACCTGATTCGATCCGGGCCGTACCCGCCGCATACACTGTCGCCCATGCGGATGTTCCTGGATATCCTCCTGATCATCACCAGCGTGCTGCTGGTGCTGCTGGTGCTGTTGCACCGGGCCAAGGGTGGGGGCCTGTCCAGCCTGTTCGGGGGCGGGATGCAGTCCAGCCTGTCGGGGTCGACCGTCGCCGAGAAGAACCTCAACCGCCTCACCGTGTTCACCGGGCTCATCTGGCTGATCGCCATCCTCGGTATCGGCCTGGAGATCAAATTCTCCTGATCGGCGTGTGGGTCCCCGATCAGTAGACTCGGGGGATCCGGCCGTCCACGTCGGTGAATCCATAGTCCTCGGCCAGATCGGCGACCTGCCAGGGGCGGCCCGAGCGCCGCTGTCTGTCGCGGTCACCGGCCAGCGCCACCACCGCGCGACCGGCGAAACGGGGGGTTTCCGCTTCTGCCAGGTCGAAGGTCCCCTCACCGGGCAGCGTCACCTGCCGTTTACCTTCCGCGTCGGTAGGCACCATTTGAAGCAGTTCGGTATTCACCAAGCCCGGCCACAGGGAGACCACGGTGACCCCGGAGTCGGCCAGATCGTGCGCCATATCCGCGGTGAGCCGGTCCAGTGCGGCCTTCGCCACCCCGTACACCGCGTTGTGGGCATACCGCTGCGCGCCGGCGGAGGAGATATTGACGATCAGACCGCCGGATTCCCGAAGCATCGGCGCGGCGAACGCGCTCGCCGCGTAATGCGACCGCACGCCGATATCGAAGGTTTCGTCCCATGCCGTCGGCGGGACCTCCCAGAACGGTTTGCCCAGCCATTGAGCCGCCGCGGGAGAGTTGTAGACATTGTTCACCAATACGTCGAGGGTCCCGTGTTCGTCGCGAATCCGCTCGAACAGGCGCGCAGTCGCATCGTCGTCGCGGTGGTCACAGACGACCGGGATCCCGGTTCCGCCGAGTTCATCGATCCGGGCCGCTGTATCGTGCACCGTCCCGGGTAGCCACCCGGGGGTGGTCGATCGGCCGGTGATGTAGACGGTCGCGCCTGCCGCACCGAGTTCCAACGCGATGCCTTTGCCGATACCACGGCTGGCACCGGTGACCACCGCGATCCGATCCTTCAGAGTGCTGGGTATTTCGCTCACATTTCCGGGACACTACCGTGAAAACGAAACACGTTCTATCCAAATGGGAGGTTCGGTGGAGGCGACACATCGGTTCATGACGACCGACGGGGTCCGGATGCATGTCACCGAGCAGGGGCAGGGTCATCCGGTCGTGTTCTGCCACGGTTTTCCCCACACCGGATATATCTGGCATCGTCAGCTGCCCGTGGTCGCCGCGGCCGGGTACCGCGCCGTCGCGCCGGACCTGCGCGGGTCCGGACGCACCGACGCCCCGGCCGGCCTCGACGACTACACCAATCGCGCCGTCATCGGCGACCTGCTCGCCCTGCTCGACGATCTGCGGGCGCGGCGGGCCGTCTTCGTCGGGGTGGACTTCGGCGCGGCGCTGATCTGGGAGCTGGCGTTACGTGAACCCGACCGGGTGAGCCGGTTGGTGGTGCTGAACAACCCGTTCACTCCCCGCCCGCCCCGGCCACCGTCGTACTACTGGGCCGAGATGGCCGCACGGCATTTCCTGCATATGCAGTACTTCCAGGAACCCGGTGTGGCCGACGCCGACCTGGCCGCGCGGCCCCGCGAATTCCTCGCCCGTGTCTACTACGCGCTCAGTGGCGACTACCACTACCTCGATACCTGGAAGAACCCGCCGGGCACCCGCTACCTCGACGCGCTCCCGGAAGCGCCGCCGCTGCCCTGGCCGTGGCTGTCCACCGAGGAATTCGACACCCTCGCCGCGGACTTCGAACGCACCGGGTTCACCGGCGGTTTGAATTGGTATCGGGTGCTGGACCGCAACTGGGAGCTGACCGCAGAGTACGCGGCCGCCGTGCCCCGGGTACCGGTCCATTTCCTGTACGGCGAGAACGATCCCGATATGGAGGGTTTCAGCGGCCGAAACCCCCTGGACACGATGGGGGCCCTGCTGCCCGACCTACACACCGTCGAGCGGGTGGCCGGTGCGGGCCATCTGGTCCAGTTGGAACGCACCGCCGAGGTGAACGCTTTCCTGCTGCGTGCCCTGGCCGAGCCGGCCGGCGCGCGGAGTGACGCGATCGCCTGACTGTTCGGCTCATCCCGCCGAGCGGTGATCGGCCCGCATCGGTCGAGCTTCCCGATGCGGGCCGGGTTACCGGTATTCGGTGGCCAGATCGGGATACGCCGGCCAATCCGGTATCGGCCGGCGTTCCAGATAGGCGGTGAACCGGTCCAGCAGGAATTGCCAGCGTGGGCCGATCGCGGCCGCGTGAGTCGGGGTCACATGCCGGCGCACCAGCTCGAGCGTGGTGACCACGCCCACCTGGTTCAAGCGCAGTTCCAGCAGGGCGTCGTCGATCCGCACCCGGAGTTCGTGCGGGGCCACGCACCGCTCGATCCGCACCTCCAACGGAGCGGATAACGGACCGTCGGCCGGAGGTTGGACGGTTCTTTCGTTCCCGGAACCGGTGACCGTGCCGAACCAGTGCACCAACTGCCGCGGCTCGGTCGCGGCTGTCCATACCTCGAGTACCGGCCGCGGATACGAGCGCTGGTAATGCAGCAGTACCAGATCGTCGGAGCAGTCGTGCTCCGGCCGTACCTCGCCCAGCATGGACATCACCGTCATAGCCGCACCTCCGCCGCAGGTCGCCGTTACTGCTCACTGTATTGCCCGGATCGCGCGTCCCAACCGGTTCGCGTCGAAAACGCCGCCCGCGGGCACGGTGGTCACTGCGGCGTTACGACCCGGGTCTCCTGCGGATGGTGCCGGTACAGGCGTCCGGAATCCGGCGTGGTGCGCCGGAACACCACGGTGCCCGGCCGCCCCGTTGCGTCGCGCTGTCAGCGGTCGGAGACGAGGCCGACCGCCGCGGTCTCGATCGCCTGCTCGCCCAGCAGCACCGTCTCGGCGGCCGGGCCGAGCGGAACGAAACTGTCGACGCTGGTGACCCGGGCGATACGTCCGGCGAATCCGGCATCGACGAGGGCGGCGAGTACCGAATCCGATACCGCCCCACCGCGGCGTGTTTCGTCGGCGACGAGGATCCGGCCCGTGGCCCGGGCATGCCGCAGCAGATCCTCGGTCGGCAGGGGAGACAACCAGCGCAGATCCAGGACCCGGGCACCGATACCGCGGCCGGCGAGGCGGCGAGCGACCCGCAGACTCATCGGCACCGAGTTGGCGAAGCCGACGATCGTCAGATCCGTGCCGGTGCCGTAGAGCCGGGCCCGCCCGATCGGTACGTGCTCGGCCTCGCCGACCGTCGCCGCCCACCGGCCGTCGTCGGGTTCGTACAGGTCACGGGTGTGATAGAGGGCGATGGGCTCGAGGAAAACACATACCCGTCCGTCCACCCGGGCGGCCGAGACACAGGTGCGCAACAGGGCGGCGGCATCATCGGCGCGGGAAGGGGAGGCCACCACGACACCGGGGATATCGCGCAGCGCGGCCACCGAGTTGTCGTTGTGGAAGTGCCCGCCGAAACCCCGCTGGTAGGCATATCCGGCGATGCGGACCACCATCGGATTGCGGTAGCGCCCCGAGGAGAAGAACGACAGCGTCGCAGCCTCACCGCGCAGCTGGTCCAGGGCATTGTGCACATAGGCCAGGTACTGGATCTCCGGGATCGGTACGAACCCGGCCAGGCCGGCTCCGAGCGCGGTGCCGAGGATGCTCTGCTCGTCGAGCGGGGTGTCGAACACCCGCCGCGCCCCGAATCGCTGTCGCAGCCCCTTGGTCACCCCGTAGACACCACCCTTACGGGCCACGTCCTCGCCGAACACCAGTACATCGGGGTCTCGGGCGAGCAGTGCCGCGAGAGTGTGGTTGATTGCTCGGGCCAGGGTCACCGGCTCCGGCGGTAGCGGCCGGCGATGATCGGCGGTGTCCGTGTGCGGGTCGGAACCGCTCTCTCGTGCCGGCGTACTCATTTCGGGCCGGTCCGCGTGCACGAGTGGCGCACTGGTCTCCGCGTGCGGCCCCGGGGTGGAAACCGGCCCGGATGGGCGACCGCGGCCGAGGACATCGGCGCGCACCAGATTCGGACACGACGGTGCGAGTGGTGCGGTGACCGCCTCGGCGGAGGCAAGTTTCGGTTCCCGCCACACCTGCTCGGCGACCGCGGCGACCCGGGTGGCGATGGCCTCGTAGCGGGTGAGTATTTCCGCCGGGGTGCAGACCCCGGCGGCGACCAACAGGCGGGCGGTGGCCGTCACCGGATCGCGCCGCAGGTCGGCCGCGACGGCGGCGGGATCACGGTAGGCGGTCTCCACGTCGGAGCCGGCGTGCCCGAACAGCCGCACGGTACGCAGGTGCAGGAACGCCGGACGACGGTGGGTGCGGACCCAGTCGACCGCCGCGGTCGCGGTGGTCAGCGCGTCCAGGAGGTCGCAGCCGTCTGCGGTGAAAAAACGCAGGCCGGGACGGTGCCCGTAGGCGTATTCGATCCAGTCGGGCGGGGTGGGCACGCTGATCCCGATCCCGTTGTCCTCACACAGGAACAGGATTGGCATGGCGACCCCGAGGTGGGCGGTGTGCACCGCGGTATTGATCGCACCCGCCGCGGTGGAATGGTTGGCCGAGGCATCACCGAAACCGCACAGCACCACCGCGTCGGCGGGCCATGGGCAGCTCACGCCGAGCCGTACCGCCCGGGCCAGGGCGAACGCCAGTCCCACCGCGCGCGGTAACTGTGAGGCGATGGTGGAGGTCTGCGGGATGACGTTCGCCGCCGCGCTCCCGAATACCTTGTGCCTGCCGCCGGAGATGGGGTCCGCCGCGGCGGCCACCACACCGAGCAGAACGTCCCGAATCGGGTCGGCTCCGCCCGCACGACGCACCCGCTGGACGAAGAGCGCCCCCGAACGGTAGTGCGGCAGCACCGGATCGGTGATCCGAGTGGCCGCGGCCAGGGCCACGGTGCCCTCGTGCCCCGACGAGCCGATGCTGTAGTAGCCGCGGCCCGCCGCACCGAGCCGGCGCGCCGCCAAGTCCAACTGTCTGCTCGTCACCTGGGACTCGAACAGTTCGAGACATTCCTGTCCGGTGATTCCGGATGCCAATTCCCGGTCGGGCGGGGCGACGGGCGCGGCGCGCAGCACCGCGATCTCGGCCCGGAAAAATTGATCGGCCTCCTGCGCGCTCATCGGACCACCACGGTGATCAGCCTAAACTCGCCCGAGCTCGAATCCGGTCCGATCGCGGCCGGCCGTGTCGATCATCACCTGGATATCGGTCCGGTCCAGTGGATGCGCCGGCGGGTTCGGCATCTCGGCCGCGATCTGGTGCACTTCGTCGTCGGTGGGTCTGCGTTGCGGCAGTGCGACCAGCGGTGGCGCCGTCGGATCCGCGCCGCGGTCTACCGCCTCAGCCCCGCGGCGGCCTCCTCGTCGAGCAGCCAGGTGGTGGATTCGGTGCCGTGGGCACCGGCGGCCGGGACCTCCACCGGATCGGCACCGTTGACGGCAGCGGCGACGGCATCCGCTTTGCCGGCGCCCGAGACAACGAGGACGACGTGGCGGGACCGACGGACCGCGGGCAGGGTCAAGGTGACCCGGACCGATGGAGGTTTGGGGGAATCGGTGACCGCGACGGCCAACTCGTGATCCTCACGCACCGCGTCGGTATGCGGGAACAGCGAATTGATATGGCCTTCTCCGCCCATACCGAGCAGATGTAGGTCGAAGCCGCCGTATTCGGCGAGGTGCGCCCGCACCGCCGTGGCGTATTCGGCGGCGGCCTCCACCGGGTCCGGGTATTCCCCGTCGGAGGTGGCGACGGGATGTACCCGGGTGTGGTCCACCGGAACATGGTCGAGCAGCGCCTTGCGGGCCTGGAGTTCGTTGCGGTCGGGATCGCCGGCGGGGACGAACCGCTCATCGCCCCAGAACACGTCGAGTCGGGACCAGTCGATCGCGCCCGGTGCCTTACGGACCCGTTCGAGGAGTGCGATTCCGGTGCCGCCGCCGGTCAGCACCACGGAGGCGGTACCGCGTTCGGCCTGGGCGGCCACCACCACCCCGACGAAACGGGCCGCCGCGGACGCGAGCAGCGCGTCGGTGTCGGGGTGGACCTCCACGGTGTCGGCGGGGAACTCGGAGTCGGTATTACCCGTCATAGCGAACCCTTTCGATTCCGGCCAATGCCTCGGCATAGATCTCGTCCGCGTCCAGCCTGCGCAGTTCCTCGGCCAGACAGTCCCGGGTTCCCCGCCGCGCCAGCGCGATCCGCTGAACGGGTTCGCCGGTGCGGGTCAGGGTCGCGGTCACCCCTTTCTGCGGGCGGGCGATCGCGATCGACACCGTGGGGCGGCGCAGTTCCACCCGCAGCTGCCCGGTGCGCCGGTGTACCGGGCAGTCGAGCCGCGCGGCCAGCCATCCGGCGAGCATATCCAGCGCCGGTTCCTCACGCAGGCCCGACACGACCACCGAATCCACCGACTCGTACGGTGGTTCGTCCATGGCGGCGGCCAGCAGCGCCCGCCAGTAGGTGATCCGACTCCACGCCAGATCGGTGTCGCCGAGCGCGTAGGATCCGCGCCGCTGTTTGATCGTCGCCTGCGGATCGGCGGCGAAGGTGGCGTCGGTGATGCGGCGCGTCGCCAGCCGGCCCACCGAATCCTGCGAGGGGAACGCGGGCGCGCCCCGCGGCCACCAGGCGACCACCGGCGTGTCCGGCAGCAGGAAGGGGACGACCACACTGCTTTCGTGACTGATCAACTCGCCCTGTAGCCGCAGCACGATCACCTCGGCGGCACCCGCGTCACCGCCGACCCGGATCTGCGCGTCCAGCCGAGTGGGCGCCGACCGGTCGCCACGTGCGAGCACGACCACCCGACACGGGTGTTCGCGGCTGGCCTCGTTGGCGGCCTCGATGGCGTCCTCGGCCTCGGAGCTGTCCAGGGTGCACACCACCAGGGTCAGCACCCGTCCCATGGTGATGACGCCGTTGCTCTCCCGCAGTTGCACCAGGCGCTTGGTCACGGCGCGGGTGGTGGTGTCGGGCATATCGACGATCACGGGCGCCGCCATTCCCGGCCGGTGCGGGCCAGCATCTCCGCGGCCGAGTCCGGACCCCAGGTGCCCGCCTCGTACTGCTCGGGTTTACCGCCGGCCGCCCAGTGCGCGAGCACCGGGTCGAGGATGCGCCAGGACAGTTCGACCTCCTCGTCCACCGGGAACAGCGATGGTTCGCCCAGCAACACGTCCAGGATCAGCCGCTCATAGGCCTCCGGCGAGGACTCGGTGAACGACTCGCCATAGCTGAAATCCATGTTCACATCGCGTACTTCCATCCCGGAACCGGGCACCTTCGACCCGAACCGCATGGTGATGCCCTCGTCCGGCTGCACCCGGATGACGAGCGCGTTCTCCCCGAGTTCCGCGGTCATGGTTTGGTCGAACGGCAGATGCGGGGCCCGTTTGAACACCACCGCGATCTCGGTCACCCGGCGGCCGAGGCGTTTCCCGGTACGCAGATAGAACGGCACCCCCGCCCAGCGTCGGGTATCGACCGCGAGGGTTATCGCGGCATAGGTCTCGGTGCGCGAATCCGGGTCGAAACCCTCCTCGTCCAACAGGCCGACGACCCGTTCGCCGCCCTGCCAGCCCGCCGAGTACTGGCCGCGCGCGGTGGTCTCGTCCAGTGGCTCGACCAGTTTGGTCGCCGAGAGCACCTTGATCTTCTCCAACTGCATCTGCGTCGGTTCGAAACTGATCGGCTCCTCCATCGCGGTGAGTGCCAGCAGTTGCAGCAGATGGTTCTGGATCACGTCGCGGGCGGCGCCGATACCGTCGTAATAGCCGGCGCGGCCGCCGAGGCCGATGTCCTCGGCCATGGTGATCTGCACATGGTCGACGTAGTTGGCGTTCCAGATCGGATCGAACAGTTGGTTGGCGAACCGCAGCGCCAGGATGTTCTGCACCGTTTCCTTGCCGAGGTAGTGGTCGATGCGGAAGACGGTTTCCTCCGGAAACACCCGGTTGACCAGGGCATTGAGTTCGCGAGCGCTGGCCAGGTCGTGTCCGAACGGTTTCTCGATCACCACCCGGCGCCACGGGGAGCGGCCATCGGATGCCGCCGCGGCGGAGGTCGTCGCGGCCAGGCCGTGCCGGGCGAGCTGATCCAGGACGACCGGGAAGGTGTCCGGCGGAATCGACAGATAGAAGGCGTGGTTACCGCCGGTGCCCCGTTCGAGGTCCAGCCGCGCCAGAGTCCGCGTCAGCCGCGCGAACGCGTCGTCGTCATCGAACGTGCCCTGGACGAAGCGGAATCCTTCCGCCAGATGGTCCCAGACCTCCTGTCGAAACGGGGTGCGGGAATGGGCCGCGACCGCCTGCCGCACGATCGCCGCGAAATCCTCATCCGCCATATCCCGGCGGGCGAAGCCGACCAATGCGAAGCCCGGGGGCAGCAGCCCCCGGTTCGCCAGATCGTAGATGGCCGGCATCAGTTTTCTCCGGGACAGATCACCGGTGACGCCGAAGATCACCATGCTGCACGGACCCGCGATACGCGGTACCCGTTTATCCCGTTCGTCCCGCAGCGGGTTGCGCCACCGGTGCATGGTCGCGTGATCCGCGAAGCCGGCCATCGGGGTCAGTTACCTCCCTTATCCTGCAGTTCGACGGCCGTGGCGGACAGCAGTTCTTCCCACGACTTCTCGAATTTCTCCACGCCCTCGCGCTCGAGCACCGCGAAGACATCGTCGAGATCGATACCGACCGCCGCCAGGTCGTCGAATACCTGCCGCGCCTGTTCGGCGGTTCCGGACACGGTGTCGCCACGCACCTCGCCGTGGTCGGCGACGGCTTCCAGAGTTTTCTCCGGCAGCGTGTTCACCGTGTTCGGGGCCACCAGTTCGGTGACGTACAGGGTGTCCGGGTAGTCCGGGTTCTTCACGCCGGTCGACGCCCACAGCGGCCGCTGCCGGTTGGCGCCGGCCGATGCCAGATGTAGATACGTCGAGGTGTGCGCCCCGCCGTCGAAGACGTCCTGGTATTCGGCGTAGGCCGAACAGGCGTTGGCGAGCGCGGCCTTACCCCGCAGTGCCAGTGCCTCCGGGGTGCCGATGGCCTCCAACCGCTTGTCGACCTCGGTGTCCACCCGGGACACGAAGAACGACGCCACGGAATGGATCTTGGCCAGGTCGTGGCCGGCGACCTTGGCCTTGCGCAGCCCGTCCAGGTAGGCACCCATGACGGCGCGATAGCGCTGCACCGAGAAGATCAGCGTGACATTGACGCTGATGCCCTGTTCGATCACCGAGGTGATCGCGGGCAGGCCCGCCTCGGTGGCCGGAATCTTGATGAACAGGTTGGGCCGGTCGACGATCTTCCACAGTTCGACCGCCTGGGCCACGGTGGCCTCGGTGTCGAACGCGAGCCGGGGATCGACCTCGATGGAGACCCGCCCGTCCACGCCGCCGGTGTTCTCGAACGTCTCGGTCAGGACGTCGCAGGCCGCGCGGACGTCATCGGTGGTGATGGTGCGGACCGCGGCCTCGGTATCGATGCCCTGGGCGGCCAGTGCCCGCACCTGTTCGTCGTAGGCGTGCCCTTTGCCGATCGCACCCTGGAAGATCGTCGGATTGGTGGTGACCCCCACGACGCCGCGGGTGGCGATCAGCTCGGCCAGATGACCGGATTCGATCCGGTCCCGGGACAGGTCGTCCAACCACACCGATACACCTGCCGCGGTCAGGGCGGCGATGTTCTCGTTCTGTGCCATATTCTGTTACCCCTTCACGTTGTCGAGCGTGCGCTGCGCGGCGGCCACCACCGCCTCCTCGGTGAAACCGAACTCGCGGAACAGGGTCTGGTAGTCGGCCGAGGCGCCGAAGTGCTCAATGGACACGATCTCGCCCGCATCGCCGGTGAACCGATACCACGGCATGGCGATACCGGCCTCGACAACCACGCGGGCAGCGACCGCGGGCGGCAGCACCTCGTCGCGGTAGGCCTTGTCCTGCGCGTCGAACCACTCCACACACGGCATCGAGACCACCCGGGTCCCGATACCCTGCGCCTCCAGCGTAGTGCGCGCGGCGACGGCCATCTGCAGCTCCGAACCGGTGCCGATCAGGATGACCTGCGGGATACCGGTGGACGCCTCGGCCAGGATGTAACCGCCCCTGGACACACCCTCGTAGGCATCGGCCGTGCCCTCCAATACCGGCAGGTTCTGCCGGGTCAGCGCCAGCGCCGCCGGGCCACCGGTACCCACCGCGTCGGCGGAGACATACGGCGAATTGTGTGTGCCGCTATGCTTCTCGATCACGGAACGCCAGGCGTGGGAGGTTTCGTTGGCGTCACCCGGCCGCACCACGCTCAGGTTGGGAATGGCGCGCAGGGCCGCCAGGTGTTCGATCGGCTGGTGGGTGGGGCCGTCCTCGCCGAGACCGATCGAATCGTGGGTCCAGACGTAGGTGACGGGCACCCGCATGAGCGCCGCCAACCGGACGGCGGGCCGCATGTAGTCGCTGAACACCAGGAAAGTGCCGCCGTAGGGGCGGGTGGGGCCGTGCAGCACGATGCCGTTGAGGATCGCTCCCATGGCGTGTTCGCGTACCCCGAAGTGCAGGGTGCGCCCGTACGGGTGGGCCTTCCACATACCGGTGGAGATCGCCTCCGGGCCGAAGCTCGTCGACTCCGGAATGGTGGTGTTGTTGGATTCGGCGAGGTCGGCCGAACCGCCCCACAGTTCGGGCAGGGTCGGGCCGACCGCGGCGAGCACCTTCGCCGACGCCTTGCGGGTGGCCAGACCCTTGGGGTCCGGTTCCCAGGTGGGCAGACCGTCGGTCCAGCCGTCCGGCAACTGCCCGTGGTAGAGCCGGTCGAACAGTGCCTTGGCCTGCGGGGCGCGCTGCGCCCACGCCTCGAATTCGACGGTCCAGTCCGCATGCTCCCGCGCGCCGCGTTCGGCGGCCTTGCGGGTGTGTGCGATGACGTCGTCGTCGACCTGGAAACTCTGTTCGGGGTCGAAGCCCAGTGCCCGTTTGACGGCCGCCACCTCGTCATCGCCGAGAGCGGCGCCGTGCGCGCTGCCGGTATTCATCTTGTTCGGCGCCGGATAGCCGATCACGGTGCGCAGCAGGATCAGCGACGGTTTGCCGGTTTCGGCCCGGGCCGCGGCCAGCGCCGCCTCGATCGCGACGACGTCTTCACCGCCCTCCACGACCTGCACATGCCAGCCGTAGGCCGCGTAGCGGGCGGCCACGTCCTCGGTGAAGGTGATGGTGGTGTCGTCCTCGATGGAGATCTTGTTGTCGTCGTAGATCACCACCAGATTGCCCAACTGCTGGGTGCCCGCGATCGACGACGCCTCGGAGGTGACGCCCTCTTCCATGTCGCCGTCGGAGGCGACCACATAGATGTAGTGGTCGAAGGGGCTGGTGCCCGGCGCGGCGTCCGGGTCGAACAGGCCGCGCTCCCGCCGGGCCGCCATGGCCATACCGACCGCGGAGGCCAGGCCCTGGCCCAGCGGGCCGGTGGTGATCTCCACGCCCTTGGTGTGCCGGTACTCCGGGTGTCCCGGGGTGAGCGAACCCCATGTGCGCAGGTTCTTCAGATCATCCAGTTCCAGACCGAATCCGGCCAGGTAGAGCTGGATGTAGAGGGTGAGGCTGGAGTGTCCGCAGGAGAGTACGAATCGGTCGCGGCCCACCCACTCCGGGTCGGTGGGATCGTGCCGCATGGTGCGTTGGAACAGGGTGTAGGCCAGCGGTGCCAGGCTCATGGCCGTACCCGGGTGGCCGTTGCCTGCTTTCTGTACCGCGTCGGCGGCAAGCACCCGGACCGTGTCGACCGCCTTGGTGTCCAGCTCCGTCCAGTCGTCCGGGTGGTTCGGCTGAGTGAGGGCGCGGATGTCGTCTGTCACTGACACGACGGGGATTCTCCTGACATTGAGTGCGTCGACTGTGGTGGGCAGGGCGGTGAACGGCGCGGCGACCACTGCGCGACGGTGCCGCATACACCCATACCCTAGAGGACACGCCCGGACATCGATCCGCCGACGGACCCGCGTGCGGCCGCGGCAGAGGCACGGGTACGCGGGAGTGTGTGCGGCGAGCCCGGAGCCGGTCCCCGGTAGGTCCGGTTCGTCCGATTTTCCGGTCTCTCGGGTCTCGGGGGTCGACCGCGGATGGCAGCCCGACCGGCCGGTGTGGTCGGAAAACGTGGTGCGTGGGCCTGCTTCTTCGGAACAGGGCGAAGTCGAGTAACCCGGAACACGAGGGGCGCGGGACCGACCGTGGCCGGCGTGGGTCTACCATCGTCTGTAGTAGTGGCCGCGCCGCAGCCGCGCGCTGCTCGTTCCCCAGCCGGACGCGATGCGCAGCTGCCTCCGGCCCCGGCCCGGCGCGGCTGTGGGTGGATCGGCATCCGGCTGCGCCCGTTCGACAGCGTGCGAGGAGTAACAGTGCGGATCGGTCAACAGCCGGGAGTCGGTAGCGCACACGATTCCGCGCCGGCGCTCGGAGACCGGATCACCGGCACCGGGGTAACGGCCGTGTTCCTGCGTCGCGCACTGGCCTATATCGCGCTCACCAAACCGCGGGTGATCGAGCTGCTGCTGGTGGCGACCATCCCGACCATGCTGCTGGCCGACCGCGGCCAAGTCGACATCCGACTCGTCCTGGCCACCCTGTTCGGTGGCTGGATGGGCGCGGCAAGCGCGAACACCCTCAACTGCGTCGCCGACGCCGATATCGACAAGGTGATGCGGCGCACCGCCAAACGTCCACTGGCCCGCGAGGCCGTGCCTACCCCGCACGCCTTCGTGTTCGGGGTGCTGCTGGGGCTGGGCTCGTTCGCCTGGCTGTGGTGGCAGGCGAATCTGTTGAGCGGGGTGCTGGTGGTGGCCACCATCCTGTTCTACGTCTTCGTCTACACCTTGGGCCTCAAACGCCGTACCTCACAGAACGTGGTGTGGGGCGGTGCCGCCGGGTGTATGCCCGCCCTGGTCGGCTGGGCCGCGGTCACCGGGGCCATCGGGTGGCCCGCGCTGGTGCTGTTCGGGGTGATCTTCTTCTGGACGCCGCCGCACACCTGGGCGTTGGCCATGCGCTACAAGGAGGACTACCGCGCGGCCGGGGTGCCGATGCTGCCGGTGGTCGCCACCGAGCGGGTGGTGACCAGGCAGATCGTCGTCTACACCTGGCTCACCGTGCTGACCACGCTGGCCCTGGTCCCCGCCACCGGGGTGATCTACGCGGCCGTAGCGTTGGTCGCCGGCGCCTGGTTCCTGCTGATGGCGCATCAGCTCTACGCCGGGGTGCGGCGCGGCGAATCGGTGAAACCGCTGCGCCTGTTCCTGCAGTCCAACAACTATCTGGCGGTGGTGTTCTGCGGCCTGGCCGTGGACTCGGTCCTGGGCTGGACCACCATCGGCGAAGTCCTGCTCGGCTGATCGGGTTCGTACGGCGGGTACCGCCCATCCGGTCGGGTCGCTCGGTCGCGGTGAGCGAGCGACCCGACCGGCCGTGCTCAGGGCAGCAGGACGATGGATCCGGTGGTCCTGCGGTTCTCGAGGTCGCGGTGGGCGCGTTCGGCCTCGGCCAGGGGATAGGTCGCGCCGATCCGAACGGCCAATGACCCATCGGCGATGGCCGACAGAATATCGCCGGCCCGCCACTTCAGTTCGTCGCGATCGCGCGTGTAGTGGGCGAGGCTGGGACGGGTGACGAAGACCGAACCGGCCGTGTTCAGCCGCTGCAGATCGACCGGCGGAACCGGACCGCCGGCCGCGCCGAACAGTGCCAGCATGCCGCGCACCCGCAGCGAGGCGAGACCGGCGTCGAAGGTCGGGGCGCCGACCCCGTCGTAGACGGCGGCCACACCTTCCCCGTCGGTGAGCGCGCGGACCCGCTCGGCCAGGTCGTCGCCGTAGCGCAGTACCTCCCAGGCGCCGGCGCCCCGTGACAGGGCTTCCTTCTCGTCGGTGGACACGGTGGTGATCACCCGGATACCGCGCGCGGTGGCCAGTTGGGTGAGCAGCAGTCCCACCCCGCCGGCGCCCGCGTGGACCAGCACCGTCTCGCCCGGTTCCGGTTTGTACACCGATTCGATCAGATAGTGCGCAGTCATCCCCTGGAGCAGCGCCGAGGCCGCGACGGGGGCGTCGATCCGCTCGTCGCCCTCGGGAACGGCCACCGCCACGGCCTCGTCCACCGCGACCCGGGACGCGTAGCTGCCCGGTGCGCTCGCCCAGGTCACCCGGTCACCCACTGCGAACTCGGTGACCTCGGCACCGATCTCGACGACCACGCCGGAGCCCTCCTGACCGGGAACATAGGGGACCGGGCGGGGGTAGGCGCCGGTGCGGAAGTAGGTGTCGATGTAGTTGATGCCTATGGCCTCGGTCTCGACCAAGAGTTGGCCCGGCCCGATCTGCGGATCGGGAAGCTCGGTGTATTTCAGGACTTCGGGACCGCCGTGTTCGGATACCTGGATGGCACGCATGGGTCTGTTCTACACCGGTCCGATGTCGTTGCCCGCGCTGCGGCGCCGCGCCCGGTCCCGTGTCGTTCGCAACCGGGCGGTACGGCATGGACAACGGTGTCCTTACTCGCCGGTAAACTCGCCGGTATGAGTGCAGATACCGCTACCTCCACCGTCACCGCGCCGAAGTCCGTCGTGGACTCGGTGCGCGGATTCGTCGCCGAACACGGCGGCTCGGCGACCGCCGTGCTCCAACCGGTCGGCCGGCAGGGGGTGCGCGTCACACTGGTCGGGGCGGATGATGTCCTCGGCGATCGGATGGTGGACGATCTCGCTATCGCCAGGGCGCTGGTCGAGGCCGTCGACGGGCTCACCGCCGCCGAGGAGTGGGATCGGGATCTGACCTCGCGGGCCACCCCGCGCACCGGTCACTGGGCCAAGATGGCGGGCTGGGTGGCCAAGCAGGCGCGCTTTCCGCTCGCCCGCAACGAGAAGAAGTAGGCAGGGCCGCCGGGCCCGCTGTGCGTTCTCACATCGCGTCGCGTGGCGGGCTGGTGGCGGTATACAGTTTCGAGCGAAACCTACTGACGGGTAACCAGTTCGCGATACCGTGGCTTCTCGAAATCGACCCCCGGGGGTAGGGAGATAGAAGGAGCCGATATGACGGTCATAGGTCCGACCCGTCCGAGACTCACGGTGTCCGGCCGTCCGATTTCGACTCATCTGAGGGACGTTTCGAGCCTGTCGCAGCAGATGGTCGGCCATTTCGTCGAGAACGTCGCACCCTGCGGCACTCTGCCCGGAGATGCCCTGCAGGGAGATGTCACCGCGGTGACGCGAGCCTGCCTCGAGATCACCCTGAGCCATCTGGACGGCCGGGAACTGCCGGAGAAGATCGAGCGGGTACATGACGCGGCGGCCGAATGGGCGCGCGAGGGTATTCCGATCGACACCATCAACCACGCCATCCACGAAGGCTTCAAACTCGGTTTCGACCGGATCCTGTCGAACGCGAGCCCATCGGATTCGGCCACCCTGATCGCCACCGCGCGCCGCCTGCTGGAGATCCTCGACACCATCACCTCCGCGGTGGCGATGTCCTACATGCGCGAACACCGCATGGTGGTCGGCGAGCATCACACCGCGGTGCATACCCTGGCCTCGGCACTGCTCGGCGGACACAGCACCTCCACCATGGCGCGGGAATGCGGGATCGAGATCGCCGAGTCGTACCAGGTGCTGGCCCTGGCCATACCGCCGCATCCGGACGAATCCACCCCCGATGTGGACGGACGCATCGTGGCCCGCCGCAAACTCCGCCGAGTACAGGCGGAGCTGGCCAGACGCTGCGGCGACCGGGCGCTGTCGCTGCTCAGCGTGGACGGTGGCACCCTGCTGCTGCCCGCCGACACCTTCCCCGACGAAACACTCGACGCGGTGATCGAGGGGTTGGCGGAGGCGGCCCATGTACAGATCACCGCCACCGTGGTGGCCGCCGTACCGGCCGAGATCCCGGACGCGACCGATCAGGCGCACGAACTCCTCGACACGGTGCAACAGCTCACCGGCGGCGGGGGATTGCACCGTTTCGCCGATCTGGCACTGGAGTTCCAGATCACCCGGCCCGGCCCGGCCCGCGATCACCTCAGCGCCATCCTCGACCCCCTCGACGACCACCCGGAGCTGCTGGAAACCCTGCGTCGGCATATCGCCAACAACTTCAACCGGCAGCGCACGGCCCGACTGATGCATATGCACACCAACACCCTCGACTACCGCCTCAAACGGGTGCGGCTGCTGACCGGTTTCGACCCGACGGTGCCGTCGGGGCTGTGGTATCTGACCTCGGCCCTGGTGGCCCGCAGCTACCGCACCCGACCCGAACCGGCCTGAGCGGGCGGGCGGCCCGCCGCCGGTTCTAGGCGGGCCGGGCGGCCGGTGCCGCGGCGGCCGCAGGCTCGGTATCGCCGGTGCCGGTGACCACCGGCACCGGCTCCCGGGTACGCAGCGAGGCCCACAGGGTGGCGGTGGCGGCGGTGCACAGCGCCGCGCCGCCCACGTGGATGGCCACCAGGACCGCGGGCACATCGGTGAAGTACTGGACCACGCCGACCAGCGACTGCGCGAGCACCAGACCGAGCAGCACGAACAGGCGTTTGCGAACGGGCGCGGTGATACCGACCGCGTAGAGGCCGAAGGCCAGCCCGACCAGCAGCGCCAAGTAACCGACCAGCAGTTGGGCGTGCAGATGCACCAGGGGGACGATCTCCACTTCGAGGCGTTGCACCTGTCGGTCGATGCTCTTGTCCCCGGCGTGCGGTCCCGCCCCGGTCACCAGGGTGCCCGCGACCAGCACCCCCGCCAGCGCGATCCCGGCGAGGCCGGTCAGCCACCGCAGCGGCGCGGGGGCGCGGACTGTTTCGACCCCGTCGTCGGGTGCCGCGACCTTCGAGTACAGCACCGCGGCCACCCACACCATGAGCATCGACGCCAGGAGATGTATGGCAACCGTCCACCACAGCAGCCCGGACAGCACGGTGATGCCGCCGATCACCGCCTGCAATACGGTGCCGCCCGGCATGAGCCACGCGTACACCAGCACTTCGCGTCGCCGCCGCACCCGGGTAACGGCCAGGACGATCAGCGCCGCGCACAGGGTGACCACGAATGTCAGCATCCGGTTGCCGAACTCTACGGCCTGATGCACCACGGCGACCTCGGACACCCCGACGGGTGTGAAGCTGCCGGGGAAGCACTGCGGCCAGGTGGGGCAGCCGAGTCCGGAGGCGGTGACGCGCACAATGGCGCCGGTGACGGCGATCCCGGCCTGGGAGGCGATGACCGCGGCCGCGAGCCACAGCTGGACGCGGCGGGAGGGCATCGGCAGTCGGTCGACGAGTCGCAGGAACGCGCGATAGAGCACGTCCCGATGGTAGCCGTCGATCGCGCGGGGTCCGCAGCCGGACTACTACAACTCGTCGTTGCCGAGTGGGCGGTCTCAGTCGAAGCGGAAGAACCTGGTCGCGAGCAGTCCCGCCCCCGCGCCCCAGAGCCCGAGCACCACTACACCGAACCAGTCGATACCGCCGTCCACCGCGTCTTCCAGCGCCACCGCGAGGGCGCCGGAGGGGACCAACCGCACCACGATCTGCACCGCCGCGTGCGGATCGTCGGTGGCGAATACAACACTCGCCACGCCCAGCATGACGAACCAGAGAATATTCGCCAGCGCCAATACGACCTCGGCCTTGAGCGTCCCGCCGAGCAGCAGACCCATGGCCGCGAAGGTGGCGGTGCCCAGCACGATCAGCAGCGCCCCCAGCACCAGCCCGAGCGGACTCGGCCGCCAGCCCAGTGCCGTCCCGATAGCGCCCAGGATCACCGCCTGCAGTACCACAACCAGCAGGACGGCACCGCTTTTGCCCGCGACGACACCCCAGCGCGGCAACGGGGTGGCGCCCAGCCGTTTCAACGCCCCGTACCGACGGTCGAAACCGACGGCGATGGCCTGTCCGGTGAACGCTGTCGACATGACCGCCACCATCATCACCGCGGGCACGATCCGGTCCACCCGGTGCTCGCCCATCTCCCCGAACGGCAGCAGGCTGAGCCCGACCAGCAGGGTGATCGGAATGAACATGGTCAGCAGCAACTGCTCCCCGTTGCGCAGCAACAGCAGCAGGTCCAGACGGGTCTGCGCGAACAGCATCGCGGCGCGGCCGTTGGGCCGGGGCGCGGGGGTGAAGGTCCCCGGTGCGAAGCGGTTGGCGGTGATATCCGGTTTCGTCATGTGCGCAGATCCCGTCCGGTCAACTCCAGGAACACATCCTCCAGCCGCCGCTGGTCGATCCGGATATCGGTGGCCAGGACGTTCACCCGCGCGCACCACGCGGTCACGGTGGCCAGCACCTGCGGGTCGATCTCGCCTTCCACCAGATATGAGCCCGGACTCGCCTCGCGCGGCGCGAAACCCTCCGGCAGTGCCCGCTCCAGCAGCGTCAGGTCCAGGCGCGGCGGGGCCGAGAACCGCAGTTGGCCGGCCGCGCCGTGCGCCGTCACCTCGGCGGGGGTGCCGGAGGCCACGATTCGGCCGTGATCGATGATGACGAGCTGGTCGGCCAGTTCCTCGGCCTCGTCCATCAGATGGGTGGTGAGCAGGACGGCCACCCCGTCACGGCGCAGCGCGTCGATCAGCTCCCACACCATGATCCGCGCCTGGGCGTCCATTCCGGCGGTGGGCTCGTCGAGGAAGACGATCTCGGGCCGTCCGACCAGCGCGCAGGCCAGTGACAGCCGCTGCTGCTGACCGCCGGAAAGGCGACGGTAGGGGGTGCGTCGGCTGTCGGCGAGGCCGAGGGTGCGCAGCAGCCAGTCGGGGTCCAGCGGATCGGCCGAATAGGAGGCGACCAGTTCCAGCATCTCCCCGGCCCGCGCGCCCGGATACGCCCCACCACCCTGCAGCATCACACCGATCCGAGGGCGCAGACGTTCCGAGTCCGCGATCGGGTCCAGCCCCAGTACCCGCACCCGGCCGCCGTCGGGGGTGACGAAGCCCTCGCACATCTCCACCGTGGTGGTCTTACCGGCCCCGTTCGGACCGAGCAGCGCGAATACCTGTGCGGGTTCGACCGTGAATCCGATGCCGTCCACCGCCGTGGTGTCGCCGTAGCGTTTGACGACGTCGTCCATCTGTACGGCGGGTTCGCGGGTTGCGCTCACGATGTGACACGGTATGCCGTGGTCGACTGTGAGGAAGCCGACACCCCCTGCTGCTCCCGCCACGGCAGGGAGTTCCGGGTGACCACCAGGAACAGCACCGCGACGACAACCGTGGCGATGGCCGCCCCGACGATCTGGAACACCTCGAGGTCGGCGCCGCGCGGCATCAGGATCACGCTCACCACCGCGGAGAACGCGACCGCGGGAACCCGGAACGCCGGTCGGGTGGCCCAGGCCGCCAGCGGCACGATCGCCCACAGCAGATACCACGGCTGTACCACCGGGAACAGCAGCACGATGGCGCCCAGCGAGACCCCGAGCGCCCCCACCGGATGCAGTCGCCCGGTCCAGGTGGCGACCAGCATCCGCGCCGTGATGACCGCGGCCACCGCCGCGGCGATCGGCCGGGTGATGCTCAGCAGCGCCGTGGTGTGGTCGCCGAGCCCGAGCAGTACGCCACCGAAGCCGGTGATGATGCCGAGCGCGGTCGGCAGCGACATCCAGCTGCGTACCGCGTTCGCGGTGCCGAGGGTGTGCACCCAGCCGAAACCGAGCCCGCTCGCCATGCTGACCAGCAGTGTCGTCAGGGCCGCGATGCCACCCAGCAGCGCCGCCGACAGGCACAGCGCGCGCAGACCGTTGCCCCAGCGTTTGGCCAGCGCCATTCCGACGAATCCCAGGGCGATAATCGAGGTGATCTTGATCGACGACGACAGGCTGATGGTGATGGCCCCGGCGATCAGCATCAGGTAGCCGTGGGCGTCCAGGGGCGGTGGTGCGACAGCGTCGGCGGCGCCGTGCACGGCGCGCAGCGCGAACTCCAGACCGGCCAGCATCAGTCCGAGCATCAGGGCGTCGTTGTGCACCCCGCCGACGAGATGGAACAGCACCAGCGGATTGGCCGCGCCCAGCCACAGCGCGCTCACCGGCGCCACCCCGCAGCGCACCGACAGCCTGGGCAGGGCCCAGACGATCAGCGCCACCCCGGCCAGCGCCAGCAGTCGGTGTACCCAGACCCCGGCCACGATGTTCTCGCCGGTGAGATGGGCGATGCCGCGCCCCATCCACAGGAACAGCGGCCCGTACGGGGCCGGCGTGTCGCGCCAGATGGTGGGAACGTTGTTGGTGAGCACGTTATCGATGCCCAGTCCCGCCACGGGACCTTCCTTGTACGGGTCGATACCGCGCGCGGCGATCTCGCTCTGCGCCAGATACGAGTAGACGTCATTGCTGAACATGGGTGGTGCGACGCTGAGCGGGATGATCCAGAGCAGCAGGGTGCGGTCCAACTGGACACGGGACAGTCGGTGCACCGGAACCCCGCCGATCCCGCCGACCGCGAACCGGCCGAGCAGCAGCCAGGCCAGCACCACGGTCACCGTGCCGACCATGCACATGGCCAGCGACCCGGTGTGCGCGCGGGCGAAGATCCCCAGCACCCGCATCCCGGAGGTGGGGTTCTGGTGGACCGGCTGGGCGCCGATCCCGAGCGCGCTGATGGCCATGAGGACGGTGCCGGTGGCGCCCATCAGCCGGATCCGGTCGAGCTGGGTCAGCTCCCTGCTGTCCAGGCCGGGCACCTCGGACTCGTCGCGATGCAGGACCGCGACCGTGTGCTCGGTGGCCGGCACGTCCAACCCGAGGACGCGCCGGCCCAGCGTCTGCGCCCGTCGCCCCAGCCGCACCACGGTGCGGCGCACCGCCGCCGGCCTTGTTCGCCGCGCGCCTTCCCCTATTGCCACGGTCAGGCAGCCTAGTAGGCATGGCCGGACATGCGGCGGTCTCGGACCGGTAGAGGGTGGGGCGGCCGTGAGTGATCCATTTCACTCCGCACCGCCCACGGCTCGGCCTTACCTGCGGGTTTCGCTGAAAACAGTGGTAGAGGCGGTGTGGTCCACCCGTACGCCGGATGGCGCCGGGCAAGGGTGTCGCAGGTCAGGGCAGCCTTATTAGATTTCGGGAAGTAATTCCGCCACACTGATGTTGTGAAAACCGTGGGTTTGCCGAACGTAGACGAAAGGGCCGGCCGTCGGGCCGGCACCGCGTCCGCTGCCGTGCCCGCGGCCGGTGGTGAGGGACGCACCCGGGCCGAGATCGTCCGGCTGCTGCTCGAGCAGGGTCCGATCACCGCGACCGCCATCGGCGCCGCCCTGGGCCTGGCGCCGGCCGGGGTGCGCAGGCATCTGGACGCGCTCATCGAATCCGGCCAGGCACGGGCAAGCCGTTCTGCGCCATGGCAGCAGAAGGGGCGTGGCCGACCCGCCAAGCAGTACCGGCTCACCGCTGCGGGACGGAGCATGCTCGGCCACGCCTACGACGATCTCGCCGGGGCGGCGATCCGCCAACTGCGCGAAATCGGCGGTGAACAGGCGGTCACCGAGTTCGCCCGCAAACGCGCGCGGACGGTCGTGGCCGGGATCGAACCGCTTCCGGCGCACCGCCCGCAGGGTGCGGACGCGCATCGGCCCCGAAGCGCGGACACCGCCGCGGTGACCTCCGACCAGACGGTGGCCAAGGCCCAGGAGATCGCCACTGCGCTGTCCGGCGCGGGCTTCGCGGCGAGTACCCGGCCGGTGGGTGCGGGCGTACAGATCTGCCAGCACCACTGCCCGGTCGCCCATGTCGCCGAGGAATTCCCGCAACTGTGCGAGGCGGAGCTCGAGGCCTTCCGCGAGCTGCTCGGCACCCATGTGCAGCGTCTGGCCACGATCGCCAACGGCGACTGTGCCTGTACAACCCATGTACCGCTGGCGGTGCTGCCGATCGAGGCATCGTCCGCCGGGACCGTGACCCAACCGAATACAGCCTCCCCATCAGCCGTTGCACAGCCCGCAATGGAAATAACGAACGACTCCGGAAGGAGTGCCGAATGACGACGACCGCCGCGGACGCCCGCGAATCCGCCACCACCAGGCCGACGCCGTTGACCCAGGAAGAGACGATTGCCGCCCTGGGCAGCTACGGCTACGGCTGGGCAGACTCGGACGAGGCCGGTGCCGCCGCGCAGCGTGGCCTGTCGGAGGAGGTCGTCCGCGATATCTCGGCGAAGAAGAACGAGCCGGAGTGGATGCTCGAGGCCCGCCTCAAGGCCCTGCGGATCTTCGAGCGCAAGCCGATACCGGCCTGGGGTTCCAACCTCGAAGACATCGACTTCGACAACATCAAGTACTTCGTGCGTTCCACCGAGAAGCAGGCCGCCAGCTGGGAGGACCTGCCCGAGGACATCCGCAACACCTACGACAGGCTGGGTATCCCGGAGGCGGAGAAGCAGCGGCTGGTGGCCGGTGTCGCCGCCCAGTACGAGTCCGAGGTGGTGTACCACCAGATCCGCGAGGATCTGGAGGCCCAGGGCGTGATCTTCCTCGACACCGACACCGGTCTGCGCGAGCACCCGGAGATCTTCCGGCAGTACTTCGGCAGCGTGATCCCGGCCGGTGACAACAAGTTCTCCGCGCTGAACACCGCCGTGTGGTCGGGAGGTTCGTTCATCTACGTGCCGCCGGGGGTGTACGTCGATATCCCGCTGCAGGCCTACTTCCGGATCAACACCGAGAACATGGGCCAGTTCGAGCGCACCCTGATCATCGTCGACGAGGACGCCTACGTGCACTACGTCGAGGGCTGCACCGCGCCGATCTACAAGTCGGATTCGCTGCATTCCGCGGTGGTGGAGATCATCGTGAAGAAGGGCGGCCGCTGCCGCTACACCACCATCCAGAACTGGTCGAACAACGTCTACAACCTGGTCACCAAGCGGGCCAAGGCCGGAGAGGGCGCGACCATGGAGTGGATCGACGGCAATATCGGCTCCAAGGTCACCATGAAGTATCCGGCCGTGTGGATGACCGGTGAGCACGCCCGCGGCGAGGTGCTGTCGGTGGCGTTCGCCGGCGCCGGCCAGCACCAGGACACCGGCGCGAAGATGCTGCACCTGGCACCGCACACCTCCTCGACCATCGTGTCGAAGTCGGTGGCGCGCGGGGGCGGCCGGGCCTCCTACCGCGGCCTGGTGCAGGTGAACAAGGGTGCGCACGGGTCGAAGTCGACCGTGAAATGCGATGCGCTGCTGGTGGACACCGTCAGCCGCTCCGATACCTACCCCTACGTCGACATCCGCGAGGACGACGTCACCATGGGGCATGAGGCCACCGTCTCCAAGGTCTCCGAGGACCAACTGTTCTACCTGATGAGCCGTGGGCTCACCGAGGACGAGGCCATGGCCATGGTGGTCCGCGGCTTCGTCGAGCCCATCGCCAAGGAACTGCCGATGGAGTACGCGCTCGAACTCAACCGCCTGATCGAACTGCAGATGGAAGGAGCCGTCGGCTGATGGCCGTCGAGAACGTTGCCGAAGCCGCTGAGGCTCGTACCCCGGCGATCAACAAGGGCGAGGTCTTCACCTCGTTCGATGTGCACGCCTTCGAGGTACCCACGGCCAAGGACGAGGCGTGGCGGTTCACCCCGCTGCGCCGGTTGCGCGGCCTGCACAACGGCACCGCCGTCGCCGACGGTTTCATCACCGTCGAGACCACGCCGGTCGAGGGCGTGACCGTGGAGACCGTGGACCGCACCGATCCCCGCCTCGGCACCGGCGGTGTCCCGGCGGACCGGGTCGCGGCCCAGGCGTATTCGGGCTTCGAACGGGCCACGGTGGTGTCGGTCGGCAAGGAGATCGAGGTCGCCGAGCCGTTCACCGTCACCGTCACCGGTCCCGGCGAGGGGAAGACGGCCTTCGGCCACCTGCAGATCCGGCTGGACGCATTCGCGAACGCGACTGTCGTCATCGACCAGAAGGGCAGTGGAACCTACGCCGAGAACGTGGAATTCGTGCTCGGCGACAGTGCCCGGCTGACCGTCGTCGCCATCCAGGACTGGGCCGACGATGCCGTCCACGCCGCCGCGCACCACGCCACGCTGGGCCGCGACGCCGTTCTGCGGCATACCGCCGTCACCCTCGGCGGCGATCTGGTGCGGCTCACCGGCACCGTCCGCTACGCCGGTCCCGGCGGTGACGCCGAACTGCTCGGCCTCTACTTCGCCGACGCGGGTCAGCATTTCGAACAGCGGCTGCTGGTCGACCATGCGGTGGCGCACTGCAAGTCCACGGTGCTGTACAAGGGCGCACTGCAGGGTGATCCCGCCTCGTCCAAGGGTGATGCCCGCACGGTGTGGGTCGGCGATGTGCTGATCCGCGCGGAAGCCGAGGGCACCGACACCTTCGAGACCAACCGCAATCTGGTACTCACCGATGGCGCCCGTGCCGATTCGGTGCCCAACCTGGAGATCGAGACCGGCGAGATCGTCGGCGCCGGCCATGCCTCGGCCACCGGCCGTTTCGACGACGAGCAGCTGTTCTACCTGCGCGCCCGCGGTATCCCGGAGGATATCGCCCGCCGTCTGGTGGTTCGCGGCTTCTTCGGCGAGATCATTCAGAAGATCGCTGTCCCGCAGGTCCGACAGCGGCTGGAGGCGGCCATCGAGGCCGAACTCGCCGCCATCGGCGCCTGACCCCGAACTCCCAGCCCACAAAGGAATCCCGACACCTATGACCACTCTGGAAATCAAGGACCTGCACGCCGAGGTCGCCACCCCGGACGGGGAGACCGTCAAGATCCTCAAGGGCGTGGACCTCACCGTGAAGTCCGGTGAGACGCACGCCATCATGGGTCCCAACGGCTCCGGCAAGTCCACCCTGTCCTACGCCATCGCCGGACATCCCAAATACACCGTCACCTCCGGGTCCATCACCCTCGACGGCGAGGACGTGCTGGAGATGTCCGTCGACGAACGCGCCCGGGCGGGGCTGTTCCTGGCCATGCAGTACCCGGTCGAGGTGCCGGGTGTGTCGATGTCGAACTTCCTGCGCACCGCCGCCACCGCTGTACGCGGTGAGGCCCCCAAGCTGCGGCACTGGGTGAAGGAGGTGAAGGAGTCGATGGACGACCTCGATATCGACTCCGCCTTCGCCGAGCGCAGCGTGAACGAGGGCTTCTCCGGCGGTGAGAAGAAGCGCCACGAGATCCTGCAGCTGGGTCTGCTGAAGCCGAAGATCGCCATCCTGGACGAAACCGACTCCGGTCTGGACGTGGACGCCCTGCGTATCGTGTCCGAGGGCGTGAACCGCTACAAGGAGCGGGAAAACGGCGGCATTCTGCTGATCACCCACTACACCCGCATTCTGCGCTATATCCAGCCGCAGTTCGTGCACGTGTTCGTCGGCGGCCGGGTCGTCGCCGAGGGCGGCTCGGAACTGGCCGAGGAACTCGACGCAGGCGGCTACGTTCGTTTTACCCAGTCCGCGATCGCCGGAGCGTGATATGACCGCAACCGTCCGCACCCTCGATATCGGCCGGATCCGGGCCGATTTCCCCATCCTGAGCCGCACGGTCCGGGATGGGAAGCCGTTGGTGTATCTGGATTCCGGAGCGACCGCGCAGCGGCCGGTGGCGGTGCTGGACGCCGAACGCGACTTCCTGCTCAACCGCAACTCGGCCGTCCACCGCGGCGCGCACCAGTTGGCCGAGGAGGCCACCGACGCCTATGAGGGTGCGCGCGCCGATATCGCGCGGTTCGTCGGGGTCGACGCCGACGAGATCGTGTTCACCAAGAACGCGACCGAATCGCTGAACCTGGTGACCTATTCGTTCGCCGACGACCGGTTCCCCTACCGGGTGGGGCCGGGCGACGAGATCGTCATCACCGAACTGGAACACCACGCGAATCTGGTGCCGTGGCAGGAACTGGCCCGGCGCACGGGGGCGACCCTGCGCTGGTACGGCGTCACCGACGACGGTCGGATCGATCTCGATTCGCATGAGCTCTCACCGAAGACGAAGGTGCTCGCCTTCACCCACCAGTCCAATGTCACCGGTGCGATCGCCCCGGTGGCGGAACTGGTGCGCCGCGCCCGCCAGGTCGGCGCCGTGGTGGTGTTGGACGCCTGTCAGTCGGTTCCGCACATGTCGGTGGACTTCCGGGCCCTGGACATCGATTTCGCGGCCTTCTCCGGGCACAAGATGCTCGGCCCGTCCGGGGTCGGCGTACTGTACGGGCGGCGATCGCTGCTCGCGGACACCCCGCCGTTCATCACCGGCGGTTCCATGATCGAGATGGTCACCATGGAGGGCAGCACCTACGCCCCGCCGCCGCAGCGGTTCGAGGCCGGTGTGCCGATGACCTCGCAGGTGGTCGGACTCGGCGCCGCCGTGGGGTATCTCGGCGAGCTCGGCATGGATGTCATCGCCGCACACGAGCACACCCTGATCGACGCCGCCCTGGAAGGGCTCGGCGCGCTCGACGGCGTGCGGATCGTCGGTCCGACCGAGAACATCGATCGCGGCGGTGCCGTGGCGTTCGTCGTGGACGGGATCCACGCGCACGATGTGGGCCAGATCCTCGACGACGAGGGCGTGGCGATCCGGGTCGGGCACCACTGTGCCTGGCCGCTGCACCGGCGGTTCGGGATCGCCGCGACCGCCCGCGCGTCCTTCGCGGTCTACAACACCCTCGACGAAGTGGACAAGTTGGTCGCCGCGGTGCGGAAGGCCCAGAGCTTCTTCGGGGTTGTATAGACCATGCGCATGGAGCAGATGTACCAGGAAGTCATCCTGGACCACTACAAGCATCCGCACCACCGCGGACTGCGGGAGCCGTTCGGTGCCGAAGTGCACCATGTGAACCCCACCTGCGGTGACGAGGTGACCTTGCGTGTTCATATCGGCGAAGGCGGCGAGGTCGCCGACGTCTCTTACGACGGGCAGGGCTGTTCGATCAGCCAGGCCTCCACCTCGGTGCTCGCCGACCAGGTGATCGGGTTGCCGCTGCCGGAGGCGCTGAAGGTGGTCGACGCGTTCAACGAGATGGTCGCCGGCCGGGGTACCGTCGAAGGCGATGAGGACGTCATCGGCGACGGGATAGCCTTCGCAGGCGTTGCCAAGTATCCGGCGCGGGTGAAATGCGCGCTGCTGGGCTGGATGGCGTTCAAGGATGCCGTGGTCCGGATCGACGGCGCCACCGGCCATACGATCGGCCGTACGGCAGGAAACGGGGAAACAGCATGACCGATACACCGTCCACCGAGATCACGGACCAGGCAGCCGAGCCCACACCGGCCGAGCTGTCGGCGGAGGAACTGAGGCAGCTCGAGGACATCGAAGAGGCCATGCGCGACGTGGTCGACCCCGAGCTGGGGATCAACGTCGTCGATCTGGGGCTGGTGTACGGCTTGAAGCTCGAGGATCGGACCGCCGTTCTCGATATGACCCTGACCTCGGCCGCCTGCCCGCTCACCGATGTGATCGAGGACCAGTCCCGCAACGCGTTGGTGCGCAGTGGCCTGGTCGATGATCTGAAGATCAACTGGGTGTGGATGCCGCCGTGGGGACCGGACAAGATCACCGAAGACGGTCGAGAACAGTTGCGCGCCCTCGGTTTCACGGTCTAGGACGCGTTCCGCGATACGTCGACGGTGCCCCGGGGCAGATGTCCCGGGGCACCGTCATATTCAGGAATCATACCTGTACGCTATCGACCGTGAAGGGGTGGGCGGCTCCCGTCGGGGTGGTGAAGCCCCCGTGACAGCGGTCCCATGATGGCGGTCGCGTATCGTGTGCCGGTGATAACGGATGCCATTGTCCGTGTGGTGCATTGATGTTTCGGAATGTGATGGCGCCCTGCCGGCGGGTCGGGAAAGCTTGACTCGAACGCTTTCCGCCACCGCCGTGTTGATTGGTCTGTAATAGTGGCGTTATACGCCGTTACAGACCCCTTTCCGGTCTTTCGGGGCTTTGCCGAAGATCATTCGCCCTCCGGGGTCGTCTTTCCGGGTCGGGTCCGGACATGATTGCCCTACCGCTCTCGAAGAACGGTACGGCCCTTGCGGTTTCGTGTGACGGCACGGTCGCTCTTATAGCACTTGTCGGTCCGGCGAAGCAATTTGGGGATGTCCCGGCGCCCGCTCCGTGGTCGCACTGACCAGGTGGGGACTACTCGGTTCGTTTTGCCCGCAGGGGGGTTGGCGGTGCGGTCGGGTAGGCCGGCGGTCGCCGAAATGGGCCCGCCGAGGGTACGGGCCGGACGCCGTCGGGATCCCAAGCAGCTCAATAATTCTGTGATTCACGAGGTCGACACGCTGTTGCCGGATGCGGGACAAATTAATAGTTGTCGGATATTGAACATGCGGCCGGAAATACTGCTAGTGTGGGCGAGTCGTCGGGTTCTGGGCCATGGGACGAAGGTGTTCCGATGGTTCCGTGATCGGTCGATCACCTTGTCCTCCGGCCACTTTGGAATATCGTGAGTGGACGCCGGGATGGGTGGTCGGTGATCACCGCCGGTACCCGGCGAGGACCTCATCCGGCCAGGGGCAATCATGGTCGGCGTCGCGAGGAAGGCGAGACGAGCGCTGTGGCAGAAGAATGCTGTGGCATCGCGTGGCGCACCCTCGAGCCCCGTCAACGACGAGAAAGCTGATGAACCTGAATACCGCCGTGCTGCTTCCCTGGATCCTCGCCCCCGTTCTGGTGCTCGGCGTGGCGTGGTACGCCGTTCGGACCGTAAGCGGGCTGCAGAGCCGAATAGACGTCCTGGAGCGTGATCTGGGGGTACGCGAGGACGCCCTCGAAAATCTCGCGGCCAGTACGCTACCCGCGCTATCGGACTCGCTTCGCCGCTTCGAACAACCCACCGCGGGTCCCGAAGTGCCGCCGGGTCTGGAGAACTCACGTTTCGCGCAATGCCTGCGCTGGATCGTCGAGCGATTCACCGAAGACCTGGGTGCGGTGCAGACCGAGACCCAGGACACCCTCACCCGTGAGAACGAAGAAAAACTGAGACAGGCGATCGCCGCGGCCGAAGAGGCCGTGCGCGCCGAGGAGGAGTCGTCCCGGGCGCAGGTCGAGTCGACCTCGCGCGAGGCCACCAGCGCCGCGGTGCGCTCCTTCGGCACCTCCGTGGTGAGTCTCGGCGCCGACGTCGGTCAGGTGGTCAGCGCCGCGCTGCGTGAACACCGTGACGACCGCGTCTACGAAACCCTCATCCGCATCGACCACACCGTGCAGCAGATGATCCGCCAGGCGCAGTCCTACGTGATCGTCTGTGGCGGTCTGCCCGGTCGACGGTGGCCCGCCCAGTCGCTCACCGACGTCGTGGGCGGTGCCACCGGACGTGTCCGCGACTACCTGCGGGTGCGCTCCACCCAGCTCGACCGGATCGTCATCAGCCGTGCGGTGGAGCCGCTGGTGCACACCCTGGCCTCGCTCATCGATAACGCCCTGCGGTACTCGCCGCCCACCTCGTACGTCGATGTCACCTTCCAGGAAGGTCATCACGGCGTCACCGTGATCGTCGACGACGCCGGTGTGCGGATGAACGCCGAGCAGATGGAGGAGGCCCGGCAGATCCTCGCGGGCGAGCGGCCGGTCGACATCCACCAGCTGGGCCCGTCCCCCAAGGTCGGTTTCCCCGGTATCGCCGCCCTGGCTCGCCGCTACGGCTTCACCGTCTACATCGACGGCCCCAACGCCTACGGCGGTATGCGCGCCATGGTCTACATTCCCGAGGCCCTGCTGGTCGCGCCCCGCACGGCTCAGGAGAGCGACAGCTCCGGCGGGGCGCATGCCGCGCGCGAGCTCGCGGCGGTGGGCAGCGGCAATGCCTCCGGGTCGTCCGGTGTCTCCCCCGTCGGGGCGCCCGCGGTTTCCGCGGCCCCGTCGGCGTCCGGAGCCTCCTCGTCCATCGGAACGACATCCGGCTCCTCGATGCTGACCGGCGTGACGACACCGAGTGGTATGGCGATGACGGGGGGAGACACCATGAGCGGAGTGGGTGAGCAGACCGACAACGACCAGCGGTCCACGGTCCACGACATCACCAGTGGAGGCCTGCCCAAACGGCGACGCCGTGCGGCGTCGTCCGTGCCCTCCGTCCAGACCGGGCGCATCCGGTCCGAAGCGGGACAGCCTCGTCCCGAAATCGCAGCAGCGTGGCAGAACGGCTCCAAGAGTGGTCGCGCTGCCGCTTCCGAACACACCGAAGGGATGACATCCTGATGGGCTCACCGAGAACTGTGGTCACCGACAACAGCAACAAGCTGGGCTGGTTACTGAACGATCTCGAGGTTCCCGGCGTCCGATTCGCGGTCCTGCTGTCGGAGGACGGTCTGCGTATCGCCCATTCGACAGGTATCAGCCGGGATCAGGCCGAACGCTTCTCCGCCGCGGCCTCGGGCCTCCGGTCGCTCGGTAAGGCGCTCGGTGAGTTCTGCGGGGGCTCCGGAAACGATGTCCGGCAGAACATGACCGAATACGGCGAAGGCATGATCCTCATCACCGCTGCGGGTGAGGGTGCCCTGCTGGGGGTGTCGACCATGCCGGATATCGATGTGGGTCTCATCGCGCACCGGATGAACGAGCTCGCCGCACGTGTCGGCCACGAACTCGGCTCCGAACCGCGCAGACGACCCGGCGGCGATCTGCGGTGAGTGGATCACGGCGTGATCCGGACCTGGTCCGCGCCTATGTGCGGACCGGCGGACGCTCGCGTCCGACCCGTGAACTGGACCTGGTCACACTGGTCATCGCCGCCAAGGACCCGGCGCCCGGGGCAGCCCCCGACGTGCGCCGGGTGGTCGACGTCTGTAGTCACGGTGCCCTGTCGATCGCCGAGGTCGCTGCTTATCTCGACCTGCCCCCGTCCGTGGTGACGATCATTGTTTCCGACCTGCTGGACAGCGGACATCTGAACATCCCGATCCCGGCTGAGAAACTGCCGGAGATAGCCCTGCTCGAGGAGGTACTCAATGGGCTCCGTGCTCTCCCGGCCTGACCGGCCCGCGGAACGCCGCGCCGTCGATTATGTGCCGGAGACCGTGACCCGCTCGGTGAAACTGCTGGTGGCCGGTAATTTCGGCGTCGGCAAGACCACCTTCGTCAGCAGTGTGTCGGAGATCAAGCCACTGCGTACCGAGGAGACCATTACCGAGGCCAGTATCGGCGTCGACGATCTGGCGGGGCTGGGTTCGAAAACGCAGACCACGGTCGCCATGGACTTCGGTCGTATAACCCTGAACCCCGAACTGGCGCTGTACCTTTTCGGTACTCCGGGACAACAGCGGTTCGTTCCGCTCTGGGAGGAACTGGCCAGGGGTGCGCTCGGCGCCCTCGTTCTGGTCGATACCCGGCGGATCGAGAAGTCCGATGAGGTGCTGGCGGTACTCGAGGAACGTGGCGTCCCGTATGCGGTGGGCGTCAACGAGTTCGAGGGCGCGAACCGGTTTCCGCTTTCGGAGATCCGGGACGCGCTCGACCTGACCGAGGACACTCCGCTGACGGCTCTCGACGCCCGCGATCGGCGTACCTGTCTGCAGTCGCTCATCACGCTGGTCGAATACCTGTTCCACCGTTTGGAGTCTCGTCTTTGAGCACGCAGTACCACCTGGTTTCGCAACAACAACCTCCATTTGCCGGGCGTCCGGTCGCCCAGGGAGACCCCAATGGAGGAACCGGCCCGCGTTTCTCGCTGTATTCGGAGGAATTCGCTGCCGACCCGCACGGTACCTACCGTGAGATGCGAAACCGCCATGGCTCGCTCGTTCCGGTCGATCTGGCTCCCGATGTTCCGGCGACGCTGGTGATCGGATACGAGGCGGCCGTCCGAATTCTCAACGATCCGGAGCGTTTCCCGGCCGATCCGCGTGTCTGGCAGACCAGTATTCCGCCCGACTCACCGGTCAGGCCGATGATGGAATGGTACCCGAACGCCCTGCGCAACAGCGGGGAGCTGCACCAGCGTTACCGCCATGCCTATGTGGCCGCCATCGACGGTATCGATCTGCACGAACTCCACCAGGCGGTGGGGCAGATCGCGATCCCGCTGATCAACTCGTTCTGCGAGGCCGGTTCGGCGGATCTGGTCACCCAGTACGCGTTTCCCCTGGTATTCGAGGTGCTCAACCGGATGGTCGGCTGCACCCCCGAACTGGGGGAGCGGGTCGCCAAGGGGATGGCCGCCCTATTCGACACGGTCAATGCCGAATGGGGGATTAACTACCTCAGCGAGGCGCTGATGGAGCTCATCACCACGAAACGGACCGAGCCCGGCGATGATGTCACCTCCCGGTTGGTGCACCATTCGTCGAAGCTGAACGACGAAGAAATGCTGTCGAATCTGATCAGCTTCTACGGTGCCGGGCTGGAACCGGAGCAGAACCTGATCATCAACACCCTGTTGCTGATGCTCACCGACGACCGGCTCGGCGGCGGTATCCTCGGCGGCAACCTGTCCACGCGCGACGCGCTGGACGAGGTGCTGTTCAACGACCCGCCGATGGCGAATTTCTGCACCACCTACCCGCGGCAGCCGATTCTCATCGGCAACACCTGGCTACCCGCGCACCAGCCGGTGGTCATCAGTATGTCCGCGTGCAACAACGATCCGGCCGTCCGTAGCGGTGACCGCCTCGGCAACCGTTCGCACCTGGCGTGGAGTATCGGGCCGCATGCGTGCCCCGCGCAGTCGCCGGCGCTCGTGATCGTTCAGGAAGCGATCGATCAGTTGCTCGACGCGCTTCCGGAGATGGAATTGGCGGTGCCCGCGGAGCAGTTGTCCTGGCGCCCCGGACCGTGGCACCGAGCGCTGGCCGCGCTGCCTGTCGTCTTCCCTCCGTCTCCGCCGTTGAACGTTGTCTAAGGAGTTTTTCGTTGGAGCGCGAAACCATCGTCCTGGATATGGCCGGCGCCGATCTCCACGGGGAGACGGCCCGCTTGCGTGGCCAGGGTCCCGCCGCTCTGGTGGAACTGCCCGGTGGTGTTCCGGCCTGGGCCGTGACCGATGCCGCCGTACTGAAGAGCCTGTTGGCCGATTCACGGGTATCCAAGGACCCCCGACAGCACTGGACGGCCTTCATCAACGGTGAGATCACCGAAGACTGGCCGCTGCTGCCGTGGATCGCGGTGGACAATATGTTCACCGCATACGGGGCCGACCACCGCCGTCTGCGCACACTGGTCTCGCCCGCGTTCACTCATCGGCGCACCCTGGCCCTGCGCCCCCGGATCGAAGCGCTCACCACCGAACTGCTCGACCGGTTGGCGACGACACCCCCGGGACAGGTGGCGGATCTGCGCGAAGGCTATGCCTACCCGGTCCCGATTCAGGTGATCACCGAGCTGCTCGGGGTACCCGACTTCCTCGCCACCGGATTGCGTGTCTGCGTCGACCGGTATTTCGACACCACCATCGGCCAGGATGAGGCGCAGGCCAACTACGTCGAAATGTACGGCCTGGTCACCGAGCTCGTCGCGTACCGGCGGGAGAACCCGGGCGAGGACATCACCAGCGTGATGATCACGACCCGAGACGAGGACGGTTCGCAGCTGACCGAGAAGGAACTCGTGGACACGTTGATGCTGGTCATCAACGCCGGACACGAGACCACGGTCAACCTGCTGGACCAGGCCATCGTCGCACTGCTCACCCATCCCGAGCAGCGGGAGGCGGCATTGGCGGGCACGGTGGGCTGGACCGACGTGGTGGAGGAGACGCTGCGGTACGAGGCGCCGGTCGCGCACCTGCCGTTGCGCTATGCCGTGGACGATATCGAGATCGATGGACTGCGTATCGCCAAGGGCGAGGCCATTCTCGCCTCGTACGCGGCGGCGAGCCGTGACCCGAAGGTGCACGGCGCGACCACCGATATCTTCGATCCCGCCCGTGCCGTCAAGGACCATATCGCGTTCGGGCACGGTGCGCACCACTGTATCGGGGCGCCGTTGGCGCGGCTGGAGGGTGAACTGGCGCTGCCCGCGTTGTTCCGGCGATTCCCGAATATGCGGTTGGCGGTGGAGCCGAGCGAACTGGTGTCGGTCGTGAGCTTTGTATCGAACGGCCATCAGCAATTGCCCGTGTACCTGGGGGATGTCCGGTAGCGCAGCGGGAGACCGCGGACACTGTGAACCTTGTCGTATCCGTGTCGGTGGGCGGAATCGTTGCTTAGGGCCGTGATAGCGGTCCAATTATTCAGGTGGTGAGTTTATTTCGGGCGGTGGATGGCTGTCCATCGTCCGATTTTCGGAGTTTGCCCCTCGGAAACTGCGGTTAGTGGTAGAAGTGAGGAGCTTCCGGTCGGCTCTGTTTCCACGGCTTCCGGTGTGGTCGCAGTCTCTGTCGAGCACACCGGGGCCGGTCGTGTGTTTCGACTGCCGAATCCTCTCATCACCTGGAGTGACATCACTTGACCACATCACCGCACAGCAATCAGCCGCTGTCTGTGCCCGCGGATTCCCCGTTCACGCACGGGTCGCCTCTCGATGCCAACGGTCCGCGTGTCGCCATATACACCGAGGAGTACGCCGCCGATCCGCATCGGGTGTATCGAGAGATGCGGAAACAGTTCGGTTCGCTGGCGCCGGTGGAGTTGGCACCGGGTGTTCCGGCCACCCTGGTGATCGGCTATCACACCGCTGTGCGGATCCTGAATGACCCGGAGCATTTTCCGGCGGATCCACGTGCCTGGGAGAAGAATATTCCCGCCGATTGCCCGGTGCGGCCGATGATGGAATGGCGGCCCAACCCGATTCGCAGCGCGGGCGCCGACCATGCCCGGTACCGGGCCGCCAACCTGTTCGCCCTGAACGGGGTCGACCTGCACGCCATGCACAGTACTGTCGAGCAGATCGCCATCCCCTTGATCAACACCTTCTGTGAGGACGGCTACGCCGATCTGGTCAGCCAGTACGCGTTCCCCTTGGCATTCGCGGTGATCAACGCCATCCTCGGTTGTCCGGCCGACCTGGGCCAGCAGGCCGCTACCGGTATGGCAGCCATTTTCGAAGGTATCAACGCGACCAAGGGCAATGCGATGCTCGCCGACGCCGCGCTCGAGCTCACCCAGCGCAAGCACGCCGACCCCGGCGACGACGTCACCTCCCGATTGCTCCGGCACCCCAACGAGCTGACCGACGAGGAGATGATCCATCAGCTGATCACGATCTACGGAGCCGGGATCGAGCCGGTGCAGAACCTGATCGTCAACGCCCTGCTGCTGATGATGACCGACGATCGGTTCGCTTCGAACATTCTCGACGGCAGCCTGGCCACCCGGGACGCACTGGAGGAGGTGCTGTTCACCGACCCGCCGATGGCGAATTACTGCATCAGTTATCCGCGCCAACCTGTTTTCATCGACGGTGTCTGGCTACCCGCCCATCAGCCGGTGGTCGTCAGCATGTCCGCGTGCAACAACGATCCGGCGATCCGAGGCGGTGACTTCACCGACAACCGTTCGCATCTGGCGTGGAGTGTGGGTCCGCATGCCTGCCCCGCCCGCCCGGTCGCGCACCTGACGGTGCAGGACGCCATCGATCAGCTGCTCGACGCGTTGCCCGAAATCGAGCTGGCCATTCCGGCGGATCAGCTGGCGTGGCGCCCCGGACCGTGGCATCGCTCGCTGGTATCCCTGCCGGTCACCTTCCCGAAAGCGCCTCCACTGAATATGTAGTCGGTAATCAGAAGAGCAGGAGCCGATCGACACCCTGCTGCCGGTTATCAGCGCCGGCCATGAGATCACGGTGAACCTGCTCGATCAGGCCACCTTCGCGCCGCCGGCCCGTCCGCGGCAGCGGGAAGATCTGGGAGAGGGCCGCATTCCCTGGTCGGACCTGGTGGAGGAAACCCTGCGGGTCGAGTCGCCGGTCCCGCATGTGCCGCTGCGCTATGCGGTGGAGGATATACTGATCGCCGAGGGCGATGCGATCCTCGCCTCGTATGCGGCGGCCAACCACGGTCCAAAACTGTACGGCGGCGCCGCCGACGAATTCGATATGACCCGCAAGGTCAAGGACCATGCGGTCTTCGGCTACGGGGCGCATCACTGCCTGGACGCACCGCCGGTCCGGTTGGAAGCGGTGGTGGCGCTGCCCGCGATCTTCCAGCGTTTCCCGGATATGCGCTTGGCCATCGCCCTCCTCGGAACTTGGCAAGGTGTCCGGCCGCGTGGCCAAGGGGCACCGACGGCTTCCGGTGTATCTGTCGGGGAAGTAGCCGGGGTCGTGCGCCCGGTACGGTCGATGCCCCGGACGCGGGCGGATCAGTTCGTTCGGAGATCCCGACGCCGGAAACCGAGGGCGCCGACAAGGGACGAGGTACGGGTGAGATGTCGTAGGTCGGTGAGGGTGCCCGATTCGACGGCCTTCCCGTGGCGGATGATGGTCACCCGATCGCACAGCGCCTCCACCTGGGCGAGGATATGGCTGGACCGTGGGACGGTGCGCTTCGCCTCCTCCACACACTCCTGGAAAACCGCCTCCATCAACGGCTCCGGGCCGGATGTGGGCTCGTCCGGCAGAGCTCGAGGCCGGCGCCGCCACGAGCGCGGCATTCTGTCGGTTTCGCTTCGAATAGGTGCGGCCCTTCTTCGTCGGATCGAGGTCGAACCATTCGACGAGTTCGGCGCGCCGTCGCTCGTCCAGGCCGCCGCGCGGCCGTGCGAGCAGATCGATCGCCTCGCCGCCCATGAGGGCCGGTCACAGGGTCACCTCCCCCGGGACATAGACCGGCCGCCGGTGGAGGTCGGCCGCCTCGTCCACGGATCCCCGTCGAGCAGCCGTACCGTTCCGCTGTCGGCGCGGAACCCCAGCAGCACGCACGGTGGTGGACTTCCCGGAGCAGTGGGGGCCGAGGGAAGCCGTGCACCTCACCGGTGGCGACGTTCAGACCGAGTCCATCGAGGGCCTGGGTACGGTCGAAGTCTTGACCCGGCCCGAAATATCGATGCCGGCAGTTACGGCTCACCGGTAGCCCTGGAAGGTCCGGTGGGCCGGGTTTTCGCAGCGGCGGCCATCGGCTCAGGTGCCTTCTCGGGCGATGATCACGGGCCGGTCGTAGGAGTGCAGGACCGCCTGGCTCACCGATCCCAGGGTCATTCCGACGAAGCCGCCGCGCCCGTGGCTGCCGACCACGATGAGCTGTGCATCGGTGTCCGCGGCTGCGTCGAGAATGGCGCGGGCGGACCGGTCTTCCCGAACGATCCGATGAACCCGCAGATCGGGGTACTGCCTGCAGTAGCCGGCCAGGTTCTCCGAGAGCAGGCTCTCCGCCTCCTGCCGCAGGTCGTCGCGTGACAGGTACCGATAGAACTCCGACCAGGTGTGCACCGCGACAAGGTCGGTACCCCGACCGGCCGCTTGTTCGAAAGCGATCTCGATGGCTCGGACGCTGCAGCCGGATCCGTCCACCCCGACGACCACCGGGCCCTCGGCGGGCGGGTCCTCCGGGACGACCGCGACGGGGCAGCGGGCGTGCCGGGCCAGGGAGGTACTGGCGGAGCCGAGCAGTCCGCGGCGCAGGGCGCCGAGGCCACGGGTGCCGACGACCAACAGTCGGGCATCGGCGGACAGGTCCCGCAGCAGCGGAATGGGGGCCTCGTCCGAGACCGAGATTTCGATCTCGATCCGCCGAATCGGCGCCGCGGCATCGACGGCGGCCGCACGGGCGTCGTCCACCGTGGACTGTGCGGCCGACCGATAGGTCTCGCCCTCGATGAGCGTGTAGTCGAGGGTCGGGCCCATGTCGATCGGTATGCCGATGGCATGGACGATATGCAGTGGGGCGCTCTGCCGGGCCGCCACCTGCGCGGCCCACCGCACGGCGTGCAGCGCGGAGTCAGAGCCGTCGGTGCCGACGAGGACGGGTGCTGTGGTTGGTGCGGACATCGCTATCGCCACCTTCCGGACAACATCGCCGCGAGTCGGTGTGGTCGGCTCGGCCGCATCCCCGGCACCGCCATTGTCAGACCGTATGGTGCAGATCGAGGAAATCGGTGATCGCGCGGCGCGGTGTCGGCGGCTGTTCTGTCTCCGACGGAGTGGTTCCGACCCGGACCAGTACCTGCGGCAGCGCCGGCCGCCGGAGCAGACCGCCGACGATCCGTCGGCTCGTGGGTAGTTCGGTGATATGGGTCAGCGAGCAGGTGGACAGCCCGGCGACGGTGCATTCGAGCAGGATCGCCGACAGCGCTTCGCCGGTGCGCAGCCAGTCCCGCTCGGTATCCGTGTCGGTTCCGAGTACCAGCAGCCGAGACCGGTCGGTGATATCGTCACGCCGCCCGGACGGCGGCCCCGCCGGGAAGGCGCGGCCCACTCCGACCTGGGCCATTTCCGCCTCGGATACCAGCGCGGATACCGGGATCCCGTCGGCGGGGGAGTCGTGTCCGGCCCACCAGCGCAGTTCGTTCTGGTACTGCGGGTCGTAGCGGCGCAGCGCCGCGGCCCGTTCGGAGGCGGCGGCCAGGCGCGGCCGGGTGGACTCGTCGAGAACTTCCACAGAGATCTCGTGGCGGCGGGCAGCATCTTGTGCCGCCCCCAGTATCCGGTCCCAATCGTGGGGCGGCAGCATCGGTAGCCGGTCGGTATAGCGCCGGTCCATGGCCGCTGTCAGTGCCTCGGCCTCGGCGGGTGGATCGGGCCAGGGACGCGGGTCGAGGATGGCGAGATGATCGGCGGCGGTATCGGGTAGCCGGGTGATGTCGGTGTGCCAGCCGGCGGCGGCGAAGGCGGTCCGGACATGGTCGAGTATCGCACCGCAGCTGATCACCAACTGCCTGCCCTGGGCGTCGGCCGAGGTCAGCCGGCGGCTGATATCGCGATAGAGGTGCAGCCGGGAGCCGTCGAACACCCAGCGCCATGGTTGGGTGTTGTGCACCGATGGCGCCCGCCCGGCCTTACCGAACACGGCCAGTATCGTCGGATGGTCCGGAACCACGGCTGTGCCGATATCGTCCATCTCTCGAGTCTCCCCCGGTCCATGTCGGACGACCAGGCAGTTCGCGGATCTCGGCCGTGTCGATAGGGTTCCCGTTCGGTCACGGTCCGGCATGTGGCGGATCGGTTCGAATGGGAAGCCACCCGGCCGCCGAGTCGGGCCGGGACCGGTCAGGGCATCGGACCGATGGCGGTGATGAGCGTCCGGTTCCCGATCTGCACGGCGGTGACCAGCTGGGGGTTGTAGCTGAGTGGCGGTGCGCCGGGGCGGTATTCGGTGATGACCACGGTGTACTGGCCGACGAAGGCACCCGGGGTGATGGTGACGCAGTGCGTGGTCCCGGCGGGAATGGTGTCGATACCCCGCTGGATGTCGGCCGCCGAGGGCACCGTGGCGTCGGGGGCGACCACGTTTCTGGCCTGTTCTCCGGAGCGGGCGATGTAGTAGCCGTGCTGGAAAGCGAGGATGGCCTCCGGACCGGAGGCATCGCCGCCCGGCCCGTTGCCGCGAACGGTGCTGCCGATCCGCTCCATCGGGCAGTCGCCGGACGTGGGGGCCGATACCGGTGCGGCCGACAGGGCGGAGGGCCGGGGCGGTGGGGCGTGGTCACCGGAGCCGATCACGATGAACTGCACGTAGGCCGCGGCGGCGAGCGCCGCAATCCCGGCCGCGGTCGACACGACCGTCGCCCAGCGCGTCCGTCCCGGCTGCCGGGGGGGCCGGGGTGGAGCCGCGGGTACCCGGAGGATCGTCTCACGCCGCCGGCGCAGCCTTTCCCGGGCGGTCGGTGCTTCGGTGGGAGCGGGAGTCGACTCCGATGTGTCGGCGGATTCGGACGGTCGGGAGAAGGCCTCCACGGTGTAGGGACCCGGTGGCGTAGCCGGGGCGGCCGTGGTGTTCGGCACGGCTGCCGAGTTCGGCCGGGCGGGAGGGCCGGGCACGCCGGCGGGATACGAGGCCGGGTCGGTCCGGCCGTCCACCCAGTCCGACCACGCGCCCTCATAGGCCAGGTATCCGGGAGGTACGGGCAGCCCCCCGGTGGGCACGGAGTACTCCCCGCCGGCCGGGAAGGATGCCGGGGGCCGGAGTACCGGCAGCGGCTCCGTGACGAATGCGTCCAGGGGGGCCCACGGATACGGGGCGGCCGGCGCCGAAGGGCCGGGCATGGGGGCGTACGGGGTCGATGGGGGTTGACCGGAATTGCCCGGACGAGGACGCGGCGGCACACCGGGCGGGGAAGCCGGTGCCGGACGCCGCAGGGGCATGGTGGGGTATCCGACGATTCCCGAAACAGGAATGGGCACCGTCGGATACGGATCACCTTCCGGTTCGGAGAAGGAATCCGATCGGTCCATCGCGCCTCGCCCTTCGTCGGTCCACTGCCGGTGTTCTACCCCTGTTTCTAGCGGATGCCGGCCCGCCGCGCGACGACATCGCCGGAGTATGCCCGGATCGACGGGGTGGGGATACCGCCGGGCTACCAGTGCACGTGCACCGGATCGCCGATACCGACGTTCTCGTAGTACCAGGCGGCGTCGTCGGGAGCGAGGTTGACGCAGCCGTGGCTGACATTGGAATTGCCCTGGTCGTCGACCGACCAGGGCGCCGAGTGGACGAACACCCCGCCCCAGGTGAGCCGTTCGGCCCATTCGCCGTCGATCAGATAGCCTTCCGGTGAGTCCAGCGGGATGCCGATGGTCCGGGAGTCGAAGACGATATGGCGGAACTTCTCCAGGATCGGGAAGGTACCGACCGGGGTCTCCCAACCAGGTTTGCCCATGGATGCCGGCATCGTCCGCGCCACCTGTCCGGCGATGCTGACGGTAAAGGTGTGGGCGGACATATCCGCGTCGGCGAGGACACCGGCATTGGTCTGGAACCGGGTTCGACGTTCACCCACCGTCACGTCGATCAGGGCGTTGGCGGGCAGGAAACCGGCGGGTGTCCAGGTGAGCTCCCGGGGGCCGTTCCAGGAGAAATGGCCCGCCAACGGCTCGCCGGCCCCGATCCGTACCGAGCGTTCGGTACGGATATGGTCGGTGACATCCTCGGCGAACCGAATGGTCACCGGATGCGCGATACCGACTTCGACGCCGTCCGTCGGGGATACCGCTGCCACGGGAGGAGAGGTATCGGCCGGGTCGATCAGCATGGCGTTCGCCCCGCCGGGGGCGAGCACCGCCAGGAGTACGACCGCGACCGCGAGAAACAGATGTCGAGCGACCGTTTTCATGGGCGCCACCTCTTATGGACAATATGTTGGACAGCTGTCCATATTAGGCGACCATGATCAACTGGATCACACGAGAGGATTTCTCCCGGGTCTCACCTCGGCGCTACTCCGTGACCAACTGCCAGTCCTGCGGCAACCCGTGCACGTGCATGGCCGTGCCTTCGGCATGGATACTGACCGTCGCCGGCCCCAGCCGCAGATCGGTGAGGACCAGCTTCCCCCATTCCCGCGGCAGTTGCGGGGCGACCCGCAGGATGCGGTGCGGGACACAGGGGGCGAGACCGAGAAACGATCGCACCAGCAGCAGCGGCGCCGCACTGGCCCAGGCCTGCGGGGAGCAGGAAGTGGGGTAGGGCACCGGCGAACGGAACTCGGTGCGCCCGAAGCCACAGAACAACTCCGGCAGTCGGCCGCCGAATTCGCTCGCTGCGTCGAGCAGCCCCGTGGCGAGCCGTTCGGCGAGTTCGCTCGCACCCGGGATATGCCGATAGCGCAGCAGACCGGCCACGGCGATGGCGGTGTCGTGCGGCCATACCGAACCGTTGTGATAACTCATCGGGTTGTAGGCGCCCATGGTCGAGGCCAGGGTGCGCAACCCGAAACCGCAGTCCATACTGGGGTCGGCGAGCCGCTGCACCAGTTCGGCGGCCCGTTCGTCGGAAACGATACCGGTCCACAGGCATTGGGCGGCATTGCTGGTCAGCGAATCGACCTGGTTCTTCTGGCCGTCCAGCGCGACCGCGTACCAGCCGTTCTTCGCCACCCAGAATGCCTCGTCGAAGCGGGCCTTCAGGTCCTCGGCCTGCTCTCGCAGCCGGGCGGCGGTGGCGGTATCGCCGAAATGGTCGGCGAGCTGGGCGCGCGCCATCCGCGCCGCGTAGACGTAGCCTTGGACCTCGCACAGCGCGATGGGCGGCTCGGCCAGATGTCCGGCGGCGTCGTTGATGGCGTCGAAACTGTCCTTCCAGCCCTGATTGGTAAGCCCGCGGTCGGTTTTGCGCCGGTATTCGACGAATCCGTCGCCATCGGCATCGCCGTATTCGTCGATCCAGGTCAGGGCCGCGTCGGCGGCGGGGAGTAGTTCCCGGATGGCCTTCTCGTCGGCGCCCCAGCGCCAGCATTCGGCCAGCAGCATAACGAACAGCGGCGTGGCGTCGGCCGATCCGTAGTACACGGTGCCGCCGAGCACCTGATCGCCGGCCGGGCCGTGGCGCATCTCGTGCATGATGCGGCCCGGTTCCTCTTCGGTGATCGGATTGACCTTCGTGCCCTGCAGCGCCGCCAGCCTGCGCAGGGTGCCGACCGCCAGCGCGGAGTCGAGCGGCAGGGCCATCCACGAGGTGAGCAGGCTGTCCCGGCCGAACAGGGTCATGAACCAGGGCGCCCCGGCGGCCACATAGGCCGGGGCGCCGTCCTCACGCCCGTCGATACGCAGTGCGCCCAGATCGCCTTCGGTGCGCTGCAGGACCTCGCTGAGATTGGGATCGCCGGCGGTCAGGTCCGTCGCCGTGGCCCGCCATGCCTTGATCCGGCTGATCGGGCTGTCTTCGTCGTCGCCGAACGCCACCTGCACCCGCCGGTGCGACAGCACCGGCTGGGCCACGATCTCGGTATGCCACTGGCCGCGGGCGGGCACGACCACCTGCCAGTTCACACTGCCCGGCAACATGACCGGCCCGCCCGTGGCGCTGATGGTCAGGCCACGGCCGGGCTCGTTGCGATCGGTGAGAAGCAGTTCGTTGTCCACGGCGACGGCTTCGGCGCTGCCACCGTGGTTGCGGCCCTCCTTGACGGCGAACAGGTCCGCGAAATCGGCGTCCGCGAACAGGGTGATGGTTATCGCGGTGTCCTCGTGCCCCAGATTGCGCACGGTGATGGACTCTTTGAGACCGTCACCGATGAGGCGTCGGCGCACCACCAGTACCGTGCTGTCCGCCACCCCCTGACGCGGAGGTTTGCGCATGACGAACCGGGCCTTGAACGCCTCCGGAGTGAGGACGGTCAAATGTTCGGCAGGCTGGCCGTCCAACCGTAGCTCCCAGCGCGAGAGCACACGGGCGTCCCGGAAGAACAGCCCCTGCGATGTCCCGGAATGGATATCGCCGAGGTGGTCGGATAGGCAGAACGTACTCGCTTCGACCAAAGTGACGGTCCCGCCGCCACCGTTGATGGCGGCGGGCTGGCCGGAGTTCAGCACTCGCGGCGGTTCACTCATGCTCAGCTCCATAACGAGGTCGTGCCGGCCTCCGTTCGCATACCGAGTAGTCCGCTGTGACGTAGGCCGGTCGCGGTCAGTGTCTGTGCCCTGGCGTGGGCTTCGTCCCACGCTTCGAGTATGCGATAGTAGGCCGCTTCATAGCCTGCGCCCAGCTGATCGACTCCGAAATAGTCCTCGACCCGGCGTCGGCAGGCATGGGAATCGAGTTCGCTCGCGCGGGCGATGGCCGCGGGCAGTTCGGATGGATCGTCGCAGATGATGCCGGTGACGCCGTCTTCGATCACCTCTTCGACCGCGCCGCCGCGCAGGGCCACCACCGGCGTACCGCACGCCATCGCCTCGATCATCACGATGCCGAAGGGCTCTTCCCACTGGATCGGGAACAGTAGGCAGCGCGCGGAGGCGAACAGTTCCCGCTTGGCCACCGCGTCGGCTTCGCCGAAGACGGTGTCGTTCTCGGTGAGCAGCGGCTCGATTTCCTGCGCGAAGAACGCCTTCTCCGGAGGTTCGTTGCATTTGCCCGCCAGGATGAGCGGCACACCGGCCTCATGCGCGGCGCGCAACGCCAGATGCGGTCCCTTGTACGGCGCATAGCGGCCGAGGAACAGCGCGTAGTCCTTCTTCTCGGTGCGGAAAGGCCATTCGGTGGGGCGCAGTGCGTTGTACACCCGCGCGATCCAGTTGAAATTCGGTGCCAGTTCCCGCTGCCGGTCGCTGATCGCGATGAGCCGGGTGTGTTCGTCCAGGGCTCCGTAGTACTCCCACATATCGTTGTCGACCGGGCCGTGCACGGTCACGGCGGTGGGGATGCCGAGCGCTTCGTAGGCGGGGGCGTTGAGTGGTCCGGCGAAGGTGTGGTCGTGGATGATGTCGATATGCCGTGAGCGGGCCAGTTTCTCCACGATTCGGCGCACCTTGAGGGCGTTGACGACCTCGGGGAACGGGTCACCGAGTCGGTCGGCCTGGATATGCTCCCAGACGGGGACGAATTCCGCTGCGGTGCCCGGCTTCCCGGTTCCCAACAAGGTCACCCGGTGCCCGCGGGCGACCAGGGTGTCGGCGAGTTCGGCCACCACTGCCTCGACACCGCCGTAACCGGCGGGGGGAACGTCGAAGTAGGGCGGGGCCACCAGCACGATATTGAGCCGGTGGTTGCGGCCGATTCCACCGAGCCGGGCATGCCTGGGTTTTCGTGCGGAAATATTCGATTCAACCGGCTCGCGCGTGAAAATGGTACTCAACTTTTCCTCCTCTACTGGTGGCCATACGGCACGCCGAAATCGCCGCCCGGCCAAGGGTGGAGCTGATAAGAACCATTCGGTGAAGCGATGGATCACATTCGATGAAGCGGCGGGCCGGTGGGACCGACCGCCCGACACCGGAATATCCGGCATGATGGCGAAGAAAGCGGCAGCGCAAACAGATAACGCGCCGAAGACGAAATCAATCGACAGTGGGAGCGGGAACGCCCGGGGAAATGTCGAAACCTGGTCTTTCGGCCGCGGTCAAGGTCGACACGGCCCGTCTGCGGACCTGACATTCCGAGGAACAGTAGCGATGGATGTCGTGGGCGCGATACGCCTGTCCGAAGGTCAACACTCCAGGGTCGGCGGAACAATCCGCGATATTGGAAAAGACCTTTCGCTCGGAGACGGCATCGATCCCCTGCTCGTCGCTCTGCGCCCAGGAGAATCCGTCCTTCGGGGAGAGTGTCGCCACCGAGGTGTCGTCCTCTCCCGTGTCGGCGGCGTCGGGCGCCTCGTGGATCAGTTCGTCCGGCTCGAACGTGTCCGGCACCGATGTATACCCGATCCTCACCGTTACCTCCTGCACTTGTAGAGCTGGGGCAAACAGCTCCGGCCGACGGTACTGCGCTCGACCGGTACAGCGGGTGACGCATCCAGCTGGTAACTCGTCTTGCTCGGTGGAACTGGTCGTGTCGAACAATGCGAAATGTGTGGTCAGGGGACCGGGGCCCATTCTACGCCGAATTCCCCGCCTGCCGGGCCGTTGGTAATCGCCCCGATCGCGTTCCGTCAATTGCGTTTTCGGCCGAGTAATCCGACCGTGACTCAATCGCCGCGTACCGCATGCAATACATCCGCATGGAGGGCATCGGCCCGTGCGCTGATTTGTTCGATTCGGTCCAGCGTGGATGTGAACTCGGAACCGTGCTCATCGGGCAGGGATACGAGATTGATCTCGATATTGAGTCGGGAACTCGTGGCCGCGGCGCGGGCGGCGTCGGCGGCGGCGCCGATATCGGTTACCACATTTGGGTTTCCGATCGGCAACAGTTCCGCGGCGAGGGTGAGGACCTCGTCGGCCTCATCGACGACCGCGGCCGGGACGCGGGCCGCCTCGAGCAGTGCCGCGGTGATCGCCGCCGAGCGCTGCTCGGTCTGCGCCTCGGTGTCCTTGGGCAGCCGGTAGGCCGCGCCGACGGCGGTGAACGCGGCGGCGTCCGCGTCGGCCAGGGCCAGCGACCGCTCCCGGGCGGCGTCGGCGGCGGCGACGACGCGGTCGACGGCCTCCCGGTGTTCGGCATCCTTGGCGCGCATGGTGTAACGGGCGACCATGGCGACCAAGGCCGCGGCCTGCGCCGCGTGCAGGGCGGCGACCGCGCCGCCACCGGGGGCGGGGACCTTCGCCGCGAGTTCGCCCAGGTAGTCGCCGAGCGGCCTGCTGCCGAACGCGGTGGACGTCTGCTGCGGCGGCGCGGTGGGCTGCGACACGGTCTGGCCTTTCTCTATTTCATTAGCTCAGTATTAGCCTCAATAGGGCTCGGAATTCAACCTACCCGCTCCGACGGCGTGGCCGGTGTAAGGTCACCTCCTCACCGCGGTTATGTTGATCGCTATGCGTATCGGTTTGGGTCTCAACTATTCGGGCGGGTTCACCGAGGCGGCGGCCGAGGTGGCCGACCTCGAACGCGCCGGGCTGGACATTGTGTTCGTGCCCGAGGCGTACTCGTTCGATGCGGTGAGCGCGTTGGGCTATCTCGCGGCCAGGACAACGCGCCTGCAGTTGGCCTCCGGCATCATGCAGCTCTACACCCGCACTCCGAGCCTGACCGCCATGACCGCGGCCGGTCTGGACTTCGTCTCCGACGGTCGCTTCGTCCTGGGTTTGGGTGCCTCCGGGCCGCAGGTGATCGAGGGCTTCCACGGAGTCCCCTATGACGCGCCGATCGGACGGACCCGAGAGGTCGTGGAGATCTGCCGCGCGGTGTGGCGGCGGGAGCGGCTGGAATACCGGGGCAGGTACTATCAGATCCCACTGGCCGAGGGACAGGGCACCGGCCTGGGCAAACCGCTGAAGTTGATCAACCATCCGGTTCGGGAGCGGATTCCGGTGCTGCTCGCCGCGCTCGGCCCCAAGAACGTCCGACTGGCCGCCGAGATCGCCGAGGGCTGGCAGCCGATCTTCTTCCTGCCGGAAAAGGCCGAGCAGATCTGGGGTGATTCGCTGCGCGCCGGCCTCGAACTCCGTGACCCGGCCCTGGGCCCGCTGGACGTGTACGCCGGGCCGGCGCTGGCCATCGGCGAGAACGTGACCCCGTTGCTGGACTTCGTGAAACCCGTCCTGGCGCTGTACATCGGCGGGATGGGCGCCAAAGGTAAGAACTTCTACCACACGCTGGCCACCAAGTACGGTTACGGCGCGGAAGCCGATCGAATCCAAGAGCTGTATCTGGCGGGCAAGAAGGACGAGGCGGCCAAGGTCGTTCCGGACGACCTGGTCCGCGATATCTCGCTGGTGGGCCCGGAGAGCTTCGTCAAGGAGCGGATCGCCGCCTTCGCGGAGGCGGGTGTCACCGTGCTGAACGTCTCGCCGCTGGCCGCCACGCCCGCCGAGCGGGTGGAATTGATCGAACGGCTGCGTACGCTCTGCGACTGACCGCTCGGGCCTCGGCGACGTCCAAGGTCTCGCCTCGGGGCCGCCGAGGTGTTCGGTGGCCCCGAGGTGTCGGGTATCGGCGGAGCGGCCGGGGTGGTGACCTCGGTTCGGGCCCGTCAGTTGTCGCGGAAACCGGTCAGGGCTTCGTCCAGGGTGCGGTACAGCGCGAATACCTTGTCCAGACTCGTCATCTTGAGCTGGCGGCTGGTCGCCGGTCCGTCGGCGACCACGGCGATCTTCGTCGCCTCGCCCGCCCGCTGATGCGCCGCGACCAACGCGGCCATTCCGGCCGAGGCGAGGAAGCTGACCGCGGACAGGTCGATGATGAGTCCGGCGGGCTCTGCGCCGAGCGCCGCGTCGATCGCGGTCTCCAGTGCCGGGGCCGTCGCGAGGTCGACCTCCCCGGTCACCGTGAGCACGGTCGCGCCGTCGTGGTCCGCGACGGATGTGGTCATTGTGTCCGTGAGGGGATACGCGTCTCCGGATGTGTTCGTCACATCTTCACAACACACAAATGACGGCGAAATCGCAAGCTCGGCGGGTGCACAGTTTGTGCCGGCCGGTCGGATGGTACGGTCGGGCGCGAGTCATCGGATGAATCCGCCCTGGTGGAAGGGTCGCGGGCCCACCGAGACACCGGAGCGGGTATACGAGGACGCCCCCTTCGGAAGCTGTGCCGTGCGGCGCAGCCCGCCGGGTAGCGGCCCGGTCGATATCCCGTCAGACCGAACTCCGCTGCGGCGTCCCGCGCAGCGCATTGGCCACCGGGAACGTGATCGCCGGTAAGGTCACCGACATCCGTACCCGGGTACCGGTATCGCCGTGGTCGATCTCGAGATCCTCGGTGAGGGCACGCATCATATCGATCCCGCGCCCGCGGGGCCCCGGGTCGGAGGAGCGCGGCTTCCAGACGCCGGTATCGGTGACCTGGATGACGACGGTCTCGGTGTCGCATTCCGCGGTGAGCTCCACCCGCCCGTCGTCGGCGCCGCGATAGGCGTGCTCGATGCTGTTGCTGCACGCCTCGTTGGTGGCCGACACCAGATCGCCGGCCAGATCGTACGGCACCGCGGCGGCGGTCAGCCAGGCCATGAGCGTGCGACGCAGGGCGGCCAACTGCTCCGGTCGCGCCGGGAGATCCAGGTGCAGCGGGGCGGGTGGTTGTCGGTAGACCACCATGGCGATGTCGTCGTCGTATCCGCCGGCCGGACGCAGTTCCGACAAGACGGCGTCGGCGACCTCCCGCGGCAGCCGTTCCGGGGTCTCGGCCAGCACCGCGGCGATTCTGGCGAAACCGTCGTCGATGTCCTCACCACGCCGCTCCACCAGTCCGTCGGTGAACAGCACCAGGGTCGAGCCGGGAGGCAGGGGAGTGGTGGCCTCGGGGCGCCGCGGGATCTCGAAGGTCGCCAGCGGCACCGATCGGCCACCCTCCAGAATCCGTCCGGTGGCCCGCGCATCGGCCAGTATGGGCGGCATATGACCGGCGTTGCTGTAGCGCACCAGCCCGCGCACCGGGTCGAGTACCGCCGCGCACACCGTGGTGCACACCGCGCCGGGAATTCGGGCCGCCACCGGATCCAACTCGGTGAGCAGCTGGGCCGGGCCCGCGCCGCGCAGCAGCAGCGCCCGGGCGGCGGTGCGCAACTGTCCCATGACGACCGCGGCGGACAGGCCACGGCCGACGCAGTCGCCCACCACCACGCCGATGGTCCCGTCCGGCAGCGGCACCACGTCGTACCAGTCGCCGCCGATCTCCAGCGGTGGCAGCGCGGGTTCGTAGTGCACCGAGAACCGCGGCGGGAGATCGATCGGCCCGAGCATGGCCCGCTGCAGGGTGAGCGAGGTCGACCGGGCCTGGTCGAAATGCCGGGCCCGCTGTACCGCCAGGCTCAGATGTCCGATGAGGAGGGAGAACAGGGTCCAGTCGGCGGCGTCGACGACCCGCGGCGCGGCGAAGCGCAACCACAGCGCGGCATCGCCGGTCTCGCCGAGCGGGGCCACCATCCCCTCCGCGAGCTCCGCGCCCTCGGGGATCGCGATGAGGGTCCGTCCCGGCCGCAGCCGGGCGCGGTCCAGCAGCGCCTGGGTGGGGGCGTCGAGAATGGACCGGGCGGTGCCGGTGGCCACTGTTTCGCTGTCCACCACCGCGCCGGAGATATAGACCTCGGGGTCGGTGTGCCGGCCGGTCCACACCGAGACCACCGCGGTCTCGGCGCCGACCGTGCGGCGCAGCTCGTCCAGGCCCACCTCCAGCACCTCGGCGACACTCGTGGCCGAGGCGACCGCGGTGGCCAGCCGGGACGCCGCCTGGTCGCGGGCCTGCGCATCGTGTTCCGCGGTGACATCGCGCACGGTACCGACGAAGATCTGCTCGACCCCGTCCGGTTTGACCAGGGCACTGGTGCTCACCCCGAGCCAGCGTTGGCGGCCGTCGCGGTGCCGGATGGGCAGGACGAAGCGCAGTGCCTCGGTACCCAGATCGGGGTAGCGCGGGCCGGCGGGTATCGACCACGGATGCGGCAGCGCATAGGGGACCCCGGCGGCGCCGTAGCCGGTTATCTTCCCGAACGCGGTGTTGACCTCGACGATGGTGCCGCGACCGTCGGCGACGAAGAAGCCGTCCTGCAGGGATTCGACGAGCGCGGTACGGAACGCGTCGCGTCGGCCGAGGTCGTCGGCGCGGGAACGCTGCTGTTCGTAACGTCGGGTGCCGTCGAGGTAACCACGGGTGGCGACATCCAGGGTGATGAGGGTCTGCAGCAGGAATTCGAGCGCGTTCTCCTCGATGCCGCTGTCCGGCTCGGTTCCGGCCTCGGAAACCGTGCGGTCGGCGCGGGTCTTCGCATCCTCGGCCTGCACCTGTTTGACGACGCGGAAGTGGTGCTCGGTGAGATCGAGCAGACTGATGCCCTCGACCAGCGCCCGCCGTCCCAGTTCGTGGCCCTCGGCGAGCCCGTCGAGGGCGGGCGAGGCCAGATGCCGGCGCAGCGCGTCGGTGTAGTCGTCGAGGAATGCCGCGAGTACGGCGCTCATCGCATACCGCCCGCGATCACGGCGTTCCGTTCGACGTACCGCGCACCCGGGCGGCGAGTACGAGGGCGTCGTCGGTGTCCTTGGCGTTGCGGTCCAGCAGATCCATGGTGATATCCGCGGTCGACCTGGACAGGTCCACCCCCTCGCCCGGTTCGGTGACCACCCCGTCGGTGGACATCAGCAGCAGATCGCCCGGCCGTATCGGTATGGTCTGCGGCTGGAGGTTCGCGGGTAGTCGGTAGCCGACGATTCCGCCGTTCAGCAGCGCGGTGGCCCGCACCGTCGGCCCGGTCGGTCCGGCGGTGAGCACCTGCGATTCCACATTGCCCACGCCGAGCCACTGGGTTTCCTGCGCCCCGAACAGCGCCAGCGAGACCGCGGCGCCGCGGGTATCGGCCATGGCGCGGTGGCACAGCACCATCAGCTCGTCCAAGGGTGCGGTGCGGTTCTGGGACAGCACCCGGGTGGCGCGGTCGACCGCGGCGGCCGCGGCGGCGCCGTGGCCCAGTCCGTCGAGCACCGCGAACAGCACGGTTCCGCGGCCGGTGTCGAAGACCGCGCATCGATCGCCGGACACGTCCTGTCCCGGTAGCGCCCGGCCCGCCATCGCCCATTCGACTCGACCGATGAACCCGTCCTCATGCACTGTCGGGTACCCACTTCCACATTTCCACCAACGTGCCGTGTCCGGGTGCGGAGTCGACGGTGAGGCCGTCCATCAGCCGTTTGGCGCCGGGAAGGCCGAGACCCAGGCCCAATCCGGTCGAATATCCGTCTTCCATGGCACGGGCCACGTCGATGATGCCGGGTCCCTGGTCCTGGGCCTGTACCACCAGGGCCCGTCGCCCGTCGCGCTCGTCCACCAGTAATCGGACCTCGCCACTGCCGGCGTAACTGGTGATATTGCGCGCCACCTCGGAGATGGCGGTGGAGATCATGGTTCGGTCGGTGAGCGAGAAACCGAGCTCCTCCGCCAGCTCCCGCCCGGCCTGCCGTGCGGTCACGATGTCGTTCGACATCTTCACCGCGATCACCATGTTCTCAGCGGCCACTGTCACGACCGTCCCGTTGGTGCCGGGTGGGGACTTTGCGGTTCAACCAGGCGAGTCCCTCTTCGAGGTCCAACGCGGTGTGCATGTCCTCGAAGGTGAGCCCGAGCTGCACCATGGCGAAGGCCACCTCGGGCTGCAGGCCGACGATGACGGTCTCGGCGCCGCGCAGCTGGGTCATATGGGCGATGGTGCGCAGCGATCTGGCGGCGAAGGAATCCATCACATCGATGGCGGTCACATCGACGATGATGCCCTGCGCGCGATACTTGCTGACCTGCTTCATCAGGTCGTCCTGTAATCGCTCGGTATCGGCATCGGTCAGTGCGGACTGTACCGACGCGATCAGATATGTGCCTTGTTTGAGGATGGGTACCGGCATGTCTGGGGCCCGGTCACCGGTTGTCGCGTTCGCCGCGTTCGGTCACTCTGGAGACCTCGTAGCCGAGTAAACGCTCCGCTTCCTCGATCCCGCCCTGCAGGTCGCCGACCGCGTTCATCTTGGACAGGTCCAGACCGATGGTCACCAGGGTGAGCGCGATCTCCGAGGACAGACCGGTCATGATGACGCTGGCGCCCATGAGCCCGGACGCGTCGACGGTCTGTACCAGGTGGTTGGCCACGGTGGAGTCGATTGCCGGCACACCGGTTATATCGATCACGACCACCTTGGCTCGGTTGTCGCGGATGGCGCGCAGCAACTGTTCGGTGAGCTGGCGCGCCCGCTGGCTGTCCAGCACGCCGATGATGGGCAGGATCAGCAGCTGCTCGCGTACCTGCAGCACCGGGGTGGACAGCTCCCGGATGGCCTCCTGCTGCTGGCGGATGATGCGCTCGCGTTCTTGGACGAAGGAGACACCCACGGTGTTGGCGATGCGATTGGCGGCCGGTTCGTAGGCGTCGAGTACCGCGTTGAGCAGTTCGAAGTTGGTCTGATACTTCTCGAACAGCGACCGCGCCAGCACATCGCGCAGCAACAGCACCATGCCGAGGACCTCGTCGGTTTCGACACCGCGCGGAATAATGCGCTCGGACAGATCGCGCGCATAGGCCTGCAGTGCCTCGACGCTACCGGTCTGCAGTACCTCGACGTAGTTGTCGTAGATCGACGTCGCTTCGGAGAAGACCTCTTCCGGGGTCATCGCGGTGAGCAGGCGGGCGTCGGTGATGCGTCGGGCCCATTCCTCGCGGAGGGCAGTGCGGTTCTGGCGCAGATGTTCGACCAGCTGTGGCAGCAGGTTGTCGACAGGTTCCGCGGCCAATGAGTCCGCCGAAAGGCTCATGGACACCTCGGACATAAAACTTGTGCCCCTTCCGGACGGTCGGTGATTCGTCGTATTCGGCGGCGTGCCGATACCGAGCCTAGTCATACCCCACCACCAGCGGTGGTAAAACCTGCGGGGGGTATTCCCGAACTGGGGATTCACCTGGGCGGCGCGAAGCCGCGCTCGAGGGCGGCCAAGGCGCGGTCGAGGTAGACCGTCAGGTCGGCGTCGGCGCGGGCCAGCCAGGCGTCGAACGCGGCGCGGGCGGCCGCCAGGGTGGTGCGGCCGACGGCCATCGGGATCAGGCCGTCGGCGGGTTCGCCCAGCCGGGAGGCGGCGAAGTCGGAGACGGCGCGTTCCCAGGCGTCGTAGTGCGGGCCGGCGGTGGCGGCCAGGGCCGGGACCGTGGCGATCAGTCGCATCCGGGTGCGCAGTTCGGGGACGTCCTCGGCGCGGTAGCGGTTGGCGTTCACCACCACGCGACGGACCGCGGCCATCATGGGCTCGTCGGCGGCCACGGTGGTGAAGGCCGCCCGCAGAGCCGCGACCTCGTCGTCGAACGAGTACCACAGCACCTCGGCCTTGCCGGTGAAATAGCGGAAGAATGTGCGTCCGCTGATTCCCGCCGCGGCGGCGATCTGTTCGACCGTGGTCCGGTCGAAGCCCTGTTCGCTGAACAACCGCATGGCGATGAGTTCGAGTTCGCGTTGGGTGGTGCCTCGCGGGCGCCCGCGGGTGCTCTGTGCCGTCACGGCAGTCGATTATCTGCCCTTCGGGTGGCCGGTACCCGACTTCGGGGCATAACGGCGGCGAGCTATTGATTATGTCAGTCGCTGACGTTAATCTCGGCGCATGTTGGTGGCGGATCTCACATGGCCGGAGGCGGGTGAACACGCCGCGGCCGCGGACGCGCTGTTGGCGGTGCCGGTGGGTTCGACCGAACAGCACGGTCCGCATCTCCCGCTGTCCACCGATACCGACCTCGCCGTCGCGCTGTGCGCCGGCCTGGCCGGGCGGCGTTCCGGCGTCCTGGTCGCCCCGGCGATCCCCTATGGCTCGAGCGGGGAACACGCCGGTTTTCCCGGCACCCTGTCCATTGGGCAGCGCGCGCTGGAACTGCTGATCGTGGAGCTCTGCCGCTCGGCCACCGCCACCTTCGAACGGATACTGCTCGTCAACGGGCACGGCGGAAACCTCGAACCGCTGCACCGCGCTGTCGAACTGCTGCGCGCCGAATCCCGGGACGTCCGCCTGCAC
>NZ_BAFU01000060.1 GCF_000308495.1 Nocardia brevicatena NBRC 12119 | reverse complement strand
GGCGGCGCCCCCCGCCCCACCCCGCCCCGCGGCGGCGGAGGCGGCGGCGCGTCACCCGCAAACCAGGCGGCCACTCCGTCGGGTTCGGGCGGGGTCCCATCCGGGGCGTCCCGCGTGGCGAACAGAATAGGCGCGGCGCGTGCCGCGACATCCGGTATGACCCGGGCCGACGCGGCCATGGGCGATGTCGCGGGCGACCGCTGGACCAACCGTTCCCCTGATCTCGGCAGGAGCACCATTCCGCGATGACGATGCCCGACACCTACGAGCGCCGTTCCTACGGGCTGTGGCAGAAGCCGCGCAGCGCCGGTCTGTTCGGCCTGCGGTGGGAAGAGACGGTGCTCGGCTTCGTCGTGGTGATCACCGCCCTGGTTACCGCGATGTTCGGCGGCTTCCAATGGGGCTTCGTCGTGGGTGGGGTCGGCGTGGTGATCATGGTTCCACTGGTGTGGCGGACGGGGGGCCGCTCCGGCTACGAGACGGGATTGATGATGTTCAACTGGATGCGCTCACGCAGTCGCGGTGAGCACGTGTACCGGGGCGGCCGGTTCTCCCGTATCCCCGGGGGATTCACCCGGTTGCCGGGACTGCTCGCCCCGTCGAGGCTCTACGAGGGTATCGACGCGGGCGGTTACAGCTTCGGGATGATCCATCTACCGCAGTTCGCGCAGTACACCGTGGTGTTGCGGGCCTGGCCGCAGGGACACGAGGCGGTGGACCAGCCGGTGATCGACCGGTGGGTATCGGCATGGGGCACGTTCCTGGCGTCGCTGGGCCAGACCAGCGATATCGTGGCGGTGGTCCCGGTTATCGATACCGTGCCCGAGACGGGTAACCGGCTGCTCACCGAGGTTTCCACGATCACCCGCCCGGAGGCGCCGGACCTGGCGCAGCAGGTGATGTACGAACTCGCCACCGAACTGCCGCAGGAGCGGGTGCAGTTGCTGCCCCGGGTGGCCATCACCTTCAAGGCCACCACCGCGGAACGACGGAAGAACCCCGCCGAGGAAGCGGTCGAGATCGGCCGCCGGCTGCCCGGTATCTGCGCCGCGCTCGCCGAGGCCGGGGTGCGTGCCCAGCCCATGTCGGCCGACGAGGTGATCGCCTTCATCCGGCGCAGCTACGATCCCGCCTCCCAAGCGGATCTCGAGGTCGCCGCGGGCGAACCGGAGGGGCACGGTCTGGACTGGGCCGACGCCGGGCCGGTGTCCTGTGACGAGAAATGGGACCACCTGGTGCACGACGGCGGGCGGTCGGTCACCTGGGAGATGGACACCGCCCCGGAGGGTGCCGTCGACGAGCGGGTGCTACAGCGGCTGCTGGCACCCAATCCCGAGGTGCCGCGTAAACGGATCGCCATCGTGTACCGGCCGCATTCGGCCGCCGATGCCGCCGAAATCGTCGACGACGACTTCAAGAACGCGTTGGTGGCCCAGCAGAGCGAGCGCGGTGTGGTCTCCGCCTCGGCGACCCTGCGTGTCGGCGCCACCCAGCAGGCGCGGGAGGAACAGGCCCGCGGACACGGGGTCACCCGCTTCGGGGCGCTGGTCACCATCACCGAGCCGCTGCGCGGCGACCTGCCTCGAATCGAGGCCATCACGCGGGATCTGTCCACCCAGGCCCGGCTGAAGATCCGGCGCTGCTACCGCTACCAGGCGGCTGCCTTCGCGGCATCGCTCGGCTGCGGGGTGATCCTGCCCGAACACGCGACAATTCCGAAAGCACTGGCGGGGTGAGTGGGTAATGGTACGTGAGCACGAGCCACCCGTACGGGAACGAGACCAGACGCCGACCGGGCGATCTCGGCGCGAGGCCGTCGAACGCTCACGTGCCGACCATCGGGGCGGGCGGGCGGTGACGTCGCGCACCGGCGCGGAACCGTCCCGCGCCGGTGGAAGCCGGGCCCGTACGCACGTTCGGCCCGTCAAGATCGACAAGGCCGCCGACCGGGCCATGGGCACCGGCGAATTCGATCGGGCGGCGCGGCGGGCGAAGGCCCGCGCGGACAAACGCCGCCAGTCCGGTCCCCCGCTGCTCGACGACGCCACCCGGGCTCGCTACGAGGCGATCAGCCGGGAGGGCTCCGGGCTGCGGGCGGCCTGGGCCACCTTCCGTGTTCGCACCGACGATATCCGGCGCCGCAATTACGCGGCCCGGGCCGAACAGGCCATCGAGGACGGATTCGACCGCCAGGTCGCTCAATTGACCCCGCGCGGCTATGTGGGTCCCGGTGGCGGCCGGATGAACGTGATCGGCCGGACGGTCGAATACCGGGCCACCACCGCGCAGGTGGCGGGGCTGTGGCCGTGGTCGGTGGGCGCGGGCGCCCCCCTGATCGGCACCCCCCTCGGTTCCCATCTGCACACCGGCGCGCCGGTGTGCTTCGATCCGATGAACTGGTTCATGCGCGGAAGTTTCATCACCGCGCCCAGCCTGTTCGTCCTGGGACTCAACGGTTTCGGTAAATCGTCGCTGGTGCGCCGGATCGTGCTCGGCGGTATCGCGCAGAGCATCACCCCGCTGATCCTCGCCGATGTCAAACCCGATTACCGCAAGCTGGTGGAGCTGGTCGGCGGGCAGGTTATCGACCTCGGATACGGCCACGGCAAACTCAACCCGCTCGCGGCGGGCGTCCTCGGAACCATCGTGCCGCGCCTGGATCACCGGCCCGATCTGCAACTGCAGGTTCTGCAGGATCTGCGGGCCCGTCAGGTGACACTCATAGCGGGTCTGGTGGAACTGGTGCGCGGCGAACGCGTGCGCGACTACGAGGAGACGCTCATCTCCACCGCGCTGCGCATCCTATACCGGCCCGGCAGTGGCTACACCCCGGATCAGCCGCCCATCATGGAGAACCTGTTGGAGGTGATCGTCGGCGGCGGTGAGCAGTTGATGCTCGACGCGGGCGCCGACGATCCGATCGATTACCAGGACGCGATAAGGGGGCTGCGACGGTCGCTGCGCGCACTCACCCAGGGGCCGTTCGGTGCGGTGTTCAACGGACAGACCTCGGTGCCCATCGACACCGAGGCGGTCGCGGTCTGTATCGACGTCTCCCATATCCCGCAGGGCGACAAGAAGCTCAAGGCCGCGGTCATGCTGGCCTGCTGGGCCGACGGTTTCGCCGCCGTCGAGGCGGCGCATACCCTCACCGACGCCGGGCTGGCGCCGCAGCGGTACTTCCAGGTGGTTATGGACGAGTTGTGGCAGGTACTCGGCCTGGGCGATTTCATGGTCGACCGGGTGGACGAGCTGACCCGACTGCAGCGCGGTATCGCCACGGCGCTGATCATGATCAGCCACACCATCAAGGACCTGCAAGCATTGGGATCGGAAGCGGCGATCGCCAAGGCGCTCGGCTTCCTCGAACGGGCGCGCGCCAAGATCTTCGGCGCGCTGCCGGCCGAGGAGATCAAGCGCCTGGACAGCACGGTTCCGTTCACATCCGCCGAGGAGGAGATGGTGACCGGATGGTCGGCCCCGCAAGCGCTCACCGGTGAGGCACTCAAGCCCGGACAACAGCGGCCCTCACCGCCGGGTACCGGCAAGTTCCTGTTGAAGATCGGTGAGGACCGCCGCCCCGGTATTCCGTTCCACATGGAGTTCACGGTGGCGGAGCGAGAAAGCGGGATTCACGACACCAACCAGCGGTTCGAGGAGTTCACCGCGTATCCGGGTCGCAGCGCGGTGGTTTCGGACGGGAGAGATACGACAGGTGGGAGAGCGTTATGATGCCGCACCGGTCGTATCGGAGAGTATCGCCGGAGGTCCGTGCTGCCGCGGTGGAGCAGGTTGTCGCGCTCACCGGAAAATTGCGCAGCGAATCGGAAGCGTGTCGGGTGGTCGCCGAACAGATCGGTGTGCACACCAATTCGGTCCGCAACTGGGTGCGGGCCGCCGAGGGGCCGGGGCTGGAACGGATGGACGCGGCCGCCTTGCGGCGCAAGGTCGCGATGTTGCAGCAACAGCTCGCCGCGGCCGCGGAGATGAACCGCGCACTGGCCGACACCCTCAACGAAACGCGGCGTCGCACGTGAGCTTCGCGGGGGAGCCGTGAACGCCCGCTCGATGCTGTGGACGGCGCTGGGCGTGGTCCTCGGTCTGATGACTGTGGTTCTGGTGATCGTACTGCCCTCGGTGGACGATCCGTGTGAGGGCGGGTCGGTGCTCGGCCCGGAGGGGGAGCTGCTGCCGCCGCTGGGCGGCTATCCGCCGGGCGATCCCCGTGCGGCCGGGGGTCTTCCCGACGGTCCGGACGTATCCGGGTCTCGTGCCCCGAAGCCCACCGTGACCGATACGCCGTCACTGGCCGCGGGCGCCGAGCGGCTGGGCCGGGTCCGGCCGATGGCGGAGGGAACCTACAGCGTCTCCGACGTTTTCGGCTCCCGTGGTGGCGGGCACAAGGGTATCGACCTGGCCGCCGACGACGGCACGCCGATCTTCTCGGTCGCCGACGGTGTCGTCGTGGCCGCCGGTCCCGCCTCGGGCTTCGGGAACTGGATCGTCATCGACTCCGTGGACCCCGGCAACGGCCGGTCGTTCTCGGCCGTGTACGGCCATATGTGGGACAGCGGGGTGTTGGTGCGGGTCGGTGATGTGGTGCGGACGGGCCAACATATCGGGGCGGTGGGCTCGGCGGGCGAATCCAGCGGCCCTCATCTGCATTTCGAGGTCGTGCCGGGCGGGCGGTTCACCGGCGGCCGGCAGATCGACCCGATGCCCTGGCTGGACGGTGCGCCCACCCCGGATATCGGTGGGGCGCGGGCGCATTCGACCGATCCGCGCTGTGTCCGCGGATTCGGAACACCGGGCGGGGCGCTTGCCGACGGCAAGGTGCCACCGGAACTCGAATTGTGGTACCGGCGCGCCGGGTCGCTGTGTCCCGCGATCACGCCGTCGCTGCTGGCCGCTCAGGGCCGGCAGGAATCCGGCTTCCGGCGCGGTGCCACCTCGCCCGCGGGCGCGCAGGGGCTGGCGCAGTTCCTGCCGGGTACGGCTGCCGGTGCCAACCCCGACGACGGGCAGCCGTATGTGATCGACGCCGACGGCAACGGTGTCGCGAGCGTATGGGACGACGGGGACGCCATCATCGGTCAGGGGCGCTATATGTGTGCCATTGCAAGAAAGGTGTCGGGGTGGATCGCCGAGGGCCGGGTCCAGGGCGATGTGGTGGCCCTGACATTGGCCGCCTACAACGCCGGTGAGGGCGCGGTACTCGCTTCCGGCGGTATGCCGAACCAGGTGGCCGCGCACTATTCGGAAACCCAGCCTTACGTGGCCAATATCCTGGCCATGGAGCCACAGTATCGGGCGCCGGGTGCGCAGGGCCGCTTCGTTCCGGAGGAGGGGGAGCCGGGCGAACAGGTCGTGCGGGCCGCGCAGGACTGGCTTGGCACCCCCTATGTCTGGGGTGGTGGCGGCGCGCAGGGACCCAGCGGAGGTGGGCTCGACGCTCCGGGCCTGACCTCGGCCGCGGTGTTCGCCGCCTCGTCCGGCGCGGTCTCGCTGCCCCGGACAGCCGAACAGCAGTGGGAGGTGGGCACCGAGGTGTCGCTCGGCGATATCCGGCCCGGCGATCTGGTGTTCAGCGATTTCGGGCAGCGCGGTCCCGCGCATGTCGGTATCTACGCCGGAAACGGGCGAATGATCCACGCTGCGCCGGAGGCCGACGCGCATTCCGCGGGTGGGGTGGGGGAGACCGAGGTTCCCGGCGACGCGCGCGCGAGGAGGGTGCTGTGAACACGCGAAAATCGGCACCGTTTCGTCGATCCGGGCGGTTAGCCTGGAAGTATCGGGTGTCGGCGAATGCGGGGCTGGTGGTTGCGCTGGTATCGGGTATCGCAATACTGAGTGCGTGTGGCGCCGTCGACGACACCACGGGTTCGGAGGCGGGGCCGGAGACGTCGACGGCGCGCAGGCTCGAGGCCATTCCCGCCCCCGACCCGGCCGCGCCCGACGGTGTCGCCGTGGCGGCGCTGCGGGAGATCTTCACGTGGCGTCCGGTCACCGAGGAGCAGGGCGCGTCGCTGGGGCGGGCCCGAAAATGGCTGGGCCCCAGCCTGCTCCGCGTCCTGGACGGTTCCACCCGCGCCGAGACGCCGCGCACCACACTGCGCTGGGGTGAATGGGCCGCCGCGGGTGCGCGGGTCGACGCGTTCACCTTCGCCTCGGGGGAGCGGCCGCCCACCGCCGCCGATCCGAATGTCGCGCAGTTCAAGATCGGTATCGAGCAGACCGTCGTCTATCCGGACGGGCGTGCGGAAGCGCTCCCACCGGCCACCGTTATCGCCACCGTGGTGCGCACTCCCGGGGGCTGGCGGCTCGACGGCTTCCGCTGACAGGGCTTTTGCGTACGGATTGTTCAGGAGGCAGGTATGGCGAAGAAGAAACCGGTGACGGACCCGGCCGTCCCCGGGCCCGACGGCACCCTTGTCCTGCTCGCGATCGGCGGTACGGTGCTCGCCGTCCTCTGGGTGTCACTGCAACTGGGCAATCTGCTGTCGGTCCGGCCGCAGGACATGCCGATCAATCCGATCGCCATCCTGGTCGGACTGCTCCGCGGCACCGTCCATTGGCCGGCCGGGGCGACCGCGATCCTGCTGCTGATCATTATCGGCGGGGTGGTGGGTGTGCTGGTGCGGCGGCGAATCAAGGCGCAGCAGGGCAAGGGGCGGCTCTCCGTCGACGAGAAGGCCGATGTGATGGGCAACGGTGGCGCCATCGCCTCGCTCACGGAGGCCGGGGCGCGGGAGAAGGCGAACCAACTGGGGGTGAAGCTCGGCTACGACGACGCCCCGGGTGTGCCGATCGGTGTCAGCGTCGCCGATGGTGCGATGCTCTACGGCTCCTATGAGGATCTGCACCTGGACATCTGGGGTCCGCGTCAGGGCAAGTCCACCTCCCGGGTCATACCGGCCATCCTCACCGCGATCGGCCCGGTGCTGGCCACCTCGAACAAACGCGATGTGGTGGACGCGACCCGGGATGTGCGGGAATCGAAGGGCAGCCCCACCTTCGTCTTCGACCCGCAGGGCGTCGCCGGTGAGGAGCCCACCTGGTATTGGAATCCACTGGCCTGGGTGGACGTGCGCCGTGAGGGCTGTGAGATGCGGGCGGCGCGGCTGGCCGGGCATTTCGCCGACGGTGACGACGGTTCGGACAGTAAGACCGACGCCTTCTTCGACCCGGAGGCCGAGGACCTTTTGGCCGGCCTCTTCCTCGCCGCCGCTATCGGCGACCGAGATATCACCCAGGTATGGGAGTGGGTGACCGATCCGCAGAACATCGAGCCGATTCAGTTGCTGCGCAATGCCGGACACGACTACACCGCATCCGGTTTGTCCTCGCAGTACAACGCCGACCCACGCACCCGAAGTGGTATCTTCGGCACGGCCAAGAAGATGTGCCGGTGTCTGAAACTGCGGAATGTGCACCCGTGGATCACCCCCGGCGAGAACCGGCGGCAGTTCGACGAACTGGACTTCATCGAACGCAACGGCACGCTCTACAGTCTCTCCCTCGAGGGCCGTGGTTCGGCGTCGCCGCTGGTGAGCGCGCTCACCGAGGCCGTGATCGATGTGGCCATGCGCAAGGCCTCGTATTCTGCGGGCGGCAGGCTGCCCATTCCGTTGTTGGCCGTGCTCGACGAGGCCGCGAACGTGGTCCGCTGGAAGGATCTGCCCAAGCAGTACAGCCACTTCGGCTCGCGGGGCATCGTGGTCATGACGGTGCTGCAGTCATGGGCACAGGGGGCGCGCTGCTGGGGCGACGACGGGATGAACGCGTTGTGGTCGGCCGCCAATATCAAGGTGCTCGGCAGCGGTGTGGACGACACCAATTTCCTGCGAGAACGCTCCGAGGCCATCGGCGAGCACTCGTCGATCTCGGCTTCGGTATCCGAGTCCAAGGGCGGTAAGAGCTATTCGCGGTCGCTGGGGTCCTCGAAGACCTTCACCGTGCAGGCGCTGGCCACGCTGCCGCGCGGCCGGGCCATCGTCTTCTCGTCCGGGGCGCCCCCGGTGCTCGTGCGCACGGTGCCCTGGTGGGAGGGCGCGTACCGCGATGATGTGAAGAAGTCCATAGAACAGCACGATCCGCAACGGAAGACGTTGATCACCGATGTGATCGGCTCGCCGTCGCTGGCCAAATCGACACCGGCGCCGGAAATCAAGCCCGAGGGACCGATCGAGGAGCGTCCACTGTGACCGAAACGCAAGCGCCGCAAGCGCAGAAAACGACGATCTACAGCGGTGTGGTGGAGTTCGTCGAGAACTATCTGAGCGTCGTCTACCGCAGGCAGGTCAGCGATCTCAGCGATACCGTGTGGTGCCCGCAATGGTGGAAGCACACCGAGGCCATCGTTCGGTTGGACGCCCTGTGGCGGGCCTGGGAGCATCTGCGCCAGGACGGCGCCACCGGGATGAGTGTCTGGCTGCTCGACCATGCCGATCCGCATATGAAGGTTCTGCTGGATCCGCGTGGGCCGTTCAAGTATTGCAGTGTCCGCAACGGCCACAAGGACATGCTGGGTCCGCTGCCGTTGACGGCGCCGCCCGACGGAATGTTCAGCAATCCGGAGGACAGCGAACTGCCGCTGCGCGGTTGAGTCGCGGTCGGACCGGATGCCCGGCCTCGGCCGTGATGTGAGCCCGGAAACGACGAACAGCCCGGGGCGCACGTCCCCGATGTGCGCCCGGGCTGTTCACGGACCGCTGGTCAGCGAGTGCGTTCCAGGCCGCGCCCCAGCTCCTGTTCCCGGGCGCGCTGTACGGCGGGCGCGTACTCGGGGCGGGTGCGCACCGCCTCGGACGGCGGTTTCGCCTGACCGACCTCGACGAGCATCCGCGCCGCCGCGAGCTCGGGTGCGACGCCGATCTTCGACAGGTGCGCGGCGAGAGCCGCGCGCCGTTCCACGGAGTCGTAGCCGATGGCGGGTTGTGCGGACGCCGCCCCGGACGCCTCGGCGAAGGACTGGGTGGTCTGGGAGATGGAGAATCGGTCCTTCTCCAGCGACACACCGCGGTAGGCCCCGCCGTCCCGATGCGGGGCGATCCGGGTGGCATTCTCCGGCAGCGGCCTCGAAAGCATCTGTGTCAGTTCCTGGTTGCGCGGATCCTTGGCCTTGGCGTCGCGGGCCTCGCGGATCTGCAGCTCTCGTGCCTCCTTGAGACGGGCCTCGGTGAGTTTGACGCGTGCCTCGGCCTCACGTTGACCGCGTTCCCGGGCCTTGAGGGCAACCAGGGTCGCGATCTGCAACATTGTCCTCAACATGGCCGCGGTTTCCCGGCCGACGTCGTCGATTTCCTCGGACATGTCTGCTCCCCGATGCTGCGGTGATCACTATGGATGATGTGGTGCCTCGTCGCGACCCGCACGCTGCCGGCGACGACCCGAAGAAGGTGATTTCGCCACGCGCACTCTGTGTTCCGAGATTACCCGACACGCCCGGCCGTAACCGGCCGTTATGCTGCCTTATCAGCATAAATCGTACAATTCCGGCACGCGAGCGCGGTTGTCGAACCTTCTATGGTGTAAGGGCCGCCTTACCGGATGGACGGTGGCGGACGGACCGGTCGGCACGTCCGCCACCGGCGGTGTCAGTCGATGCGCACCGTCTGGAGGGTCACCGGCTGCCTGGGCTTGCCGTCACCGGGGCCGTTGGACTCGTCCTGGCCGAGCGCGGCGATCTTGTCCAGGGTTTGCAGGCCGGTTTCGTCCACGGTGCCGAAGATCGTGTAGTTCGGCGGCAGCATCGAGTCGCCGTAGACGATGAAGAACTGGCTGCCGTTGGTGCCCGGGCCCGCGTTGGCCATCGCGAGCACGCCGCGCTGGTAGCTGATCGGCTGTTGCAGTGCCGGGTCGCCGGGCGCGTACTGGTCGGTGGGGTACTCGTTGTCGAATTCGTAGCCCGGGCCGCCGGTGCCACTCCCGGTCGGATCGCCGCACTGCAGCACCTGCAGTCCTTCGCCCTCGGTGAGTCGGTGGCAGTCGGTGCCGTTGAAATAGCCCTGACTCGCCAGGCCGGCGAAACTGTTCACCGTGCACGGCGCCTGCGCGTTGTTCAGCGTCAGACCGAGCGGCCCCTGGTTCGTCTCGACGCTCATACTGAGTGTGGCGTTCCCGTCGGCGGTCTGGATCCCCTCGGCACGCGGCGGGTTCACCGGTTTGGCCGCGGGGCCGGTGGGACGGTAGACGCAGTTCACCGTCGCGGGCTTGGCCACCGGGGGTGGCGGCGGTGCCGCCACCGGGGTGTTCGACAGCGATGCCTCCGGAGTGGTGGGCGCGGCCGCCGTGTCGACGCTGTCGTCGCCGCGGGTCATGAAGTACACACCCGCTATCGCGGCCGCCACCACGATGACGCCGAGAGCCGATCCGGCGACGGTGAGTTGCTTGCGCTTGCGTTCCCGTGCGGCCCGATTGGCCAGCTGACGCTCCAGCTTGCGTTTCGCCGCCGCTCGGCGCTGTTCGTTGCTCGGCACTACCACGTTCCTCCCGTGCGGCGACCGGATATCGGGTCCGGTCGGACGCTCCTGGTCTGATATATCGGCTAAAGCGTGTCCCCTGGGTCTCCTCGGCGTCTCTACCGTGACCTACGGGACGTGCCCTTGAGTGTGCCATCTCCGCTCGGAAGCGCCCCACAGTTCCGCCGGACCGGTCCGTGCCCGGCGTGGCCACGGTCCACGGTAACCGGTTGGACTTGACCGGGCGCGGTGGGGGAAACTGGGTGATCGTGACCAAGACCAGCAGCTTCTCCGCCCCGAAAGGCGTCCCTGACTACGTGCCGCCGGGCTCGGCCGAGTTCGTCGCGGTCCGCGACGGCCTGATCCGCGCCGCCCGACTCGCCGGGTACGGGCATATCGAACTGCCGATCTTCGAAGACACCGAGCTGTTCGCCCGCGGTGTCGGCGAATCCACCGACGTGGTGAGCAAGGAGATGTTCACCTTCTCCGACCGCAGCGACCGCAGCGTCACCCTCCGCCCGGAGGGGACGGCCGGGGTGATGCGCGCGGTGATCGAACACGGACTCGACCGCGGGCAGCTGCCGGTGAAACTCTGCTACGCCGGTCCGTTCTTCCGCTACGAACGTCCCCAGGCCGGGCGCTACCGCCAACTGCAGCAGGTCGGTGTAGAGGCCATCGGCGTCGACGACCCGGCGTTGGACGCCGAGGTCATCGCGGTCGCCGACGCCGGATTCCGCGGCCTCGGCCTCACCGGTTTCCGGCTGGAGGTCGCCTCGCTCGGTGACGAGACCTGCCGTCCGCAGTACCGGGAACGGCTGCAGGAATTCCTGTTCGGACTGCCGCTCGACGAGGAGACCCGCCGGCGGGCGCGGATCAATCCGCTGCGGGTACTCGACGACAAACGGCCCGCGGTGCGGGAGATGACGGCCGACGCGCCGCTCATGATCGACCACCTGTCCGATTCCGCCAAGGCCCACTTCGAACAGGTGCTGGCCCACCTCGACGCGCTGGGCGTGCCGTATGCGGTGAACCCGCGGATGGTGCGCGGCCTGGACTACTACACCAAGACCACGTTCGAATTCGTGCACGACGGGCTCGGCGCCCAGTCCGGTATCGGCGGCGGCGGACGCTACGACGGGCTGATGGCCGAACTGGGCGGCCAGGCGCTGTCCGGTATCGGTTTCGGGCTCGGGGTGGATCGCACCGTCCTGGCATTGGCCGCCGAGGGCGTGACGGCGGGCGATCCGGCGCGGTGCGAGGTGTTCGGGGTGCCGCTCGGCGATACCGCCAAACAGCGGCTGGTGGTGCTGGCCGCGCAGTTGCGGGCGGCGGGTATCCGGGTGGACCTGGCCTACGGCGGGCGCGGGGTGAAGGGCGCGATGAAGGCGGCCGACCGATCGGGCGCGCGGTTCACGCTGGTCCTCGGCGACCGGGACCTGGCCGAACACACCATCGGTCTCAAGGATATGCGCACCGGGCAGCAGCGGCAGATCCCGATCGACAGCACGGTCGGCACGATTGTCGCGGCGCTGGCGGGCGACGAATAGTACGGTCCCGGGGAATCCGTTCCCCGCACCGAATGCACCGCCGTGACAGAATCCGCCATCGGGCCCGAACCGGAACAACCGATCGGACTGGACCTGGTCGCGCCCGAGTTGTACGCCCCGACGCTGCGTCGGCTGGCGCTGGCCGGCCTGGGCATGGGTATCGGCGCCGCGCTGCTCGTGACCCTCGTGGCGGGGTGGGGGCTCGGGGTCCTGATCGGTGTGGTGGTCGGGGCACCGACGGTGGTCTATGCCCTGGCTCTGCGGCGGCGGCGTATCTGGCTGTCCGGGACCACCGTCCACGCCCGGACCCTGCTGCGGGAACGGGTGATCCCGGTCGCCGAGGCCACCGGGGTGGAGGTGCTGGTCTACCCGGCCAGGCTGAGCCGGGTCGCGCTGCGGATCACCGCCGGACCCGACAGTCAGATCCTTCCGCTGGCCATGTACACCGACGCGGGCAGCGGACGGGAGCTGCACCTACTCGGCCTGCGCAGACTGGCCGACGCCCTGGTCGCGAGCCCGCTCGCCGCCGCTCTCCCGGTCGCCGAGATGCTGGCACGCCAACTACGTGCCGAAGCCCGGGACGCCGGACTCGCCGAGCGACCGCTGTACCGGGCCGTTGCCCTGGCCCGGGACCGGGATTACGTCTCTCCGGTTGTGCTGACCGACGAGGAGGTCGCCGGGCTGTTCTGAGCCGGGTCGGTGCGCAACCAGCGACCCGGTCCCGGCCGTCCGCCGATGTCGCGGCGGTCGTCAACCGGTGACGGTCCAGGTCTCCGAACCGGTGAGCAACTTCTGCAGGGACCCCTCGGCAACGGGTCTGGCCTCGCGCGCGGTCGTGAGCTGAGCGCGGACGCCGTCGTCGTAGGCCGGGCGGTTCACCGCGCGGAAGATACCCGTGACCACGTGCTCGAGATCCTGGTCGGAGAGCCGGGACAGGGCGTAGGCGTACTCCGGGTCATCGGAGTGCGCGTCGTGCACGATGATCTCGTCCGCGGCCACCTCGTCGGTACGGGCGACGGCCAGGCCGAAACCCTTGCGGACCACGGCGAACTCCCCGTCCGCGCCGAACCGCAGCGGTTCGCCGTGCCGCAGTCGGATCAGTCGGGACTCGCTGTCGCCGCGTCGCAGCACATCGAAGGAGCCGTCGTTGAAGATCGGACAGTCCTGCAGGATCTCCACGAAGGAGGTGCCACGGTGCTCGGCGGCCGCGCGCAGCACCTCGGTGAGGCCCTTGCGGTCGGAGTCCAGGGCGCGGGCGGCGAAGGTCGCCTCGGCGCCCAGCGCCACCGACAGGGTATTGAACGGGTGGTCCACCGAGCCCATGGGCGTCGATTTGGTGATCTTGCCCGATTCCGAGGTGGGCGAGTACTGGCCCTTGGTGAGCCCGTAGATCCGGTTGTTGAACAGCAGGATCGTCATGTTCACATTGCGGCGCAGGGCGTGGATGAGATGGTTGCCGCCGATGGACAGCGCGTCGCCGTCACCGGTGACGACCCATACCGACAGGTCCGGGCGGGTCACCGCGAGCCCGGTGGCGATGGCCGGGGCGCGGCCGTGGATCGAATGGATGCCGTAGGCGTCCAGGTAGTACGGGAAACGGCTGGAGCAGCCGATCCCGGACACGAACATGAGATTCTCCCGGCGCAGCCCCAGCTCGGCGAGGAAACCGCGCACCGTGGCCAGGATGACGTAGTCGCCGCAGCCGGGGCACCAGCGCACCTCCTGGTCGGAGGTGAAGTCCTTGGCCTTTTGCGGCCCGTCCGCGGCCGGTACGCCCGACGTTCCGGATACGGGTGTGATGCCCAGCTCGGTCCCGAGCAGCGAGGTTTCGATAATCGTCATCGGGAGCCCCCGTCCGTGCGATAGGTCGCCCGCGCCCTGGCGGCGAAGGCCTTGTCCTGTTCCAGATCGGCGATCGAACCGTCCAGCGCCGCGTCGATCACGCCGACGAGCTCCTGCGCGGAGAACGCCGTACCCGCGACCTTCGTCCACGGACGGACGTCGACCAGGTATTTCGCCCGCAGCAGCATGGCCAGCTGTCCGCCGTTCATCTCCGGCGCGACCACGGTGCGGTAGCGCCGCAGCACATCGCCGAGGTTCGGCGGAAGCGGATTCAGATGCCGCAGATGCAGCTGCGCGACCGGTATCCCGCGCCTGCGCACCCGGCGGCAGGCCTCGCCGATCGGGCCGTAGGAACTGCCCCAGCCGACCAGCAGTACCTCGGCGGTGCCGTCCGGGTCGTCGACCTCGGCGGCGGGCACCGCGATCGAGTCGACCTTGGCCTGGCGCAAACGCACCATCAGATCGTGGTTGGCCGGATCGTAGGAGATATCGCCGCTGCCGTCGGCCTTCTCCAGCCCGCCGATCCGATGCGCGCGGCCCTTGGTGCCCGGAACGGCCAGCGGGCGGGCCAGGGTTTCCGGATCGCGGGCGTAGGGCCGGAACGGGACGTCGTCGTCCTCGGCGGCGGGCGGTTCGAATCCGGGGCCGATCGGTTCCAGGTCCTCGACCCGGGGGATCGCCCAGGGTTCCGACCCGTTGGCGATGGCACCGTCGGACAGCAGCAGCACCGGTGTGCGATAGGTGAGCGCGATCCGCGCGGCCTCCACCGCGGTCGCGAAACAGTCGGCGGGCGAGCGCGGGGCGAGCACCGCCACCGGGCTCTCGCCGTTGCGTCCGTACAGCGCCTGCAACAGGTCCGCCTGTTCGGTCTTGGTCGGCAGGCCGGTGGATGGTCCACCGCGCTGTACATCGATGATCACCAGCGGGAGCTCGGTCATCACCGCCAGCCCGATGGTCTCGCTCTTGAGCGCCAGGCCCGGCCCGGATGTGCTGGTGACGCCCAGCGCGCCGCCGAGCGCGGCGCCCAGGGCGGCGCCGATCCCGGCGATCTCGTCCTCGGCCTGGAAGGTGGTGACGCCGAAATTCTTGTGTTTGCTCAGCTCGTGCAGGATGTCGGAGGCCGGGGTGATCGGATAGGTGCCGAGGAACAACGGCAGCCCGGACAGCGAGCTCGCGGTGATCAGCCCGTAGGCGAGCGCGGTGTTGCCGGTGATCTGCCGGTAGGTGCCCGGCGGCAGTACGGCCGGGGCGATCGCGTAGGTGGTGGCGAAGCTCTCGGTGGTCTCGCCGTAGTTCCAGCCCGCGCGGAAGGCGAGCACATTGGCCTCGGCGACTTCCGGGGTGGAGGCGAACTTCTCCCGCAGGAACCGTTCGGTGCCGCCGATCGGACGCCCGTACATCCACGACAGCAACCCGAGCGCGAACATGTTCTTGGCGCGCTGACCCGACTTCTTCCCGACCCCGGTGGCTTCGGTGGCGGCGAGCGTCAGCGAGGTCATCGGCACCTTGTGGACGACGAAATCGGCGAGGCTCTCGTCGGCGAGCGGATCGGAGGAATAGCCCACCTTGGTGAGGTTGCGGCCGGTGAACTCGTCGGTGTTGGCGATGATCGTGCCGCCGTGCGGCAGGTCGTCGAGGTTGGCCTTCAGCGCCGCCGGGTTCATCGCCACCAGCACATCGGGCTGGTCGCCGGCGGTGAGGATATCGTGGTCGGCGATCTGGATCTGGAACGAGGACACCCCGGGCAGCGTGCCCTGCGGGGCCCGGATCTCGGCCGGGAAGTTGGGTTGGGTGGCCAGATCGTTGCCGAAGGCCGCCGCCTCATGGGTGAAGCGATCACCGGTGAGCTGCATACCGTCACCCGAATCGCCCGCGAAGCGGATGACCACGCGGTCCAGAACCGCCGCGCCGCCATCGTTTCGGACAGCGGCGGCAGTGGTGTCGTCGGCGTGGCCGATATCGTTGTGGTGCGAAACCATACGCGTGCTTCACTTCCTCGTCGAAGAGCGCTGCCAGTGGCCAAAGTACTCTGCCGGCCGGGTGGCGTGACGGGTATGCGCGTGTCGACATATGAGTCGCCGCTCACATGCCTGCGCGTGTCGGATGACCGGGTGGTTCGATGGCCGGTTCGGCGGGGCAGCGGTGGTCCGGGGAGTCTGTCCGGGGGCGGGATCAGGGGAACAGGGCCAGCTGTGGTTCGGCTCGTGGCGGCGGTACGGGCTCCGCCGGCTCCGCGTCCGGTTTCTCCCGGCGCAGGCCGTGCTCGGCCAGCAGCGGATCGACCCGTTTCCGCAGCCAGGCCGCGTACTCCGGGGCGACCGAGCCGCCGGTGCGGTAGAGCTGCCGGTAGCGGCGCAGCAGCGCCGGATGGTTTTCGGCCAGCCAGCCCAGGAACCGGTCGCGGGTGCTGCCCCGCAGATGCATCGGCAGGGCGACCGCCGACACCGCGCCGGCCGCGGCGATCTCGCGGAACAGTTCGTCGAGTTGGTCGCGGCCGTCGGTGAGATAGGGAATCACCGGCGCCACCATCACGTTCACCGCGAAGCCGGCGTCGGTCAAGGCGCGCACCAGGTCCAGCCGGGTCCGGGGTGAGGGCGCGCCGGGCTCGAGGCCGCGGTGCAGTTCCGCATCGAGCATGGCCAGCGAAATGCCGATGTGCACCGGAACTTCCCGCGCGGCCAGGGTGAGCAGCGACAGATCCCGCTGCAGCAGTGTGCCCTTGGTGAGAATCGAGAACGGGGTTCCGGAATCGGTGAGTGCCCGGATGATTCCGGGCATCAGCCGATACCGGCCCTCGGCTCGCTGGTAGGGGTCGGTATTGGTGCCGAGCGCCACCGGTTCCCGGTGCCAGGACCGCCGGGTGAGTTCGCGGCGCAGGACCGCGGCGATATTGGTCTTCACTATGATCTGACTGTCGAAATCCGTTCCGGCGTCCAGATCCAGGTATTCGTGCGTCCCGCGGGCGAAGCAGTAGCGGCAGGCATGCGAACAGCCGCGCATCGGGTTGACCGTCCACCGGAACGGAAGATCGGACTTCTCCGGAATTTTGTTCAGCGCGCTTTTGCACAGCACTTCGTGGAATGTGATACCGGCGAATTCCGGTGTCTGTACAGTTCGGGTGAATATCGCCCGGTCGAGGCCGGGCAAAGCACCGTCGTCGGCGTCCAGGGTCTGGCTTTGCCACCGCACTCGACCAGTCGAACACGCGTTCTAGAGGCTGTCAACCCACCGCCGCGATATCACTCTGCGGTGTCGGCGATTCGGCGAAGAAGGCAACCAGGTCCCGCAGTGTCTCGTCGATCGGGCGCGGCCGGTAGCCGAGTTCCCGGGTGGCCTTGCCGTGGTCGACCAGCGGAGCCGAGACCAAGGCGCCGAGCGCGGCCCGCGAGACCACATCGGTGCCGAGGCGTTTGCCGATCGGCTCGAGTACCGGGATGAGGCCGGAGACCAGGCGCGGCGAGACGGAGAACCACGGCCCCTTTTTCCCGCCGTGTGCGGCGGTGCGGCGACAGAGTTCCGGCATCGAGATCATCTCGCCGCCGAGCAGGTAGTTCTCGCCGGCGCGGCCGTGCTCGCCGGCCAGGATGAGCCCCCGGGCGACATCGCGCACATCGACGAGGTCGAAGCCGCCGTCGATCATGGCGGGAATCCGGCCCCGGGCGGCGTCGCGGAGATAGCGGTTGATCCGCGACATCGGGGTGCCGGTGTCGCGGGGGCCGATAACGCCGGTGGGATTGCAGATCACCGCGTCCAGGCCCAGATCGATCACCGTGCGCAGTTCCATCTCGCCGGCCCATTTGGACCGGTCGTAGATCGGCAGGGTGGGGTCGGTCGAGTGGACGGACCGTTCGTCGATCCGCCCGCCGCAGTTGTACTGGTCGAAGGCATGGATGGAACTGGCGTGGACGAGGCGCCGCGCGCCCACCGTGCGGGCGGCCTCGGCGACCATCCGGACGCCTTCGGTGTTGACCCGCCAGGCCAGGTCGTTCTGTTCGGCCAGGGTGATCACGGCGACCAGGTGATAGACGATTTCCGCGCCGTCGAGGGCCGAGTGCATGGACGCGGGATCGAGGACATCGGCGGATACCCAGGTCACGTTCGATTCCGTGGACTGCCGCGGTGTCACGCGATCGATCGCCACCACCTCGTGGCCGCGCTCGACGAGCAGCGGGAGCAGATTCGTACCCAGGTAGCCGGCTGCGCCGGTCACTGCGACCTTCATGACGACGAGAATATAGAACCTGTTCTAAATTGCAACACGTTCTAGTTATGGGGGTGGGTGATCGGTCGTGAACACCCTGCCCGGTGGGCTATATTCGGGTCGCATCCATAACGGTGCGACAGGGGCATACGGTGTGGCACAACGGCAACCGCTCCTGCGTGCGGATACACATTGTTCACGACGACCGTTGGGGGGAGCTCGATGAGTGATCTCTCGGTAGAGACCGAGGCGCTGCGCGCGTTCGGCGCCACCAATGCCGGGATCGCCGGTGATATCGCGGGGGCGGGCAATTTCGACGCGGTGGCCAATGTCGCCGCCCTGACGCCGGTATTCGGCCTGATCGGTGCCGACTATCTGGCCATGTTCGCCGCGGCGCAAGTGTTGCAGGCCCGCGATATCGACGACCTGGCGGCCAAATATCAGCATCTGTCCCAGGCGGCGTTCAGCTCCGCCGCCGGCTACGACGCCACCGACCTGGGCAATGTCGGTGCGCTCGGCGCGGCGGCCGCCGATATCGCCGGCGGAATCGGCGGTGCCCTGTGAGACCGCTGGATTCCACCGCCACCTCCGGGGTCATAGAACCCCGAATCGAACGGATCGCCGACTCCCCGACGGGCCAGAGCACGGTATGGCCGGCGGGAGAGCAAACGGTCACCGCCCAGGCCGCGGTACCCGATCCGGCGGCGGCGATTCAGGATCTCGCGCTGCCGCAGCTTCCCGAGGACCTGCCGCCGATCGAGCCGCCGGAGTTCCTGCTGTCCCGCAAGATCGCCGAGGAAACACCCGCGGCGACCGGTCTTCCGATCGGGGGGCTACCCGGTCCGGCCGGGTCCGAGATGCCGGATACGCAGGACATTCTGTCCGGCACGACGGAACAGATGGCGGGGCTCGCCGAGGACGCGACCGCCGTGCTCGGCCAGGCCGCGGCGCCCGCCGCCGAGAT